>NZ_JAGTUF010000019.1 GCF_018224925.1 Magnetospirillum sulfuroxidans | reverse complement strand
GACGTCAGCTATGACGTGGTCACCGATGACGGCGTCGCCACCTCGGCCACCGCCAGCCTGGACGTGACGGCGGTTGAGGACGAAGCGGTCATCACCGCGACCGGTGGGAACGGCCTGGAAAGCACCAGCGACGCGGCGACCGTGGTCACCGGTTCCATTTCCGCCACCGATGCTGACGGCGCGGTGAGCTTGGAAGTGGTTGGCCAGGGCGAGCATGGTTCGGTCGTCCTGAATGCCGATGGCACTTATACCTTCACCGCCGCCGACAACAACTGGAGCGGCAGCGACAGCTTCACCGTGCGCAGCACCGATGCCAATGGCGGCGTCACCGAACAACAGGTGACGGTGACCGTGGAAGCCCAAGCCGATGGCGTGACCATCGACGCGGCCGATGCGGTGATCGATCTGGGCAATTCCACCAATGACGTGATCACGGGGACCGACGCGGCTGAAACCCTGGTGGGTGGCGGTGGCGACGATATCGTCTCTGGCGGTGCCGGGGCCGACGTTATCTATGGCGACGCCGCTGGCGATGCCGCGGGCTCGTACAGCGTGGCCTTGGATGTGGACGTTACCAAGCTGGACGGCTCGGAATCCATTTCCGCCATCACGATCTCGGGCGTGCCCGAGGGGGCCAGCCTGTCGGCCGGCACCGATAACGGTGATGGCACCTGGACGCTGTCGGCCGATGATCTGGACGGTCTGACCCTGACCGTCACTCAGGTTGATGCCGACGGCTTCGATCTGGGTATTACCGCCCAGACCCGCGATGGCAACGATGTCACCTTGGATTCCGACAGCCTGCACGTCTCGTTTACCGGTGGCGTGGTCGATGGCAACGACACCTTGTCGGGTGGCGACGGCAACGACACCATTTACGGCGGTGGCGGTGACGACACCCTGGCCGGCAATGCCGGTGCCGATACCCTGGTCGGCGGCGCCGGCAACGACACCTTCCAATTGTCCGGCGGCGCCGATGGCGTTTATGGCAGTGGCTATCAGTCGGGCGGCAATGGGGCGGGCCTGTCCGGCAAGAACATGAACTCCGACGCCTTCATCGGCGGTGAAGGCACCGATACCATCGTCGGGACCGATGGCAACGACGTGGTTCTGTCCACCGGCGCCGGCAAGGTGCTGGTCGACGGCATCGAGGTCATCAGCACCGGCGCCGGCAACGACGTGGTCGATCTGACCAGCTCCGCCGTCACCTTGGGCGATGTGACCATCGACGGCGGCGCCGGCAACGACGCCCTGTTCGGCGATGACGGCAACGACACCATTCTCGGCGGCGAAGGGAACGACACCCTGGGCGGTGGCGCCGGCAGCGACGTGTTGGACGGCGGCGCCGGCAACGACGTGTTCAGGATGGGCACCAGCTCGGGCGCCTATGATGGGACCTGGGGCGCGGGCACGCAGGCCCGTGACGTGGGCGACGTCAGCACCGACGGCACCGACGATCGTGTCAGCGTTGCCGGCATGGGCAAGCTGACCGACACCATCATCGGTGGTGACGGTATCGACACGTTGCAGGGGACCAGTGGCAGCGACGCCATCTTCCTGGATCGTGGCGAAGGCGGCCCGGTGTTGTCGGGGGTTGAATCCATCAATGCCGGTCTGGGCGACGACGTGGTCGATCTGACCAGCGATCGCTTCCAGTACGGCGATGTCACCGTCGACGGCAGCTATGGCAACGATATTATCTGGACCAGCGGCGGCAATGACGTCCTGATCGGCGGCGTCGGCGATGACACCTTGAATGGTGGCGCCGGCAGCGACGTGGTCTCGGGCGGGACCGGCAATGACACGGTGATTGCCGTGGCCGGCGAAACCGCGGGTGACGTCTATGACGGCGGCGCCGATACCGACACCTTGCGCGTCGATCTGGACGGCAGTCAGTATACGGCCGAATTGCGGTCCGAATTGCTGGACTTCAAGGACTTCATGGCCAATCCGGCCAATGCCGGCAAAAGCTTCACCTTCGACAGCCTGGATGGCTTGAAGGTCAGCAATTTCGAGGCGCTGACCGTCAAAGTCGATGGCGTCGCCGTCGATCTGAACAGTCCGCCCGACGTGGTTGAGGCGGCGGTGGTCGATCAGGCCGCCACCGAAGACCAGGCCTTTACCTTGGACGTGTCGCAATTCTTCACCGATGCCGACAGCGCCATGGGCGACAGCCTGACCTATTCACTGACCTTCCTGGATGCCGATGGCAATGTCATCGCCACTCCGGATTGGGTGGAATTCGACACCACCACCGGCCAGTTGACCGGCACGCCGGACAATTCCGACGTCGGCGCATTCCAGATCCAGGTGACCGCCACCGACGAAAGCGGCGCCACCGCCACCACCGAGCCGTTCACCGTGTCGGTGGCGGACGTGGACAATGAAGCCAGCATCACCATCATTGGCGGTGAAGGGGCGGAAAGCATCACCGATACGGCGACCGTGGTCGAAGGTCAGATCGTTGCCAGCGATGCCGATGGCGGCATCGTCTCGTTTGCGGTGATTGCCGGTGGTGATCATCATGGCGCGTTGACGGTCAATGCCGACGGCAGCTTCAGCTTTACCGCCGAGGACGCCAATTGGAACGGCACCGACACCTTCCAGGTGCAGTTGACCGATGGCGAGGGCAATACCTATACCCAAGACCTGACCATCACCGTCGATCCGACCAATGACGCCCCGGTGGTCAGCATGACCACCCCGCTGGCCGCCGGCACCGAAGATCATGCGGTGATCATCAGCAAGGCGGATTTGCTGGCCAATGCCTCGGACGTGGACGGCGACACCTTGTCGGCGACGGCGATCAGTGCCGATCACGGCACCATCGTCGATAACGGCGACGGCACCGTCACCTTCACCCCCGAGGCCAATTACAATGGCGCGGTGACCCTGAATTACACCGTCAGCGATGGCAATGGCGGCACCGCCAGCGGCAGCGCGACCCTGAATCTGGCCGCGGTCAACGACGGCCCGACCAATTCCGGCGCCATTGATCTGGGCAATGGTTTGGAAGATCAGTCGGTGATCATCAGCAAGGCGGATTTGCTGGCCAATGCGTCGGACGTGGACGGCGATACCTTGTCGCTGGCTTCGATAAGCGCCGATCACGGCACCATCGTCGATAATGGCGATGGCACCATCACCTTTACCCCGACCACCGATTACTATGGCGAGGTGAACTTCACCTACACCATCAGCGATGGTCAGGGCGGCAGCACCAGCGGCAGCGCCACCTTGGATCTGGCCGATGTGTCCGATAATCAGGGGCCGATCGCCGTTGACGACTCGCGGTATGATGTGACGGCGCAAAGCGCTGATCTGGCCGTGGATTTCGGAACGACCACGTCGACGTCGGTGACGACATCGACGACGACGACCACCACCCACGATTTCAGCGTCGACCGGCTGGCTGATCTCAACCCGACCACCACGACCACCATCAACGGCGACTATTCCTCGGGATCCCTGGGGAGCTATGCGACCGACTCGGTCAAGGTCACCGGTAACATCGACAAATCGACCAACCTGTACGGCGGCAACGACACCTTGGTGGTGGGCGGCAGCACCAATGGCGGGGACACCATTGATGCCGGTGACGGCAATGACACCGTCAAGATCGGCGGCTCGATCAATGCTTCGCTGAGCCTGGGCAGCGGTAATGACGCGTTGCAGATCGGCGGCACCAACAATGGCGGGGCGGTCATTGATGCCGGCAGCGGTGATGACACGGTCAAGATCGGTTCCGCCATCAATGCCGCGATCAATCTGGGCGACGGCAACGATGTCTTGGATATCAACGGCGCCAATAACGGCGGCGCCAGCATCATGGCCGGCAGCGGTGACGACAGCGTCTATGTGGGCGGTGCGGCCGGCGCCAAGATCGACCTGGGCGATGGCAACGATCAATTGTGGGTCAATGGGACGCTGAACGGGGGCGCGAGCGTCATTGCCGGGGCCGGCAATGACAGCGTCTACGTGAATGGAAATGCCGATGCCAGCGTCTATCTGGATACGACATCCACCTCAAGCGTGGGCGGCGACGATCAATTGCGGGTTACCGGCATCGTCAATGGCGGCGTCACCCTGGATGGCGGCGCTGGAAACGATTATATCGACGTCACCGGGACCGGCAACATGGGGGGGTCGATTGTCGGCGGTTCCGGCAACGATGAAATCCACCTGGGTGGTGGCCTCAATGGCGGCGCCAAGATCGACGCAGGCAGCGGCAACGACTTTGTCGAGGTCAAGGGCTCGACCATGGACGGTTCGCTGGATGGCGGCAGCGGCACCGACGCTCTGTATCTGTCGGGCATCAGCTATAATCAGTGGGCCAACAACACCAACCAAATTCAGAACCATGTCAGCAACTTCGAGTACGTCAAGTTCTCGGACGGCACGATCATCAACAGCAGCGGCATCAAGATCACCGACGGTTCGGCCGATTCGTACTTCAATACCGGCACGACGACGACGACGGTGACCACCACCACCTATTCGACGCCCGTTACGATTAGCGCCGCCTTGAACGACACCGATGGCAGCGAGACGTTGTCGGCGGCGACGGTGACCGGCATTCCCGCCGGCGCCACCGTCAGCTTGGATGGTCATGTGCTGACCGCCAATGCCGATGGGTCCTATACGGTGGATGTCAGCGCGGGCAGCGCCACCCTGACGGTGTCTTCGACCGGCAGCGCCCCGGATCTGTCGGCGGTGAGCACCAGCATCACCACCACCGAGGCCAATGGCGGCGACACCACCGTCACCACCGTGATCGGCGAGAACAGCGTCAGTCAGGACATTGTCAACGACGAAGCCATCGCCACCAGCGATGACGCCGCCTTGACGCTCAAGGCATCGGACCTGCTGGCCAATGACAGCGATCCCGATGGCGGCACCTTGTCCATCGTCGGTGTCGGCAATGCGGCCCATGGGGCGGTGACGCTGAATGCCGATGGCACCATCACCTTCACCCCCGAAGCCGGTTTCGAGGGCGAGGCGACCTTTGAATACACCGTCAGCGATGGTCAGGGCGGAACGTCGGTGGCCACGGTGACCATTGACGTCACCTCGGATGCCGAAGTGACGGCGCCGACCATGGAAGTTTCCACCGAATTGTCCGGCAATGCGCTGACCGTGACCAACATGGGCAACGAGGAAGCGTCGTATCACTCGTCCTACGGCTATTACATCTTGGACGACAACGGCAATCCCAGCAGCGGCCAGATCATCTGGGGCGACGTCAAGGACACCGTCGGCAGCAGCTTCACGGTCAACGGCGTCAATCCGGAACGGGTCGGTTTCTTCCTTATTCCCGATGGTGACGGCCTGAATTCGGGCAAGATCACCGACGGCGAATCGGTGAGCTTCCGGCAAGATAGCCACGGCAATTGGCAGGTGATCGATTCTCAGGGCAATGCCCTGGTCGGCACCAGCGGCGCCAACGTGGTGTTCGACAACGCCGAACTGAACCCCGGCGACACGGTGGCGGCCGTCGATAACACCGATTTGATCGGCAACCAGAATTGGGAAGACATCACCGTCGGCGGCGATAAGGATTTCGACGACGCCAATTTCAACGTCCAAACCGGGATCTATGGTTCGGGCACGTTCGAAAGCGACGTGGTCACCGGCACCGACAACAGCAACACCTTGCAAGGTGGCACCGGGCACGACACCTTGTACGGTCTGGGCGGCAATGACGTCATTTATGGCGACAACCTTGCCGGCGCCGCTTCGGGTGGCCATGACACCTATGTCTACGCCGAACTGGACATCGATTACGGCGCTCCGGCGGCGGGCGAGACCCTGACCTTCCAGGTCAGTGATCTGCCGGCGGGCGTCACCTTGTTGGTCGATGGCGTCGAAATCAGTGCGGTGAATGGGGTCTACAACCTGACCACCGATCAGTTGGATACCTTGCAGCTGAAGATCCCGGGCAGCCTGTCGGGCACCACCATTGATCTGGAAGTGACCGCCACCAGCCATCTGGGCAGCCAATCGGCCAGCGTCAGCTCCAGTGCCAGCTTGGCGGTGCCGACCTTGTCCAGCGACGGCAACGATTACATCGATGCCGGTTCGGGCAGCGACACCGTCTATGGCGGCGGCGGCAACGACTATATTCTCGGCGGTTCGGGCAACGACAAGCTGTTCGGCGAGGATGGCAACGACATCTTGTCCGGCGGCGCGGGGACCGACACCTTGTCGGGTGGGGCCGGCAACGACACCTTCATGTTCTCGGCCGACGGCACCAGCTTCTATATGGGCGGCGACCACTACACCACGGCGGCCGATCAGGGAGGGGCCAACGGCTCGGGCGGGACCGGGGCTGTCATCAATATCGAAGGGTTGAACTCGACTTCGGATACCTTCATCGGCGGTGACGGCAACGACACCTTGCAGATGACCGATGGCAACGATTTCATCCATATCAGCAATGTCAGCAGTGTCGAGCGCATCAATGCCGGTGCCGGCAACGACGTCATCGACATGAATTACAGCGATGGCGGTGCTTACAACTCGTTCACTCTGGATGGCGGTTCGGGCAACGACACCGTGTTCGCCAATAACGGCGACGATTATCTGATGGGTGGTTCCGGCAACGATTACATGAGCGGCAACGCCGGCGCCGATTACCTGGATGGCGGCACGGGCAACGACACCATGTACGGTGGTTCGGGCAACGACACCCTGGTTGGCGGGGCGGGGGATGACAAGATGTTCGGCGGCGATGGCTCCGACACCTTCTTGTTCGACTTCAATTCCGGCCATGACACTGTTGATGGCGGTACCGGTAGTAGCTGGACCGACACCTTGGATCTGTCGGATGCCGTTGGCCAGACCTTCGTCATCACCACCGAGGGCGGCGATAGCTGGACCATTCAGGTGGATGGCGAAAATCACGGCACGTTGGATATCGGCCGCAATGTCGATGGCGAAGTCCATCTCAACACCGCCAATGGCGAGACGGTGGTGGATTTCGACAACATCGAACAGATCAAGTGGTAATTACGGGCGTTTAGTTCAGGCAAAGGACCTGCCTTGCTTCGGCAAGGCAGGTCCTTTGTTTGTTTGCGGACTGGACATGGGAAAAGCAAGGGGTCAGTCTGGATCGGGCTGGCGGGACAGAAAGTGGGGAAAAATGGAACGCATTGGCAAATATGTCGTCCACAAAAGCGCGTTGACGACCGGCTATGCCAAGATCGTATTTTGCCGCGATCCGGATTTGCAGGTGCCGGTGGCGCTGAAGGTTTTCGCGCCCAAGGGCGGTGACGATGATCCGTTGAGCGCACCGCAATGGCTGGCGCGGTTTCAGGCCGAGGCGCGGGCATTGGCTGCGTTCGACCATCCACACCTGATCGGCGTCAAGACCATGGAAACCGGCAGTGATGGCCGGCCTTTCTTTGTCATGCCTTATATGGCGGCGCATCTTCCGTTCGAAATCGGCAAGGATGGCATTGTCGAAGGCGATGACAAGGCCCGGCGGCTGCCGTTGGCGCGGGCGCTGAGCTTGTTGAAGCAGCTTTCCTCGGGGCTGATGGCCCTGCATCGCCGCGGAATGGTCCATCGGGCGGTCAAGCCCAGCAATCTGTTGTTGACCGCGCGTGAGAACGGTCAGATCAAGTTGGCTGATTTCAGCATGGTCAAATTAGCGGAACGCAATCCGCCCCTGCCCGATCATTGGCTGGGCGGGACCGAATATTGCGCCCCCGAACAGCGGGAAAACGCGACGGCGGTTGATGCCCGCGCCGATGTCTATTCCTTGGGGGTGCTGACCTATCGGCTGCTGACCGGGACGTTGCCCGATCCGGCCGCCGGGGCGGTGGAACTGCCGGCGAAGCATGCGGCGGCCTTGGTCGCCTTGGTGGCCCAGGCGACCGACCCGGACCCGGCGGTGCGTCCGGCCCATGCCGGGGCGTTCATGCAGGCCTTGGGGCAGGTGCCGGCGGAAGCCTTGGCCAAGCCCAAGGTGCAAGTGGTGCCGGTCCGTCGGCCGATGGTGGTGGTGCCAAAGAAGGCGGTGGCGCAATAATATGTGCGCCGTTCCGGCAGAGCCGGACGCCTGACGAAAGGCGGCGCAATATTATTTGCGCCGTTCCGGCGGAGCCGGACGTCTGACAAAAGGTGGCGCAATATTATTTGCGCCTTTCCGGCGGAGCCGGACGGCTGATGAAAGGTGGCGCAATAATATTTGCGCCGTTCCGGCGGAGCCGGACGCCTGACGAAAGGTGGCGCAATAATATTTGCGCCGTTCCGGCGGAGCCGGACGCCTGACGAAAGGTGGCGCAATATTATTTGCGCCACCGGTCAGGCTTCGCCATGCTGGCGGCCATGACCGAGATCGCATCTTCTATCCCCCGCACCGCCTTGGTGACCGGGGGCGCTCGCCGCCTGGGGCGGGCCATGGCGTTGGAATTGTCCCGCGCCGGCTTTGCCGTGGCCATCCATCATTCCCGCTCAGGGGCCGAGGCGCAAAGCCTGGCCGACCAGATTACCGCGCACGGGGGGCGCGCGGCCCTGGTGGCCGCTGATCTGGCGATCGAGGCCGAGGTTCAGGCCCTGTTGCCGGCGGCCGAGGCCGCCTTGGGGCCGGTCGGCGTGCTGATTAACAATGCCTCGACCTTTGAACGCGACGAAGTGGACACCGCCAGCCGCGAAAGCTGGGACTTCCATATGGAGGTCAATTTGCGCGCCCCCTTCGTGCTGTCTCAGGCTTTGGCGGCTCGTCTGCCTGCCGGGGCCGAGGCGGTGATCGTCAATCTGATCGATCAGCGGGTGTGGAACCTGACCCCGCATTTCACCACCTATACCCTGTCCAAGGCCGGTCTGTGGACGTTGACGCAGACGTTGGCGTTAGCCTTGGCCCCTCACATTCGGGTGGTGGGAATCGGACCCGGTCCGGCATTGCCGTCGGTCCGCCAAAGCCAAGCCCAATTCGATGCCCAATGTGCGAGCACCCCCCTTGGGCGCGGAACCTCGCCCGATGAAGTGGCGGTGGCGTTGCGCTTTGCCCTGGGGTGTCGGTCGTTTACCGGTCAGATGATTGCACTGGATGGCGGGCAGCATTTGCAATGGGCGCCGGCTGCCGCCAATCTTGTCGCCGAAGAATAAATGACGCAGCGCACCTACAATCTAAAGGATAGGGGGCTAATGGCTTGGCCGGACAGGGAAAACCCATTTCGGGCGTTAAGTTTTACACAGCCCGGCGGGGAGGGGGTATTTGCCCGATCCCAGCGGCAGAGTCCAGGAGAAAAGGTATTTTTTTACAAACCGTTTACTCTTGACAGCCGCTAAGCCATTGAAAACAAACAAAGTCACATTTCTGCATAGAATTTGGGCAATACGGAGGAGTCCAAGGAGTCCCAAGGGGTGGAACATGCCTCCCACAATTTGCCAACAGACTTATCCACAGAAAGCGTGGATATCCCGCTAATGGCCCGGATTCCCTGACTTTCTTTCCTTCACCGCAAAAAACTGATCATGGGATTATGACCGCCTCCGATACGCACATGGATAAAAGTGACGCCGTTGACCGCCCGTTGGCCGTGGGGGTGACGGTGATCGAGCAGGTTCTTGCCACCTTGCCGGCGTCGCCGGGGGTGTATCGCATGCTCAATCTCAAGGGCGATGTGCTGTATGTCGGCAAGGCGAAGAATCTGAAAAAGCGGGTGGTCGCCTATACCAAGCCCGACCGCCAAACCCTGCGTATCCAGCGGATGATCGCCGAAACCGCGTCGATGGAGGTGATCACCACCCACACCGAGGTGGAGGCGCTGCTGCTGGAAAGCACCCTGATCAAGACGTTGGGGCCGCGCTACAATATCTTGCTGAAAGACGACAAAAGCTTTCCCCATATTTTGCTGACCGGCGACCATGACTGGCCGCAGGTGCTGAAGCATCGGGGAGCGCGGTCGCGCAAGGGGGAATATTTCGGTCCCTTCGCCTCGGCCGGGGCGGTCAATCAGACCTTATCGGCATTGCAGCGGGCGTTCTTGTTGCGCTCGTGCACGGATGCGGTGTTTTCCAGCCGCACCCGGCCGTGCCTGTTGTTTCAGATCAAGCGTTGCAGCGCCCCGTGTGTCGATCGCATCGAGCATGGCGCCTATATGGATCTGCTGGCCCAGGCGCGGGCCTTTTTGTCCGGACAATCGCAGGCGGTGCAGAAGGATTTGGCCGCCCGCATGGAGGCGGCGGCGGAAGCCATGGAATATGAGCAGGCGGCGGTCTATCGTGACCGCATGCGGGCTTTGTCGCGCATCCAGGCCCATCAGGATATCAACCCGGCCGAATTGCCCGAGGCCGATGTCGTCGCCCTGTACCAGGCTGGCGGCCAGACCTGCGTGCAGGTGTTCTTTTTCCGCTCGGGCTGCAATTACGGCAATCGCTCGTATTTTCCCCAACACGCCCAGGACGCCGAGGCGGCCGAGGTGATGGCGGCGTTCTTGGGTCAGTTCTATGCCGACAAGATGCCGCCCAAGGAAATTCTACTGAGCCAAGAGGCGGCCGAGATGGAGATCGTCGCCGCCGCCTTGTCGGCCAAGGCTGGCCGCAAGGTCACGGTCAGCATCCCCAAGCGGGGCGAGCGCAAACGCTTGATCGAGCATGCCCACGATAACGCCCGCGAGGCGTTGGGGCGGCGCATGGCCGAATCCTCGGCGCAGGGGAAATTGCTGGACGGTGTTGCCGAGGTGTTTGGCCTGGACGGGCGGCCCAATCGCATCGAGGTTTATGACAACAGCCATATTCAGGGGACCAACGCCGTCGGCGGCATGATCGTTGCCGGTGCCGATGGCTTGATGAAGGCGGCCTATCGCAAATTCAACATCCGCTCGACTGAACTGACGCCGGGCGATGATTTCGCCATGATGCGCGAAGTGCTGACCCGGCGGTTTCAGCGGGCGCAAAAGGAAGACCCCGACCGTGATCGCGGTCAATGGCCCGATCTGGTGTTGATCGATGGCGGCTTGGGCCAGTTGAACGCGACGCTGGGCGTCTTCACCGAATTGGGGATCGACGACGTGGCCCTGGTTTCGATTGCCAAGGGGCCGGATCGCAATGCCGGCCGCGAACGCTTTTTTCTGCCCGGCAAAGAGCCGATCTCGCTGCCGATGAAGGACCCGGTGCTGTATTTTTTGCAGCGATTGCGTGACGAGGCCCATCGCTTCGCCATCGGCGCCCATCGCACCCGTCGGGCCGGCGACATGGTCCGCTCGCCCTTGGATGAAATCGATGGCATCGGCGCGGCACGGAAAAAAGCGCTGCTGCATCATTTCGGTTCGGCGCGCGACGTGGCGGCGGCGGCCTTGGGTGATGTCGAGGCCGTGCCCGGAATCTCGAAAGCCATGGCCAAAAAAATCTATGACCATTTCCATCCGCACGGTTAATATCCCGCCATGCTGACCAGCCTGCCCAATCTCTTGACCTTGTCGCGGATCTTTGTCATCCCCCTGGTCATCCTGACCTTCTATCTCGAAGGCGCCTGGACCCATTGGGCCGCCTGCGGGCTGTTCGCCGCCGCCGCCATCACCGATTGGTTCGATGGTTGGCTGGCGCGCTCGTGGAATCAGGTTTCCGCCTTTGGCCGCTTTCTTGACCCCATCGCCGACAAATTGCTGGTCGCCGCCGTTTTGTTCATGCTGGTCGCCTTTGATCGGGTCAGCCAGTGGAGCGAATTGCCGGCCCTGGTCATCTTGCTGCGCGAAATCCTGGTGTCCGGCCTGCGCGAGTTTCTCGCCGAAATCCGCGTTGGCATGCCGGTGACCAAGTTGGCCAAGTGGAAGACCGGTTTTCAGATGGTGGCGCTGCCGGTGTTGCTGGTCGGGCCGGCCGGCCCCGATATTCTGCCGGTGCAGGAAATCGGCGAAGGTTTTTTGTGGGTGGCGGCGGTGCTGACGTTGATCACCGGCTGGGATTACCTGCGGGCCGGGCTTAAGCATCTGACCGGGCCGCTTCCATGAAGGTTTTCGGGTTATGCGGCCATTCCGGCAGCGGCAAGACCACGTTGATGGTCAAGCTGGTGCCGCTGCTGGTGGCTGGTGGCCTGCGGGTATCGACCATCAAGCAGGCCAATGCCGGTTTTGACGCGGACAAGCCGGGCAAGGATTCCTATGAACACCGGGCCGCCGGGGCCAAGGAAGTGCTGGTCGCCTCGGCCAAGCGTTGGGCCTTGATGCACGAATACCGGGGCGAGCCGGAATTGAGCATGGAACACTTATTGGCCCGCATGAGCCCGGTCGATCTGGTCCTGGTCGAAGGATTTCGCCATTGGCCGCACCCGCGCATCGAGGTCTGGCGGCGCGCCGTGGGCAAGCCCCCATTGTTTCCCACCGATCCGGTGGTGGTGGCGGTGGCCTCGCCCGATTGTCCCGAGAACCTGAACGTGCCGTTGTTGGCCCTGGATGAAGCCGATTCCATTGCGCGCTTCGTCCTGGAACAGACAGGATTATAAACATGGGCTTTGATGCCGGCGACAAGATGATGTCGGTGGAACAAGCGCTGGCGCTGCTGGCCGAACGGGCGCGGCCCACCGACCAGACCGAAATGGTGACGCTGGCCCAGGCCTTGGGCCGAATTCTGGCCGAGGACGTGGTGTCGCCGGTCAATGTGCCGCCGCACGATAATTCAGCCATGGATGGCTACGCCTTTTCCGCCGCTCCCCTGCCGCCGACCGGCAGACTGCGCCGTATCGGCCGTTCCGCCGCCGGTCAGCCCTTTGACGGCGTGGTCGGTGAGGGTGAGTGCATCCGCATCCTTACCGGCGCCATGGTGCCCGCCAGCGTCGATACGGTGGCCATGCAGGAAGACTGCGCGGTGGAGGGCGAGGACGTCATTGTGCCGACGACGCTTAAGGCCGGGGCCAATTGTCGTTCGGCGGGCGAGGATGTTCGGATCGGCGCCGCTGTGCTGGGGGCTGGAATCCGCCTGCGGCCCCAGGATTTGGGCTTGGCCGCGGCGGTGGGGCGGACCGCGTTGCGGGTCTATCGGCCCTTGCGCGCCGCCGTGTTTTCCACCGGGGATGAAATCAACGAACCCGGCACGGTGCTGCCGCCCGGCGGCATCTATGATTCCAACCGCTTCACCGCCTCGGCCCTGCTGCGCTCGCTGGGGCTGGGGGTCACCGATCTCGGCATTCTTGCCGATGACCGCGCCGTTATCGCCGCCGCTTTGGCCGCCGCCGCCGTCGATCATGACGTCATCTTGACCTCGGGCGGGGTGTCGGTGGGCGACGAGGATCACGTCAAGGCGGCGGTGCAATCCCAGGGCAGCCTGCATTTCTGGCGTCTGGCCATCAAGCCGGGAAAACCGGTGGCGCTGGGCGAGGTCGCCGGCAAGACCTTCATCGGTTTGCCCGGCAACCCGGTGGCGGTGATGGTGTGTTTCATGTTGCTGGCGCGGCCGCTGCTGTTGCGCCTGATGGGCGCGGTTCAGCTTGAGCCGCCCCGCATACCGGTGCGCGCCGCCTTTGGTTTCCGGCACAAGCCGGGGCGGCGGGAATGGTTGCGGGCGCGGCTGGTCAGCCGCGACGATGGCCTGTGGGCGGAAAAATACCCGGTGGAAAGTTCCGGGGTGTTGTCGTCCATGGTCTGGGCCGAAGGGTTGGTGGCGGTGCCCGAGGAAAGCGCCGACGTCGCCTGCGGTGATCGCTTGGACTTTGTTTCCTTCACCGAGGTGCTGCGATGAATATTTTGTATTTCGCCTGGTTGCGCGGCACGGTGGGGCAGGGCGAAGAAAGGGTGACCCCGCCGGCCGGGATAACCACCGTGGGGAGTTTGGTCGCGTGGCTCAAGACGCGCTCGGATGGTCATGCTCTGGCTTTCGCCGATCTCACCGTGGTTCGTGTCGCCGTCAATCAGGACTATGTCGGCTGGGATCACCCCATCGCCACCGGCGATGAAATCGCCTTTTTCCCGCCCGTGACCGGGGGCTGAGCGATGATTCGGGTTCAGGCTGACGATTTCGATCCTGGGGCTGAACTGGCCGCTTTCTCCGCCGGCAATGGCAAGGTTGGCGGCGTCTGCATGTTCTTGGGGCTGGTGCGCGATTATCTGGGCGACGAACCGGGCGCGGCCGCGAACGTGCGCGGCATGACGCTGGAACATTATCCCGGCATGACCGAACGGCAATTGGCGGCCATCGAGGCCGAGGCTCGTGACCGCTGGCCCCTGCATGAGGTGCTGATCATTCACCGTTATGGCCGGCTGGAAGCCGGGGCGCGCATCGTCTTGGTCGCCACCGCCTCGTCCCATCGGGAAGCTGCGTTCCAGTCCTGCCATTTCCTCATGGACTGGCTCAAGACCAAGGCGCCGTTTTGGAAGATCGAGCACACCGATGGCGGCGATCAATGGGTCGCGGCCAAGGACCAAGACGATTGCGCCGCCGATCGCTGGAACAAGAAATAAGAATTTCGGTCGGCCGAGCGATCCGCCGCCGATCGTGTGATCGCCGCGACGGGCCTAAACCAGCAATCCGCCGACATCGCCCAGACCACCGCCGCCGCCATCGGCTTCGGTGATGATGGCGCCGGCGTCGTCGGTGGCGGATTTGATGTCCTTGCGCGCCTGTTCCAAGCCGCGTTCTTCGTCGGAATTCTTGTCTGGCTTGTTGCGCCGGATCATGGCCTTGAGAATCTGGGCGATCTTGCGGACTTCGTTGGCGAATTCCTTGTCGGCCTTGGCCTCGGATTGGCGCTCGGCCGCGACGCTTTCCGGTGTCGACGTGCTGGTGGTGATATCGGAAGCGGCGCCGCTCTGGCGGAATTCGCGGGCGGCCTGCTTGAGTTCCCGCGCCAGCCGCGCCAATTCGCGCGCCGCGCCTTCCGAGGTCAGGGCGAAGCGCTTGAGCATTTCGATGCGCTTCTTGATCTCTTCGAGTTTCTTGCCGGCATTGCTCTTGCGCTCTTTACGCGCCTGTTTGCGGGCCATCTGAACCTTGTCCAGGACCTCTTGATCTTTTTTGACCTTCTCGGTCAGCTCTTCCAGCTTTTCCTTGGACAGGCCTTCCTTGCTGGTGCGCAAGGTCGTGAGCGCCATTTCCAGCGCAGTACTGCGCATAATGGTCATTGCCATCAGATCCTCCAGCTTCTGCCGTAATCGGGCCCCAGCTTCTGCGGGGCACAACCATTATGACGATATGGAGTTAACAAAAGGCAAAAGAAAAACCCCCAGGCGAACCTGGGGGCTGATCTTGGTGGAGCCAGGCGGAATCGAACCGCCGACCTCTTGAATGCCATTCAAGCGCTCTCCCAACTGAGCTATGGCCCCTTTATCTCGTTACCGTCGGTCTTGGGCGTCCGTCGGTGGAGGCGGAACATATGGATTTCGAAGACGGGGGTCAAGCCCAAAAAAACACCGTTCCGAAAACTTTTTTCAAGCCGGGTCAGATTTCCTCTTCCAGGCCTTCATCCATGTGTTCCATGACCTCGGCCATGTCGTCATCGTCCTCACCCAGGTCCGAAGCGTCTTCCATCAGGCCGCTTTCGTCTTCCTCGGGGGTCTCTTCTTCGGCGTCAAGCGTCTCGTCATCAACGACGTCCTTGACCACCACCTTCTCGGCCGCGGCGCGGGCGGCGGCCTTGGCTTCCGCCGGCACGCTGCTGCGACGGACCTTGAAGGGCATCTCCGGTTCCACCGTCGCACCGCACTTGGGGCAGGTGATGGGAGAGCGGGTCAAGTCATAGAAGCGGCACCCACAACTGGTGCACGTGCGCTTCTGGCCCCATTCCGGCTTGGCCACGGCGAAATCCTCCTTCGAAACTAGCTAGAGGCGGCATTTGCCATGTTCGCCCCCCCATGTCAAAACGAAAACGCGATTCCCGCCAGACTCTGATGTTCCGATCCTGACGCGGGGGGCGTGGGATCGATCTTATGTCAGGTGAATCGGTCCACGGAATCAATGAATTGCGCCCACATGCGCCGGCTGGAGGCCATACTGTCCGGATGAATCAGTGCACTAGGCGGGATGCGGCCATGTGTGTTAGATCAAACCTGCCTGGATTTATGGAGCCGTCATGTCCAAACCGTTGATTTCCCGCCGTGCCGCCGCCCTTTCCGGTTCGGCCAAGGTGCCTGGCGACAAATCGGTGTCGCATCGCGCTCTGATGTTCGGCGCCCTGGCCGTGGGCGAAAGCCGGGTCGAGGGGCTGCTGGAAGGCGATGATGTTTTGCGCACCGCCGCCGCCATGCGGGCCTTGGGGGCCGAGGTCGAACGGCAAGACGATGGCAGTTGGCGTCTGTTCGGACGTGGCGTCGGTGGGTTGAAAGAGCCCGAGGACGTCTTGGACCTGGGCAATTCCGGGACTGGCGCCCGGCTGATGATGGGCTTGGTCGCCACCCATCCCTTCACCACCCTTTTCACCGGCGACGCCTCGTTGCGCTCGCGGCCGATGAAGCGGGTGTCGGCGCCCTTGTCGCAGATGGGCGCCCGCTTTTTTGGCCGTGACGGCGGCCGTTTGCCCATGGCGGTGGTCGGCACCGGCACCCCCTTGCCGATCACCTATGAATTGCCGGTGGCCTCGGCCCAGGTGAAATCGGCCATCTTGCTCGCCGGCCTCAACACGCCGGGCCAGACCACGGTGATCGAGCGCGAGGCGACCCGCGATCACACCGAGCTGATGCTGCGCACTTTCGGCGCTCAGGTCGATGTCGAACATGGGGCCGCCGGCGAACGCATCATCACCGTCACCGGTTTCCCCGAACTGACCGGCCGCCATGTCATCGTCCCCGCCGACCCCAGCTCGGCCGCTTTTCCCGCCGTCGCCGGTCTGGTGGTTCCGGGCTCGGACATCGTTTTGTCCGGCGTCGGCATGAATCCCTTGCGCACCGGCCTGTACCAGACCCTGCGGGAGATGGGCGCCGACATCACCATTGAAAACCAACGTGAAGACGGCGGCGAGCCGGTGGCCGATCTGCGTGTGCGTCATTCCGCCCTGATGGGCGTCGACGTGCCGGCCGAACGGGCGCCGTCGATGATCGACGAATACCCGGTATTGGCGGTGGCCGCCGCCTTTGCCACCGGCACCACCCGGATGTCCGGGCTGTCGGAATTGCGGGTGAAGGAAAGCGATCGCTTCACCGCCACTTTGCGCGGCTTGGCCGCCTGCGGCGTCGATGTCGAGGAAGAGGGCGATACGCTGATCGTTCACGGCACCGGCAAGCCGCCGCTGGGCGGCGCCACCATCGCCGTCAATCTGGATCACCGCATCGCCATGGCCTTCCTGGTGCTGGGCATGGCGTCGACCGATGCGGTGGCCGTCGATGACGCCGAGGCCATCGATACCTCGTTCCCCGGTTTCGTCTCGTTGATGAATCGCCTGGGGGCGAAGATTTCCGCGACCGACGCCATCATCTAAACAGCACGGGCGGCGGCCGCGCCGCGCCTGGCGCTTGGGGAATATGTCATCATGATCATCGCCATCGATGGGCCGGCGGCCGCCGGCAAGGGCACTCTGGCGCGGCGACTGGCCGCGCAGCTGGGTTTCGATTATCTGGATACCGGCTTGATCTATCGCGCCGTCGGCATGTCCATGCTGCGCGCCGGGCTTGACCCGGCCGATGGGGAAAAGGCCGAAACCCTTGCCCGCGCCTTGACGCCGGCCGATTTGACCGCCGGCGATCTGCGCAGCGACGATGCAGCGCAAGCCGCGTCGAAAGTGGCGGTGGTGCCTGGCGTGCGTGCCGCCCTTTTGGACTTCCAGCGCCAGTTCGCCGCCCAGCCGCCCGGCGGGCAGGGCGCGGTGCTGGACGGCCGCGACATCGGCACCGTGGTTTGTCCCGACGCCACCGCCAAGCTGTTTGTCACGGCGTCGGTGGAAAAGCGGGCTGAGCGACGGCTGAAAGAGTTGCAGTCGCGGGGGCTCGACGCTATACAGAGTGCTGTCCTGGCGGATATGCGCGAGCGGGATGAGCGGGATTCAAACCGCTCTGCCGCGCCGCTGAAAGCCGCCGACGATGCTTTTGTGCTGGATAGCTCGGATCTGGACGCCGATCAGGCTTTTGCCGTGGCGCTGGACTATGTGAAATCCAGGTTCTGACATCGGGACAATTTGACCATTTCCTCCCCCTTGCCGCGCGGCTTGGGGGCGGTTTGCTTTTATCCGCGCAAGACCGCCGGACACAACCGGCAGGCCCGAATAGAAGATGTGAAAGGAAGTATTGATTATGACTATGGAAGATTTTGCTGCCCTGCTGGATGAGACCCTGGGCGTTTCCAACCCGTTCGAGGGTTCGGTCATCAAGGGCATCATTGTACGCGTTGAAAACGATTTCGCCGTCATCGACGTCGGCTTGAAGTCGGAAGGCCGCGTGCTGCTCAAGGAATTCGCCACCGCCGGCCGTGCGCCGGAAATCAAGGCCGGCGACGCTATCGACGTGTTCGTCGAGCGTTACGAAGACAAGAACGGTGAAGTCGTTCTGTCGCGTGAAAAGGCCAAGCGCGAAGAAGCCTGGACCTTGTTGGAAAAGTCCTTCCAGGACAACCAGCGCGTCACCGGCGTCATCTTCGGCCGCGTCAAGGGCGGTTTCACCGTCGACCTGTCCGGCGCCGTCGCCTTCTTGCCCGGTTCCCAGGTGGACATCCGCCCGGTCCGCGACATCACCCCGTTGCTGGGTTCGCCCCAGCCGTTCCAGATCCTCAAGATGGATCGTTCGCGCGGCAACATCGTTGTCTCGCGTCGCGCCGTCCTCGAGGAAACCCGCGCCGAACAGCGTTCCGAATTGATCGAGAACCTGAAGGAAGGCCAGATTCTGGAAGGCGTCGTCAAGAACATCACCGATTACGGCGCGTTCGTTGACCTGGGTGGCGTTGACGGCTTGCTGCATGTCACCGATATCGCCTGGAAGCGCATCAACCATCCGTCCGAAGCGCTGCACATCGGCCAGACCGTCAAGGTCCAGGTCATCCGCTTCAACCCGGAAACCCAGCGCATCTCGCTCGGCATCAAGCAGCTGGACGCCGATCCGTGGGAAGGTGTCGAAGCCAAGTACCCGGTGCAGGCCAAGTTCGTCGGCCGTGTCACCAACATCACCGATTACGGCGCGTTCGTGGAACTGGAGCCGGGTGTCGAAGGTCTGGTCCACGTCTCCGAAATGAGCTGGACCAAGAAGAACGTCCACCCCGGCAAGATCGTTTCGACCTCGCAGGAAGTCGAAGTGATGGTGCTGGACGTCGATCCGCAGAAGCGTCGCATCTCGCTCGGTCTCAAGCAGTGCCTGGCCAATCCGTGGGAATCCTTCGTCGAGAAGTTCCCGGTCGGTACCCTGGTCGAGGGCGAAGTCAAGAACATCACCGAATTCGGTCTGTTCATCGGTCTGTCCGGCGACATCGACGGCATGGTTCACATGTCGGACCTGTCGTGGGACAAGTCGGGCGACGCCGCCATCGCCGAGTACAAGAAGGGCGACATGGTTCAGGCCAAGGTTCTGGACGTGGACGTGGAAAAGGAACGTATCAGCCTCGGCATCAAGCAGCTGGGTTCCGATCCGTTCCAGGACGCCGTCGCTTCCATGAAGAAGGGCGACATCGTCACCTGCACCGTCACCCAGGTCACCGAAAACGGCCTGGAAGTTCAGGTGGACGGCATGTCCGGCTTCATCCGCAAGTCCGAGCTGTCGCGTGAGCGTTCCGAACAGCGCCCCGAGCGTTTCGCCGTCGGCGAAAAGCTGGACGCCAAGGTGACCATGATCGAAAAGGGCGCCCGCAAGGTCACTCTGTCGGTCAAGGCGCGTGAATTCGACGAAGAAAAGGCCGCCATGGCCGAGTACGGTTCGTCCGATTCCGGCGCTTCGCTGGGCGATATCTTGGGTGCGGCCATGCGCCGGGCTCAGGCTCAAGACGACAAGTAATCGTCTCTTCGCCTAAGAGCATAAGGATTGGCCCGCCCCTGGCGACAGGGGCGGGCCTTTTCTTTTGGCGTGATCGCCGGGACGGCGCCGCCGGGCTTGGACTGAAGCTATTCGCGCAAGCGCGAACCGCATTCGTCCACCAGCTTGCCCAATTGCTTGCAGATAACGCCGCGTTCGGTCTCGTCGGCGGCCAGCCCGTACAGGCGGATCCATTTGCCTTTTTTGCCCAGGTCGACCGGGGTGATGACCGGTTGCTGCTTGGCCAGGATCGGCGATTTTTTCGCCAGGACCTTCCAGCCCGAATGCGCCGATTTTTCCGTCTTGTACGACGCCAGATAAACGATGCTGCCCTTATTGGGCTCCATCGCTTTGGCCGGTTCGGGCATGACCTTTTCGGTCTTGGGCCCGTCGCTCTTCATCGGTTCGGCCATTGGCATGGGGGCCGGTTCCGGCGTCTTGACCATGGCCTCGGCCGAGACCCGCTTAAGGGTCAAGGCCCAGGTGTTGATCCGGGTCATCAAGCTGCCATCGGCCAAGCCGACATAGGTGCCGAAAGGCTGGCCGTCACAGGTGACTTCCATGACCGGAGAGGTCGCGTCGCCGGCGGGGGCTGCGGTTCCGACCACGCTGGCGGCGCTGCCTTCCCAGCCCATATAAACCGGCTTGGCGCAGCTGCGGCCGGCGGGATCGCCGGCACTGGCCTCGTACAGGGCCATTTTCTGGCCAAGATAGGGTGACGTGTCGGTTCCGGCCGGTTCGATGGCCGTGGCGTCGGTCACTTCCCATTGGCCGCCAGGGGGCGTCACCGCCCGCTTGACCTGCGCGGTCATCATGGGTTGCGGTTCCGAGGCGCAGGCGGCCAAGGCAAGTACCGTCGATGCGGCGCACAATGCGGCAATAGGATTCATGCGGATACCCCTGTAACCCAGCCCCGAATCGGCAGTTTAAGCCTTTCGGGAGGGGCGGGCAACCTCGTGAAACAATGGTTGCCGGCGGGGATCAGCGTCCGATCAGCAAGGTGGCCCAGCCGTCGATGACCAAGCGCTGGCGCAGGCGCAGCCCTTGCGGCTCGTGCGCGCCCATGACCATGCGTTCTTGCCAGTCGAGCAGGCCGGAGAGGACGGCGACGCCGTCGGGGGCGAGATGGGCGGCCAGATCCTTGGCCATGCGCATCAACGGCTTGGCCAAGATGTTGGCGACGATGATGTCGAAGGGTTTGCCCTTTTTCAGCGCCGGATTGCGATAGCCGTCAGAGACGACGGAGGTGAAGCGGGCGCCGACGCCGTTCATGCGGGCGTTGTTGGCGCAGACCTTGACCGCCGAGGGGTCGATATCGGTGGCCAGCACATCGACCGCCCACATCTTGGCCATGCCGATGCCCAAGATGCCCGAGCCCGAGCCCAGATCGAGCGGATGCAGGAAGCGGCGGCGCTTGGCCAGCATGTCGAGCATGGTCAGGCAGCCCCGCGTGGTGGCGTGCTCGCCCGAGCCGAAGGCGGTGCCGGCGTCGACCAGCAATTCGGTGCGGCCCACCGGCACCTTGCCGTCCCAATGCGAGCCGCGAACGAAGAAGCGGCCGGCGTCGATGGGGGGGAAGTCGCGCAGATTTTCCAACACCCAATCGACGTTGGGCAGGCGCTCGACTTCCAATGCCGGCAAATCGTGGCCGGTGGCGGCGGCGACCGCGGCCAGGGCGGCGGTGATCTGGGCGCGATCAGGCGGCGTGCGCGAATAGCCTTCCAGGTGCCACAGGCAATCGCCATCGGAAATGCCCGATTTGTCTTCCATGAACATGGTCACCGATTCGGCGAAACGGTCGAACACCTCTTCGAAGGCATCGACCGCCTCGGGGGCGACGATCAGACGCAGGTGCCAGATATCGGGGAAGACGATGGGCATGACAGCAACTCCGGTTGGGCTGGTTCCCCTTAAGCGGGCTCGACGAAACTGTCCAGCACCTTCTTGATGCCGGCCTGGTCGAATTCGATTTCCAGCTTGTCGCCATCGACGGCCAGCACGACGCCGCCGCCGAATTTCTGATGGAAGACGCGGTCGCCGGCTTCGAAATCGCCGGCCTGGTCGCGGAGCGGCGCCGCCCAGGCGGCGGGCTGCTTGGGGCGGGAGGATTGTTGCCACGAGCCGATCAGGCCGCGTTCGGCGTCGCGGTCGATATCGGCGGCGGGCAATTCGTCGAGAAAACGCGACGGCAGCGCGCTTTGCCACTGGTTATAGATGCGGCGGTTGGCGGCGAAGGTGACCAGGACGCGTTTGCGGGCGCGGGTCAGGCCGACATAAGCGAGGCGGCGTTCTTCTTCCAGGCCGGCATTGCCGCCTTCGTCCATGGCGCGTTGGTGCGGGAACACCCCTTCTTCCCAGCCGGGCAGGAAGACATTGTCGAATTCCAGCCCCTTGGCCCCGTGCAGGGTCATGATGGTGACCTTGTCGACGCCGTCCTTTTGGTCGTTTTCCATCACCAGGGCGACGTGTTCGAGAAAGCTTTGCAGGTTCTCGTAATCGGCCAGGGCGCGGACCAGTTCCTTCAGGTTTTCCACCCGGCCCGGCGCTTCGGCGCTTTTGTCGTTCTTCCACATCTCGACATAGCCGGATTCGTCCAAGATCATCTCGGCCAGCTCGGTATGCGGCAGATCGTCCAACAAGCCGCGCCAGCGCAGCACGTCGGCGCAGAACTTGGTCAGGGCGCCACGGGGCTTGGGCTTCAATTCGTCGGTTTCCACCAGCAGGCGGGCGGCTTCGAACAAGGGAAAAGCCCGTGCCCGCGCCACCGCGTGCACCGCTTGCAGGGCGGCGTCGCCCAGGCCGCGCTTGGGCAGGTTGACGATGCGTTCGAAGGCCAAGCCGTCATCGGGCGAGTTGACCAGCCGTAAATAAGCCATGGCGTCGCGGATTTCCTGGCGTTCATAGAAACGCGGACCGCCGATGACCCGATAGGGGATGCCGGTGGTGATCAGCCGTTCCTCGAATTCGCGGGTCTGAAAGCCGGCGCGGACCAGAATGGCGATGGTGGCGGCGGAACAGCCCTTGCGCTGCAAGGCCTCGATTTCCTCGATGACGACGCGGGCTTCTTCCGGGCCGTCCCAGACGCCGCGCACCCGCACCTTTTCCACCTCGGATGGATCATGGCGGATGCCGGGGCGCAGGGTCTTGCCCAGGCGATCGGCATTGTTGGCGATCAGGCCGCTGGCGGCGGCCAGGATGTGCGGGGTCGAGCGGTAATTGCTTTCCAGCCGCACCACCTTGGCGCCGGGGAAATCGCGCTCGAATTTCAAGATGTTGCCGACTTCCGCCCCGCGCCAGGAATAGATGCTTTGGTCGTCGTCACCGACGCAGCAGATGTTCTTGTGCTTTTGCGCCAGCAGGCGCAGCCACAGATATTGCGCCACGTTGGTGTCTTGGTATTCGTCGACCAGGATATAGCGGAACTGGTCCTGATACTGGGCCAGGGCGTCGGGGTGGGACAGGAACAAGGTCAGGCAATGAAGCAGAAGATCGCCAAAATCGGCGGCGTTCAGGGTCAGCAGCCGTTCCTGATAATGCCGGTAGAGCACCTGCGCCCGGCCGCCGGCCAGATCGCCGGCCAGGTCGGGGCCGATCTTGTCGGGTGTCAGGCCACGGTCCTTCCAGCGCTGGATCGCCCCCATCAGCGCCTGCGCCGGCCATTTCTTGGTATCGATATGTTCGCCTTCCATCACCTGCTTGAGCAGGCGGAGCTGGTCGTCGGAATCCAAGATGGTGAAATTGGATTTCAGCCCCACCGCCTCGGCGTGGCGGCGCAAGATGCGCACGCACAGGGAATGGAACGTGCCCAGCCACAGCGATTCGGCCGCTGGCCCGACCAGATGACCAACGCGCTCCTTCATCTCGCGCGCCGCCCTGTTGGTGAAGGTCACCGACAGGATTTGCCACGGCTGGGCCCGACGGCCGGCCAGGATCTGAGCCAGCCGGCTGGTCAGCACCCGGGTCTTGCCGGTGCCGGCGCCGGACAGCACCAGAACCGGGCCTTCGGTGGTGGTCACCGCCTCGGTCTGTTCCGGGTTCAGGCCGACCAGCCACACGGCATCGGCGGGGACCGGCGCCGGCTCGGCCCGGCGGGGCGCCGGCTGGAACGGATTGGGGATGTCGTCGTCAAGGTCGAAGGGATCGCTCATAGGGTGGGACTATAACGAGAACCTTTCCCCGATGGCAGTGTGAAATTGCGGCAAACATTGCAATTTCACCGCCAAATCCCTAAGTATCGCGCCATGAGCGACAGCACCCAAAAAACCAACCTGATCGGGCTTTCCCGCGATGAACTGACCGCCGAGATGGCGTCCATCGGCGAAAAGCCGTTTCGCGCCAAACAGCTTTGGCATTGGCTGTACAATCGCGGCGAAACCGATTTCCTCAAGATGACCTCGATTTCCAAGGTCATGCAGGAACGGTTGGCCGAACGCTATGAGGCGCGGCGGCCGCTGGTCGAACGCGAACTGACCAGTGTCGATACCACCCGCAAATGGCTGCTGAAATTCGCCGACGGCAACGAGGCGGAAACCGTCTATATCCCGGACGAGGACGAACAACGGGGCGCGGTGTGCATTTCATCGCAGGTCGGCTGTACCCTGACCTGCAAGTTCTGCCATACCGGCACCCAGCTTCTGGTGCGCAATCTGACCGCGGCCGAAATCGTCGGTCAATTCATGCTGGCCCGCGATTCCTATGGCGAGTGGCCAACCCCCGACGACACCACCCGGCTGTTGTCCAACATCGTCATGATGGGCATGGGCGAGCCGCTGTATAATTTCGACAACGTCGCCACCGCGCTGAAAATCATCATGGATGGCGAAGGCATCGGCATCTCGCGTCGCCGCATCACCCTGTCGACGTCGGGGGTGGTGCCGATGATGGG
This sequence comes from Magnetospirillum sulfuroxidans, assembly GCF_018224925.1. GTDB lineage: Bacteria > Pseudomonadota > Alphaproteobacteria > Rhodospirillales > Magnetospirillaceae > Magnetospirillum > Magnetospirillum sulfuroxidans. The sequence continues at coordinate 35,592 of NZ_JAGTUF010000019.1, read as the reverse complement.
CCGCGCCGGAGCCGAATTGGGCGTCAATCTGGCTATTTCCCTGCATGCGGTCACCGACGAGGTACGCAATCAGATCATGCCGATCAACAAGAAGTACCCGTTGAAGGATCTGATGCAGGCCTGCCGCGATTACCCCGGCGCTTCCAACGCCCGCCGCATCACCTTTGAATATGTCATGCTGAAGGGCGTCAACGACAGTCTGGCCGATGCGCGCCAATTGCTGCGTCTGGTCAAGGGGCTGCCGGCCAAGTTCAACCTGATCCCGTTCAATCCATGGCCGGGCTCGGAATTCGAGTGTTCGTCGATGAAGGACATTCGCGCCTTTTCCGACCTGATCCAAGACAACGGCTATTCGGCCCCGATCCGCAAATCGCGCGGCGCCGACATCCTGGCCGCCTGCGGTCAGTTGCGTTCGGAAAGCCAGCGGCAGAAATGCTCGCGCCTCTATGACCGCATCGCCGCCGGCGTGACCGACGACGTGCATCACCCGGTGGCGGTGGCGTGATCATTCGCTTTTCTTGCGGATCACGTCCCAATCCTTGGGGATGATCATGTCGGCGGCCCACAATCCTTTTTTCCCGCTCAAGGCCGCCGCCTGATCGGGATCATAGGGGCCGGTTCGGTCGGCGCGGGCGACGCCCGAGGCGACCAGGGCCTGGCCCAGATCCCCCTCGGTCACGGCGCAGCGGGCGATCAGCTTATCGCCGGCCACATCGACAATGTCGCAGGCGATGCCCTTGGTCAGCAATTCGCCCATGCGCTTGCGGGCCGGCTTGGCGCAGTCAAAAGTGGTCTTGGCCGTCTTGTTCTGACACAAATCGCGGCGGTGCGGCACAATGATGCCGGCGATTTGCAGGGTCAGCCCGCGAATTTGCACCGAGGCGGCGTCATAGCCCTCGACCTTGCCCCAGACACAGGCGCCGCCATCGCCGTCATCGCCGCAACGGATGGGGGCGGCAAGGGCGGGAAGCGATAAAAGCAGCAAGGTGGTCACGGTCAAGATGGGTGCACGCATGAAGGGCACTGTAGCCCAACTGGACAGCAAAGGCCAATCAAGGGTAAAAAGCCTGTTCGTTTAGCCCGCCGAACCCAGCGAAGGTCCCATGCAGACTGCCAACACCATCCGCCGCGCCTTTCTCGACTACTTCGCCAAGAACGGCCATGAAGTGGTGTCCTCCAGTCCGCTGGTGCCGCGCAACGATCCGACGCTGATGTTCACCAATGCCGGCATGGTTCAGTTCAAGAACGTGTTCACCGGGGTGGAAAAGCGCGATTACACCCGTGCCACCACCTCGCAGAAATGCGTGCGTGCTGGCGGCAAGCACAATGATCTGGATAATGTCGGCTATACGGCGCGCCACCATACTTTCTTCGAGATGCTCGGCAATTTCTCCTTCGGCGATTATTTCAAGGACGATGCCATCGCCCTGGCCTGGAACCTGATCACCAAGGAATTCGGCCTGGCCAAGGACAAGCTGCTGGTCACTGTCTATCACGACGATGACGAGGCTTTTAAGATTTGGAAAAAGGTCGCCGGCTTGTCGGACGACCGCATCATCCGCATCCCCACCAGCGATAATTTCTGGTCCATGGGCGATACCGGTCCCTGCGGTCCGTGTTCGGAGATTTTTTACGATCACGGCGAACACATTCCCGGCGGCCCGCCCGGCAGTCCCGACCAGGATGGCGATCGCTTCATCGAAATCTGGAATCTGGTGTTCATGCAGTTCGAGCAGGTGGACAAGCAGACTCGCTTGGCCCTGCCCAAGCCCAGCATCGACACCGGCATGGGGCTGGAACGTCTGGCCGCCGTGCTGCAAGGCCAGCACGACAATTACGACGTCGATTTGCTGCGCGCCCTGATCGAGGCGTCGGCGCACGAATCGGGGACCGATCCCGACGGCCCGCACAAGGTGTCGCACCGCGTCGTCGCCGACCATCTGCGCTCATCGTGCTTCCTGATCGCCGACGGCGTGCTGCCCAGCAATGAAGGCCGCGGCTATGTCCTGCGCCGGATCATGCGCCGGGCCATGCGCCACGCCCATCTGATGGGCTGCGAGCAGCCGTTGCTGTGGCGTCTGTTCCCGGCTTTGGCCAAGCAGATGGGCGAGGCCTATCCCGAATTGGGCCGGGCCAGCGCCCTGATCACCGAAACCTTGAAGCTGGAGGAAACCCGCTTCAAGACCACGCTCGACAAGGGTCTGAAGCTCTTGGACGACGAACTGATCCATCTGGTTCCCGGCGCCAAGCTGGCCGGCGAAGTGGCGTTCAAGCTTTATGACACCTATGGCTTCCCGCTGGATCTGACTGAGGATGCGTTGAAGGCCAAGGGCATCGGCGTCGATACCGACGGCTTCGCCACCGCCATGGAACGTCAGCGGGCCGAAGCGCGCAAGGCGTGGTCCGGCTCGGGCGAGGCGGCGACCGAAACCTTGTGGTTCGAGGTCAAGGACAAGGTCGGTGCCTCGGAATTCCTGGGCTATGACACCATCGGCGCCGAAGGTCAGATCGTCGCTCTGGTCGAAGCCGGGGCCAGTGTGCAAACCGTCCAGCCCGGTGCCGAAGTCATGGTGGTCGCCAATCAGACGCCGTTCTATGGCGAATCCGGCGGCCAGATGGGCGATTGCGGCGTGATCACCGTCGCCGGCGGCAAGGCCCGCATCGTCGTCAAGGACACCTTAAAGAAGCTGGGCGATCTGATCGTCCACCTCGGCACCGTCGAGGGCGGCCCGGTGGCTTTGGGCGAGGACGCCCATTTCGCCGTCGATGAAAGCCGCCGCGACGCCACCCGTGGCCACCACTCGGCCACCCACCTGTTGCATCAGGCCCTGCGCGACGCCCTGGGCGAGCATGTGACGCAAAAGGGCAGCCAGGTCGGCCCCGACCGTCTGCGCTTCGACTTCGCTCATCCCAAGGCGATGAGTGTCGAGGAAATTCGCGCCGTCGAGGCCGAGGTCAACCGCCAGATCCGCAAGAACCGCGAGGTGGTGACCAAGCTGATGACCCCGGACGACGCCATTACCGCCGGGGCGATGGCGCTGTTCGGCGAGAAATATGGCGAGGAAGTGCGTGTGGTTTCCATGGGCGGCGACGATGCCAAGCCCAATCCGTTCTCGGTGGAATTGTGCGGCGGTACTCATGTGCGCCGGGTCGGCGACATCGGCGGCTTCAAGATCTTGTCGGAAAGTGCCGTGGCTTCCGGCGTGCGCCGGGTCGAGGCGGTGACCGGCCCGGCCTTCCTGGCCTGGGCCATCGAACAAGAAGAACTGGTCGCCCGTGCCGCCAACGCGTTGAAAGCGGCTCCGGCCGAATTGCCGGCCCGGATCGCCCAATTGGTCGAAGACCGCCGCAAGCTGGAACGCGAATTGTCGGAAACCCGCAAGCAATTGGCCACCGGCGGTGGCCAGGGGGCGGCGACCAAGGTTGTCAACGGCGTGACCTATGCCGGACGGGTGATGGACGGGGTGCCGGCCAAGGATTTGAAGGGCATGGCCGACGAGATCAAGAAGCAGATCGGCTCGGGCGTGGTCGTGCTGGTTTCCAATGACGGCGGCAAGGCCTCGGTGGTGGTCGCCGTCACCGAGGATTTGACCGCCACGTATTCCGCCGTCGATCTGGTTCGCATCGGCTCGGAAGCGGTGGGCGGCAAGGGCGGTGGCGGCCGTCCCGACATGGCCCAGGCCGGCGGTCCCGACGCCGACAAGGCCCAGGACGCGGTCGATAGGATCGAAGCGGCCTTGGCCGGGTAAAAACAGCAGCGGGCGGCCCCCAGAAGGGGGCCGCGTTATTGTTTTGCGATCAACGCCAGAAGACCGCTGTGAAAGTGTTGAAAACTGGCCGAGCGGTTGGCGGCCAAGTCCAACTGCGGAGCCATCTTTCTGGCGACTTCGCCCTTGGGCAGCCTCTCCGCCGGTGCATAATGTCCGGCTTCTTGCAGGACCTTCAAAAGTTTTTCCCAGGTGCCCCCCTTGATGGCGTCGGGATCGCGATAGCCGGCCTTTTTCTCCAAGGACAGGGGGATGCCTGGATAGACCCTGGCAAGGGCGGGGACATCGCCGAAGAACCAAGCCTCCAATTCCTCGACCACGATCCGGTTGACCACCTTGAACGTTCCGTCCTGGGCGGGGGATGTCTTGGTGGACAGGCCTACAGCGCTGGCCATGTCTTCCAGTTGCTTCTTGAGGACGCGGCAATCGTCGTTGTCTCGATCCACCAAGATCAAAATGCGCAGGTCTGGCGCATTCCATGCCGCATAGCCCTTCAGGCGTGCCGGCAGGGTTTTCAATAATTTATCCTTTGACCCATGGTTGATGATTTTGTGGTCGTGGGTGTTGAGAAGACGGGGAATCAGCGCTTGCAAGGCGCTTTCCATGGAATCCTCTTCAACGTGGACGAAAAGGGTCATGGATTGCCCATCTCGAAATAACCTTCCATCCACAAGTCGCCGAGGACGGCGCCGTTGTCGAGCATGGCCTGGACACCGTCCATGGCGGAGACTTGGCGGTTGATCGTGTAGCCCGATTGGTCGCGGGCGATGGCCCAGACCTGGCGTGGCGCAAGGGCGTTGATGAAGAAGGGGGAATGGGTGGTGACGATCAATTGCGAATGGGCGGTCGCCTGCTCGCACTCTTCGGCCAATTCCCGCAGCAATTTCGGGTGCAAAAAATTCTCAGGCTCTTCGATGCCGATCATCGGGGCGGGGTTGGGGTCGTGAAGCTGAACCAGATAAGCCAGCAATTTCATGGTCCCATCTGACGCGTAACGAGCCTGTATCCCTTCCGAAAAGGGGGCGTCTTTGACCATCAGCAGCAATTGCCCGGTGGGCAAGGGCTGGGGAATGACTTTTTCAATTTGCGGGATGCGGCGGCGCAAGGCCTGAAAGATCGCCTCCAGTCGGTCGGGGTGGCGTTCGTGCAGATATTCGATGACGTTGACGAGGTTGTCGCCGCTTTTCGACAGGCGCTCCTGCGGGCCGCCTTCGGGAATTCCGCGCATATCCTGGGATGACAGGTGCGACAGGTGCCAGTCGGTAATGAATTCGCGCAAGGCCTTGACCCGTGGGTTTTCCGCCAGATTGCCCAAAGTACTGACCGCTAAAATGTCCGGGCCGGCCAAGGCCCTTTCCACCCGCTGATCCTTGGCCTCTGGCAGTTCCCCGGTAACCACCGACCCCTGGCCGCGTTCATAGGTCAGGAATTGGAAGGGATTGCCGACCTTTTTGTTCCGGCGCCAGCGCATCCATTCGCGCGCCACCACAGGGCGGCCGCCATCCTCATCGATTTCCAGGTAATAGGTTATCAAGGGGGGTTGAGACTGGCCCTTGGTTTTGTAATATCCTTCGCGATAGGCGATTTCGAAGCTGATGGGGCCGGCCGAATCCCGGCTGCGCAAGTCTTTTAGCCCGTGGCCACGTTTGCCGATCGCCCGGCGCAGTCCTTCCGAGAAGCAATCGGATAAAAACGCGAAGACGTCAAAGAAGGTGGACTTGCCGCTGCCGTTAGCGCCCAGCAAAACGGTCAGAGGGAGAAGTCCTTCAAAGGTTACATCTCGCAACACCCGAAAATTTTTGATTTTTATTTTTTCGATGCGAGGGGGGGTTTTTATCGACGCGGACATGGGCACCGTTCAGGTGAGGGCTATCATCGAATTCAGCTTAGCGTCTCTTGGGGGGTGAACCAAAAGAAAGCTGCCATTTTCAGGGCTGTGAGGTGAAATTGTAGCTTTCGCCGGCCGTCGATGACAGGAACTTGGGAATCAGCGTTTCCGCACCGTTTCCAGGGCCTTTTCAAGCTGGGGGTCGCTGCCTTCGGCCGGGGCGACCTCCTGATCCGGGGTGATGCCGATGCCGTCGACCGGCTGATCGCTGGGGCGGAAATAGCGGGCGATGGTTACCCGCACGCCCCCTTCCGAGAGCTTTTCCAGCACTTGCACGCTGCCTTTGCCATAGCTTTTTTGCCCGACCAGGATGGCGCGGTGATGATCCTTCAAGGCGCCGGCGACGATTTCCGAAGCCGAGGCGCTGCCGCCATCGATCAACACCACCATGGGAACGCCGGGCAGAATTTCCCCGACATGGCCGGAACGGTGCTCGTCATCGTCGGGATTGCGGGCCTTGGTCGAGACGATGGGAACGTCGCCAAGGAACAGATCGGCCATCCTGACCGCTTCGTCCAGCAGGCCGCCAGGGTTGCGGCGCAAATCCAGCACCATGCCCTTGAGGCCGAAAGCCGCTTGCTTTTGCAGGTCGATCACCTGATTGCGCAACAAGGCGGTGACACCGCCGGAAAACTGGCTGACGCGGATAATGGCGACATCCCCCTCGAGCCGTCCGCTGACCGGGTGCAAGCGGATAAGGTCGCGGATGATGGTGACCTCGCGTTCCTGGCCGGCGGAATTGGCCAGCCGCAACGCGACCTTGCGGCCGACGGGGCCACGGATACGGTTGACCACCTGGGTCAGCGACAAGCCTTCGATGGTTTGGCCATCCACCGCCAAGACCCGGTCCTCGGGCTGGATTCCGGCCTGAGCGGCGGGACTGCCGTCGATGGGGGCGACCACCACCACCATTTTGTCCTTCATGGCCAATTCCATGCCGACGCCGCTGAACTTGCCCGACACCGACACCTGCATGTCGTTCCACTCGGCCACCGACAGATAGGCGGTGTGGGGATCAAGGGTGTGGCTTAACTCGGTCAGCGCTTCCTTGAAGGCGTCATCGGCGGGCATCGGCTTGGCGGCGATGACGGTGGCGGCTTTTTGGCTGAGGAGATGGGGATCGCGGACATCCACATGGCGGCTGGCGAAAGCCTCGATGATCTCGTCGAGCAATTCGATCCTGGCTTCGGCTTGGGGGTCGAGGCTGCCGGCTTTTTCAAAAGCTTGGCGCAAGATCTGACGGTCGGCGCGATCGGCCCAGGCCGGGCACGAGAACAGGGCGAGGCCCAGGCCCAGGCCCAAGATCGCGGCCATCGGCCGATTGCGGGAAGACCTGATCAGGATATTGAAAACGCTCACCACGGTGCCCCCAAAGCCCATGCGCAAAGACCGAATTTGGCGCATGGAGGAAAAACAGAGTCAAGGCTTTGAAGAGAGGGGGGCAAGCCCCCTTATTCGGCTTCCTTGGCGTTCCATTCATCCTTGATCAGCAAGATCTCGGGCAAGATCTCGTCGAAGAGTGCGCTCAGTCGCGGTTCAAAATGACTGCCGGTGTTTTTTCGGATTTCCGCCATGCTGTCTTTCACGCTCCAAGCTTCCTTATAGGGGCGTTTGGTGGTCAAGGCGTCAAAGACGTCGGCGACGGCGACGATGCGGGCCGATTCGGGGATCGCCGCGCCGACGCGGCCGGCAGGATAGCCGCTGCCATCCCATTTCTCGTGATGACAAAGAGCGATTTCCGCCGCCATCACGAAGATCGGACTCTCGGATTGGCTCATGATGCCGTGGCCGATTTCGGTGTGCCGCTTCATGATCGCCCATTCCTCCGCCGTCAATGCGCGGGGCGCCTTTAAAATGGAATCGGGAATGCCGATCTTGCCGGTGTCGTGCATGGGGGCGGCCAGTTCCAGCCGCTCGGCCATATGTTCGGGCCACCCCGCCGCCACCGCCAGGGCGCGGGCATAGGCCGCCATGCGCCAGATATGCAGGCCGGTATCGTTGTCGTTGTAATGGCCGGCCTTCCCCAGCATGAAAATCGCCTGCCGGTGGCTGGCTTCAAGTTCCTGTGCCCGCACCAAGGACAGGTGAGTCTGTATTCTGCGCAGCAAGATCGGGGCGGATACCGGTTTGAGGATGTAATCCACCGCGCCGGCATCAAAGCCTTGCGCTTCGTCTTCCATTTCGCTCATGGCGGTGACGAAGATCACTGGGATATCCCGTGTCGTCGGATTTTCCTTGAGCTTGCGGCACACTTCGTAGCCGCCCATGTTGGGCATCATGACGTCAAGGAGAATGAGGTCAGGGTGATGCTTGGCCGCCGCCTCCAGGGCCTTTTCGCCATTGGCGGCAAAGATCAGTTGGTAATGGTCGCGCAAAATCTGACGAAGAATCTGGAGATTGTTGGGGACGTCATCGACGGCGAGGATCTTCTTGGTCATGGTGCGTCAATCCAGTCTGGCGCCAAGGTCGGCGGCAAGCCTTCGGGTTTCGGCCGCCGCCGCGTCAAAGTCGAAGGCCTCTATTCGTTTTCCGATCACGGTGAGCTTGGCTTTGGGCAGGTGCTGGGACAGCGTGTCGAAAACCGGTTCGATGCGATCGGGGTCAAGGCTTTCCAACGCCACCAGCAAATCCAACAACAGCTGCCGCACGGCCTCGGCGGTTGCGCTGTCTGGCGCATGGTTGCTTTCGCCGTCTTGCCGGGCGAGGTTGGCAATGGCATCGACCGCTTGGCGCAGGGCGGCTTGCAAGGCGGGAAGCGTCATTGCGGCCTTGGCGCGGTTCTTGGCCTTGAGATCGGAATCGATACTGGCGGCGAGATCGGCGATTTTGTTCAGGGCAAGGTTGCCGGCGACCCCTTTCAAGGCGTGAAGCAGGGCGCGGGCCGGTTCCGCGCTGTCGGGGGTGTCAAAAAGCAGGCGCTCTATCGCCGCGACGCTATCGCCGTGTTCCCCGGCAAAGGATATCAGGGCCTTGGCATAGGCCTCGGGGATGCGCCAGTTCAGGAGCGCCTTTTCCAGATCGGCGACGCCGTCGAGCCCGCTGAAATCGAGAGCTTGCGTCGGCGCGATGAATTCACTTCTCAGAACCGTGCAGGGCTGGCCCACCCCCTTGGGGACGGTCTGTTCGATGGTCGCGAACAGGCGGCCGAAATCAATGGGCTTGGCTTCGATGCCGTCCATTCCGGCGGCGATGCACTTTTCGTTGTCTTCGCGCATGACGCTGGCGGTCAGGGCAAGGATGGAAATGGGGGGCCCCCCTTGCGCTTCCAGCGCCCGTATCCGCCGCGTTGCCTCTAATCCATCCATGTCCGGCATCATCACATCCATGAGCACAAGGTCGTAACTGTCCGCTTCATAGGCGGCGACAGCTTCTCGTCCGGTCTTGACCCAATCGACCTGGTGGCCTTGTTCCCGCAGGCGGAGCATGGCCAAGGTGGCGTTGACCTCGATATCTTCGGCCAGCAAGACCTTGAAAAGCCGGGGGGAGACGTAGCCGACGGTCGAGGCGCCGCCGTCTTCGTACAAGCATTTCATGCCTTCGGGGGCTGCCGGCAGATGAGCGGTGAAATGAAAGGCGGCCCCCTTGCCGTATTCGCTCTCGGCCCATATCCGTCCTTGCATCATCTCGACGATCTGCTTGGAGATCGTCGTGCCCAGGCCGGTTCCGCCAAAGCGGCGGGTGGTGCTGGCATCGGCTTGGGAAAACGGTTGAAAGACCTTGCTCAGCTGTTCGGCGGTCATGCCAATGCCGGTGTCGGTGACGCAGAAATGCATCATTTCCGGCTGTTCTGCGGCCTGGATGGTGATGTGGACCCCCCCCTTTGGGGTAAATTTGATGGCGTTGCCGACTAAATTGAGGATCACTTGGCGCAGTCGGGTCGGATCGCCCATGACCCGGACAGGCAAGCCGACATCGTATTCCATGACGATCTGCAAACTGTTTTCCGCCGCCCGCTGTTCCACCAAATTCAAGACATCGGCCAAGGCGTTGGGCAGGTGGAAGCTCACGACCTCAAGCGCGAACTTGCCGCTCTCCAGCTTCGAAACATCAAGAATATCGTTGATGATCGCCAGCAAAGCTTGGGCGGAATGCAAAATGGTTTGAACGTAACGGGCGCTTTTGGGCGAAATCTCGCTGTCTTGGCGCAACACTTCGGCGAAGCCAAGAATGGCGTTCATCGGCGTGCGGATCTCGTGGCTCATATTGGCGAGGAATTGGCTTTTGGCGAGATCGGCCGCCTTGGTCTCGGCATAGGCGGCGCTAAGTTTTTCGTTGGCCGTGCGCAGTTCGACCTCGGCCTGCTTGATCGGCGTCACATTGGTGACCAGAACGAAAAAGCCGATCACCGAATCGCCGTCGAAATCAGGAATGTAATAGGCGAGGACAAAGTGGCTCGCACCGGAGGCGGTGGTGACGCTTCTTTCGAATTGTTGGGTTTCGCCGGCCAGCACCGCGGTAATAAGGGGCTGGCTTTCTTGGCAGAAAGCTTCCCCCAACAGCTCGTGCATTGACCTGCCGAGGATCTGTTGGGAAGGTTTGCCGAACCACTCGACATAGGCTCGATTGGCGAAGCGGCAGCGCAAATCCCGATCCCAGTAGCCGACCATGCCGGGAAGATTGTCCGTGACGGTGGTGATGAACTTGTCGCGGAGGCAAAGAAGGTCGTTGGTTTGCGATAATTGCGCGGTGCGCTGATCGACCAGGGATTCGAGGTGGGCGCGGTGTCGTTCCAGTTCAGCCTGGATTTTCTTGGCTTCGCTGATGTCGCGGGCGATTTTTGACGCGCCGACGACGCGGCCTTCGGCGTCGCGGATGGGTGAAATGGTTACTGAAACCGGAATGAGATGGCCGTCCTTATGGCGGCGAACGGTTTCAAAATGACTGACGGCTTCGCCCTTGGCCAGGCGCTCCAGGATCTGTCGTTCCTCGTGCTCCATGTCGCGTGGAAACAGTATGGTCATCGCCCGGCCGATGGCTTCGTCGGCGGCAAATCCGAATAATCGTTCGGCTCCGGGGTTCCAACTGGTAATGACGCCGTCCAGGGTTTTGCTGATGACCGCGTCTTCCGAAGAATCCACGATGGCGTTGAGTGTTGCGCTAACGCGTTGGGCGCGCTCGAGTTCGACCAATTTACGCTGGCGCTCTTCGGCTTCGGCTTCGGCTTTGGCGCGGGCCTCCAGGGCTTCGAGCCGCAATCTCGAGCGGGCGGCCAATTGCCAGCTCATGATGCCGACGATGATCAGCAGCGATAGGGTGATTGATGCGGCGACGACGGCGGTCCCGAGAATGACCGCGGTGATTTTATCCGCCGGCAGGTGCGACACCACCCGCCAATAGGGTTCATCTTGCCGGTTCGCCCCCGCTCTTCCGGCGGTTTCCGCCGTGACCGTCTGCCAATTCCACAAGCCGCTGGCATCAAGGATTTGCCCGGTTTCAGCTTGGGTTATGCGCTTCCAGATTTCGGGATAGCGTGTGGCAAAGGTTTCGGTTCGCCCGAACATGAAGCCCCACGAATCCCCGGCATCCGGGCTGGAGAGCCAGTACCCCCCTTGGTTGAGCAGCATGACATGGTTGTCGTCGGCATTGACCACACGGTTGAACGCATCCAACGCCGGCTGGCCCAGGATGTTGACGATGATGATGCCGCGCCGGGTGCCGGTGCGATCGGCAACCGGGGTGGCGATGCGCAGGGCCGGTTTAAATGGGACCTCGATTTTGCCGTTCTCGACATTCAGGTCGAATTCGGACGTATAGACGGTGCCGATATCCTGCTCGGCGGTTTTGGTGAAATAGGTCCGGTCGGCTTTGTTTTGTAGCTTGGTCGCGGGCACGACCACCGGCGCGCCGCCGTATGCTCCACGTTCAATCCTGACCCGTTCCTGCCCGCGTTCATCAAGCCAGCGGGCCTGATCGTATTGGGGATTGCGTTGCAGTAACGTCAAAAGTCCCTCGGCCATGCCGGCCAAGGTCGTGGGGGTTGGCATCTCGATGGCGGCGCGGACTTGCCGTTCATTCGGCAATGACAGCAGATGGTGTAGCGGCACTCTGAGAGTATCGCCCAACTTGACCATGCCGGAACGGACAAGGTTGGCGCGTTGGGTCGCGATCCGGTCCAGATCGCTGCCAATCAGCACAGAGCTGATGAAAAGAGCCACCGCGATGATCAAGGTCGCCAGAGGCAGGAAAAGTTTCAGGGGGTGCAGTCCCTTCGACCCCATGCCATCGACCATCCCCGCTTTTCGGCCATGCATTTCGGCGTTCGTCGAGGTTAGTCTCTCCATGTGCGTCGCTAAGGCCGAAGCCGGCCGTGCCTGCCAAGGGGGCGGACGCAGGGAGGGGGACCCAAGACGGTCGATGAACCAGGGGCGGAGAGCATCAGACCTCCCGATGAGTTCGGCACTTTATGGTGGAAAAAGTGGCGAAGTCTTATTCTTAAATCAATAGACCTCTATCGTAAAGACAATTGGGGATCGGGCGCGCGGGCGTCAAGGGCGACAGGAACATTGCGCGAGAGGGGAAGCGTGAAATCCTGGGCAAGCTTTCCAGCAAGCGATCTCCCCGCGGCGTGGCGCGGGCATCACAGCCGATGCGGGGCCATCGGCGCGTGTTCTTGCAAGCAATGGCCCGGCGAGGTCGGCGAACGCGCTAATCCCGCGGGATCAGCGCCTGGACGTATTGGGGCAGAGCAAAGGCGGCTTTGTGAATCTCTGGGGTGTAATAGCGGGTCGTCACGGGTGCCGCCTGAAAGCGGGCGGCGATAGTTTCCACGGTTTCCCCGCGAGGGCGCGAACTGGCCGAGGCCCAGCCCAAGGCCATCAGGCCACCGACATAAGTGGGTACAGCGGCCATGTAAAAACCGACATCGGCGTAATGGGGGCGGCGTCGCAGATAGGTGTCGGTCACTTCCTCGCCTTGCAGGAAGGGGACGCCGTTCTGGTTGACGACGATGCCTTCGGCGGTCAGGCAGCGGGCGCAATCCTTATAGAATTGCTCGGTGAACAAGACGCCGCCGGGGCCGATGGGATCGGTGGAATCGATGACGATCAGATCGAATCTGCGGGTGGTTTCGGCCATGTATTTCAAGCCGTCGGCGATCACGATCTCGGTACGCGGATCATCGAAGGCGCCGGCCGAGACGGTCGGCATGTGTTGGCGGCAGAATTCGACCACGGCGGCGTCGATTTCGACCAGAACCACCTGCTCGACGCTGGCATGCTTAAGGATTTCCCGCAGCATGCCGCCATCGCCGCCACCGACGACACAGGCGGATTTGACCGCGCCATGGGCGTAGATCGGCACATGGGCCAACATCTCGTGATAAACGAATTCATCGCCGGTGGTGACTTGGATCACCCCGTCCAGGGTCAACACCCGGCCGAAGCCGGGGGTTTCGAACAAGACGATGTCCTGCAAGCCGTCATTGGCGCGGTAAAGCTCCCGGGTGATCTGGAAGCTTTGGCGCCAATGGGGATACAATTCCTCGCGGAACCATTCCTCATTCACGGCGTCAGGCCCCGCTTGTTTTCCGCCAAGGTGACGTAATCGGGGGAAAAGGCTTCTTTGAGGATCGGAACGGCCTTGTAAGGGTCGCACTCGCCGCACATGAAGATATCCAGCGCCGCATAGCCGCGTTCCGGCCATGAATGGATGGAAATATGGCTTTCCGCCAGCACCAGAACGCCGGAAATGCCGCCGTTGGGCTGAAAGTGATGCAGATGGCAATGCAAAATAGTGGCGCCACCTTCGATGGCGCAACGGCGCAAAGCCTGTTCCACCAGCTCGATATCATCAAGCTTGCTGGCGCCCCACAGGTCGATCAACAGATGCGTGCCGGCAAATTTGACGCCATTGCGCGACACGTAATAATCCTTGCCGTTGTCAGCCTCGGGCCATGACTTGGCCTCGGGCTTGATGTCAACGACGGTGCTGTCTTGGGTATTCCTCGGATCGACCGCCGAGTTCATCCCCAGTCGGGCAAGAGCCTGAGCCATTGCTCCCCTCCAAACCAGTAGATGGACAAGGGGCGGGTTATCCCCCAAAGGGGCGTGCGATGCAAGGAAAAACCCCGAGAATGACGCTATCGGTCGGCGGAGCGTCGAGAAAAGGACGTTGATCATATCCCGCTGATCGGTCCCGATCAGCGGGATATGGTTTTAAGGAGAGGGAGGGATTTGCCATCCATCGGGCAGGTGGAAGGCCGTGCTTAGGCCGATGGTTCCAGCCCGGCTGATTTCCAATGCCCGAGTCCCGGCGATCCGGGTGATCCAGCCCAGTTCCAGCAGTCGCAACAATAGGCCGGCCCCCAGGCGGCCGGCGAGATGCGGCCGGCGTTCGCTCCAGTCCAGACAGGTTCGGCACAGGGCGCGGCGGGACGACGTGTCGGTTCCGAGCTCGATTCCGAATTCGGCGAAGAAACGTGTGCCGCTGGCGGTGATCAGGGCGGCGCCGTCGTTCAGCACGACATGCCCGCCGGCGTAAAGTGAATCGGTGATGGCGATCGCCAACCGTCCGGCCAGATGGTCGTAGCAGGTGCGGGCGAGGCGCAATGCCTGATCGCGCGGGCCGATGGGGTGGTGACGCCGGGGGCTGGAGGCGGCGACGACCATGAGGGCTTGCAGGGCCTGGGCGATTTCGGGGGAAGCCAATCGGTAATAACGGTGTCGGCCTTGCTTTTCCAGGGCGAGCAGTCCGGCCGCCAGCATCTTGGCGAGGTGGCCGCTGGCGGTCTGCGCCGTCACACTGGCGTGGCCGGCCAACTCGCCCGCCGTCAGGGCCTGTCCGCCCATCAAGGCGGACAGCATATTGGTGCGGGCGGCGTCGCCGATCAGGGCGGCGATTTCGGCGATAGCGTTGGCCGAGGCGATATTGGGCATGCGCAGAAGATAACAGCCGGTGTCGCTGGCGTCAGCCGGGCATGGTTCGGCCGGCGCCGAAACATCGCGGCGCGGAAGTGCGATAAGAAGGCTTCTCGTCGATATCGGACCGAGAGAGATGTCCATGGCCGCCATACCGCCTTTCCCGCCGCGATCAGGGGTGCCTGCCTTACTGTGGCGATGGGGATGGCTGGTGCTGGTGATCTGGCCGCAGCGCTGCCAGCAGCGGACGCGATTACGCGCTATGACGGCGCATCAATTGGATGATATCGGTCTGACCCGCTGTCAGGCCGAACAGGAAAGCCGCAAGCCGTTTTGGCGCTGAGATGCTTGAGGGGGGGGGCTCGTCGTGCTTTCCAAGCTGATCCCAACGGATCGGAAAACGCTTTAGTTGATCGACGATAAGCCCTGGCTTTGCATGCGCTTGGTCCAATCGGCCATGAAGCTTTGATAGCTTTGCACCTGCTTGATCTTGTCGGCGACCGAGGCCGGATCGATGATCCCGCGCTCGGGTTCGGCGGTCAGCAGGGCGAAGGCTTCGCGGAAATCGGTCTTGGCCATCTTGGGGCCGAAGGTGCGGCGCAGCCGGGCGAGACCGCGTTCGTCGCGGGCCAGGATCATGGCGGTGGCCAGATCAATCAGCCGTCGCGCCATCTTTGGCTCGATCGGCAGATTACCGAAGGGGGGTTCGACCATTTGTTCAAGGGCGGTGACCACTTCCGGCCAACGCTTTTGTTCCTGGAAGATTTCCGCCCGCAATTCCTTGGCCCGTTCGGAATTGTCGTTGAGGATCAGGGCCAAGGCTTCGGCCGAGCGGCCAAGATCGGCGAGGGCGCGGACTCGCATATAGCGGCGCTGGTCGTAAAGTTCGGCCGGCTGGTCGGGCACCTCGCTGGTGTCAAGGGCTTCCAGCGCCGGGCCGGGTTTGCGGTCGGACAATTGCAGGAAGGCAAGGCGGGCGCCGACGCGGGCCTTTTCCACCCCGCTGAGGCGGAAACGCACCTGATGGCGCAGCAATTCGGCCGAACGGTCCAGCAGATCGACGGCGGCCAACCGGTCGGCCAGCTTGCGGATCATCTCGTCGCCCTTGGTTCCCGACGGCGTCAGGTCCTGAAATTCGTCATACAGGCCGATGGCGGCGACCGGGGACAGAGTGTCGGCCAATCCGCCCAGGAACAATTTTTCGAAGGTGTCGGACATGGCTTGCTGGACGGTGGCGACATCGGGATGTTCGGGGAAGTTGCCGACCACCGAACGCATCATCCGCAGCGCCTCGGCATAGCGGCCATCGGTGACCAGCAATTCCCCCAGACGCTTGAGTAATTGGTACTCGAAATCCTCGCCGCGCCAGGCAAAGCGCAATTTTTCCAACTGATGGATGGCCTCGCCGGTGGAAATCAGGCCGCGCTTGAGCTGCAACTCGATGCGGGCGCGGGCGGCATAGGCCCGATCCGGGCGGCTTTGGGAATCCTCGGCTTCTTGGTATTTGGCGATGGCTTGATCCCATTGCTTGCCCGCCTGGGCGGCGATGCCCTGCATGTGGCTGATGGTGCCGAGGTCACGCGGCGACAGGCCGGGGCCGGCCATGGCCTCGATGATCCGGTTGGCGCCCTTGGAATCGCCGGCCGCCGCGGTCGAGCGCACCGCCTCGGTCCCCAGCGCCATGCGCAGGCGGGCGTGCAACCCCTTCATGTCCTCGGGCGCCAGACGCAGCAGCAAAGCCTGTTTGGAGGGTTGGTCCGATTGTTTCGACCGGGCGGCGGCCAGCCATAATTGCGCCTGCGGGTCCTTGGCCAGGGCCGGGTTGGAGAGGTCGCGCTCGGCCTCGGGATAATGGCCCATCATGTATTGGGCGACGCCGTGCACGCCGGCGAAATTGGCGGTGTCGACCATGGTCGGATCGGTCTGGGCGATCAGCCGTAAAACCCCCAAGGCTTCGGCCGCCATGCCGTTGGCCAGATAATGCCGCGCCACTTCCAGACGCTGGCCGTTCTTTTCCTCGGGACGGATATAGGCCATGCGGTTCATCAATTTTTGATGTTCCGGCACGAATTTATCGGTGCCGCCGCGCATCCAGCGGCTAAGGTCCACCGGACCGCCGGGCGAAATCAGGGCGCCCTCGCCCTCGGATCCGGCGCCCGGGGCGCTGCCCGGCGCGGGCAGGTCGCGCGACAGGTAGAGACCGCCGGGCATGGAGACTTCGACGCCATTGCGGTCGGCGTCAAGGCGGACGCCATCGGCAAGCGGCAGCAAGGCGATGCCTTGACCGGTGGGCAGCAATTCAGCCCCAGGGATCACCAGATGGTCGCGGATGCCGGCGCCGATGGCCGGGACCGGCATGACCTGAATTTGATCACCGACTTCCGGATCGCGGAAGATGATGGGCTTTGCCGGGGCGTCGGCCACTGGGATCAACAGGCGGCCGCGATCCTCGAAATCGAATTGCCGGTTCACCGGCAAGGTGGCCTTGGGCGTCAACGGCTGTTCGGCCATGTCGAACACCCACAAGCTGCCTTCCTTGCGTACCGACGGATTATAGCCGGTGCGGGTCAGCAAGCGCAGGGCCGTGCCGGTTTTCAGGCCGGGAACCTGTTCCACCTGGGTGACCACGTCGCCGCCGGTCCGGCGCAGCAATTTGGTATCGACTTCGGTTTTGCGGTCGAAGACGAGCCACAGCCAGCCGGCGCGGCGGAAGATTGCGGCGCCGGTCGGCTGATCGAAAGGCACCCCCAGACTGACCAGGGCCACCGGTTTGGGCGGCGGCGGCGGCGGCTCGGCGGCGGTGGGTTCTGGCCGAACCAGTGGCGGCGGGGAGAGTGTCGGTGCGGCCGGGGAGGACGGCATTGGCGCCGGGGGTTCCGCCTTGATGGGGGCGGAGGGGGAGTCAGGGGCGGGGGCGGGCGTCGGCAAGGGTTCCGATGTGCCCATGGCCGGGGCCAGCGGCGGCGGCGGCGCGCCATCGCTGCGGGCGGGCGGTTCGGTTCCGGCGGCGCGAACCAGATCGACGGCGACCTTGGGGCCACTGGTGAAGTGACGCAGCCGCATGCCGGCCGGCAGGGCCAGGACGATGGCGGTGCCATTGTCTTGGGGCTTGATCTCGGAGACCCGAACATCGGCAGGCAACGCCGCGGCCAAAGCCGTGGTGTTGACCTTGGCCGGACGGTCAAAGGCGATGGTGGCGCTGCCTTCGGTCGATGCGACGGTATAGCCGACGGTTTTCGGCCAATCGAAGACCAGACGGTTAAAGCCGGTGTGTTCGCCGCCGCGCACCATCAAATCGGTGACCGGCAGGGACGGTTTCGCCGCCCCGGTGGCTTTTGTTTCGGCGGCTTTTGTCTCGGCGGCCTTGGTCTCTGCCGGCTTGGCGTCCGTCATGTCGATGACCGTCGCGTTGCCCAACTGGAAGGTCTTTAGCTGCACCGGTCGAGCGAGATCGAAGCTGACGCTGCGGCGGTCGGCGGCCAAGGTGGCGGTCTTAAGGTATTTGGGCAGCGCTTTCAGCAATGTCTTGGGATCGCCAGACAGCGGCTTGTCGAAGCGCACGGCCAGCTTGTTGTCGGCGCTGACGTCGGCCGACCATTGCACCGGCCCGTTCCAATCGAACACCATGCGGCCAAAGGTTTCGTGTTCGGCCCCGCGCGGACTGGTCTGCGCCCAGGCGGACAGGGACCCGCCGCCCAGCAGTAGGGTCATCAGCAATAACAGCGCGAAGGAACGTAAAAACGACAGCATGGCGATCCGTGCGGCCGAAGCGGCCATGGGTAACGTTGCCCGCCCCCATTTTCCAGCTTGGCCGAAAGCCGTCATGAAGGTCAGTCGAAGCTCGCCAGCAGCCTGTCGATCTCGGCCTGATCTGCGGCGCCGGATGGAAGCTGCGGGCCGTTCAACAAATCTTCGTCGGTGACCGGCGCTTTTTCCTGGCGGGGGGCGCTGGCTTCGATCTCGCCGCCGAACGCCTTGACCAAGCTTTCCACGCGGGTCTCGATTTCCTTGAGCATGCGCACCACCTTGGTGATGCGCTGGCCGGTGATGTCTTGGAAGGTGCAGGCCTCGAAGATCCGGGTGGTGATCTCGGTCAGCCGTTCCGCCACTTCGGCATCCATCATCGGCGCCAGGGATTCAAGATGTTCCGCCGAATCCATGATCTCATTGGTCGCCGCTTCGGTGGCGCCGACAATGGCGTCCAACTCGTCGGTGGCCGAGGCGATGAATTCGTTCTTGATTTCGCCGGGGCGCAAGGCCGCGATCTCGGCCTTGGCGGCATGGATGTAATCGGCCAGCGATTCCACTTCGCGGAACAGCTTAAGATCGCCGCCGTCAATATCGCCGGTCATGGTGTCGAGCATCGCCCGCACCACTTCGGCGATCTTTTCCACGCCAACGGTATCCCCATGTTCGCGGCGAATGGCGTCGAGACGCAATTCCAGGTCGCGGTCCACGCCTTTCACCGCCATGGTTCCCCCCTAAGCCGCTTAGGCGAAATCGCCGAGAACGGAAGACATCTTGGTCTTCAGCGTTTCGGCGTTGAACGGCTTGACGATGTAGTTGGAAACGCCGGCTTCCTTGGCGGCGATGACGTTTTCCGACTTCGATTCGGCCGTGACCATGATGAAGGGGATGGATTTCAGCTTGGCGTCGGCGCGCACTTCACGCAGCAACTGCAAACCGGTCATCGGTTCCATGTTCCAGTCAGAAATGATCAGGCCATAATTGCCCACGCGCAGCATCTGAAGCGCCATGGAGCCATCGGTGGCCTCGTCCACATTGTTGAAGCCAAGCTGCTTCAATAGGTTGCGGATGATTCGCAGCATCGTCTTGTAATCGTCGACGATGAGCACATTCATATTCTTGTCGACAGCCATCCAAAAAGCTCCTTCGAAGCACTAGCCGCCAAATCCAATAGACCCGCCGGCGCGAGTTTGCCTAGTTAAGATAGGGAAGCGGGGTCACGCAAGGCATTTTTCACCCGTTTCACCAATAAACGAACACTTATCCACCGTTTGCCGGTTTTGGCGCCGGCATTTGACGACGCTGCGCCAGCTCGGATGTGAGGTTTCTGGCCTTGGTGGGATCCATTTCCGCCAGAATTGGCGCAACTTTCTGTTCTTTCATCCGCTCGACCACTTCGAGCATGATGGCCATTTCCAACTGCTCGAAAATTTTCGCGGCATCCTTTGGTTTCATGTTTTCATAAATCTTGACCAGGGAACGCATTTTTGAATCTTCCTGATCATTATACTGACGCAGCAAACCCTCGATGGTGCTTTGCAGCGTTTTCATTTCGGTTATTTTGCGTTCGATTTGGTTCTCGGCTGCTTTTTGCAGCGATTCGCGCCGTTCGATGTCGCGTTCACGGGCGTCCAAGGTGCCCCGGCGTTCCTGGAGTTTCTGCAACACATCCAGTTCCGTCGGGCTGAAAGCGCCGGTATCCGACGGCACCGAGGCCTGTTGCTCGGGCCGGGGGGATTGGGCCGGAGCCGGGCCGGGGGGCGTGGCGGCATTGGGCGCAGTCGGCTGGGGGGCGGCCACCGGCGGCGGCTGTTGGGCCTGCAGCTCGCCGGCAAGGCGGACGCTGGACAGGTCAAGGAAACCTTTGCGGATGTCGATGACGCGGACGGACAGCATCAGCGCCGCCACCGCGATCAGCACGGGCAGCAGGCGGATGAAGGGGGTGCGGGGTGGTTTTTGTGGGGCTGCGCGGGCCATGATGGATCACCTCATGGATTGCAGGGCGCGCAACAATTCGCGCTCGGCTTCCGAGCGTTCGTCGGCGTCTTGTTCACTGGCGGCGGCGGCGGCGGCCATGGTGGCCGCACGGGCCGAGGAATGACCGAAGCCCCCGCCCGAGGCCGGGCCGCTTGTCGCCGAAGCCGCGCCACCGGTCTGAGCGCGCGGGGCCGGCGGCGGCGCCGGGGCCGGACCGCCCTTGACTTCGGTCCGGGCTGAACGGACGGCGTTTTCCAGGCGGTTGGCCATGGTGTCGGCGCGTTCGATCATGAAGGCGAGGTCGTCGCGCAGGCTTTGCGCCTTTTCCACCCGGTCTTGCAGCGACTGGCCGGCATCGTCGGCGGCCTTGCGCAGTTTCGGGATCGAGGATTCGGCCCGCACGGTGGCTTCGTTGAAGCTGACGATGATCTTGGCCAGGTCGTCGCGATTGCGGCGCAACTGGGTCAGCCGCTGGTTCAGCATGACCGCATAGCCGATGGTGGCCACCAGCAAGACCGAGACCAACAGATCAAGAATGATCTTCCAATCCAGCATGGCCCTAACCCTTAAGCTTGTCGTCGACGCGGATGGCGATATGTTGACCCTTGCGGCCCATGCGCCCCCGAAACATGGAAACGTCGCCGCAACGCAGGTCGATGGGCGAATTGGGTTGAGCATTGAGCATGATCTTCGAGCCGACCTTCCAGGCCAGGACTTCCCGCAGTCCCATGACCTGCTCGTCCAGCACCGCTTCCATTTGTACTTCGGTCAGCCACAATTCTTCCGCCAAGTGGGTTTCCCAAATCGAGTCACGGCCGAATTTTTCACCCATGAACATCTGGAGCAACAGCTCGCGGACAGGTTCCAAGGTGGCGTAGGGCAGCAGCAATTCCAGGCGGCCGCCGCGATCTTCCATGTCGATGCGCAGCTTGGCGACGATGGCGGCGTTGCTGGGACGCGAGATGGTGGCGAAACGCGGGTTGGTTTCCAGGCGGTCGAAACGGAAGGTCACCGGCGACAGCGGGTCAAAGGCGGCCGAAAGATCGGACAGCACCACATGGACCATGCGTTCGACCAGATTGCGTTCGATGGTGGTATAGGGGCGACCTTCGATCCGCATGGCCGCGGTGCCGCGCCGTCCGCCCAGCAACACATCGACGATGGAATAGATCAAGGATGAATCGACGGTCAGCAGGCCGTAATTGTCCCATTCCTCGGCCTTGAACACCGCCAGCATGGCCGGCAGCGGGATCGAGTTCAGGTAATCGCCGAAGCGCAAGCTCAAGATGTTGTCGAGCGAAACTTCCACGTTGTCCGAGGTGAAGTTACGCATGGAGGTCGACATCATGCGGACCAGACGGTCGAACACCACCTCCAGCATGGGAAGGCGTTCGTAGGACACCAGGGCGGAATTGAGGATCGCCTGGATACCCGACTTGTCGTCGCCGTGCCCCTGGTCGTCGTCGAAGCCCAGCAGCGAATCGATTTCGTCCTGATTGAGGACGCGGGTGGAATCCTTGGGGGTGTCGTCGCCGCCGCCGCCGCCGTCGTCGTCGCCGCCCAGCATGGCTTCCCATTCGGCCGCCATGGCATCGGACTCGCCTCCGCCCTCGCCGCCGCCATCGCCGGTGTCGTCACCGGCCATGGCAGCCCATTCCTTCATCAGGGCTTCTTCGTCGTCCGTCGTGCGGTTTTCGCCGCCGTCTTCATCCATCGCCATGTGGTTCGCCTATTGGACCAGCATCTCGCGGAACAACACATCATTGACCTTGACCGGCTTGACCGCCGCTTGTACCCGGGTCAGCAATTCCTCGCGCAGAAGGTGCATGCCGGCGGCGCCTTGCAGATCCTCGACCCGCAATTCGCGCAGGTAGACCTGGAACGCATCGACGATGCGCGGCAGAACCTGCACCACCTTGGGTTCATCCAGCGGACTTTCCAGCTCAAGCGCCACCAAAATCTTCAGAAATGACTGCTTGCGACCATTGCTTTGCAGGTTCACCAGCATTTCCGGCAAGTTGTAGAACACCGCCGGTCCCACCGTCTTGGGGCCGTCGGCCCTTGGCGCTTCGTGCGCGGCTTCCTCTTTGTGTTCGCCCTTGCCCATCAGGCCGTCGAGCACGCCCGAGAAGAACAGACCGGCGCCCGCACCCAGCAGCAGCAAGATGGGCAGCACGATCAGCAGAATTTTTTTGATGGGAGACTTTTTCGATCCCGATGGCGGCAGGTCCTCTAGACCTTCGCCTTCGTCGAAATCTTCTTCCAGGTCTTCGGCCATTTTTCCCCGCCTGACGGTAAATGTGTCCACGCATGCGTTCGCGGTCGGCCGCACACCCGGACCTCTAAACTACGCCTTGCGGGGTTAACAGAACGTTGCCCCCAGGCCCAGCCGCACCCCGGACCATAGCCAGAGCCGGGCCAAGCGGCAATATCTGCCCGGCAGGGGCTGCCCGTGAACCGGCGAGAAAAAACAAGAATGGCGGAAATCCGCCGATATCCGCAGTTGGCATGGGCTGTGCAAGATGGATTGCCGAACGTTTTCTCGACAGGTATTCGATCATGGAAAACACATCATACATCGCGCTATCACGTCAGAACGCCCTGTGGCGTCAGCTCGACGTCATCGCCGGCAACATGGCCAATGCCAATACGCCGGCGTACAAAAGCGAGCAGATGATGTTTCGCGAATACCTGATGGACACCCGTTCCAGCGATCGGGCCAAAGGCACCAAGTTGTCCTATGTCCAAGACGTTGGCTTGCTGCGCGATACCCGCGAAGGCGCCTTCACCAAGACCGACAATCCGCTGGACCTGTCCTTGCACAATGACGGTTTCTTCCAGATCGAGACCGAAGCCGGCATGCGCTACACCCGCAACGGCCATTTCCGTCTCGACGAAGGCGGCATGCTGGTCAATTCCCAGGGCCAGGCGGTGATGGATTCCGGCGACAACCCGATCATTTTGGCCCCGAACGAGGCCAATATCACCATTACCCCCGACGGTTCGGTCTCGACCGAGAACGGCATCGTCGCCAAGCTCAAGGTGGTGCGCTTCGCCAATGATCAAGACATGCGCAAGATCGGTGACAGCCTGTACGAGACCACCCAAGACCCGGAAGTCGTCGCCCGACCCAGCATCATCCAGGGGATGATGGAGGAGTCCAACGTTCAGCCGGTGCTTGAAATCACCAAGATGACCGAGGTTCTGCGCCAGTATCAATCGTTGCAGAACATGTTGGAAAAAGAACACGAACGGCAGATGAAGGCGATGGACGTCTTCGTTTCCCGTAATTAATGCCCGTTTGAGGAGTAAGAGAGATGCGTTCGCTCAATATCGCCGCCACGGGCATGCTGGCCCAACAGACCAACGTCGAAGTCATTTCGAACAACATCGCCAACATGAACACCACCGCCTATACCAAGCGGCGGCCGGAATTCAGCGATCTTTTGTACCAGAACCTGCGCCGCGTCGGCGCCGCGTCGTCCGATGCCGGCACCATCGTGCCGACCGGCGTGCAATTGGGCCTGGGCGTGAAGACCACGGCGGTGTATCGCATCACCGAGCAGGGATCGGTGCAATCCACCGACAACACCTTGGACGTGGCCGTCCAGGGCAAGGGCTATTTCCGCATCCAGTTGCCCTCGGGCGAGACCGCCTATACCCGTGACGGTTCGTTCCAATTGTCCGACCAAGGCCAGATCGTCACCCACGAAGGCTATACCGTTCTACCCGGCATCACCGTGCCGTCCAACGCGGTGGGCGTGTCCATCAACGCTTCGGGTCAGGTGATGGTCAAGACCGACGGCTCCATCGACCAAAGCATCGTCGGCCAGCTGCAATTGGCCAATTTCGCCAACGAAGCCGGTCTGGAAGCCCGTGGCGACAATTTGTTCATGGAAACCCCGGCTTCGGGCGGCGTGCTGACCGGCAATCCCGGTTCGCCCGGCTATGGCACGCTGTTGCAGGGGTATCTGGAAACCTCGAACGTCAACGTGGTGGCCGAAGTCACCAACCTGATCAGCGCCCAGCGCGCCTATGAAATGAATTCGAAGGTCATTCAGACCTCGGATGAAATGATGTCCACCATCAACCAGCTCAAGTGAGGCGTATGATGAAGCGCTTCTTCGCCACCGTGCTAATCCTCGCCGCTTCGGCCGCCCAGGTTTGGGCCGCTGATCTGCCGGTCACCCTCAAGGCCAATGCCTCGGTCCAGGGCGACGTGGTCAAATTGGGCGATCTGTGGGAGAACCTGGGGGCCAAGGCCGACGTGGTCCTGGCCGGAGCGCCGCAATTGGGCAAGCGCATCGTCGCCGATGCCCGTTGGCTGGCTGCCGTTGCCCAGGCTAACGCCATCGACTGGCAGCCGGCCTCGGCCTTTGACCGCATCGTCATCGAACGCGCTGGCCAGATGGTTGATGTTCGCCTGATCGAGGTGGAATTGCGCGACGCCCTGGCGATGGAAGGGCTGACCGGCGCCTTCGACATGGAAGTTTCCAACCGCTCGGCGCTGAATATCACGGTGCCGGCCGAAGGCTCGAACATGATCGCCGTGCGCGATGTGGTGCTGGATGTGCGCAACAATCGTTTCGCCGCCACCATTGAAGTGCCCGCCGATTCGCCCAATGCGGTGCGCCAGCGGGTCAACGGCCGAGTGTTCCAGGTCGCCCGGGTGCCGGTGTTGTCGCGGGCCATGAATCGGGGCGACGTGATCGCGGAAAGCGACATCAAGTGGATTGAAATCCGCGCCGACGTGGCGCGTCGCGACATCATTGTCGATGCCGACCAGATCATCGGCCAGGAACCCCGCAATCCGGTCCGGGCTGAAACCCCCTTGCGCACCAACGAGTTGCGCCGTCCGGTGCTGGTCGATCGCAACGCCTTGGTGACCGTGGCCCTGCGCACGCCGTTCATGTCGCTGACCACCCAGGGCAAGGCCCAGGAAGCGGGCGGCAAGGGTGACGTCATTCGTATCACCAATCTGCAATCCAAGCGCACGGTGGAAGCCGTCATCGAGGGCCCCGGCCTGGTTTCGGTGACCCCTGGCGGCCCCCGCCTGCTGTCCAACTAATCCGCTGACAGGAGCGTCCCATGATTTCCCGCATCCTTCTCCGCACCACCGTAATCGCTTTGGCCGTGGGATCCCTGTCCGCCTGCAACGCGCTGTCGCGGCTGTCGGAAGTCGGCTCTGGCCCCACCGTTTCCAAGATCGAGGACCCGACACAAAGAGCCGGCTATCAACCGGTGGCCATGCCGATGCCGCAGCCGGTGGCGCCGCCGCAAAACGCGAATTCGTTGTGGCGTCCGGGCTCGCGCGCGTTCTTCAAGGACCAGCGGGCCAAGGAAATCGGCGATATCCTGACCGTGGCGGTGGCGCTGAGCAACGAAGGGGCCAGCTTCAACTCGACCCTGACGCGGTCGCGGGCTTCGTCCGAGGATGCCGGCATCACCGGTCTGTTGGGCTTCGAGAATTCGCTGAACAAGATTTTGCCCGATGCGGTCGATCCGACCAATCTGGTGGGCACCACCGGGGCCAGCACCAACACCAATGCCGGCACCACCGGCCGCGCCGAAAGCCTGACCGTCAAGCTGGCGGCGGTCATCACCCAGGTGCTGCCCAACGGCAATCTGGTGATTTCCGGCAAGCAGGAGATCCGGGTCAATTACGAAATGCGCGAATTGAACGTCCAAGGCATCATCCGGCCCGAGGATATTTCGTCGTCCAATTCGGTGACCTACGACAAGATCGCCGAAGCCCGCATCTATTACGGGGGCCGCGGCGTCAATTCCGACCTGACCCAGCCCCGCTATGGCCAGCAATTGCTGGACGTGATCCTGCCGTTCTGATGATCGCGGATATCCCGGTGGGCAAAAAACGCCCACCGGGAAAAGGCGGAAATTTTTGCCGGGATGCTTGATCCCGGCTTTTCGCGCCTATAATGCTCATCACATGATCATGCCGCTTCTCATTGTCCTTGGGCTTGTCGTCGTCGCTTGGCTGTTGTTCGGCTGGCTGAAACGCGTCCATCCGCGCCATGCCGCCAAGGTGATGACGGCCTTTGGCCTGGCGGCGTTGGTGGTCGCTGGCGTTTGGCTGGTCCTGACCGGCAAGCTGGCCGGTCTGGCCGCCATCGGCGCCGGGTTGGCGCCGTGGTTGGGGCGGGCGGTCAAGCTGCATTCCGTTTGGAAAAGTGCGCGCGACTTCCTTGGTCAGCGGCAGAATGCGCCACCGCCGCCGCCGCCGCCGCCACCGACGCCGCGGCCAAGCAATGGCATGAGCGTGGAAGAAGCGCGCGAGGTTCTGGGGGTTGACGCCAATGCCGACACCGCCGCCATAAAATCCGCCCATCGCCGGCTGATGGAAGCCAATCATCCCGACCGTGGCGGTTCCAACTGGATTGCCTCGCGCCTTAATCAGGCCCGCGACCGCTTGTTGTCGTGAACCATTCAGCGGCGTTGCTTCCGGCGCGGGGCCATGGCAAAACATCGACCATCCGCATTTTCACTGTGGATTAACGATCTCCAAGGAGCTCTTCATGGCACGTCGCATTCGCAAGGCTGTGTTTCCCGTTGGCGGCATGGGCACCCGTTTCCTGCCCGCCACCAAGGCGATGCCCAAGGAAATGTTGCCGGTGGTTGACAAGCCGCTGATTCAATATGCCGTCGAAGAAGCCGCCGCCGCCGGTTGCGAGCATTTCATCTTTGTCACCGGGCGCGGCAAGAACGCGCTGGAAGATCATTTCGATCACAATCCGGAACTGGAACGCACGCTCAAGGAGCGCGGAAAGTTCGATCTGGTCGAAGCGGTGACCAGCTGGATGCCGAAATCCGGGCAAATGAGCTATACCCGCCAGACCGAGCCGCTGGGCCTGGGCCATGCCGTCTGGTGCGCCCGCGATCTGGTGGAGGATGAACCCTTCGCCGTATTGCTGCCCGACGATCTGATCTTGGCCAAGACCGCCTGTCTGAAGCAGATGGTCGCCGTGCACACCGAAGTGGGCGGCCATGTGGTCGCCGTCACCGACGTCCCGCGTGAGCACACCAAGCGCTACGGCATCTTGGACGTGGAACACGATAACGGCCGCATCGCCAAGGCCCGTGGTCTGGTGGAAAAGCCCGAGCCCGAGGTGGCGCCGTCGACCCTGTCGATCATTGGCCGCTATATCTTGCATCCGGCGGTGTTCGACGTGCTCGACAAAAAAGAAAAAGGCGCGGGCGGTGAGATTCAGCTGACTGACGCCATCAGCCAGACCATCGGCATGGTTCCGTTCCATGGCTTGCGTTTCGATGGGCAGCGCTTCGATTGCGGCGACAAGGTTGGTTGGTTGGAAGCCAATATCGCTTTCGCCCTTGATCGCGAGGATATCGGGGATTCCGTGCGCGAAGCCCTGGCTAAGTACAAATTCTAACCTTAAGGATCGCACTTCATGCGTATCGCCATGATCGGCACCGGCTATGTGGGGCTGGTGTCGGGAACCTGTTTCTCGGAATTCGGCATTGACGTGGTTTGCGTCGACAAGGACGCCCGCAAGATCGAATTGCTGCACGAAAACGTCATGCCCATCTACGAACCGGGCTTGGACGAATTGGTCGCCGACAATGTGAAAGCCGGGCGGCTGTCCTTTACCACCGACCTTAAGGCGGCGGTCAAGGATGCCGACGCGGTGTTCATCGCCGTCGGCACGCCGTCGCGGCGCGGCGATGGTCACGCTGATTTATCCTATGTCTATGCCGCGGCCGAGGAAATCGCCGATGCCATGACCGGCTATACCGTGGTGGTGACCAAGTCGACCGTGCCGGTGGGCACCGGCGACGAGGTCGAGGCGATTATCCGCAAACGGCGGCCCGATGCTGAATTCGACGTGGTCTCCAACCCGGAATTCCTGCGGGAAGGCTCGGCCATCAACGATTTCATGCGGCCCGATCGCGTGGTCATCGGCACCGAGGCGGACCGCGCGCGCGCGGTGATGAAGCAGCTTTATCGGGTGCTGTACCTGATCGAGACGCCCATCGTCTTCACCTCGCGCCGGACCTCGGAACTGATCAAGTATGCCGGCAATACCTTTCTGGCGACCAAGATCACTTTCATCAATGAAATCGCCGATCTGTGCGAAAAAGTCGGCGCCAACGTCCATGACGTGGCCAAGGGCATCGGCCTGGACGGCCGCATCGGCAAGAAGTTCTTGCATCCCGGTCCCGGTTACGGCGGCTCGTGCTTCCCCAAGGACACCCTGGCCCTGGTCAAGACCGCCCGCGATTTCGGCGCGCCGTTGCGCATCATCGAAACCGTGGTCGATGTCAACGATAAGCGGAAGAAGGCCATGGCCGACAAGGTCGTCGCCGCCTGTGGCGGCTCGGTGTCGGGCAAGACCATCGCCGTGCTGGGTCTGACCTTCAAGCCCAACACCGACGACATGCGCGATAGCCCGTCCCTGGACATCGTTCCGGCGCTCAAGGCGGCCGGCGCCATCGTCAAGGCTTTCGATCCCGAAGGGATGGAAGAGGCCAAGAAGTTGCTGCCGGACATCACCTATTGCGATGATTCCTATGACACCTTGGCCGGCGCCGATTGTTTGGTTCTGGTCACCGAATGGAATGAATTTCGTGCCCTTAACCTGTCCAAGGTGAAAGCGGCGCTGAAATCCCCGGTGGTGATCGATCTGCGCAATGTTTACGATCCGGCGGAAATGCGCGAAACGGGTTTCGAGTATATCAGCATTGGCCGGCCCTGATCTTCTTGGGGTTCGGTAAAAATCAAGGGGGCGCTCCATCGGAACGCCCCCATTTTTCATGCCGAGACGATAATCAGTACGCCTATGCTTAGGCGGCCCGGATTTCAGCCAGGAAGCCGCGGACTTCGTCGGCCAATTGTTGGGATACCTGTTGCAGGGTTTGCGCCGCGCCGGTGACCTGATCGGCCATCAGCTTGGTTTCTTCCGCCGCGCCGGCAACGATGGAGACGTTTTCCGCCGCATGGTGGGTGCCTTCGGCCGCTTGAGAAACGCTGCGGGCGATTTCCATGGTGGCGGCGCCTTGTTCTTCCACCGCCGCCGAGATGGCCGATGACAATTCGTTGATGTTCTCGATGGTGCCGGTGATGGCGCGGATGGCGTCCACCGCGATGCGGGTTTCCGATTGGATGCCGGCGATTTGGCTGCCGATTTCATCGGTGGCCTTGGCCGTCTGATTGGCCAGCGACTTGACTTCGTTGGCGACCACGGCGAAGCCTTTGCCGGCGTCACCGGCTCGTGCCGCCTCGATGGTCGCGTTCAGCGCCAACAGATTGGTTTGGCTGGCAATGTCATTGATCAGCTTGACCACTTCACCGATGCGGGTGGCGGCTTCCGACAGGCCGCGCACCACGGTATCGGTCTTGCCGGCCTGTTCCACCGCGTCGCGGGAAATCACGGCGGCGTGCGAGACCTGACGCGAGATTTCATCCACCGACGACGACAATTCATGGGTCGCCGCCGATACCGCCTGAACATTGCCGGTGACTTGGCCGGTCAGGGCGCTGACGTTGTCGGCCTGCACCATGGTCTGATCGGCATTGCCCGACAGGGTTTGCGAATTGCCGAGCAAGTTGTCCGCCGACATCTGGATCAACTCGACGATGTTGGCGACACGGTTGTCCAAGGATTGGGCGAGACGTTCCATCTCGTCGTGACGCTTGCGCTCGGCTTGGATCTCGGTTTCCTGGGTTTCCAGCCGACCGTATCCCAGCTTGGCCTTGGTGGCGCGCAGCAGGGCGTTCATGGCGTCGAATTCCATCACCGTGGCCGGCGGAATTTCATAGGCCAAGTCGCCACGGGCGATCGCGTCGAAATGCTTCTCCATGATGGTCATGGGCCGGCGGACGAAGCGCAGCAGCCAAGTCCCCAGCAGAAGGGCCAAGACGACGGAGATGATCAGGGCGCCGATCACCAGCATGGCCGCGTGGTCCAGTTCGGTGGTGGCGGTCTCGTGGGTGTGCTGGGCGTCGATCTGCTGATAGCGCATCAGCTTTTCTTGGGCGGCAGAGGCGGCCTTGAATTTCGGTCGCGCGGTGGCGCCGATAAAGTGGCCCAAGGCTTCCGCATCCCCCTTGAGGGCCAGATCCATGGCAGGGCGTAACCCGCTGGCGATGAAATCAGCCCGCTTTTGGTTGAAATCGGTGGCCAAGGCGTGTTCGTCGGCCGGGTGCTCACCGGATGCATAGGCATCCCAGTTCTGATTGATCTGGCTGATATTGTCTTCCATGCGCTTGGCGCGGTCGGGCATGGACTGCCACGTGACGTTGGTCAAAAGCTGAATTTCGGCCGCCAGGATATTTTCAAAATTGTCCTGCATCAGTCCGGCGACAGAGGCAAGCCGAAGCAAGGCCACGGTATTATCCCGGTACAGGCTTTCGACATTGTCCTTCAGCTCGTTCATTCCGGCGAGGCCCAGGCCGCCGACCACGGCGACGGTGGCGATCATGGTGGTCAGAACTCCGGCCATGCGGCCGCGGATGCTGGCGGCAAAGATCTTGCCGCGGGCGGCCAAACCGGTCTCTATCACTCGACCGTCGCGCATGGCCAGCCCATGCGCCGTGCCATTGCGAAAACGGGCATAAACGGCGTCGGTTGCCGCCACCTGCTCCCGCGTCGGTTTGGTGCGGATCGAAACATAGCCGGTGATCCGGCCATTTTCGACGAAGGGGGTGACGTTGGCGCGGACCCAATAAAAGTCACCGTTCTTACACCGGTTTTTGACCAAGCCTTCCCAGGGGCGCCCGGCCTTGACGGTCGCCCACAGGTCGGCGAAGGCTTCTTTGGGCATGTGTGGGTGGCGGACCATATTGTGGGGCTGGCCGATGAGTTCGTCTCGGGTGAAGCCGCTGATGTCGATGAAGGCCTGATTGACGAAGGAAATATTTCCATCGGTATCGGTCCGCGAGACCAGCATCGCGTCGTCGGAGATGACGATTTCATGATTGGTGACAGGTTCATTGACACGCATGGCGACCCCGAACAGACGTTGCATACTTTGGTTTTATAAGCTTGACCAATTCAGTCGGGAATTCAACCTTATTATTTATATGGGATGCACGTTTTTGCCGATTTTTGAACGGCTTATGAATGTGGGGGTGAAATCTGGTGACATGGTTGCATTTGTGCCACCTTTCATTGACACAATGGTTCGGTTCGGCCATCAACCATTCACGCACCAGCCGCCAAGGGAGCCCCCGCATGCCTGTCATCACCACCGTCGCCACCACTTCGTTCGAAGGGCAAAAACCGGGGACTTCGGGATTGCGCAAGAAGGTTCGGGTCTTCCAGCAGCCGCATTATCTGGAAAACTTTGTTCAGGCGATTTTCGATTCCATCGGTGACGGAACCGGCAAGACCATTGTCGTTGGCGGGGATGGTCGTTTCTTCAATCGCACCGCGATTCAAGTCATCTTGAAGATGGCCGCCGCCAACGGCTATGCCCGCGCCCTGGTCGGCCGGGGCGGCATTCTTTCGACTCCGGCGGCGTCTTGCGTGATCCGCAAATACCAGACCTTCGGCGGTATCATCTTGTCGGCCAGCCACAATCCCGGCGGACCGGACGAAGATTTCGGCATCAAGTACAATATTCCGGCCGGCGGCCCGGCCCCGGAAGCGGTGACCGAGGCGATTTTCGCCCGCACCCAGGATATCCGCGAATACCGCATCGCCGAAGTCGGTGATGTCGATCTGGATCAGCTGGGCGAGCAGAACCTTGCCGGCATGATGGTGCAGGTCTTCGACCCGGTGGCCGATTACGCCGAACTGATGGCCAGTCTGTTCGATTTCGCCGCCATCCGCGCTTTGTTCGCCGGCGGCTTTCGCATGAAGTTCGACGCCATGCACGCGGTGACCGGCCCCTATGCCACCGCCATTTTGGAAACGGCGTTGGGGGCGCCGGCCGGCACGGTGATGAACGGGGTGCCGTTGGAAGATTTCGGACACGGCCATCCCGATCCCAATTTGGTCCACGCCCATGATCTGGTCGAAGCCTTGTTCGGCGCCGACGCCCCCGATTTCGGCGCCGCCAGCGATGGCGACGGCGACCGCAACATGATCTTGGGGCGGGATTTTTACGTGACGCCGTCGGATAGTTTGGCGGTGCTGGCCGCCAACGCCACCTTATGTCCGGGCTATGCCCAGGGTCTGGCCGGCATCGCCCGCTCCATGCCGACCAGCGCCGCCGCCGACCGCGTCGCCGCCGGCTTGGGCATTCCCTGTTACGAGACGCCGACCGGCTGGAAGTTCTTCGGCACGCTGTTGGACGCCGGCAAGGCGACCTTGTGCGGCGAGGAAAGCTTCGGCACCGGCTCTGATCACGTGCGGGAAAAAGACGGATTGTGGGCGGTGCTGATGTGGCTGAACGTGCTGGCGGCACGCCGCCAGCCGGTGGCCGAGATCGTGCGCGACCATTGGGCCAAATATGGCCGCAACGTCTATTCCCGCCACGATTACGAAGGCATCGACACGGCGGCGGCCAATGGCCTGATGGCGCATCTGCGCGGGCTTGAGCTGAAGGGGCAACAGCTGGGCGGCTATGGCGTCGCCTTCAACGACGACTTCGCCTATACCGATCCGGTGGACGGTTCGGTCAGCACCAAGCAGGGCATCCGCATCGTCTTTGACGATGGTTCCCGCATCGTCTTCCGCCTGTCCGGCACCGGCACCGAAGGCGCCACCTTGCGCGTCTATATCGAACAGTTCCAGCCCGATCCGGCGCTGCATCACCTTGATCCGCAGGTGGCCTTGGCTGATCTGATCAAGATCGCCCGTGATGTCGCCGAGATCGAGGCCCGGACCGGGCGGACTGAACCGACGGTGATCACCTAGTTTTTTGAACCACAGAGACACAGAGGCACAGAGAGGCTGTTCGGGTGGGAAGGCCGGCGTGTGCCGTCTGATAAAATCTCTCTGTGCCTCTGTGTCTCTGTGGTCTACCTTTCCCGCCATGTCCGCAAAGACGGGCATCCAGGAATCACCCCGAGGCAAGCGTGCCCCCCTGGGCCACTGCCTGCGCAGGGGTGACAGAGCGCGGGGAGAGAGATGAGCGAGGTTCTCGATCAAGCGGCGGCTTGGGCGACAATCCTGGGGTTTGTCATCGCGGCTGGTTCGGTCGCGGGAATCGCCTTTCAGGCTTCACGCTACATGGCCGTGCGCAATGCAGATTTGCGGCAACGAGAGTTCGAGAACTACCATCGGCTCCTCCACGATCTTGCCACTGGTTTTGACGGCAAGGGGAAAATGGTCAGTCAGATGGCGATCATCTTTGAACTACGTAACTATCCTTCATATGCACAGATGTCGATCAAAGTTCTTAAAAAACTTCAAGATGATTGGAAAGATAGTGGAAAGCCTGAGCTTCTCGACGAACTCGTCTCTACCATAAATTTTTTGAATAAACGAAAGTCACAGTGATGACCCACACCTTCCACCCCACCATCCTGCGCGAATACGACATTCGCGGCATCATCGGGGAAACCCTGTCGGCGGCGGATGCCCAGGCCATCGGCGCCGCTTTTGGCACCCGCGTGCGCGCCAATGGCGGCTCGCTGGTGTGTGTCGGCTGGGATGGCCGGCTGTCATCGCCGCAACTGGCCGATGCCGTGGTTGCCGGGTTGATGGAGAGCGGCTGCGCCGTGCGCAAAATCGGACGCGGCCCAACCCCCATGCTGTATTACGCCGCCAAGGCGCGCGGCGCCGATGGCGGCATCATGGTGACCGGCAGCCACAACCCGCCCAACCATAACGGTTTCAAGATGGTGTTGGCGGGAAAACCGTTTTTCGGCCCTGACATCAAGGATTTGGGGCGGATCGCCGCCAGTGGGGCTTATGCCGCCGGTTCGGGGTCGGTCCGCGATGACGATGTCGCCGATGAATACGCGGCTCGGCTGGCGCATGATTTCGACGGTCAGCGCGGTCTTCGCGTGGTTTGGGATTGCGGCAATGGCGCTGCCGGCGAAATCTTGGGCAAGTTGGTGCGTTTGCTGCCGGGTGAACACACCATTTTGTTCGGCGATATCGACGGCAGTTTTCCCAATCATCACCCGGACCCGACCGAGCCGCACAATCTGATCGACCTGCAACAGGCGGTGGCGGCCCGGCGCGCCGATATCGGCATCGCCTTTGACGGCGATGGCGACCGCATCGGCGTGATTGATGGGCTGGGGCGGATTTTGTGGGGCGACCAGATTCTGGTGATCCTGGCCGAGGATCTGCTCAAGACCCATCCCGGCGCCACCATCATCGCCGACGTCAAGGCATCGAAAGCGTTTTTCGACGAAGTGGCCCGCTTGGGCGGCAATCCGGTGATGGGCCGCACCGGCCATTCATTGATCAAGACCCAGATGGCCGAGATCGGCGCGCCCTTGGCCGGGGAAATGAGCGGCCATATCTTTTTCGCCGACCGCTATTACGGCTTTGACGATGCGTTGTATGCCGCCGTGCGGCTGTTGGGGATCATTGACCGCTGGCCCGAAATGACCCTGGCGGCGCGCAAGGATGCGCTGCCCCATTTGGTCAATACCCCGGAAATGCGTTTTGACTGCGCCGAGGAGCGCAAGTTCCAGGTGGTTGCCGAAGTGCGCGACCGGCTGGCGGCCGAAGGCGCCAACGTCAATTCCATTGACGGCGTTCGCGTCGATACCGCCGATGGCTGGTGGCTGCTGCGGGCGTCCAATACCCAGGCGGTGTTGGTGGCCCGCTGCGAAGCGGCGGACGAGGCCGGGCTGACCCGGCTGCGGGCGGTGCTTGAAGCGCAACTCACTGCAAGCGGGGTAACGTTGCCGGCATGAATCTGTTCTTTTTCGGCACCCTGATGGACGAAGAGGTGCGGGCCATTGTCTGCGGCCGTGCCGTCCTGGTGCGGCCGGCATTGCTGCGCGGCTGGCGGCGTCCGCATGTGGCCGGGCGGCACTATCCCATGTTGGTCCAGCAGCCGGGGGGCCGGATTGCCGGGGTGGTGGCGGAAGATGTCGAGGCGGAGAGTGTACGGCGCCTGCAAATTTACGAAGGGTGGGAATACGAATTGCAGCCGTTTCGGCTGGAAACCGCGACCGGTCCCGTGGCCGCCCACATCTTCGTCTGCCCGCCCGGCATCACCTCGGCCGCGCCGGAATGGCGGTTGGAGCGCTGGCAATTGCGGCACAAGCGGGCGTTTCTGCCGGAATTGCGCCGGCAGATGACGCGCGCGCTGAGCGATGATGGTCTGCGCAGTCGCTCGGCCGGGCAAAGGTTGTGGCCGGGGGCCTAAGACCGGCCCGCATCGAAGGCATCAGGCTTTAGCAGGGTGCGGAAAAAGGCGTGTTCGCGCCCCCTTTCCCCGTCGGTCCGAAGCGTTCAGCGGCGTCGACGAG
>NZ_JAGTUF010000018.1 GCF_018224925.1 Magnetospirillum sulfuroxidans | reverse complement strand
AGGGAGCGGAAAAACTCCGAGATGGTCTCGAGAGTCATGCTTCCGCTCCTAGCGCTGGATCTTGGTGTGATCCACGGTGGTGAAATCGACCATGGTGCCCAAGACCTGCAAATAGGCCACCAGAGCATCCAGTTCCGACACCACCTGCGGGTTGCCGTCGAAATCGCCGACCTTGGCCTTCGGGTAAGCCATGGCCACAGCCGATGCCGCACCGGCATCAGACGTAGCTTGCTCCACCAGATGAGCCTTGGCGTTCTTGATCTGCTCGTCGGTGTAGGGCACGCCCACAACCCGCAGAGCCATCATGTTGCCAGCAATGGTCGATTGATCCAACGGCCGCTTGAGGTGCGGATAGCCGGGCATGATCGATTCCGGGACGACGTCACGGGGATTGATCAGGTGACGGACCTGCCAGTCGTTGGTGTACTTGCCACCAACGCGCGCCAGATCCGGACCGGTACGCTTGGACGACCACTGGAAAGGATGGTCGTACTTGGATTCGGCCGCCAGGCTGTAATGACCATAGCGTTCAACCTCGTCCTTGAACGGACGGATCATCTGGCTATGGCAATTATAGCAGCCTTCGCGAACGTAGATGTCGCGGCCAGCCTGCTCGAGCGGGCTGTACGGACGAACGCCATCCACCTTTTCGATGGTCGATTCGATGGTGAACAACGGGACGACCTCAACCAGGCCGCCGACGATCACCGTCAAAAGGATACCGACCGCCAGGAAGAAAACGTTGGTTTCCAGTTTGGCGTGATGCTTGAAGATAGACATCTCTGCTCCTCCCCCTTAGCGAGCGCCGGCGGTCGAGGGCTGCATGGCCTCTTCGGCCACGTCACCCTTGATGGTCTTGATGAAGTTATAGACCATGATCAGGGCACCCAGGACGAAGAGAACGCCGCCCACCGCGCGGATCACATAATAGGGGTGCATGGCTTCGACGGTCTCGATGAACGAGTACTGCAAGAAGCCCAGGTTGTCATACGCACGCCACATCAGGCCCTGCATGATGCCGGAGATCCACATGGCGGTGATGTACAGCACGATGCCGACGGTGGCGACCCAGAAGTGCAGGCCAACCAGCTTCAGCGAATAGACTTCCTTGCGGCCCCACAGCTTCGGAACCAAGTAGTACAAAGCGCCGAAGGAGACGAAGGCGACCCAGCCCAAGGCACCGGAATGCACATGGCCAATGGTCCAGTCGGTGTAGTGCGACAACGAGTTGACGGCCTTGATCGACATCATCGGACCTTCGAAGGTCGACATGCCGTAGAACGCCACCGAGGACACCAGGAAACGCATGACCGGATCGGTCCGCAGCTTGTCCCAGGCACCCGACAGGGTCATCAGACCGTTGATCATGCCACCCCAAGACGGCATCCACAGCATGACCGAGAAGGTGGCGCCCAGGGTCTGGGCCCAATCGGGCAGCGCGGTGTAATGCAGATGGTGCGGACCGGCCCAGATGTACAGGAAGATCAGCGCCCAGAAGTGGACGATGGACAACCGGTACGAATAAACCGGACGTTCGGCCCGCTTGGGCACGAAGTAGTACATGATGCCCAAGAAACCGGCGGTCAGGAAGAAGCCAACGGCGTT
Organism: Magnetospirillum sulfuroxidans; assembly: GCF_018224925.1. Classification (GTDB taxonomy): domain Bacteria; phylum Pseudomonadota; class Alphaproteobacteria; order Rhodospirillales; family Magnetospirillaceae; genus Magnetospirillum; species Magnetospirillum sulfuroxidans. The sequence goes on along the minus strand of NZ_JAGTUF010000018.1, from coordinate 66,757 downwards.
ATGGCCGTACCACCATTGGGTCATGGCGTTCTGCACGCCGCCAAAGATGTTGTAGGACTTCATCCAGCTGCCACCGAAGAAACCGGCCGGAACGGCCAGATTGTTGCCCAGGTGCAGCATGGCGACGGTCAGGATCATGGCGAAGAAGAACCAATTGGCCACATAAATGTGGGGTTCTTTGCGCTTCATGATGGTGCCGGCGAAGATGATCAGATAGCAGACCCAGTTCACGGTCAGCCACAAGTCAACCCACCATTCCGGCTCGGCGTATTCCTGGCCCTGGGAGAAACCCAGAACATAGGTCAACGCGGCGGCCACGATCATCAGCTGGAAGCTCCAGAACATGAACGTGGCGAGGCCGCTACCGCCAAACAGGCTAGCGCGGCACGTCCGCTGCACAGTGTACAGCGAGGTGCAGAAAAGAACATTGCCGCCGAAGGCAAAGATCACGGCGGAGGTATGGACGGGACGCAGACGACCAAAGGTGGTCCACTCCAGATCCAGATTCAGGGCGGGGAAGGCCAACTGCCAGGCGATGAAATCACCCGCCAGGAAGCCAACCACACCCCAGAAAATCGCCGCAAGGACGAACTTCTTCACCACGTCTTCATTATAGACGGTGGCGTCGGTGTTGGTGCTCATGCCGAACTCCTGTTTCGACCGGGAAAGGGTCAACTCGAGAGCGCCTGCCAAATCCAATGCAAACGCATTCCCCCGTAAGCCGGAACTGGCCAGGCGGATGGTGCTTCCGAGTCGCCGCACTATGACCGTTAGGTTAGCGCCGGCCATTGATCCATGTCAAAATGCCTAAATTTTTCCTGGCATCGCCTGCACTTCCGAGGCTTTATTCCAGCCCGTCACCCCTGGGTCCGAGTCCGCCAAATGAATATTATACCTTCGGCACGTCCAATCATCCGCTTCGCCAAGGGCCGTTCGCGCCGATTCCGCGCCGGGCACCCATGGGTGTTTTCCAACGAAATCGAAATGAGCCCCGAGCTCAAGACCCTGCCCGCCGGCACCTTGGTCACCCTGATGGATGCCGGTGACGAGAAACTGGGCGTCGCCAGCTTCAACCCGCATTCGCTGATTTGCGCCCGCGTGCTGTCACGCCACTGGACCGACGTCATCGACGCCGGCTTCATCGCCGGCCGGTTGCGCGCCGCCTTGGCTTTGCGCGACAGCCTGTTCCCGATGCCCCATTATCGGCTGATCCATTCCGAGGCCGACAACCTGCCCGGACTGATCGTCGACCGCTATGGCGATGTCGTCGTCCTTCAGGTCAACACCGCCGGCATGGAGGCCTTGATCCCGACCGTGCTGGAAGCCTTGACCGAGGTTTTGGCCCCGCGCGCCGTGGTCTTGAAGAACGATAGCCCGGTGCGCGGCCTGGAAGGCTTGCCGCTGGAACACAAACTGGCCCTGGGCGTTCTGGACGGCCCGGTGGAATTGATCGAGAACGGCGCCCGTTTCGTCGCCGACCTCACCGACGGGCAAAAGACCGGCTGGTTCTACGACCAACGCGACAACCGCGCCTTCGTCGCCGGTTTAGCCGCCGGCAAGCGCATGCTTGACGTTTACACCTATGCGGGCGGGTTCGCCGTGCAGGCAGCCCTGGCCGGCGCCGTCGAAGTGGTCGCGGTGGACCGCTCCGAGCACTCGCTGGCCTTGGCCGACAAGGCGGCCGAACTCAACAGCGTCACCATCAACACCGTCCGGGCCGAAGCCTTCGCCGAGATGACCCGGCTGGCCGCCGCCGGCGAGCGCTTCGGCGTCGTCGTCGTCGACCCGCCGGCTTTTGTCAAATCGCGCAAGGACGTCGGCGCCGGAGCCAAGGGCTATCGCAAGATGACCCGTCTGGCGGCGCCCCTGGTCGAAGCCGGCGGCTTCTTGCTGTGCGCGTCATGCTCGCATCACATGCCGGCCGAGTTGTTCGCCGAGGAAATCGCCCATGGTCTGGGCCAGGCCGGCCGTTCCGGCCGCATCCTGCGCATCGCCGGGGCCAGCGCCGATCACCCGCTGCACCCGCAACTGCCGGAAAGCGCCTATCTGAAGGCACTGATCCTGCAATTGGATTAACAACGATGAGCGAACGCGATTGCGGCCCCTGCACGATCTGCTGCTGGTTCTTCGCCGTGCCGGAAACGGCGAAGCCGACCAGCCAATGGTGCGAGCATTGCACCGATCATGGCTGCGCCGTCCACCAGACCCGGCCGCAATCGTGTCGCAATTTTCAATGTTTTTGGCTGCTGGAACCCAACTTCCCCGAGGAAATGCGTCCCGATTTGTGCGGAATCGTGGTCAGCTTCAACGAGGAACACACCAGCGTCGTCATCCATGTCGATCCCGACCGCCCCGATGCCTTGGCGGAGGAGCCGGGGTCGTGGTGGATGGAGCCTTTGCTGAACGCCTATGATCCGGTGTGCGTCGTCTGCGGCGACGACAAGATGGTCGTGCGGCGCACGCTGGAGTGACGTGCGACGCACGCTTGAGTGACGTGCAACGCACTGTGGGATAAGACGATCAGATACCCTTATCCGGGGCCACCTGCGGGAAGGTCACGACAAACCGGGTGCCGCCCCCGCCGCCATTGTCCAGACTCACTTGGCCGCCAAGCGGGCCGGTGACCAGATTAAAAACGATGTGCAAGCCCAAGCCGCTGCCGCCGCTGCCCCGCCGGGTGGTGAAAAAGGGGTCGAAGATACGGTTGCGGTATTCCTCGGGGATGCCTTTTCCGTCATCGTCATAGCTTAGCCGAACCTGACCGTCGGCAATGACATCGGCGGTAATGGTCAAATGGCCGTGTTGCCCGGCATCAAAACCGTGCGCCAAGGAATTCATGACAAAATTGGTCAGCACCTGCGACAGCACGCCGGGATATCCGTCAAGCACCAGATCGGCGGGACAGGCAATGGCAACCTTGTGCCCGGCCTGACGCAGATTGGGCTTGAGCGATGTCACCGTTTCATTAAGGGTTTCAAGCAGCCGGAACCGTCGCCGCTCGGACGAGGTGCGGTCAACCGCCACCTGCTTGAAACTGCGGATCAGATCGGCGGCACGTTCGCAATTGCTCACAATCAGCTTGGCGGTGTCGGCGGCGGTGTCCATATAGCGTTGGAAATCGTCGATGCCGATATCGTCGGCATCAAACAAGGCGCGAATGGCAAGGGTGGCGTCGGCCAGATGCGATGCGCATGACAGCGCGATCCCCACCGGCGTATTGATTTCGTGGGCGACACCGCCGACCAGAGCGCCCAGCGAAGCCAGCTTTTCCGTCTGCACCAGGGTTTCCTGGGCTTGGCGCAACTGGCCCAGCGCCTCTTCCGCCTGCATGCGGCGACGCCCCAGCTCTTGATTGAGTTGAGCCATCTGGTTTTGCTGGCGATCACTGACTTTAACCAAGCGCCGCTGTTCGCGCACCGACCGCGAATAGGCGTCGGCCAAGCCTTGCACCTCGGCCAAAAGCGACGGATCGCCATCCTTCATCCGCTCAAGCAGATGCCCGGCACTGGCAAGGATGCGTTCTTCCGCATCAAAAAGACTGAATCCGCCGGCCGGCCCGCCCTCGCTCATGGTCGGGTCAGGACACCGACACCAGATTGAAGGTGATGTGGCTCAAATCCTCGGAAAAATCCTCGCCAAATTCCTTCATGGTTTCATCGTCGGCCATGAACTGCCAATTGACGACGATGGCGCAGCCGGAGGCATTTTCCAGCATCTGGAACATGTTCATCAACGCCTTGGCCGAGGAACTGTTGAAGTAGATCAGCTCGAAATCCACCCTCAACGGCGTGCCATTGCCTTGGCCGAGGAAGTCTTGCAGCGCGGCGAAAATAGGGCCGAACACGGATGAAGCATCCTCGGGATAGGATTCCCCTCGAATCTGGAGGATTCCGGCGGCAACATCAAAGTTCACCTCGGGCGAGCGCTCGGACGCGGCGATGATCAAATTTTCCATGAAATCCCTCAGATGGAGACTTTGAGGCAAAAGAAATGCCTGTCGGCATCGATGCGATCGAAATCAAATTCGATGGGGGCGCTGGCGCGACGGGCAATCTCGATCAGACCAATGGTCGCCCCCCGGCTCCCCTCGTCCGGCGGCTCCCGCAATTGTTCCTTGTAATAGGCCTTGATTGCGTCCCGATCCATCCCACGCAGAGTTTCCAGCCGCCCGCGCAGTTTCTCCATATCCTGTTCCAGGATGATATTTCCGCAGACGATGAAAAACCGTCCGTTTTCGCTGCCGATGGTGACCATGCCCGACGACAATTCGACGCTTTTGCCCAGATTGCCCTGAACCTTCTCGGCCGAATAACGGATGATGTTTTGCGATTGCTCGACAAAAACCGAGAACACCTTCTTGATGGTGGTGACGTCGGTATCCTCCAACGCCATCTTCTGGCGCAAAGCGTCGCCAAGGGAATACAAAATCCCCTCGGACAAATAGCCCGAGAACGAGAAGACAATCCCGTGAGCGTCCAGTTCCGACTTAAAAGCCCGATATTGCTGTGCCAGCATTCGACTTTCCCTCATCCACCACCGACTCCAAACAGAGCGTGGCCTCTCATACAGAAGATACACACAGTATCAACGGATGCCGCCAGGCTCAAGCGAACGATCCCCTCCTTGCTGGTCCCGCGGCGGACTGCGCAGATGAACGGTCACCGTGGTTCCCTCGCCTTCGCTGCTGCCGATTTGGATCGAGCCGCCGTGCAGATCGACGATCTGGCGGACCATATGCAAACCGATCCCCGATCCCGATAATTTATGGGCGTTCCCGGCGCGGTAAAAGCGCTCGAACACCCGTGGCAAATCCACTGCCGGGATGCCGATGCCACGGTCACGGACCGTCAAGGCCACACCGCCGTGATTGGCCCGCAGCCGGACATCCACCGGCGCGTCCGTCGAATATTTCAGCGCATTGGAAATCAGGTTGTTGACCACCAACGGCAATAAATTGGGATCGCCCCACACCCGCGTGGCCCGCCCCATGTCGAGCACGACCTGCCGCCCCCCCGACGCCGCCTGATGATGGGAAACCGCCGCCCGTAAAACCGGAGCCAGATCCAACACCTGTTCTTGCATGATCATGCGGCCGGTTTCCAATTGCTCGTCGGCCAGACAGGTTCCGATCAGGTCGATCAGCCGACCGACGGCGCCGCGAATGGTTTCCAGCCGGGTCAACATGCCGCTATCCACCCGCTGCGCCCGCATCATCAGCATCTGCGCGGCCGAATCGATAATGGCCAACGGCGTGCGGAATTCATGGCTGACCATGGACAGAAATTGCCGCAACTGACCCTTGGCCGCAGTCTCGCGTTCCAACGCCACTTCCGCCCGTTCCTTGGCCCGAGCCAAGGCATCCCGGCTTTCCATCAACTCGGCCGTGCGCCCGGCCACCTTTTGCTCTAATTGTTCGTTGGCTTCGGCCAGCCGTTGATTCAAGCTATTGATGGTTTCGATGTCGCGCCATGCCCGCAAGGCGCCGACCAGCGCGGTGAACAGCTTTTGCGCCGTCAGCTCGCTTTTGCTTTTGTAATCGTTGACGTCATAGGCGACGACAACGTCGCGTTCCGGCGCCTCGCCCGGCTGGCCGGTGCGTAAAATGATACGAATTTCATGATTGCCCAAATCCTCGCGCACTTGGCGAACCAGACGCAGGCCGGCATCGGGGCTTTCCATCACCACATCCAGCAGAGCGACGGGAATGGACGGATTACGCGCCAGCAATTCGGTGGCCTCGGCGGCGGAATGGGCCGAGATCATCTCGAATCCCCGCCCTTCGAACGTAAAATCCCGCAACAGCACCCGGGTCATGGCGTGAACCTGATCGTCGTCATCGACCACCAGCACCGACCAGGGCGGCAATTTCGGCCCCTGCCGACCTTTGTCACGCAGAACAAGCGGCGCGGCACGGCCCATGATTAGCCCCCCTGGCGAACGATCACCGGCGCGGTGAAGGCATATCCGGTCCCGTGCACGGCTTCGATCGGCAGTTCACGCCCCAGCGCGTCCTGTCCCTTGGAGCGTAGGCGTCGAACCATGGAATCGACCGAGCGGTCGCCGGCATCCCATTCGCGTTTACCCAATGCCTTGAAGATGGCCGAGCGCGACACCGGCTCCCCCGGCTGCTCCACCAGCAGCGAGACAAAAATCCGTTCGTTGGCGGTCAGCTTGGCGATCCCGCCTTCGGGAGAGACCAAGGCCCAGGCCAATTGATCATAAACCCATTGGGAATGATCCGACGGCGGCGACGGCGACGACGATGGCGCCGCCCCGCGCAAGCGCCGCGACAGCGACCGCACCTGGGCCTCCAACTCGCGCAACTCGATGGGTTTGACCAGATAGACATCGGCGCCGATCTCAAGCCCGACCACCCGATCCACGTTCACGCTGCGCGCGGTCAGCATGATGATCCCGACATCGGAATGATCGCGCAGGCGCTTGGCGATGGAAAAGCCATCCTCGCCCGGCAGGTTGATATCAAGAATGATCAGATCCGCCGGATGCTCGGCCAAGGCGCGATCGAGGGCGCGCCCGTCTTCGCACCCGACCACCGCATGACCACAGGCGGACAGGTATTCCACCACGTCCGCCCGCAGAGATGCTTCATCTTCAACTACGGCTATGCGCGCCATTCATCTCCAACCTTCGCGGCCCCACACGTCAGCCGAGTGGAGCACCCTGGAACCGGTCCGTCAAACACGGAACGCACAAGATCGACACTTCCGGGTTACTGCCCCTTGGGAGCGACGATCTTTTCCACCAGCCGGACCAGCAGGCGATCCATGCGGGCAGCCCACACTTCGTCGCTGTCGATCATTTCGCGGCAGCGGCGGAACGCGCGCAACACCGTGGTATGGCTGCGACCGCCGAACACCCGGCCCAATTCAGGCAGCGAGCACGAGGTCAGCAGGCGAGCGTAGTACATGGCGGCCATTCGCGGCTTCCACAGCCGATGATCGCGGGAATGCACCATCATCTCACGCTCGGACAGACCGAATTCGGCGGCAACGGTGGCGATCACGTCAGCGACGAAAGGGTCACTGACTTTGTAGCGCAGCGGCGCGGCGGAGCGGATTTCAGCAAGAGCGACGGACATGGACAGTCCCCCTAAGACAGATGTTTACCTGCCCCTATTGTGCGCATCAGCACAATATCAGCCACCCGCGATATGAAATTCGTTGTGTCGAAAAGTGACGCTGCGGTAACGGATATATGACATACGTCCGTATATCCTTACCCCCCCAGACGCAGTTGGAATCCGCGCACGGCGGCGACCAAGGCCCGCCGCGCCGACGGCTCCATCGCCGAATGCCCCGCATCCGCGATCATGTCGAGCAAGGCCCCCGGCCATTGCCGCGCCAATTCATCGGCGGTGACCGGCGGACAGACCACGTCATAGCGTCCCTGCACCAGATGTGCCGGCACGTGACGAATGCGGTCCAGGCCAGCCAGTAATTGCCCCGCTTCCATGAAACCGTTATGGACCATGTAGTGACATTCCAGCCGGGCCAGAGACAAGGCCGATGCCGGGTCCATCTCACTTGGTTGGTCGCGCGGCACCATGCGGGCGCAAGCTTCCTCATAGGCGCACCAAGCCCGCGCCGCCGGCAGGTGAATCGCGGGATCGGGATCCATCAACCGCCGATGATAGGCGGCCAGCAAATCGACGCTCTCGCCGTTCACATGATCGCGGAAGCGGCGGTGTGCTTCGGGAAAAAAGGTTCCCATGCCATGCAAGAACCATTCGGTTTCGATGGGGCGGAACAGGAAAATACCGCGCAAGACGAATCCCAGCACCCGCTCGGGGAAGGTTTGGCCATAGGCCAAGGCCAGCGTGCTGCCCCACGAGCCCCCAAACAGCAGCCAGCGTTCCACCGCCAGATGGTGACGCAACTTTTCCATGTCGGCAACCAGATGGCCGGTGGTGTTGGCATGGGTCTCGGCATTGGGCTGCGACCGTCCGCAGCCGCGCTGATCCAGCAAGATGATGCGCCAATAGCTGGGATCGAAGTAACGCCGGTATGGCGGCGCCGTGCCGGCGCCGGGACCGCCATGGACGAACAAGACCGGCATGCCGGTGGGGTTGCCCGATATTTCCCAATACAGGCTGTGGCCGTCGCCAACCTCAAGCATTCCCGAAGCATGGGGTTCAGTGGGCGGAAACAGATCCATCGCCATCGCGTCCAATCGTCATTTCGTCGCCGATCATGCCACGGCCGGTGGCGGCAACACCAGCTACCACCGGCTGTTAAAATATGTTTTCATTAACACTCTTTGATGGTGTTCGTGCCGGAGGTCTCGTGACCATGCTGCTGCCCTCGCCACGGCGCTTCGAGATCAGCGCCCATTATCTGACCCATTACCTGGAAATCCAGGCCGCGAACGCCGATGCCGACCCCGAGGCGCAACTGCGCCACGTCATGGCCGGCGACATTTACGTCAAGACCCGAGCCGTGGCCTGGATCAACAAGGCCTGCGGCGTTGGCGCCAGCGCCGCGTTGCTGATGGCCACCGCCTTTCCCCTGTTGCTGCTTCAGGACGGCTGGTTTGGTTCGCTGGACAAGACCGGGGCTGCCGCCGTGCAGACCTCGTTGATGGGGGTGGTGGGGGTGCTGTCGGGACTGCACCTTTATTACAAGCAGCGGCAGACCGCGTTCGAGACCTTGCTGCGCTATCTGGCCTATTCCCGCAAACCCTGCGCCGAGCTGGCCGAGTTGATCATCGCCACCATGGGCAAGCTGGATACCGGCTTCGATTTCAAGGCGGCAACCGCCCCCGAGGCCAGAAAAGCCGAGCCGAAGTCGCCGCCATCTTGACGGGGCAGGGTCCGCCGTGACAAACCCGCGCCTATGGACGTCTCTCTCTTCGATTTCGATCTGCCGCGCGACCTGATCGCCGAGCGCCCGGTCACCCCGCGCGACGCCGCCCGCCTGCTGAGGGTCGGCGATGATGCGCTGACCGATGGCTGTGTGCGCGATCTGGCCGGCTGGCTGCGTCCCGGCGACGTGGTCGTCAGCAATGACACCCGCGTCATTCCCGCCCGGTTGTTCGGCCGCAAGGGCGAAGCCGGCATCGAACTGACCCTGCACGAACGGATCGCCCTGGACCAATGGAAAGCGTTCGCCCGTCCGGCTAAAAAACTGCGCCCCGGCGACGTGGTCCGCTTCACCGACGATTTCACCGCCAGCGTGGTGGAAAAAGGCGAAGCCGGCGAGGTTCTGATGCGGTTTGATCGCGGTGGCGACGCCCTGATGGTGGCCCTGGATGCCCATGGCCGCCTGCCGCTGCCGCCCTATATTCGCAAGGGCGAGGCGGACGAACGCGATCTCGCCGATTACCAGACCGTCTTCGCCCGCGAAAAAGGCGCCGTCGCCGCCCCCACCGCCGGCCTGCATTTCACCCCCGCCTTGCTGGCCGCCATCGATGCCGTTGGCGCCACCCGGCTGACCGTCACCTTGCATGTGGGCGCCGGCACCTTCCTGCCGGTCAAGGTCGACGATACCCGCGATCATCGCATGCATGCCGAACGCGGGGTGATCACCGCCGAAACCGCCGCCGCCATCAACCAGGCCAAGGCGGCGGGCGGCCGCGTCGTCGCCATCGGCACCACCAGCCTGCGCCTGCTGGAAAGCGCGACCGACGGGGATGGCCGGCTGCGTCCTTTCGCTGGTCCCACCGATATTTTCATCACCCCCGGCTATGATTTCAAACTGGTGGATGTGCTGATGACGAATTTCCACCTGCCCAAATCCACCTTGTTCATGCTGGTTTCGGCCTTTGCCGGACTGGAGCGCATGCGCCGGGCCTATGCCCACGCCAAGGCGGCGGGCTATCGTTTCTATTCCTATGGCGATGCCTGCCTGTTGCAGCGGGAGATCCTTTCGTGACCCAGTTCGGCTTTGAACTTCTCGCCACCGACGGCGCCGCCCGTCTGGGCCGGGTCGATACCGCCCACGGCCCCATGGATACCCCGGCCTTCATGCCGGTGGGCACCGCCGGCACGGTCAAGGCGATGATGCCCGAAAGCGTCGCCGCCACCGGGGCGCAGACCATCTTGGGCAACACCTATCACCTGATGCTGCGCCCTGGGGCCGAACGGGTCGGGCAATTGGGCGGCTTGCATGAATTCATGCAGTGGAAAGGGCCGATTCTGACCGATTCCGGCGGTTTCCAAGTCATGAGCCTGGCCAAGCTGCGCAAGATGACGGAAGAAGGCGTTGCCTTTCAGTCCCATATCGACGGGTCCAAGCACCTGCTGACGCCGGAACGGTCCATGCGGATTCAGCACCTGCTGGACGCCGACATCACCATGGCTTTCGACGAATGCACACCGTTTCCGGCGACGCCCGAACAGGCGGCCCAATCCATGCACTTGTCCATGCGCTGGGCCAAGCGCTCGAAAGAGGCGTTTGTCAGCCGCCCCGGCTATGGCCTGTTCGGCATCGTCCAGGGCGGCATCTATCACGACCTGCGGGCCGAATCGGCCTGCGCCTTACGCGACATCGGCTTTGACGGCTATGCCATCGGCGGCCTGGCGGTGGGCGAAGGTCAGGACTTGATGTTCCAGACGCTGGATTTCACCGCCCCGATGTTGCCCGCCGAGCGGCCGCGCTATCTGATGGGGGTGGGCAAGCCGTCAGACATCATCGGCGCGGTGTTGCGCGGCGTCGATATGTTCGATTGCGTCATGCCGACGCGGTCAGGCCGCACCGCCCAAGGCTTCACCCGGCGCGGCACGGTGAATTTGCGCAACGCCCGCCATCAAGACGATGCGCGGCCGCTGGATGCGGATTGCGCCTGTCCGGCCTGCCGCCAATACAGCCGCGCTTATTTGCATCACCTCATTCGCTCCGAGGAAATCCTGGGGCCGATGCTGCTGACCTGGCATAACATCCAATTCTATCAAGACGTGATGAAAGGCCTGCGCGGGGCCATCGCCGCCGGCCGGGTTCACGATTTCGCCGATGATTTCCTGGCCACCCAAGCCCAGGGCGACATCGAGCCAATCTGAAAGGAACCGACATGAGCGATCAAGACCGCGAGGACCGCATCTATCGCATGGTGGTGCGCTTTTATGAATTGGGGGGCGAAGATCCGGAATTGGCCCGCGTCTTCGGCGCCGCCATCACCGACTGGCCCGATCATTTCCGCATCGTCGCCGATTTCTGGTCCAACGCGCTGTACGGCACCGGCCGTTATCGCGGTCATCCGTTTCCGGTGCACATGCAGCTGGATTTCAGCCCTCATGCCTTCGAGGCCTGGCTGAAAGCCTTCACCCAGGCGGTGACCGAAATCCTGACGCCGATGGAAGCGCAAAACGCCCTGGGCCGCGCCCGCCACATGACCGAAAGCTTCCGCGTCGGCCTGTTCCCCTTCACCCTTGCCGACGGCACCCCGTCGCGGGTGCCGGCGCGCAAGGACTGATACCATATCCGGCTGAGTGGAACTCATCGGGATATGGTTGAGCCTAGATCCGCGTCAATTGACCACCCAGCGGGCCAAATAAGTGCGGATCAGGCTTTCCATCTGGCTGTCGATGTCGCGGATCAGCCCTTCCGAGATTTCGTAAAGCACCTTGTCGCGCTCGTTCAGCGTCGAGCCTTCGCCCACCGTCTGCGAGCGGGTGGCGCGGGCGATGACGTCGGCGACGGGGAAATGACGTTCATCCAAAATCTGGATGGCCACATCCAGCGAGCCGTCATAGCGTTCCGCCTGCTGGTCCTTGAACATGCCGGTAAAGCCGGTATCGGTCTTCAACGGCACTTCCACCACCTTGGCGTCCTTGATCAGCACACGGGCAAAGCCCGTCCGGCCGATGGGGCGCAGGCGATCCTGGGCCCAGCGCACGGTGGCGCTTTCGGGGGAAAGCGCCATCAGATGTTCGATATTGGGCTTGCGTCCCGACGGCACGTATTCGGGCACGATTTCAAGCTGGCCGATATCCAGCCGGAACGCCGCCTTACCGGCGAAGGACAGTTCCGGCATCTTCTGCACCACCGGCTGGGCTTCGCAGGCGGACAAGGCCAAGGCACCGGCCAGGACCAGCATCAGACGAGACAGACGAAACGACATGGCGTTTTCCCGTTCCAGAACGTGGGATGAGGATCTCTATTGTGGCGACGCAAAACGCCGCGTCAAGGGTTGGCGGCGGAACGGGTGGCCGGGATGTACGCCTGATCCAGTTCGACATCGCCAAAAGCATAGGTCGTGCGGCAGAATTCGCAGGTGATGCCCACCTTGCCGCCTTCGTCGCGCAATTCCTCGATTTCCGCCCGGGGGATGGATTGCAGCATGCGGACGACGCCGTGATGCGAGCAGCGGCAGCGGGCTTGCAGCCCCTTGCCTTCCCAAACGGTCAGGCCCTCGCCATGGAACAGGCGGTGCAGCAAATGCTCCGCCGGCAAATCATCATCCAGCATTTCCGCCGGCGTGACGCTGCCCATCAGGATCGTGGCGGTGCGCCAAGCCTCGTTGGCGTCGTCAGCGGTCAGAATGGGCGCCCCCGACTGATTGGCCGGCATGCGCTGGATCATCAGCGCCGCCGTCCGCCAGCCATGGCCCGCGCCCGGCGGCTGCGACACCAGCGCCACCTGGCTGTCCAATTGCTCGGATTGGGTCAAATAGGAGCGGGCGCAATCGGCCAGAGTGCCCCCTTCCAACTCAACAATCCCCTGATAGCGTTCGACCTTCAGTCCCTGATCGACGGTAAAGGCCAGATAGCCCTTGCCCAACAAGGTGGGGACCGGATCGCCCTCGCCCGTTCGCGCCAGCCGATCGGCGTCAAAGCGGGCATAGCCGCGCAAGGCGCCGTCACTGGTGACATCGGCCACCACCAAAGAAACCGGGCCGTCGCCCTGCGTCTGCAAGGTGAAGATGCCGTCATATTTCAGCGATCCGGCCAGCGCCGCCGCCAATGCCAGACTCTCGGCCAGCAGGGAAGCGACACGCTGCGGATAATCGTGACTCTCAAGAATGGTCTGCACCGCCGCGCCAAGGCGGACCATGCGGCCGCGCACCAAGCCACTGGACAGGTGAAACGGCAATATGACGTTAGCGCCGTCAACGATCACAGCAGACACCACGTCAGAATACCCTTTTGCACATGCAGGCGATTTTCCGCTTCGTCCCACACCACCGATTGCGGACCATCCATCACCGAATCGGTGACCTCTTCGTTGCGGTGGGCCGGCAGACAATGCATGAACAGGGAATCGGCGGCGGCCTGGGCCATCAACGCGTCATTGACCTGATAGGGCAACAGCAGCTTGTTGCGGTTGGTGTCGGTGCAGCCCATGGACAGCCACGTATCGGTGATCACCAAATGGCTGTCCTTGACCGCCGCCGCCGGATCGGAGCCGATCACCACCTTGGCGCCTTGGCTGCGCGCCCATTCCACCATCTTGGCGTCGGGCATCAATTCCGCCGGGCAGGCCAGACGCATTTCGAAATTGAAATGCGCCGCGGCCTGAATCCAACTGGCGGCGACGTTATTGCCGTCGCCAACCCACGTCACCACCTTGCCGTCCAGCGGACCGCGATGTTCGGCGAAGGTCATCAGGTCGGCCATCACCTGACAGGGGTGGGTGTCGTCGGTCAGGCCGTTGATGACCGGAACGGTGGCGTATTCCGACAATTCCATCAGCTTCGCCGGATCGTCGGTGCGGATCATGATGGCGTCCACATAGCGCGACAACACGCGGGCGGTATCGGCGATGGTCTCGCCGCGGCCCAATTGGGTGTCGCCCTTGGACAGTACGATGGTGTCGCCGCCCAATTGCTTCATGCCGGTTTCGAACGACACGCGGGTGCGGGTCGACGGTTTTTCGAAGATCATCGCCAGCACCCGGCCCGACAGCGGCTTTTCCGTGCCGAAGGGCTGGTCGCCGCGCTTATAGGCGGCGCCCAGATCAAGGATGCGCCGCAAGGTCTCGGTGTCGAAGCGATCGAGATCAAGGAAATGACGGATCTGTCCGGCCCGGGTGCGCCCCGGATTGATGGTCATGGGGTCACCTCGCGCAGGGTGCGTTCCAAAATGGCCAAGGCTTCGGCGATTTCGCTTTCACCGATGATCAGCGGCGGCAACAGACGCACCACGTTGTCACCGGCACCGATGGTCAACAGGCCATTGGCCATCAACCGGCCCTGAAGCTCGGTATTGGGAATGCGGCATTTCAACCCGATCATCAGGCCAAGCCCCCGCACTTCCTCGATCACCGTGGGGAAGGCGGCACAGACGCGCTCAAGCCCCTGACGCAGACGAACGGCGTTTTCCCTTACCCGCGCCATGAAACCCGGATCGAGCATGACGTCCAGAACCGCGTCGGCCGCCGCCATGGCCAGCGGATTGCCGCCAAAGGTCGAGCCATGGGCGCCGGCCACCATGCCGCGCGCAGCGCTTTCCGTTGCCAGACAGGCCCCGACGGGGAAACCACCGCCCAAACCCTTGGCGACCGGCATGATATCGGGGGTCACCCCCATCTGCTGATGGGCGAACAAGGCGCCGGTCCGGCCCATGCCGGTCTGCACTTCGTCGAAAATCAGCAGCAGGCCGAACTCATCCGCCGTCCGCCGCAGCCGTTGCAGATAATCGGGATCACCGGGAATGATGCCGCCTTCGCCCTGAACCGGCTCGACCAGGATGGCCGCGCTGCGGTCGCTGATGGCGTCACGCAAGGCGTTCAGATTGCCATAGGGCACATGCACGAAGCCGGGCATCTGCGGATCAAAGCCCTTAAGGTGCTTTTCCTGACCGCCCGCGGCGATGGTCGCCAGCGTCCGGCCATGAAAGGCCCCGGTGGCGCAGATGATTTCGACCCGGTTCTTGTCGCCGCCGTCATAATGGTATTTGCGCGCCATCTTGATGGCGCACTCGTTGGCTTCGGCCCCAGAGTTACAAAAGAACACGGTATCGGCGAAGGTGTTGGCGACCAGCTTGGCCGCCACCTTTTCTTGTCCGGGCACCCGATACAAATTCGAGGTATGCCACAGCTTCGCCGCCTGCTCTTGCAAGGCCGCCACCAGCTTGGGATGACAATGCCCCAGATTGGTCACCGCCACGCCCGCGCCGAAATCAAGGAATCGTCGTCCGTCGGTCGACCACAAAGTGGCGCCCTCGCCCCGTTCGAAAGCGATATCGGCCCGTGCATAGGTCGGCATAACGACAGGAATCACGATCTCCCCTCCCCAACTGGAAAGCCGGAAGCCCTCGTCCCCGACGGACGTTTAGCATCGGCTCGTTGAAAGGAAAGGCGGGAATATCCCGATATTGCCGACAAAAGTCAACCGAACTTATCCCCAGATCGGCATAAACGCACGAACGCCCGCCCCAGGGAGGAGGGGGGCGGGCGTCGCGCGGCGCCTGGACAGGTGCGACCAACGGCTCGGGAGGAGGTGAACCGGTGGCCACGCCGTGCCCGGCGCGGATAGGAAGGTTTTACGCGGCCGACTTGACCAAGGACTGGAAGGCGGCGACGCGGGCGCTGATCGGTTCCAGGGCGGCGGTCACCACGGTCTGGGTCAGCTCGACGAACTTGCGGCTGTCGGCGATAACGCCTTCGACCGATTCACGCGCCAGCTTGGAATTCAGCTCCAGGAATTCGGCCGGGGTCTTGCAAGCGAACAAAGCCTTGAACGCGGCATCGGCCTTTTCCGACGAAGCGGTCACGTATTCCTGCGAGGCCTTGGCCACATCTTCCAGGCCCTTGACGGCGACCGAGCTGCTCTTGACCAGAGCTTCGGTGTTTTCCTTGGACAGGGCGACGATCTTTTCAATGCTGTCGATCTTCATGGCATGATCCTTTGAATTTGGGTTGGACAACCACCCCGTCAGGGCCGTTGTGCACTGCAACATGAGGATAGAATACGGATTGCCACGGCAAAGGCAAGGCCTTTTTGTGCAGTGCACAATAATTTCATCCAGGCATGAAAAAGGGCGCGCTCCCCTGAACGCGCCCTTGCCACTTAATGTTTTTATATCAACGCGTTACGGCGATATCGCGAAGCACGGCGGTTTCCATTTGCGCCTCACGCAGGCGGAAATTGACCGCATCGCCAATGGATACCATGCCCAAAAGATCACCGTTATCAACCACCGGCAGGTGGCGGATGCGCCGCTCGGTCATGATTTCCATGATGCGCTTGACCGAATCGCCCGGCCCACAGGTCAGCACCGGCGAGGTCATGATGTTGCGCACCGGCATGTCGATGACGCCTTTGCCGAATTGGGTCATGCCGGCGACGATGTCGCGTTCCGACACCACCCCGACCACAGCGCCCTTGGCGTCGCAGACCACCGCCACGCCGACCTTTTTCGCCGTCATCAGGGCGGCGGCATCAGCCACCGCGTGCTCGGGACGGATGGTGAAAACATTGCTGCCCTTGCTCTTCAGAATTGCTTCGACGGACATGATCCCCCCTATTGTCGTTATCGTTGAACTCACCAAAAAGGATGCCCCCGCCCCCAAGAGCTTGCAACAGCAAATCAGCCGAGCGACGGCCGATAGCGCAAACAAGCGCCCCTTCCTCCTTTCGCAAGGAGGAAGGGGCTTCCCGTCGGGCGACTTGCAAAAGTGGGGGGGCGAAACCGCCCGACCGGGAATCCGGATCAATGCCTGTTGTTTTCGACCTCTCCGGCCGCCACCTCGGGCGCGGCCGTGTCATCCACGACGCGGAACACACCCGGACGCCAAGGATCCAGATCGAACCAGCCGCGGCCAAAAGCCGCGGGAAAGAAACTGTCGAACAGACGGTTGACCTCGTCATGCATCCCCAGCGGCGCATGACACCCCGCCGAAGCAGAGGTCAGCCGGGACGTCGGTATACACCGCGCGGCTTTGTCGGCCATGGCTGCCTCCTCTGCATGCATGATCGCCGTCAGCCCCTCTTGGGACTTACGCACAGTATAGCATAAGGGGGAAAGGCCGCCGGGCGGGCCTCCGCATGGCTGACCCGGAGGAAAAACATGCGAGCGCCCCCGCAGCCCCTGGGTTGATCGTACCGGCCGACCGGTCAGGCGCCGCCGAAACTTTGCACCAGCGAGCCCACCACCATGTACCAGCCATCGACCAGCACAAAGAAGATCAGCTTGAACGGCAGGGCCACCTGGGCCGGCGGAATCATCATCATACCCATGCTCATCAGCACCGAGGCGATGACCATGTCGATGACGATGAAGGGCAGGTAAATCAGAAAGCCGATCTCGAAGGCGCGGCGCAATTCGCTGATCATGAAGGCCGGGATCAACGCCTTCAACGCGGCATCCTCGGCCTTGCTCACCTCGGGCGAACGCGACAGATCAAGGAACAATCGCAAGTCCTGATCCCGCACATGACGCAGCATGAAGGTCTGCAACGGCTTGACCGTGGCCTCGAAGGCGGCGCTTTCCTCCAGCGACCCCTCGACATAGGGCTGAATGCCGTCATTCCACGCTTGCTCGAAGGTCGGGGCCATGATGAAGGCGGTCAGGAACATGGCCAAGGAAACCATCACCATGTTGGGCGGGCTTTGCATGGTGCCCAAGGCCTGACGCAGAAAGCCCAAAACGATGATGATGCGGGTGAACGAGGTCACCATCACCAAAATCGACGGCGCCACCGACAAGACCGTGGTCAGCGCGATCAGCTGAATGACCCGCAAGGTGGTTGAATTGGGGTTGTTGCCGCCGCCGGCCGCCCCCAAATCCAGGGTCAGTTGCTGCGCCCAGGCGGGGGCCGTGGCCGCCATCACGCCGATGACCGCCAACCCCGCCAGCATTGCCCAACCACGCCTCATGGCTTAATTCCCTTCGCCCTGCATTGGCCCGCCCGGCGCGGCATCGATATTGGCCTCGATCACCACGTCGCCGGCAGCCCCCAGCAGCAGCAGATGTTCGCGGCCGTCCCGCCGCACCAGCACCAGCCGACGCCGCGAATCGACGGCGATGGTTTCAATCACGCCGAGACGCCGATTCCCCGGCTGTCGCGGCACCATGCCGGGAACGCCGAAGCGGCGCAAGAGCCACAGCACGCCGACAATCATTCCCAACACCAGCACCAAGGCGGCGACGGTTCGAATATAATTGGCCATGTCCATCAGGACTCGCCCCCACTTTCCGGCTCGGGCGGCGATGGCGGCGGGTCCATGCGATCGCAGACCATCTCGGCCAGCCGGTCAAGATCGCCGATCAGTTTTTCCAGGGCCGGAATCATGGTTTCGCCCAAATCCTTCGGCAGCTCGGCCACGGTTTCGCACACCCCCCGGATCTTGCCTTCCAGCGCCGACAGATCGACGGTGGTGCCGGTGGACAAAAGACGCCGCGCCGTCATCACCATGGACGAGGCCTTTTCCAGTTCCTGGGTCAAATGCGGCACCGCGCTCATGCTTCCCCCTCCGCCGCCGCAACGGCGTCGGGCATGCGCCCGTTGGCGCGATAGACATAGGCCAGGATTTCCGCCACCGCGGCAAAGGCTTCCAAGGGGATCACCGTATCAACCTCGACCGCCGCCAGCACCTGCGCCAGATCCGGGTCGGTGCGGACCTTGACGCCGTTGGCGAAGGCCAATTGCAAAATCTGTTCGGCCAGCGCCCCCTTGCCAGAGGCGGTGACCACCGGAGCATCCCCCTGATCGGGGTCATATTGCAAAGCCACGGCGACCGCGGCCGAGCGCCGCCCCGCCGCCGGTTCGACGGTGGGGGTCTCGGCGGCCTCGTCCCAGAGGTCACGACCCTCGCCCATGCATGCGCCTTCCCGGTTGCGTCTCTGGGCAAAGTCTGGAAGCTGCGCACTTAAAATCCGGTTAAACCGGCCGAACCCGAATCGATTCACCGTTTCTTAAAGCCGCCCGATTCATACTCGGCGACGGTATAAGGACAAGAGGTCCGGGTCATGTATGACAAACTGACTTTGGTTAATTTGGCGCAAAGCCGCATGGATTGGGTTGCCCGGCGGCAGGAAGTGCTGTCGGAAAACATCGCCAACGCCAACACGCCAAAATACATTCCCCAGGACCTCAAGGCCTTTGACTTCAAGGACGTGCTCAATCAAAGCGTCCCCTTGGTTCAGGTAAAATCCACCAACAGCGGTCACATCGTGCCGGAATATCACGACGAGCAGCGGGTGGTGGACACCAAGAAGACCTTTGAATCGTCGCCCGATGGCAACGCCGTGGTGCTGGAGGAACAGATGGCCAAGGTTGGTGAGGCGAAAACCGCCTACGAAACCGCCGCCGCCTTGTTCCAGCGTCAGTTCAAAATGCTCAAGACCGCCCTGGGCAAGGGCATCTAAGCCGGAAAGACGATCATGGACGAACTGCAAAAATCCTCGAAGATCGCCATCTCCGGCATGAAAGCGCAATCCGAGCGATTGCGGGTCATCTCGGAGAATCTGGCCAACGCCGATTCCCTCGCCCGCACCCCGGACGGCACCCCCTATAAGCGCAAGGTGATCTCGTTCAAAAGCGAACTGGACCGCGCCAACGGCTATACCGGCGTCAAGGTCGACAAGGTCCGCCCCGACGCTTCCGAATTCCAGCGCCGCTATGACCCCAAGCACCCCGCCGCCGACCGCGATGGCTATGTGCTGGCCCCCAACGTTAATCCGTTGATCGAGATGATGGACATGCGCGAGGCTCAGCGCAGTTATGAAGCCAACCTGAATGTGATAAACTCGTCCAAACAGCTGCTGTCGCGTACCGTCGAAATGCTGCGCCCGTAAGCGACGTTTAAGGATTTGCCGCCATGACCCGTATCGCCGACGCCGTCAACGCCTATGCCGCCTTCGCCAAGCTGCCTTCGGCCGCCGAGGGCATGGAAGCACGCGACACGCCCGCCCCGGTTCCCGGCAGCGATTTCGCCAGCGTGCTCAAGGATGCCGCCAAGATGTCGGTTGGCGCCCTTAAAGAGGCCGAGCAGCAATCCGCCGCCGCCATCGCCGGCAAGGCCGACATCCGCGAAGTGGTCGCCGCCGTCAACAACGCCGAACTGACCCTGGAAACCGTGGTCACCGTGCGCGACAAGGTGATCAACGCCTATAATGAAATCCTGCGCATGCCCATCTGAGGCATGTTGATGCGAAACCTGCCCCCGCGCCCCCAAGCCCGAGCGGCGTTTGAGCCGCCCGGCACGGGCGTGCCACGGGCAAAACCCCGAGCGGCGTCTGAGCCGCCCGGCACGGGCGTGCCACGGGCAAAAGCCCGAGCGGCGTCTGAGCCGCCCGGCACGGGCGCGCCACGGGCAAAACCCCGAGCGGCGTCTGAGCCGCCCGGCACGGGCGCGCTACGGGCACAAACATCATGACCGAAGCCGAGCTGATCGATATTGCCCGCGATGGCATTTCCACCATGATCATGGTGGCGGCGCCGCCGCTCTTGACCGGCTTGGCCGTCGGCTTGATCATTTCCATCTTGCAGACCGTTACCCAAATTCAGGAAATGACCCTGACCTTCGTGCCCAAGGTCGTGTTGGTGTTCGGGTCGATCATCTTGTTCCTGCCCTTCATGCTGGGGCAAATGACCGATTTCTGGAAGGCCATGCTGGACCGCATCATCACAGGCGGCGGATGAGCCCGGCGGCCGAAGGCGGGGCGTCGTGCTAAACGAAATCCTGACGCTGGATATCTATCGCTTTTTCCTGATTTTCACCCGCATCGGCGCGGCCCTGATGATCATGCCCGGAATGGGCGGCCACTTGGTATCCAGCCGCATTCGCCTGATTTTCGGATTGGCGATTTCCCTGGTGCTGCTGCCGGTCATTGGCACCACGCTGCCGCCGCTCCCCACCCGCCTGAGCAACCTGATCCTGCTGATCGGATCCGAGGCGATGATCGGCTTTTACCTTGGCATCCTGACCCAGGCGTTGATGAGCACCTTGCATGTGGCCGGCACCTTCATCGGCTTTCAGGTCGGGCTGACCAACGCCTTTTCCTTTGACGCGGTGGCCGAACAGCAAAGCTCGACCCTGACCGCCTTGTTCACCAACACCGCCTTGATCGCCATCTTCGCCACCGACCTGCACCATCTGATGCTGCGGGCGATCGCCGATTCCTATGCCGTCTTGATCCCCGGCCAACCATTGCCGCTGGGGGATTTCGCCGAAACCCTGGGCAAGCTACTGTCGGCCAGCATCGGTTTCGCCCTGCAACTGGCCGCGCCGCTTTTGGCGTTCGGCATGATCTACAACGTGGCGCTGGGCCTGATGTCGCGCCTGTCGCCGCAAATTCAGGTGTTCTTCATCGCCCTGCCCTTGCAGGTGCTGGCCGGCTTGTGGATGATGATGGTGGCGCTGCCGCTCATCATCATGCTGTTCCTACGCTGGTTCGAGGACGGATTGATGCCGTTCCTGACGCCGAGGTAGGGCCATGGCCGAAGATTCCGACGACAAAACCGAAGACCCAACAGGCAAACGACTGGGGGAGGCCCGTAAAGAGGGCAACATGCCCCAGACCATGGAAGTCAAGGCGCTGATGTCGCTGGTGCTGGCCACCATCATGATCGGCATTCTGGCGCCAGGCATGGCTTCCCAGATCAAGGCGACCCTCTCCCCCTTTATTGAACAACCGCACGCCATCCAGATCGGCCATGACGGCCTGAGCGAGTTGATGCTGCATTTGGCCCTGGGCGTCTTCGTCGCCATGGCCGCCCCCTTTGCCCTGGTGATCACCCTGGGCATCCTGGGCTCGGTCGCCCAGACCAAGGGGTTCATGTGGGTGCCGAAAAAGCTGGTCCCCGACTTTACCAAGCTCAGCCCGCTACAGGGGTTCAAGCGCATCTTCTCGGCCAACCAGTTGATGGAACTGGCCAAGCAGATCATCAAACTGTCGGTTTTGGGCGGATTGCTGGGCTGGATATTTTGGGGCAGCATCGCCGATTTTCAGAATCTGGCCACCTTGGATCTGATGGCCATTTTGGAATACATCTCGAACAAGGTCTATTGGATGATCCTGGTCACCCTGATGATGGTGACCGTATTGGCTGCCGCCGATTTCGCCTTCCAGTATTGGCGCTGGATGGAAAAAATGAAAATGACCAAGCAAGAGGTCAAGGACGAGCACAAGCAGCAAGAAGGCGACCCCCAGGTCAAGGCCAAGATCAAGTCGCTGCGGATGCAGCGTGCCCGCAAGCGCATGATGGCGGCGGTGCCGCGCGCCGACGTGATCATCACCAACCCCACCCATTACGCCGTGGCGTTGAAATACGACATCGACGCCATGAGCGCGCCGGTCCTGGTGGCCAAGGGCGCAGATTTGGTCGCCAAGCGTATTCGCGATCTGGGCACCGAGCACAATGTTCCCATCGTCGAAAACCCACCGGTGGCCCGCGCCCTTTACGCCGCCGTCGAACTGGACCAGGAAATTCCGCCCGAACATTACAAAGCGGTGGCCGAAATCATCGGCTATGTCATGCGGTTGAAAGGCAAGATTGCGAACTGATTGGCGGCTGAACCCGCTGCCCTGGACCCTGGGGGCGGCGGTGATCGCCTTGACGGGGATGGCAATTCTCGATACCGGCGATCTGGTCTTGGCCATGATCGGAGCCGCCGCCGTCGCCTTGACCGCCACCTTTGCCCTGGTCCGGCGCGGGATTAACGACCACGCCGCCGCCGGCCAAGCCACCATTTTGGCCGCCGCGCTGGAATCCGAACTCCGGGCGTGCCTGATCACCACCAGCACCGGCGGCGAACTTTACCGCAATTCGCTGGGCCGCCGCCTGCTGGGACCGGCAACGGCGCCGTTGGCGCCGTTGATGGAGCGCGCCGCCGGCGATGACCGCGCCTTGGGCGATCTGGAACGACTGGAAGCCGCCGCCATGGTCGGCGCCCCCCGCAAGGCCGAGATTTCCCTGACCACCGCCGATGGCGGCCGCGAATGGTTCGCCATGGAAGTTCGCCCTGCCAGCCGAACCGCCGTGGTCTGGTTTGTCGAGGATGTTTCCGCCCGCCGCGCCATCGAGGAAACATTGCGCCGGGAAAACGAATGGCTGGCCGATTTCATTGATTTCCTGCCCATCGGCGTCTATTGCGCCGATTCCGACGGCATCATTCGCACCGCCAATCACCGCCTGGCCGAATGGCTGGGCGGCACGCCATCGGAATTGATCGGCCATTCCCTTGAAGACGTGCTGGGACTGACCCCCGATCCGGAAGCGGAACGGGTGGAATTGCGGCTGATGGGGCGCGGCGGCGAGGTGTTCCAGGCCATGCTGGCCCATTCGGTGTTCGACGAAGGCGGCGAAATCCGCACCCGTTCGGTGGTGGTGCGCGACATGGTGCCGGAACATCAATGGGAACGGGCCATGCGAACCGCCGAACGCCGCTTCCGCTGGCTGTTCGACGACGCCCCCGTCGGCATCGCCCTGATCGACCCCGACGGCACCATTGGCGCCTGCAATCTGGCTTTGCAAGCCATGATGGGCATCGACCATGACGGCATGATTGGCCGCGCCCTGGCCGATTATATCGCCGCCGAGCAGCAAGGTTTAGCCGCCGAGCAATTGAACCGGGTGCTGTCCGGATCCCTGCCCGGCGCCCATCTCGACGTCCGGCTGAAAGGCCGGCGCGACCTGATCGCCCAATTATTCGTCAGCCCCACCCATGAAGACGGGGCCATTTCCGGTCTGATCGTCCATTTCATCGACGCCACCGAGCAACGCAACCTGGAAGTCCAGTTCGCTCAGTCGCAGAAAATGCAGGCCATGGGCCAGTTGGCCGGCGGCGTCGCCCATGATTTCAACAATCTTCTGACCGCGATGATCGGCTTTTGCGATCTGCTGCTGCAACGTCACGGCGCCGGCGACCCCAGTTTCGCCGACATCATGCAGGTCCGCCAAAACGCCAACCGCGCCGCCAGTCTGGTCCGCCAATTGCTGGCTTTTTCCCGTCGCCAAGCCTTGCAGCCGCGCCTGCTCAACGTCACCGACGCCCTGGCTGAATTATCCACCTTGCTGCGTCGTCTGCTGGGCGAAACCATCGACCTCAAGCTGGTCCATGGCCGCCAGTTGGGTTTGGTGCGCGTCGATCCCGGCCAGTTCGACCAAGTCATCATTAATCTGGCGGTCAACGCCCGCGACGCCATGCCCGGCGGCGGCGTGCTGACCATTCGCACCAATACCATCACCGTCGATCAGCCGGTGCAACGCGGCCCCGAGCTGATGCCCGCCGGCCAATACGTGCTGATCGAAGTCAGCGATAGCGGGACCGGCATCGCCCGCGACAATCTCAGCCGCATCTTCGAGCCGTTCTTTTCCACCAAGGAAGTCGGGGCCGGCACCGGCCTGGGCCTGTCCACCGTCTATGGCATCGTCCGCCAGACCGATGGCTTCATCGTCGTCGACAGCGAGCTGGGCCAGGGCGCCACCTTCGCCATCTATCTGCCACGCTTCGAAGCGGACCCGGCGCAGGAGCCGAAAAAAATCGCCGCCGCCAGCGATTCCGCCGATCTGACCGGATCGGGGACCATCTTGCTGGTCGAAGACGAAGATGCAGTCCGCATGTTCGGGACCAGGGCATTGAAGAACAAGGGGTACAAGGTGATCGAGGCCCGTTCCGGCGAACAGGCATTGGCCGTGCTGCGATCGGAACAGGGCATCGACGTCTTGATCTCTGACGTGGTCATGCCCGGCATGGATGGGGTGACCTTGGCCAAGTTGGTCCGGATGGAACGCCCCACTATCCGGTTGATCCTGATTTCCGGCTATTCCGAGGACGTCGCGCGGAACGGCATCGACCCCGATGCCGGCATCCACTTCCTGCCCAAGCCTTTCTCGCTCAAACAATTGGCCGAAACGGTCAAACAGGTGATGAGCACCCCGGCGTGAGCGAAAGCGGCGCACAGCGGCCGCGCACGAAAAAGGTATAGAACAAGAACAAAAGCGAACATTCCTGTTGCGTTCTCATTGCAACCGTGTACCTTGGAATGCAGGAAGCTGATTGCATCACCCCGCCAAGCGGGATAAACCAAGGGGGCCGCCAATGTCTCAGGCTGCGTTGCGTCTCGTGGATAAGGACACCATGGATCGTCAGAAGGCACTGGAAGCCGCCGTCAGCCAAATCGAGCGGGCGTTCGGCAAGGGCTCCATCATGAAGATGGGGCAAAAGGAAACCGTCGAAACCGAAGTGGTCTCCACCGGTTCGCTGGGTTTGGATATCGCCCTGGGCATCGGCGGCTTGCCGCGCGGCCGGATCATCGAGATTTATGGGCCGGAAAGCTCGGGCAAGACCACCTTGGCCTTGCACGTCCTGGCCGAAGCCCAGAAAAAAGGCGGCACCTGCGCCTTCATCGATGCCGAACACGCGCTCGACCCCTCTTATGCCCGCAAGCTGGGCGTCAACCTGAACGATCTGCTGATCAGTCAGCCCGACGCTGGCGAACAGGCCCTGGAAATCTGCGACACCCTGGTTCGCTCTGGCGCCGTCGATGTTCTGGTGGTGGATTCGGTTGCCGCCCTGGTGCCCCGCGCCGAACTGGAAGGCGAGATGGGCGATTCCCATGTCGGCCTGCACGCCCGCCTGATGAGCCAGGCCTTGCGCAAGCTGACCGGCTCGGTCTCCAAGTCCAAGACCATCGTCATCTTCATCAATCAGATCCGCATGAAGATCGGCGTCATGTTCGGCAACCCCGAAACCACCACCGGCGGCAACGCGCTCAAGTTCTACGCTTCCGTCCGCATGGAAATCCGCCGCGTCGGCGCCATCAAGGACCGCGACGAAGTGGTCGGCAACCAGACCCGCGTCAAGGTGGTCAAGAACAAGCTGGCGCCGCCGTTCAAGGTGGTCGATTTCGACATCATGTATGGTGAGGGCATTTCCAAGAATGGCGAATTGATCGATCTGGGCGTCAAGGCCAATGTCGTCGAAAAGTCGGGGGCATGGTTTTCGTACAATTCCACCCGTGTCGGCCAGGGCCGCGAAAACGCCAAGCAATTCCTGCGTGACAATCCGACCATGGCGGCCGAAATCGAAGCGACCATCCGCGCCAATGCCGGGCTGGTCGCCGAAGCCTTGGCCGCCGGCCCCGGCGATTTGGACGGCAATGCCGCCGAAGATTGACACCTTGCCTTGAAACCGATCCGGTCGTTGGTCCGCGCTGACGATCTTGCCTTACCGCCCGGCTTGTGCCGGGCGGTCTTTTTGCGCCGGGTTCCTGCCGCATATCCTGCCGAGCAGAGTTTGCCTCTGCCCCAGTTACCGCCGACCGAACAGCTTCTCGATATCGGCCAATCCCAAGCTCACATGCGTGGGACGACCGTGATTGCACTGACCTGACAGCGGCGTTGCCTCCATCTGCCGCAACAGCGCATTCATCTCGGGCGCCGAGAGCCGCCGTCCCGCCCGCACCGAGCCATGACAGGCCAGGGTGGCGCAGACATCCACCAGCTTTTCCTTCAGCTTCAGCGCCTCGCCCCATTCGGCCAAATCGTCGGCCAAATCGCGGATCATGGATTGGACGTCGCACTCGCCCAAAAGAGCCGGGGTTTCGCGCACCACCACCGCGCCGGGACCAAAGCCTTCCACCACCAGCCCCAATTCGGCCAGAAGCGGCGCGGCTTCCGCCACCCGAGTGGCGCCGGCCTCGCCCAGTTCGATCACTTCCGGCAGCAGCAAGGCCTGGGTCTTGACGCGTCCTTCGGCCAGGGCTGCGCGCATGCGTTCCAGCACCAATCGTTCATGCGCCGCGTGCTGATCGACAATGACCAGGCCGGTGCGGGTTTCAGCAACGATATAGGTGTCGTGCAATTGTGCCCGCGCCGCCCCCAGTGGAAAATCCAAGGCCTGGGGATCGACTGGCGTCTCGGAATGTGGCGCCGCTGGCGGCATATGCAGGCCGGGCAGCGCTTCGGACAGCCCCAGCGGGGCCTGCGCCGCGACGGCCTGCCAGATCTGGCCGTGGCTGGGACGGGAAGACGGCTGCCACTGATAGGAAAAGCCTGGACGCGGTGCCGCCGCCGCGCCCAAAGCCCCCAAGGCGGCGTCGCTGACGGTCGAGGCGGTCCGGTGCCCCGCCGCCGCCAAGGCGTGGCGTATGGCCGAAACAATCAGACCCCGCACCAACCCAGCCTCGCGGAAACGGACTTCGGATTTGGCGGGATGAACGTTTACATCGACGCTGTCGGCGGGCAAATCGACAAACAAGGCCACCGCCGGGTGGCGGTCATGGGACAGGACATCCTGATAGGCCCCCCGCACGGCGCCGATGACCAATCGGTCTTTTACCGGCCGGCCGTTGACGAACAGGTATTGATAGGCGCTGGTTCCCTTGTTGAAGGTGGGCAAACCGGCCCAGCCGGTCAGCCGGATCCCTTCGCGTTCGGCGTCCAAGGCGACGGCATTGTCTTGGAAATCGCGGCCGATGATGGCCCCCAGGCGGGCAAGCAAAGCGCCCGCCGCATCGCCGCGCTGACCGCTGAGCTTCAGGACCGAGCGGGCGCCGTCACTCAGCGAAAACGCCACCTGCGGGTGGGCCATGGCCAGGCGCTCAAGCACATCCACCGCATGGGCCAATTCGGTCCGCGGCGCTTTGAGGAATTTCAGCCGCGCCGGGGTGGCGAAGAACAGGTCGCGGACCTCGACCCGCGTTCCCGGCGGATGCGCCGCCGGCACCGGCCGCCCCTTAGCCCCGCCTTCCACCGACAGCGCCCACGCCGATTCCGCCCCTTGCGGCCGTGAGGTGATGGTCAGCCGCGCCACCGAGCCGATGGACGGCAACGCTTCGCCGCGAAAGCCCAGATGGCGGATATGCACCAGATCGTCATCCGGCAATTTCGAGGTGGCGTGACGCTCCACCGCCAGCTCCAACTGATCCGGGGCCATGCCGCAACCGTCATCGCTGACGCTGATCAGGGCTTGGCCGCCTTCGGCGACCACCACGTCGATGCGGCTGGCGCCGGCGTCAAGGGCGTTTTCCACCAATTCCTTGATGGCCGAGGCCGGACGCTCGACCACCTCGCCGGCGGCAATCTGATTAACCAGGGTGGGGGGAAGCAAACGTATGGGCATGGCTGAATCTTAACCCGGCCCGCTTGAATTCACCACTTCTTCACTCCATCTATTTCAAGATATGCACAGGGATGGGCAGGCGAGGCTCCCATGACGACCAAAACACTACACCCTGCGCACGCGCACCCACCCAAGCCACACCCGGCTTGGCTTTCCGCTGGCCTTGCCGTCATGGCCGTGGGCGGCGGCGTGGCGGCGTGGATGTTGCTGAGCGGCGGCGACGATGCCGCCGATCCCGCCGACATGTTGCTGAGCCAGATGCAGGCGGCCGCCGCCGGCGGCAATCCGCCGGCGTTTCACGCCCTTGGCGGTTCGTTGCGCACGATTCAAGGAAATGGGCGGATCAACGTCATCGCCAGTGATGTTCCTGCCCGTCAATGCGTCAAGGTCGGCTGGCGGCTGGCCAAGATCGGCACGGTCATCGTCAACGGCGCCCTGCCGACACGATTGTCAGCGGCAAAACTGAGCGAATTGTGCGAAGGCGGCGCGACCCTGACCTGGATTCCAGATTAACCGGGTGAGGCTGGCACGATCAGCTGCACCGTTTGCGGGGCGATGCTTATTTCCGCCGGCAGACGGGCGACGATATCGCCATCCCCCTGTAACGGCGCCCCTCGCGGCCCCATGATCACCATGGATTCAGCCGAAATGACCATCACTTCGGGCAGGTCCGACAATTTGTTCATGGGCAGCGCCAGACCATAGCGCATCATCCCGGCGACGCCGGATTTAGGCAGGATGCAGACTTCCAGCTTCGGACTTTCCAACCGCGCGTCCGGGGCGGCGATGAATGGGCCGCCATAATAGCGGCCCTTGCAGGCCACCGCCATGCGGCCTTCGTAAATCTCGCCATTGGCGCGAACGGTGATCTCGGGGAAGTCGTAGCCAAAGGCCTGTTTGACGCTTTCCACCACATAGGCCAGCTTGCCGGTGGCGCGTTTCAGCGCGATGTTGACGCCTTCGACCACGTGGGCATCCAAGCCGGCACCAGCCATCAGCACGAAGTGACGGCCGTTGGCCACCCCCAGATGAACGTTGTGCACCGGGCCATCGGCGATGGTTTGGGCGATCTGTTCCGAATTCTTGGGATCAAGGCCGATTTCCAGCGCCAGCACATTGGCGGTACCCAGGGGAATAACCGCCAAGGCGACGCCACCGGGGCCGTCAACCATGCCGTTGACCACTTCGTTTACGGTGCCATCGCCGCCAGCGGCGACAATCACGTCATAATCCGCCGGGCTGGCGGCCCGAGCATAGGCTTCAGCGTCGCCGCGTTGAGTGGTTTGCACGGCGGTCACCAGGCAGCCCAGCGCCTGCAATCGCTCCAGCACGTCGGCCAGACGCTTTTTGCGCCGCCGCCCCGCGGTGGGATTGTGGATGACGAGGCAACGTCGCGCCTGCGCCGTCGCCAAAGTGTGGTTATCCGTCTGGATCATAGTCTGCGCCAACATGAGCCTTTGTATACCCCGCCATAACTTTAAATGGTCATGAAAGAATTGTTACACAATGCCTTCATTTCCATGAATTCTATTTGCCAGACCACAATAGATATGTACTTCCCCCCAAAGCAGATACTAAAACGCGCCGTAAGTTCCTTTGAGGCTGGTGCAAGCCCATGACCATGGATTCCATGCCCGAACGGCATTACCGCAGTATCTGGATATCCGACGTCCATTTGGGCACACGGGGATGCAAGGCTGATTACCTGCTGGATTTTCTCAAACACACCGAATCCGATTACTTGTATCTGGTTGGTGACATGATTGACGGCTGGCGTCTGCGCCGGTCCTGGTACTGGCCCCAAGCCCATAACGATGTGGTGCAGAAAATCCTGCGCAAGGCGCGCAAGGGCACCAATGTGGTGTTCGTCCCCGGCAATCACGACGAATTCGCCCGCGGCTACACCGAACACACCTTCGGCGACATCACCGTGATGGCGCAGGCGGTGCACGAAACCGCCGATGGCAAGCGCCTTTTGGTTCTGCACGGCGACGCCTTCGACGGCGTCGTCAAATATGCCAAGTGGTTGGCCCATCTGGGCGATTCCGCCTATACGGTCGCGCTGGCGGCCAATCACTGGTTCAACCTGATCCGCCGCCGCTTGGGCTATTCTTATTGGTCGCTGTCGGCCTATCTGAAACACAAGGTCAAGAACGCCGTTCAGTTCATCGACGATTACGAACAGACCATCGTCGAGGAAGCCCGACGCCAAGGCGTCGATGGCGTCGTCTGCGGCCATATCCACCACGCCGAACTGCGTCAAGTCGACGGCATCACCTATGCCAATGACGGCGATTGGGTGGAAAGCTGCACCGCCTTGGTCGAGCACGCCGATGGCCGACTGGAAATCCTGAACTGGCTCGCGCTTTCGCCGCTCAGCCTTTCCGTTCCCCCTGCCCCCATCCAGGCCCCGGCCAAGGAGAAGGAATGCGCATACTCGTGGTCTCGGATGCCTGGTTTCCTCAGGTCAATGGCGTCGTTCGGACGCTTGACACCCTAAGAGCGGAATTGCTGACCGCCGGCCACGACGTGGTCATGGTCACCCCCGATTGCTTCCGCTCGCTGCCGTGTCCCAGTTATCCGGAAATCCGACTGGCGGTGAAGCCCGGCCGCAAACTGCGCCACCTGATCGAGCAGGCGCAGCCCTGTGCCATCCACATCGCCACCGAGGGACCGTTGGGCTGGGCGGCGCGGCGCTATTGCCTGCGCCGCAAGCTGCCTTTCACCACCGCCTATCACACCAAATTCCCCGAATATATCCAGGCGCGGTGGCGGGTGCCGCTGCGCCTGTCCTATGCGGTGATGCGGCGCTTCCATGGCGCTTCGTCACGGATCATGGTGGCGACCCAAGGCGTCGAGGACGAATTGGCCCGGCGCGGCTTTCGCAATATCGGCCGCTGGTCGCGCGGCGTCGATACTCAAATGTTTCAGCCGCGCCCGCACTGCAAGCAGGCGGATGGCCCCTGGGGCGATCTGCCGCGTCCGATCTTTTTGTATGTCGGCCGGGTGGCGGTGGAGAAAAATATCCAGGCCTTTCTTGATCTCGATCTGCCGGGGTCGAAAGTGGTGGTCGGCGACGGCCCGCAACTGGACGATTTACGCCGCAAACACCCCGAGATCCGTTTCGCCGGCGCCCATTTCGGCGATGATCTGGCCCGCCATTATGCCGGCGCCGACGTCTTCGTCTTTCCGTCGCGCACCGACACCTTCGGTCTGGTGTTGCTGGAAGCCTTGGCTTCGGGGTTGCCGGTGGCCGCCTATCCGGTCCCCGGCCCCTTGGACGTCATCGGCGATTCCCCCGTCGGCGTGCTGTCGGAAAACCTGCGCGAGGCGGCGCTTCAGGCCAGCCAGATCGACCCGACCCTGTGCCGCCAGCACGCGCTGACCTTTAGCTGGACGGCTTGTACCAGCCAGTTTCTCGACAATTTACGGCCGTTCGAGCCGCTGGTGTGGGATTTACCGCAACCGGCTTAGACCGTGACGCCCTAAATGTGCATCACGGTCGAACCTTCATCATTTTCCCTCGCCGGGCGCATGCCTCCGCATGCTTGGCCGCGCCCGCAATGGGCGCTGGAGCGGCGTGCCTCAGAGTAAAGGCGCGCCGCCTTAATGCTGGTGGTCGTGGTCGGGTAAATCCTCGGCCGCGTGCTGATGATCGTGCGGCTTCCAACCATGCTTGACGTCGTCGTGGCTGTGGAGATGAGCCTCCTCGGCCGCGTGCTGGTGCGGATGGCTGTGTTGGTGCAAATGCTCGTGGCTGTGGGCATGGGCATGGGGATGCACATGGGTGACGTCGCCATGGCTGTGTTCATGCGCATGCACATGGCTGTGCTCATGCGCGTGGGCGTGCTTGTGGCCGTGGCTGTGCGGGCCGTGATGGGAACCGTGCATGATCGACTTCCGCAAAAGGGCGAATTGCGATCAGTTTAGCCCAACAACCGCCCCGCTTCCAGATTCACCCGTCGCTGGGTCAGGGCGGTCAAGGCCTCGTCGTCATGGGCGATGATCACCATGGCCTGGGGCAGTTCGGCCAGCACCTGCAACAAGCGGGCGCGAGCTTCGCGGTCGAGGCCGTTGGTGGGTTCGTCCAGCAACAATACCTTGGGCTCCATCGCCAACACCGAGGCCAGGGCGACCAGACGCTTTTGCCCCCCGGACAGTTTGTGGGTGACGCGGTCGTCAAAGCCGGCAAGCCCGACCAAGGCCAAGGCGCGGGCGGCGGCGTCCCGTGCCTGTGCCCGGCTTTTGCCCAGATTAAGCGGCCCGAAGGCCACGTCCTCGGCCACCGTTGGGCAAAACAATTGATCGTCGGAATCTTGGAACAGCAAGCCGGCCTGGGCGCGAACGTCGTGGAAATCGGCTTCCTTGCGCCGTTCGCGGCCAAAGGCGACGATGCGGCCGGCGCAGGGGACACGCAAGCCGACCATCAGATGAAACAGCGTGGTTTTGCCCGAACCATTGGCCCCGCACAACGCCACCCGCTCGCCGGCGGCAAGGGTGAAATCGACCTGATCCAGCACCGGACGGGCGCTTTCATAGGAAAATGAGACCCGATCAAGATGAAACAGCGGTGAACTCACATCACGTCCAATGCGGCCAGCAGCAGCAGCGACACCGCCTGTACGGCGCCGAACCCCCAATCCAGCCTGCCGGGGCGGTGTTCGTCAAGCAAATGAAAACGACCGTCGAAGCCCCGACAGCGCATGGCGGCGTGAATCCGTTCGGATCGTTCCAGAGTGCCGACCAGCAGCATGCCGATCAGATGCCCCAATGACCGCCAGCAATGCAGGCAAGCGGTCGGGCGGAAAGCCCGCGCCCGCATGGCCAGACGCAAACGCGCGTATTGGCGGTACAAAACTTCGATATAGCGCACGGTGAACAAGAACAGGGCGACGAAACGAAGCGGCAACCCCAGCCGGGCCAGGGCGTGGCCCAGCGCCGGCAATTCCATCGCCCCGATCAGCGCCAAGGTGGCCAGCACCACCGCATTGGCCTTTAAGACGATGATTAGGGCGCGGTGCAATCCCTCGACCCCGAGACCGATTCCGGCGATATGAACCACCGCCGGCCCGCCCATGGTGAATGGCAAGGTCGCCAGGGTCAGCAGCATGAAACCTTCCAGCGCCAGCAGGCGCCGCATTGTCGTCCCCCAGGGCAAGCGCGCCAGCAGCGCCAGCCCGGCGGCCAGCCCCAGGGCGGCGAGCAAGGCCGCCACCGACTGGCACCACACCACCGCGGCGGCAAAGACCAGCGCCGCCATCACCCGGCTGCGCGGATCAAGCCGGGCCAGCAGCGGCCGCGCCTGTCCCGGCAAATCCAGCGGCGAAGCGGAGCCAAGGGCAAGAACGCTCATGGCTGCCCCCGGCGGCGGGCGCTCAGCCAAGCGAAGCAGCCGAAAATACCGAAAATAAAGCCGATGCCGCCGATGATGTCGGACAGTCGCGCCCGCGATTCCAGCGCGTCGATCTGTTCGCGCAACGGCCGCAACTGACGGGCCAGCGCCAGCTCTAACGTGGCCATGTCGCTGGCCGGTGTCAGGGCTGGGGGGGGTGCCTCGGCCATTGCGGCGGCGCCGATGCGCGCTTCGGCCATATGGCCATCCCCGGATTCGAAGCGGATCAGATAGGCGCGGCCATCGGGCGGGGTATAGCGGAACGCGCCGTTTTCATCGGTGTGCACGCTGGCGATCACCGTTCCGGCGGCGTCGATCACATGGCCGCTGAGGCCGGCGGCCTTGCCGCCACCGGCGAAATAGGCGCTGCCGACCATCTCGCCGCCCTCGGCGCTGACGAACAGCTTGAGCTTGTGGGCCCAGGCCGGCGACGCCGACATTATCAGCACGGCCGCGATCAACAGCGCCTTCATGACGACATCTCCAACGCTTCGGGTTTGACCTTGACCAGCAAGCCGAGCACGGCGGCGGTGAACACCGCCTCGACCGCCATCAGCGGCACATAGGTGAACACCAGCAATTTGGCTCCGACCAGGAATTCCCGCCCGGACAAGGCCAGGCAAACCGCCACCATCAGCGCCGTCGCCGCCACCGCGCCGCCGCCAGCGATGATGCCGGCAAGCGTTGGCCGGGCAAGAAAACGCCGCCCGAGCAAGCCCATCAACACCGCCGGCAAGGCGATATTGGCGATATTGACGCCCAGCACGATCAAGCCGCCGAATCCGAACAGCACCGCTTGCAAAATCAGGCCGACGGCGATGGCGGGAAAGGCGGCCCAGCCCAAGATCACCCCGGCGAGGCCGCCCAACAACAGATGCACGCTGGTCAGCCCAACGGGGAAATGCACCAGCGAGGCGACAAAGAACAAGGCCGCCAGCACCGCCACCTTGGGCACCCGCTCCGGCGTCAACCGGCGCAAGCCCATGCCCAAGCCGCCAAGGCTGACAACAGCGCCGGCCACCAGAACGGGAACGGAAACGATGCCGTCGGGAATGTGAGCCATTACTTCATGTCCACCGCTTTGACCCACAGCAGCCCGCCCAATTCGGTCGGCACCATCTTGCCGCCGGGGCCTTTCATCGGCTTGCCGTCGATCAGGGCGGCGAAGCCCCACCAGCCGGCGCGCGGCAGGCCATAGGTGAACTGTCCCTGGGCATCGGCCTTGATCACCTGGGTGACGAAGGGGTCCGACGGCGCGTGCACCGAGCCATCGTTGCGCCATTCCACCTCGATCTCGGCGAACGGCGCAATCTTGCCGTTATGACGGACGATGCCGCGAAACACGTTGCCGGTCCACAGACCGTAAGGGCGGACCAGCGGCTCGATTTCCACCGGCAGACCGACCAGGGTGTCCCACCCTTCGCCGGCGCCGAGATCGACCACCACCTTGGCATAATGAATGATCTGCTTGCCCTCGCCCGGCTCCCAATAGGGCGCCGGTTCGACGTAATAGACATAGTCGCCAGGAGCCTTGAGTTTATGCGACACGGTATAGGCGGTCTTGCCCTCGCCTTTCTTCACCGCCACCAGCGCCGCCTTTAAATCTTCCTTGCCGGCGGGCGAGACCACGCCCATGCGCGTCGGCAGCGCCATCTCCATCACCGGCCCCTGCTCCATCGGATGGGTGAAGGTCAAATCCAGGCTGAGCGTATGATCGCCGTCCTCGGCGACGATGTCGGCCGACGGGATGATTTCCTGAAAATGAGCCAAGGCGGCAACCGGAGCCAGGGTCAGGCCAGCCCAAACGGCCGCGGCGACGGGAAAACGATGCATTGGTCAACCCCCAAAAAATTATGCGACTTTGTGTTGCCGGTTAGCATAATCGGCTGACGCGATCCTGCCAACGCAAAAACGACGGGGCCGGGGGATGGTCGGGGTGGGGCCGCTCTGTTAGTATCGAACCAATCAATATGGGTAGGAAGGGGGTCCGCAATGCCGCATCCGATCAACCTGCCGGCATGGCGGCAGTTGACTGCCCATGCCGGGGAAATGGGCGAACGGCACATGCGCGACATGTTCGCCGCCGACCCCCATCGTTTCGAACGCTTTTCCCTGCGCCTGGGGGATGTGCTGCTGGATTATTCCAAGAACCGCATCACCGCCCA
This sequence comes from Magnetospirillum sulfuroxidans, assembly GCF_018224925.1. GTDB lineage: Bacteria > Pseudomonadota > Alphaproteobacteria > Rhodospirillales > Magnetospirillaceae > Magnetospirillum > Magnetospirillum sulfuroxidans. Next base: position 31,234 of record NZ_JAGTUF010000018.1, on the reverse strand, counting down.
CACCATGGAATTGCTGACCCAATTGGCGGGCGAAACCGGGGTTGAAACCGCCCGCGCCGCCATGTTCGCCGGCGAGGCCATCAACACCACCGAGAATCGGGCCGTCCTGCATACGGCGCTGCGCGCTCATGACCGCCCGGAAGTGGCCGCCGTGCTGGACAAAATGAAGCATTTCGCCCAAGCCGTGCGCTCGGGCGCCTGGAAGGGCGCCACCGGCAAGGTCATCACCGATGTCGTCAATATCGGCATTGGCGGTTCCGACCTGGGGCCGGTGATGGTGTCCGAAGCGTTGCGGCCTTACCACAAGGACGGCTTGCGCGTGCGCTTCGTCTCTAACGTCGATGGCACCCATCTGGCCGAAACGCTGAAATTATGCGTTCCAGAAACCACCTTATTCATCATCGCGTCCAAGACTTTCACCACCCAGGAAACCATGGCCAATGCCTATAGCGCCAAGGATTGGCTGGTGGGCGGCTTGGGTCAGGATGCGGTGGCCAGCCATTTCGTCGCCCTGTCCACCAATGCCGCGGCGGTGGCTGAATTCGGCATCGACACCGAACATATGTTCGAATTCTGGGATTGGGTCGGCGGGCGTTATTCGCTGTGGTCCGCCATCGGCCTGTCCATCGCCGTGGCTATCGGCTTCAATGATTTCCGCCGTCTGCTCGACGGCGCCGCGCTGATGGACGACCATTTCCGCACCGCCCCCCTGGCCGTCAACATGCCGGTGGTGCTGGCGCTGCTGGGGGTTTGGTACAACAATTTCATGGGCGCCGCCGCCCATGCGGTGCTGCCCTATGACCAGTATCTGCACCGCCTGCCGGCTTATTTGCAGCAATTGGACATGGAATCCAATGGCAAGAGCACGGCGCGCGACGGCAGCCCGGTGAGTTGGCAGACCGGGCCAATCATTTTCGGCGAGCCCGGCACCAATGGCCAGCATGCCTTTTATCAGTTGATCCACCAGGGCACGAAACTGATCCCCTGCGATTTCCTGGCCGCCGCCACCACCCATAACCCCATGGGCGACCATCACGCCTTGCTGTTGTCCAACTTTCTGGCCCAGCCCGAGGCATTGATGCGCGGCAAGACCCTGGACGAGGTCAAGGGCGAAAATCCCAGCCAGTCCGAGGCGCAAGCGGCGCATCGGGTCTTCGCCGGCAATCATCCGACCAACACCGTGCTTTATAAAACCTTGGACCCGCACACCCTGGGCATGCTGATCGCGTTGTACGAACACAAGGTCTTCGTCCAGGGCATCATCTGGGACATCAATTCGTTCGATCAATGGGGGGTGGAATTGGGCAAGCAATTGGCCAAGAAAATCCTGCCGCAACTCAATGGGACCGCCCCGCCCGCTGACCACCATGATTGCTCGACCGCGGGATTGATCGCCGCCATCAAGGGATTGCGGCAATAACCCGCAACAGATGCTTGCCAACTCTCTTATGGCGACGAAGGGCAATTCTTGGTCATTGCGTCAAGCCGCCTTTCAATCGTGGCGACGGCATCAAGGGCACTGAGATGCGCGGTATCGACGATCAGGCGAGGCTCGGTCCGGGGGACATAATCGTGTGACGTCACCGACGACCATGTGGGAAGGATGAAGCCTTTTATGTCTGGCGCACGCCCTTCCACCCGCCGCCGATGTTCTTTTTTGTCGCTACAGATCACCTCGACCTCAAGAAGACGGCCCCCGTCAATGGCGTGCGCCACATCGCGCCAGCCTTGCCGGCTTTCGGGGACGGGATTGACGCTGACGGCAACCACTGGATTGCCGAGCTTGAGATTCGAGGACGCGATGGCATAGGCCACGACGTAGCCGGCAGGGCCAAGCTCTTGGTCGAATCCAAAATGTTGCTTGAGCGCGTGTTCGATCTCGTCAACACGAACATAGGCAGCCGATCGTTTGGCGGCCAACGCCTTGCCGATTGTCGTCTTGCCGGTGCCGGGCAATCCGCTGAGGATGATGAGCATAAGATCTCCGACGCGGCGGATGGGGCAAAGATCAGATCAGTCGCCGCACGGGGCGAAAACCTCGTCCCAGGTGGCCATCAGGGCGCAATCCACTTCTTCCAGGGTCGGGGTCAAGCCCAAATCCCACAACGACGTCACCCCGTGCTGGCTGATGCCGCAGGGAACGATGCCGGAAAAATGCGACAGATCGGGTTCGACATTGAGCGCGATGCCGTGAAAGCTGACCCAATGGCGCACGCGGACGCCGATGGCGGCGATCTTGTCCTCGCGCCGTCCGCTCCCGCTGGGGCCACGATCAACCCAGATGCCGACGCGGCCATCGCGACGTTCGCCCTTGACCTGGAAACGGGCCAAGGTGCGGATGATCCATTCCTCGAGCGCCCGAACATAGCCGCGAACATCGCCATCGCGCTTTTTCAGATTCAGCATGACATAGGCCACCCGTTGCCCCGGACCGTGATAGGTGTACTGACCGCCGCGCCCGCTGGGGTAGACCGGAAACCGATCGGGGCTCAGCAGGTCGCGCGGATCGGCGCTGGTGCCGGCGGTATAAAGCGGCGGATGTTCCAGCAACCACACGCATTCCGGCGCGTCGCCGGCATGAATGGCGGCGACGCGCTGCTCCATGAAGGCCACCGCCTCGGGATATGGCACCGGATTATCACTGATTCGCCATTCCAGGGTTTGATTCATGCGCTCCCCCTCGGAAAGTCCGCTTGATTAACAAAGCCCGATTTGGTATTCCCCTCTCTCCCCGTTGGCAAGGTCTTTCGGGGTTCTACCAGCGTGCGACCATGGCGGAACTGGTAGACGCGCACGCTTGAGGTGCGTGTGACGAAAGTCGTGGGAGTTCGAGTCTCCCTGGTCGCACCAACCTAAAGCCGGAAACGGCTTCAGAACCCCCGGAATGCCTCGCATTTCCGGGGTTTTCTGTATCTGGAATTCGCTCTTGCCCTCCCCATGCAGACCTATGGTATAGATGAAGACGTCATGCGGCGGAACTGTGCCGCAGGCTTCACTTCATTGGGGGACCTCATGAAAAAAACCATCTTGGCTCTGGCCGCCATTGTCGCTTTGTCGCCGTTCGCCGCCCAAGCCGGCGACCAAGACTTCACTTTGGTCAACAAGACCGGCTACCAGATCGACGAAGTCTATGTCGCCACGCCCAATTCCAATAGCTGGGGCCATGACATCATGGGTGACGGCGTGCTGGCCAATGGCGCCAAAAAGACCGTGCGCTTCAAGTCCTCGACCACGGCCTGCAAGTGGCAGCTGGCGGTGAAGTTCGAAGACGGCAGCGACGTCGAATGGGAAGACGCCTTCGATCTGTGCACGGTCGAGACCGTGACCTTGAAGTACAACAAGGGCACCGGCGTCACTTCGGCCGTGGCCGAATAAAACCGCTCATCCCAAGTCCCGATGAGTTGAACGCAGCGGGACTTGGTATCACACATCGCCGATGATGGCGGCTTGCGCGTCATGTGCCCTACCGTAACGGCGGCGCATACAGCAAACCGCCATCACTCCACAGGGCGTTTTGCCCCCGACGGATGCCCAACGGCCCCAGATTGCGGGCGAAGATTTCACCATAATTGCCGATGGCCGCGATAATGCGGCGGGCCCAGCCCGGATCAAGACGCAGGCTGGCGCCAAATCCCGGCTCCTCGCCCTTCAACCGCCGCATCTCGGCATCCGTGGCGACCATGGTGTCCACGTTTTCCCGTCCCAGCCCGCGCGCCTCGGCGATGATCGGCACCAGCACCGACCAGCGGACGATCGCGAACCATTCGGGATCGCTGTTGATCACCGCCGGCCCCAACGGCTCCCGCGAGATGATGGTGTCCAGCAGGGTCCAAGCCCCCTCCATGATGGCACGCCGGCTTTTTTGCGCCGCCAGTTCGGTGTTATCGCCGGTAACGACACCGCAGCGCCGTTCGGCGAAGGCGTTGAACTTTTCTTCACTCGACGACAGCGCCAGAACCTTGGCCGGGCTTTGCCGCCGGATCAGGTATTCCTGCAAGGCACTGGCCGAAGTGGTCCCGCTTTGCACGCAAATGGTCGAGGATGACGCCCACGGATCGGCAAGATCGCTCCATTTCATGAAGCCCTGGCCATCATGAAAGGCGATGACCGGAAAGGTCGACATCATCGATGTGTCGCGGTCGAAGGTCCATGTGGTCATGCCGAAAGCCACGTCCAGTTCCCCCTCGGCCAGGGCATGGAACTTGTACTTCGTCGTCACCCGCTGCACCTGTATGGCCTGGGGGTTATTGAGGACGGCGGCGGCGATGGCCCGGCACAAATCAACTTCCAACCCAACGGGAACACCGCGATTGTCGAAGCCGCCGAAGCCGGGGGTCTGATCGACGCCGCACACCACCTTGCCCCGCGCCAGAACCCGGTCCAGTACCGCGCCCGCCCAGGCGGCCGAGGCAACGGACTGAATCAAAAGCAGGATCACGCCGAAGCTGAACAGGCGAAACAACATCCGAACCCCTTTCCCTCTTTCAAGGCTCATACTAAGGTACGGATGGATGGAGAAACAATGCCGAGACTGATCCCCAGACCCGAGGAAATGCCATCAAGCATTTTCCGTTATCTTGTCGCCCGCGCCACTGTGGTGCTGGTGCTGATGGCGGTGGTTGCGGGCGCCTCGATTTTGGCGCTGTTGCAAGCCCGCCACGATAATGGGGTGCTGGCCGAATTGCATCTGCCGCGGTTCAAATCCGCCGTGCATTTGTCCATGGACGCCAATGCCGCCGCCGCTCTTTCGGTGCGCATGTCCACCGCCACCAGCCAAGCCGAACGCCGTGGCCTGCTCGACCGTTTGGCCGAACGGCATCAGGCCATGGAAGATCATATCGGCCATATGATCGATAGCGGCACCGATCCCAACTCCATCGTCGCGCTGCGCCGCTTGCGCGATTCGCTGATGGACGGCGCCGTCGCCCTTTCGGCCATCTCGCAAGAGGAAATTACCTTGCGCGGCGTCGCCGCCAAGGATGCCGATATCGTCGCCCGTCTGGATGAATTGGAACAACGCCGCCGCAATCTGCTGCTGCGCCAGCAGGATCTGTCCTCGGAACTGGCCGGCTTTGTCACCGCCCTGGCCGCCGATGCCGGCCGCCGCTTCGATGAACAACGCGAAACCGCCGGCCGCACCGCCTTGCAGGCGGTCGCCGTGGTCAGCGCCTGCGGTCTGGCCGCCATGGCGGCGGTGATCTGGATGTATTGGGGTCTGCGCCACCAGGTGGTCAACCGTATCCTGGCCTTGCGCACGGCGATGCTGAACTGGCGCGGCGGCACCGTCGACGTGCCGCGCGAAGGCAATGACGAGATCACCCAAATGTCCGATACCTTGGTCGAATTGATCGCCACGGTCGAACGCCGCAACGCCGAGCTTGAGATCATGGCCTCGACCGACCCTTTGACCGGTCTGACCAACCGCCGCCGTTTCGCCGAACGGGCGGAAGAGGAAATCCGCCGTGCCCACCGCTATGACGCGCCGCTTTCCCTGATCATCGGCGACATCGACCATTTCAAGGCGGTCAATGACGGTTGGGGCCACGACATCGGCGACGTGGCGCTGCGCCATATCGCCGCGGTCTGGGGCCGCGAATTGCGCGACGTCGATTTGGCCGCCCGCATGGGCGGCGAGGAATTCATCGCCCTGTTGCCCGAAACCAACCCGCAACAAGCGCAATGGGTGGCCGAACGCATTCGCGCCGCCACCGCCGAAACGCCGCTCAGCGCACCCGGCGTCTCGGCCTTGAGCCTGACCATCAGCCTGGGGGTCGCCGGATTGTTGCCCGGCGAGAATTTGACCGACGTGATGCGCCGCGCCGATCAAGCCATGTACCGGGCCAAACATGCCGGACGTAACGTCGTGTGCACCGCATCATGAAAAAATCACCTTCGGATTTCCGAAAATTACACGCTATTTCGCCGTCTCGGGCTTGTTGTTTGCCCGCGAACGGCGTATGCGATGAATCATGCCATTCCCGGCAAAAATACGAGCAATAATATTACCCGAGGGCGTCTTGTTATGAGCATGTCGGAAGAGTTGCGCGACAGCGCGCTGGAATATCACCGGCTTCCCACTCCGGGGAAGATCAGCGTCACCCCCACCAAGCCCCTGGGTAACCAGCGCGACCTGGCCTTGGCCTATTCGCCCGGCGTCGCCGCCGCCTGCGAGGAAATCGTCCGCGATCCCGAAACCGTGTCGGAAATGACCGCGCGCGGCAATCTGGTCGCCGTGGTCACCAACGGCACCGCCGTCTTGGGCTTGGGCAATATCGGCCCGCTGGCGGCCAAGCCGGTGATGGAAGGCAAAGGCGTCTTGTTCAAGAAGTTCGCCGGCATCGACGTCTTCGATATGGAAATCGCCGAAAACGACGCCGACAAACTGGTCGACATCATTGCCTCGATGGAACCCACTTTCGGCGCCATCAACCTGGAAGACATCAAGGCGCCGGAATGCTTCGAGGTCGAGCGCAAGCTGAAGGAACGCATGTCCATTCCGGTCATGCATGACGACCAGCATGGCACCGCCATCGTCGTCGGCGCCGCCATGGTCAACGCCCTACGCATCGTCGGCAAGGACATCGCCAAGGTTCGTCTGGTCGCCTCGGGCGCCGGCGCCGCCGCCTTGGCCTGCCTGAACCTTTTGGTCAGCCTTGGCGTCAAGCGCGAGAATATCTGGGTCACCGATATCAAGGGCGTGGTCTATAAGGGCCGCAACGAATTGATGGACCCCTACAAGGAAATCTTCGCCCAGGAAACCGATTCCCGCACGCTCGACGACGTCATCGGCGGCGCCGATATTTTCCTGGGATTGTCGGCGCCCAGGGTGCTGACCGGCGACATGGTGGCCAAGATGGCCGACCAGCCCATCGTCTTCGCCCTGGCCAATCCGACCCCGGAAATCCTGCCCGACGAGGTCAAGGCGGCGCGCAAGGACGCCATCATCGCCACCGGCCGCTCGGATTACCCCAATCAGGTCAATAACGTCCTGGTCTTCCCGTATATCTTCCGCGGCGCGCTGGATGTCGGCGCCACCCAGATCAACGAAGAAATGAAGCTGGCGGCCACCTATGCCCTGGCGGAACTGGCCATGGCCGAATCGGACGAACGCGTCCGCGCCGCCTATGGTGAACAGCGTCTGTCCTTCGGCCCGGAATACCTGATCCCCAAGCCGTTCGATTCGCGTCTGATCCTCAAGATCGCCCCCGCCGTCGCCCGCGCCGCCATGAGCTCGGGGGTGGCGCGCCGCCCGATCATCGACTTCAACGCCTATCTGGAACGGCTGTCGCAATGGGTGTTCCGCTCGGGACTGGTGATGAAGCCGGTGTTCGACCGCGCCAAGCAGGACGTCCGCCGCGTCGTCTATTGCGAAGGCGAAGGCCGCCGGGTGTTGCTGGCGGTGCAAGCGGTGGTCGATGAAGGTTTGGCCTTCCCCATCCTGATCGGGCGGCGCGACGTGGTCATCAAGCGCATCAAGGATCTGGATTTGCGCTTGCGGATCAATGAAGATTTCGAGCTGTGCGATCCCCAGGACGATCCGCGCTATAATGATTACTGGCGCAACTATCACGCCTTGCTGGAACGCAAGGGCGTCAGCCCCGATTACGCCCGCACCGTGGTCCGCACCCGCAACACCGTGATCGGCACCTTGATGGTGCGCCGCCGCGAGGCCGATTCGATGATTTGCGGCACCATCGGCCGCTATGACAAGCACCTGGACCACATCGTCGATGTCATCGGCATCAAGGACAGCGTCAAGGAACCGGCGGCGATGAGCTTGCTGATCATGCCGCAGGGGACCTATTTCATCTGCGACAGCTATGTCACCGCCGACCCGACGCCGGAACAGATCGTCGCCAATACCTTGCTGGCGGCGGAAGAAGTGCGCCGCTTCGGCATCGAACCCAAGGTGGCCTTTCTGTCGCATTCCAATTTTGGCGCCCGCGACACCGCTTCGGCGAAAAAGATGCGCGCCGCCATCGCGCTTTTGCATGAACGGGCGCCCTATCTGGAAGCCGAAGGCGAAATGCACGCCGACGCGGCGCTGGAAGAAAGCATCCGTTCCCGCATTTTCCCAAACTCGCGCTTGAAGGGACAAGCGAACCTGTTGATTATGCCGAACCTGGACGCGGCGAACATTTCGTTCAATTTGCTCAAGGTTCTGGGGGAAGGCCTGTCGGTCGGCCCGATCCTGATGGGCGCCGCCTTGCCGGCCCATATTCTGACGCCTTCGGCGACCGTGCGGAACATTGTCAATATGACCGCCCTGGCCGCCGTGGACGCACAGATGGTAGCCCATCAGAGGGGATAGTTTGGATAATCAAGACAGAGCGCACGAACCGGCCAGACTGCAAATCGAGGACGACCTTTACGGCCTGGACCCGGATTTCGTGCGCGCTGTCGAAGATGCCCTGGAACAGGGCGATGCGGCCACCGCCACCGCGCTGACCGCGCCATTGCATTATTCCGACGCCGCCGACCTTTTGGACCGCCTGTCGGCGGAAGACCGCGTGCGCCTGGTCGAAGTGCTGCGCGCCGATTTCGAACCGGAAATCCTGACGGAACTGGACGAAAGCGTCCGCGATCAGGTGATCGAAGCCCTGGGTTTCGCCGATCTGGCCACCGCCATCTCCGAACTGGATTCGGATGATGCGGTGTGGCTGGTGTCGCAATTGGACGAAGACGAACGCAACCGCGTGCTCGACGCGCTGAGTTCGGAAGACCGCGCCATCGTCGCCCAAGGCCTGTCCTACCCGGAATATTCCGCCGGCCGCATGATGCAACGGGAATTGGTGGCGGTGCCGGCCTATTGGACGGTGGGCGAAACCATTGATTACCTGCGCGCCAGCACCACCATCCCAGAAGAATTCTACGATCTTTACGTCGTCGATCCGCGCCACCGCCCCATCGGCAAGATCGGATTGGCCAAGCTGGTGCGCTCGAAGCGGCCGCAGCGCCTGCGCGAGATCATGGACGATGAAAGCATCACCGTCCCCGTCGCCGCCGACCGCGAGGAAGTGGCCTTCTTGTTTCGCCAACACGATCTGGTCTCGGCCCCGGTGGCCGATGGCGCCGGGCGCTTGGTCGGCGTCATCACCATCGACGACGTCGTCGACGTCATCGACGAAGAAGCCGCCGACGACATGTTGCGTCTGGCCGGCGTGCCCGACACCGATCTGTATCGCGCCGTCAAGGACACCGTGCGCGCCCGTATCCCCTGGCTGTTGCTCAACATGTGCACCGCCATCCTGGCGTCTTCGGTCATCGGCCTGTTCGAGGCGACCTTGGAAAAAATCGTCGCCCTGGCGGTGCTGATGCCCATCGTCGCCGGCCTGGGCGGCAATGCCGGGACCCAAACCCTGGCGGTGGCGGTGCGTGGTCTGGCGACCAAGGAACTGGATTCAGACAACGCCCTTCGGGTCATCGGCAAGGAAGTGCTGGTCGGCTGCATCAACGGCATGGTCTTGGGCTGTATCATCGGCCCCATCGCCTGGGCCTGGTTCGACATGCCGTTGATCGGCGCCGTCATCGGCGCGGCGGTGGTGTTCAACCTGCTGGTGGCCGGATTGATGGGATCCTTGATCCCGCTGACCTTGGAAAAATTCAACGTCGACCCGGCCATCGCCAGCTCGATCTTTCTGACCATGTGCACCGATTCCTTAGGCTTTTTCGCCTTCCTCGGGCTGGCGACGCTGCTGCTGTTGTGAGTATTGACTTATGTGTCAAATCGGCGTCATAATAAGGGCGTAAGAGAGAGGTAGATGAGGTCAAGTTACCTTCACCAGTCTCAAACATTCCGACCAACAGCATAGACTTCATGCGAAGTCGCCGCGTCGGGAAGGAGGGTGTGCAGCAACATGACACCACCGGGTTGTTACGGAGATGCCGAATAGTATGGCATCGAATTGTTGCCAAAATCTGAATAACCACTATCGGCAGCTTGCCGAATATTAGGCCGGTGCGGCCAAAAAACCGAAAGCCCCGCGACGTGCGTTGAATCGCCCGCGGGGCTTGGCTTTTACCCTCTGGCGTCATGACAAGGGCAGCGGACGCCCCGCCTTGGCTGACGATCTGGACATTTTTTGTCCTTGCGCCCACATTGCGCCGGATCGGAGACTTTACCGACATGAGCCGTCATCTGCTGACCTGCCCCCATTGCGATGCCCTGCATCGCCGCCCCGCCTTGCGCCGTGGCGAGAAAGCGTCGTGCCGGCGCTGCGGCACCGTCTTGCTGCGTCAGCACCGGCTGACGCCAGAGCAGGTGCTGGCCCTGGTGGTGACCGCCCTGCTGGTTTATGTCATCGCCAACAGCTTCCCCATCGTCAATTTACAGGTTCAGGGACTGACCAACAGCACCACCTTGTTCGGCGCGGTGTTCGCCCTGTGGGACGAGGGACGGCAATTGATGGCGGTGCTGGTATTCGCCACCACCCAATTGTTCCCATTGCTTGATCTGGCGGGCATGTTGGCCCTGTTGCTGGCGGTGACGCGCAGCGGACCGCGCCCATCCTGGTTTTCGCCGCTGCTGCGCTTCATCCAATCCCTGCGTCCCTGGGGCATGACCGAGGTGTTCATGCTGGGGGTGGTGGTGTCGTTGGTGAAGCTGTCGGGCATGGCCCATATCCTGCCGGGGGTGGCCTTGTGGGCTTTCGCCGCCCTCACCGTGCTGATGGCCGTGATCTTGTCTTTTCATCCCCGCCAATTGTGGGACGAGCCCCGCCATGACTGAAATACCGTCCACCGCCACCCAGGCGGGGTGGATGGGCTGCGAATATTGCGGCCATCTCAGCCCGCTCGGCCCCGCCACGACCTGCCCGCGCTGCGGCGGCACGGTGGAGCGGCGCAAGCCCGCCAGCCTGTCGCGCACCTGGGCGCTGCTGCTGGCGGCGGTGATCTTGTACATTCCGGCCAATGTGCTGCCGATCATGCGAACATCGTCATTGTTCGGCAGCTCCGACGACACCATCCTAAGTGGAGTGGTTTATTTCTGGCATTCCGGTTCGCCCGGATTGGCGACACTGATTTTCTCGGTTTCCATCTTGGTGCCGGTATTCAAGATGGGCATCTTGGCGGTGTTGGCCCTGACCGTGCGATTCGGCTGGCCTCTTGACCGGCGGCAATGTGTGATGTTGTTCCACATCATCGAATTCGTCGGCCGCTGGTCCATGCTCGATGTCTTCGTGGTGGCCCTGATGGTTGGTCTGGTGCGGTTCAAATCCCTGGCCGAGATCGAAGCCGGCCCCGGCGCCATTGCCTTCGGCGCGGTGGTGGCGCTAACTATGCTGGCCACCCATTCCTTTGACCCTCGCTTGATTTGGGATACTCCCCGCCGTGCCCATGGCTGACGATTCCTTGCCTTCCCCCCCGGCCCAGCCGATCATCCGCCCACCGCGCCGCTGGATTCCCTCGGCCATCTGGTTGGTGCCGACCCTGGCGGCGCTGATTGGGCTGTCGCTGGTGGTTCACACCTTGAACCAACGCGGCCCCACCATCACCATCGCCTTCCCCTCGGCCGAGGGCATCGAGGCCAACAAGACCAAGGTCCGCTTCAAAGATGTTGAAATCGGCACGGTCACCGAGATTCATCTCGCTTCCGACCGCAGCCGCGTGGTCGCCAGCGTCGAATTGAAAAAGGAAGCCGAAAGCTTCGCCGTTCAAGACAGCCGTTTCTGGGTGGTGCGGCCACGTCTGGCCGGCAGCGGCGTGTCCGGGCTGGAAACCTTGCTGTCGGGAAGCTACATCGGCGTCGATGCCGGCCACTCGACGGTGGAACAGCGCGATTTCACCGGCCTGGACACCCCGCCGGTGATCGCCTCGGACGTGCCGGGGCGACGATTCGTGCTGGTCGCCCGCGATATCGGCTCACTGGATGTCGGATCGCCCATCTTTTACCGCCGTATTCCGGTCGGCCATATCGAAAGCTTTTCGTTACAGCCCGACGGCCACAGCATCTTTCTCAGCGCCTTCGTCAAGGCCCCCTATGAGCGCTTTGTCACCGACAACACCCGGTTCTGGCACGCCAGCGGCGTCGACCTGCGTCTGGATGCCGGCGGCATCAAGCTGAACACCCAATCCCTGGCAGCCTTGTTGATGGGCGGCGTCGCCTTCGAATCCCCCGACGGCGCCATCACCGCCCCCGAAGCCGCCACCGCCACCCGCTTTACCCTGGCCGCCGACCATGATGCCGCCCTCAAGGTCCCCGATGGCGAGGCCGTCACCCTGGTCTTGCGCTTTCATCAAAGCGTGCGCGGCCTCAGCCTCGGCGCGCCGGTGGATTTCCGCGGCGCCGAACTGGGCCAGGTCCGCGGCATCGACATGGTTTACGACGACGCCAACGGCGATTTCACCCCGTTGGTCACCGTCGACATCTATCCCGATCGTCTGGGCGCCGCCGTCGCCAATGCCGAAGGTCCGGGAAAAGCCACCACCGAGGCGCAAAAGCGCCGCCGCCTCGGCGAATTGGTCCGCCGTGGATTACGGGCGCAATTGCGCACCGGATCGCTGGTGACCGGACAATTGTTCGTCGCCTTGGATTTTTTCCCCACCGCCAAGCCGGTGACTTTCAATGCCGCCGCCCAACCGCCGGAACTGCCCACCGTTCCCGGCGATTTCGAGGAATTGTACCAGCAGGTGCAAGGCATCGTCCGCAAGCTCGACAAAATCCCCTTCGACACCATCGGCCAGGACGTGCATCAGGTCCTGGTCGGGATGGAATCCGCGCTCAAGCGCATGGACGGCATGGTGGCGCGGACCGACCGCGAAATCCTGCCGGAACTGCGCGACAGCCTGAAAGCCATGCGGGCCAGCCTGGATGGCTTGCAGGCCGGCATGGCCGGTGACGGACCGTTGCAGCAAGATACCCGCCAAGCCTTGCGCGGCATGACCGAGGCAACCCGCTCGCTCAAGCGTCTGACCGACAGCTTGGACCGCCAACCGGAATCCCTGCTGCGGGGACGAAAGGAACAAACGCGATGACCCCTTGGCTCCGCCCGGCCGCGGCCGTGGCCTTGACCGTCGGCTTGGCCGCCTGCGGCAGCTCGGCGCCGTTGCGCTATCACGCCTTGTCCCAGCCCGGCACGGCCACCCCGTCACACGGCAGCGCCGCCCTGCTGGTCGAGGTGCTGCCCATCGCCGTGCCCGAACGCATTAACCGCGAAGAAGTGGTGCTGACCGCGCCCGGCGGACACTTGGACGTGCGCGACGGCGACCGCTGGGCGGCGCCGTTGGCCGATGAAATCCGCCAAATGGTCGATGATGCTTTGTGGCGTCGCTTGCGCGCCGCCGATACCTACGCCGCCCCGGTGGCGGCCAGCGCCGACGGTCCGCCGCAATACCGGTTGGCCCTGCGGCTGGAACGGCTCGAGGCGATCCCTGGACACCAGGCGGTGACCGAAGCCACCTGGACCTTGCGCCGCCTGCCCCAGGGCACGCCGATCATCTGCCGGGCAACGGCGGTGGAAGGCTTGCCGGCAACCACGCCGGAAGCGGCGGTGGCGGCATTGTCGCTAAGTTCGGCCCGCGTCGGCGATTCCATCGCCACCAGCCTGGAACGGCTGGCCAACGGAACAACCAATCCTTGCGGCGAAGGATGATCAGGCTGCGGGCGGGATGCCCCGCCCGCCTTGCCGCCCGCGGCATAAGCCGCGCGGCCCCTGGGGCCTAACCGCATCCCCATGGGTTTCACTCACCGGGATTTGGTGTTACCCCAACGCCCCGTGACAGTGCTTGTATTTCTTGCCCGATCCGCACGGGCATGCCGCGTTGCGCGGGGTGGCGCCCCAGGTGCTGGGGTCATTGGGGTTGGCGGCACGGTTGCGCACGGTGTTGCCCATGGAAATCCCCGCCTGCTCGGCCTCGGCCGAGAAAGCCGGGTCCTGACGGCTTTCCTGCATCTGCGGCGGACGCGGGGTCAGGCTTTCCTGCACCTCGGCTTCCGACGGGCCAACGCGCAATTCCACATGGGCCAGCACGCTGGTGACGCGCTCGCGCAGGTCGTTGAGCATCTGTTCGAACAGATTGAAGGCTTCGCGCTTGTATTCGTTCAGCGGATCACGCTGACCATAGGCGCGCAGGCCGATGCCCTGACGCAGATGGTCCAGTTGCAGCAGATGTTCTTTCCACGCTTGATCGAGGATTTGCAGCAACAGGCTTTTTTCCACCATGCGCATGATGTCGGGGGTGTATTCCGCCGCCTTGCTGGCCATCTTGCGATCCGCCGCGTCGGTGATGCGATGGCGGATTTCCTGATCGGCGATGCCTTCTTCCTTGGCCCATTCGACGATGGGCAGATCCAGATTGAAGACGCGCAACACTTCCTCGTGCAACGAGGCGGTATTCCATTCCTCGGCATAGGCGCGTTCGGGGATGGCGCGGGCGACCATTTCACCGATCACTTCGTGACGCATGGCGGCGACGTCGTCCGAGACGTCTTCCACCTGCATCAATTCCTTGCGCTGTTCATAAATGGCCTTGCGCTGGTCATTCATGACGTCATCGAATTTCAGCAGGTTCTTGCGCACATCGAAATTGCGCGCTTCAACCTTTTGCTGGGCCTTTTCCAGGGCCTTGTTGATCCACGGATGGATGATCGCCTCGCCATCCTTCAGCCCCAACTTGCGCAGCATGCCGTCCATGCGCTCGGAACCGAAAATGCGCATGAGGTCGTCTTCCAGCGACAGGAAGAACTTCGAGGCGCCGGGATCGCCCTGACGGCCCGAACGGCCGCGCAGCTGGTTGTCGATGCGGCGGCTTTCGTGGCGTTCGGTGCCGACCACGTAAAGACCGCCCGCGGCCAGGGCCTCGGCCTTGAACACCTCGATTTCGGCTTGGATGGCCGCCGTGCGCTTGGCCAGTTCGTCGGCGTCGGTGATGTCCGACAGTTCCAGACGGATGCGCATGTCCAAATTGCCGCCCAACTGAATGTCGGTGCCGCGACCGGCCATGTTGGTGGCGATGGTCACGCCGCCAGGCACGCCGGCCTGGGCGACGATATAGGCTTCTTGCTCGTGGTAACGGGCATTGAGCACCTGATGCGGAATATTCTTTTTCTTCAGCAGTTCGGACAGCAATTCCGACTTTTCGATACTGGTGGTGCCGACCAGAACCGGTTGCTTACGGGCGCGGCATTCTTCGACCAAGGTGCCGATGGCTTCGAACTTCTCGGCGGCGGTGCGATAGACCTCGTCATCGGCATCGACGCGCGAAACCGGCCGATTGGTCGGCATGTCCACCACTTCCAGATTATAGATTTCCTGGAATTCGCCGGCCTCGGTCAAGGCGGTGCCGGTCATGCCGGACAGCTTGGGGTACAGGCGGAACAGATTTTGGAAGGTGATCGAGGCCAGGGTCTGGTTCTCGTTTTGGATGGTCACGCCTTCCTTGGCTTCCAAAGCCTGGTGCAGACCTTCCGAGAAGCGCCGGCCTTCCATCATGCGGCCGGTGAATTCGTCGATGATCACCAGCTTGTCGTTCTTGACGATGTAATCGACATCCTTGGTGAACAGCTTGTGCGCCCGCAACGCCTGATTGACGTGGTGCACCAAGCTGACATTGCCGATGTCGTAAAGATTGGCGCCTTTCGCCATCAACCCGGCTTCGGCCAGCAATTGCTCGATGTGTTCGGTGCCTTGCTCGGTCAGCGTCACCGCCCGAAGCTTTTCGTCCTTTTCGTAATCGCCTTCCACCAGCATGGGCATGATGCGGTCAACCAGACGGTACAGGTCGGAATTGTCTTCGGTCGGGCCGGAAATGATCAGCGGCGTGCGCGCTTCGTCGATGAGGATCGAATCCACTTCGTCGACGATGGCGTAGTTGAAGGGCCGGTGGACCATTTCCTCCAGTCGGAACTTCATGTTGTCGCGCAGGTAATCGAAGCCCAACTCGTTGTTGGTGCCATAGGTGACGTCGCAGGCATAGGCGGTGCGGCGCTGGTCGTCGTCAAGGCCATGGTGGATGACGCCGACCGTCAGCCCCAGGAACCGATAAACCCGGCCCATCCATTCGGCGTCACGCTGGGCCAGATAATCGTTGACGGTCACCACATGGACGCCGGCCCCGGTCAGCGCGTTCAGATAGACGGCCAGGGTGGCGACCAGGGTCTTGCCCTCACCGGTACGCATTTCGGCGATCTTGCCCTTGTGCAGCACCATGCCGCCCATCAGCTGGACGTCGAAATGGCGCTGCCCCAAGGAACGTTTGGCCGCCTCGCGGACCACGGCGAAAGCGTCGACCAGCAAATCGTCAAGATCGGTGCCATCGGCCAAGCGAGCGCGGAATTCTTCGGTTTTGCCGCGCAATTCGTCGTCCGACAGGGCGATCATGGCTGGCTCGAGGGCGTTGATCGCCTCGACGTCGTTTTTCAGGCCTTTGACGATACGGTCGTTGGCGGTACCGAAAAGCCGCCGGGCAATGGCGCCGAACATGGGCAAACCTCTGGATAAGTCTTAGGGGCGGGCCCGGGGCGCGGGGCCTATTGCGACGGCCAAACAGATAGAGCCCATGGCGGCATCTGTCAATGACGGGGCAGTCAATCCCCCGCCCCGCGCAAGGTGAAAGCGAAGATGGAACCGCCGCCAGGGGCGGGCTCGACCCAAATTCGTCCGCCCCAGGATTCCACCATTTTTTTCGCCAGGGCCAAGCCGGTGCCGTTGCCAGGAATGCGGTCACGGGTATGCAGGCGGCGAAACAATGAAAAGACCGTGGCCCGGAATTCAGAATCGATCCCCAAACCGTTGTCTTGCACGCGAAACACCCAGCATTCACCGCCCCAGGTGGCATTGACGACAATTTCGCAGGCAATGTCGGGCCGGCGGAATTTGACGGCATTATCCACCAGGGCGTGAAAAACCACCGCCAGCCGGCGCGGATCGACCACAACATCGGGCAACGTCGCCACCACCACATGCGCCGCCGCCACGCCGATGGGCCGGCGCAGATCGTCGAGCACGGCGGCCATCACCGTATTGGCGGCCACCGCCTGGACCTGGGAAACGTCACGTTGCTGGGCGAAATCCTCGACGTCGGCGATCAAGGCCTTCAAACGGCCGACACCTTCGACCGCATAGCCGATGAACTGGGTCGCCTCGGCGTCCAAATGCTCGGCATAACGGCGTTCAAGCAATTGAACAAAGCCGCTCACCTGACGCAGAGGTTCCTGCAAATCATGCGAAATGGCATAGCTGACTTCGCGCATGCGCTCGTTGGCGCCGGCCAGTTCGTCCAAGGTGCGCAGCAATTCGGTCTCGGCCCGAATCCGGGCGGTGACGTCGATCAGCAACGCCTGCCGGCAATGATGCCCCTTTTCCCAATAGGCCTGAGCGTGAATCGACACGTCAAGCTCGCGGCCATCGTGATGACGCAACCGCCACACCGAGGTGAATGGTCCAGGCTCGCGCAATCTGGGCAAAATGGCCGGGACCGCGGCAGCGACCGCCAGCGGCATGAAAGCGGTGATCGCCAGCCCGACCATGTCTTCGGCCGCATAGCCCAACAGCTCGCCCGCCGCGGCATTAGCGTCGATAATCCGCAAATCGTCCAGATCGTAGATGACCAAGGCTTCGGGGCTGTCGGCGAACAAAGCGTGATAGCGACGTTCCGAGGCCGCCAAGGCCCGCAGAAAAAACGCCCCCAGGGCAAAAATCAACGCCGCCGACAAGAGAACGAAACACAATCCCTTCCAGCTTTGCACCAGGGTCAGCGATGCGGGATCGCTGAACAAAAGCGCCACCAACTGGTCCGAACCCACAATCCAGACACAGCCGAACAAGGCATAGCCAAGAGCCATGCGCAAGGCAATCGAACCCGTGCTGATGATCGGCGCCCCCATGGATATCGCCTCTGCTTTCCGGCACGGCGAGCATAGCATCCATCAGCTGTAGCGGTCAGCACTCATGTGCTTGCCCGCCCAGTCCAAAGCAAAGCTTCGGCGCCCCAATAGCCGAAGCGTCGCATGAACCAAGGGCGCCGGGACGCAGCAGCCTCTTGTGCCGCCGCCGCGGTTGTGGTTCAACCGCCATGGGCGTCCGACCGCCGTGGCCGGACGCGCCCCCCTGCATCCCGCAAGGACATCCAAGCATGAAAACGTCATTCGCCGCCGCTTTTGCCGCCCCGTTCGCCCTGGCGCTGGCCGTCGCGGCCTTGCCCGCACTCGCCGCCGACAAGCCCTCGGTGGTCGCCGAAGTCAACGGCACCAAGATCCATGAAGCCGATCTGATCGCCTATCAGCGCACCTTGCCGCCGCAGATGGCCTCTCAGGCCCCCTATGAAGCCTTGCAGGACATGGCGGTCAACAACATGTTGGTGGCCGAGCAGGCGAAAAAGGAAGGCCTGGAAAAGGACCCCGAGCTCAAGCAGCTGTATCAGCAATTGCTGGTCAAGGTGTGGATGAACAAGCATCTGCGAAGCGAAGTCACCCCGGCCGCGATCAAGGCCGCCTATGACGGCTACCTGACCAGCGCCAAGCCGGAAGACGAGGTGCGCGCCCGTCACATCCTGCTGGAAACCGAAGACCAGGCCAAGGCGGTGATCGCCGAATTGAAAAAGGGCGCCGATTTCACCGAAACCGCCAAGGCCAAGTCCAAGGACCCCTCGGCCAAGCAAAACGGCGGCGATCTGGGCTATTTCACCCAGGGCGAAATGGTGCCGCAATTTTCCACCGCCGCCTTTGGCATGAAGGCCGGCGAATTGCTGGACAATCCGGTGCAAAGCCAGTTCGGCTGGCACGTCATCAAGGTCGAGGATCGCCGGACCGCCACGCCGCCGACCCTGGAACAGGCCACCCCGGCCATCCGCGAGGATCTGGCGGAAAAGCTGGCGCAAAAGCTGGTGGCCGACATTCGCGCCAAGGCCAAGGTCACGCTTTACGACCGTGACGGCAAAACTGTCGAAAAGAAGTAATTAGGCTTATCCAGCGGCGGCGCGCACCTTAAACCACCGGCGCGCCGCCCCCCAGAGCAAGGAGCACATTCATGTCCGCCACCATTTCGCCGCTTGCCCCCGCCGCTTTTCCGGCGCTGCCGGTTCTGGCTGGCGTGCGTCTGGCCACGCATGAATGCGCCATCCGCTACAAGGGGCGGACCGATCTTTTGCTGGTGGAAATGGAGGCCGGCACCCATGTCGCCGGCGTCTACACCAAATCGCTGACCTGTTCCGCCCCGGTGGATTGGTGCAAGCAGGCCTCGGCCAAGGGATCGGCCCGACTGCTGATCGTCAATTCCGGCAATGCCAACGCCTTTACCGGCGCCGCCGGCGTCGCCTCGGTGACGCGCACGGTGGAAGCCGCCGCCGCGGAATTCGGCTGCAAGAAATCGGAAGTGTTCGTCGCCTCGACCGGCACCATCGGCGTGGTCCTGCCCGATGAACGGATCACCGAAAACCTGGGCGCGGCGCGGGCCAAGCTGAAGGCTGAGTTCTGGCCGGAAGCGGCCAGCGCCATCATGACCACCGACACCTTCGCCAAGGGAGCGACCCGCCGCGCCGAAATCGACGGCAAGACGGTGACCATCAACGGCATCGCCAAGGGCGCCGGCATGATCGCCCCTGACATGGCCACCATGCTGTCTTTCGTCTTCACCGACGCCAACCTGTCGCACGACGTGTTGCAGGACCTGCTGAAAAAAGGGGCCGACCGTTCCTTCAATTCCATCACCGTCGACAGCGACACCTCGACCTCGGACACCTTGCTGCTGTTCGCCACCGCCAAGGTCGATCACGCCGCGGTCAAGGACGCGGCCGACACGCGGCTGAAGGATTTCAAGGCCAAGCTGTTCGACCTGCTGCTGGATCTGTCGCACCAGGTGGTCAAGGATGGCGAAGGCGCCACCAAATTCGTTGAAGTCACCGTCACCGGCGCCGCCGGCGACAAGGCGGCCAAGCGCATCGCCCTGGCCATCGCCAATTCACCGCTGGTCAAGACCGCCATCGCCGGCGAGGACGCCAATTGGGGCCGCGTCGTCATGGCGGTGGGCAAGGCCGGCGAAAAAGCCGATCGCGACAAATTGTCCATCGCCATCGGCGGCGTCCAAGTGGCCAAGGACGGCGAAGTGGTTCCCGGTTATGACGAAGCGCCGGTCACCGCCCATATGAAGGGGCAAAATATCGTCATCGAAACCGATGTCGGCATCGGCAAGGGCCGCGCCACGGTGTGGACCTGCGACCTGACCCACGCCTATATCGACATCAACGGGTCTTACCGCACGTGAGCGGGGAGAACGGCTGCTGGTCGGCGGGCAGCGTCTGGCGCGGCGCGCCCCTGCTGTCCGCCCGCCTGAAGCTGCGGCCGTTGGTCGCGGCCGACGCCCCGCGTCTGGCCGAACTGGCCAATGATTGGGAGGTGGTGCAATACACCGCCAACATCCCCCATCCCTATGGTCTTGACGACGGTCACGCTTTTGTCGTCGCCCAGGAAGCCCGCCGCCTGACCGGTCTGGGCGTCGCCTTGGGGTTGGAACGCACCATCGATGGCGCCTTGATCGGCTGTATCGGTTTCGGCCTTGATCACGCCGATAGCCCCGAACTGGGCTATTGGCTGGGGCATCCCTATTGGGGCCAGGGCTACGTCAGCGAAGCGCTGCGCCGGCTCATCCGTCATCTCTTTGCCGATCTCGGCTATGAATCCCTGTGGGCGGCGGTCCACCCCGACAACCAAGTCTCGGCCCATGTTCTGGAAAAGGTCGGCTTCACCCCCGCCGGCCGCCACCCATGCGGCATGCCGGCGCGGGGGGATAGCGTCGATTCGCCCAAATTCGCCCTGGCCGCCGATCAGTGGCGCGCCGCCCATGCGGCGCGGCCCATGCTGCTGGTCGCCGCCGCCGCCCTGATCGACACCGACGGCCGCGTCCTGATGGCCAGCCGGCCGCCCGGTAAAAGCATGTCGGGACTGTGGGAGTTTCCCGGCGGCAAGATCCACCCCGGCGAAACCCCGGAAATGGCCTTGGTGCGCGAATTGGCCGAGGAATTGGGCCTTGATGTCGGCGAAAGCTGCTTGGCGCCGCTGGCCTTTGCCAGTCACGATTACGACACCTTCCACCTGTTGATGCCGCTTTACGCGGTGCGCCAGTGGAAGGGCGAGCCGCAACCGCGCGAAGGCCAGATGCTGAAATGGGTGCGCGCCGCCGCCTTAAGCGGTTTGCCCATGCCGCCGGCCGATATCCCTCTGGTCGCCTTGCTGCGGGAATGGCTATAGTCAGGGAGCTTCACCGCCGGAGGGCACCATGGCCCTGAACCTTAAAGAAAAAGAAGCCCTGAAGTTTCTCGGCACCCATCTGTTCTATGGGCTGAGTGCCGGCGCCACCTTCGGCTCCATGGTCTTGGCCACCAACATGGGCAATATCTGGACCCTGGCCACCCAGTCCAGTCACCCCATCACCGTGCTGGTCTTGTTCTTCTTCGGTCTTTTCGTCACCTTCGGCAGCGTTGGCATGGGCGTCGGCATCATGAGCCTGGCCCGCGACGACGACGACCAATCCCCTTGGGGCCGCAACTGACCGGCAGGGTTTTCCGCAAGCCCGGCAGATTCTGCCACTTTCGCCGATCCTGGCATGGCCCAAAAACACCAATACATTGAAAATAAACGATTCTCCGACTTGGCACGGCGTCTGCATCATAGATCGCGGCACTTGGCTTCACCACGGGGAACCGGATCATGACGGTCTATTCCATCAATCAGCGGATTTTCGAGCAGACAAACCAGTCGACCTCGAACGGCAAATCCGCCAGCTCCACCGCCGACGAGTTTCTCGCCGCCTTGAACAAGGCCGGCTCGCAGACCAGCGTCAGCGTCAACGCCACCCCTTCGGCGGAAAAAGCGCTGAGCAAGGTGTTCGAGCGAAAGAACGACGAACCCCGCGCCAGCACCAAGAGCGACGACAAGCCCAAGCGGTCCGAAGCCAAGGAAAATACACGTTCGAACAAGGCCGAAGCCGCCAATGACGCCAAGGCCAGCGACGACGCCAAGGCCAAGCCGACGGAAAAGACCGATTCCGTGGCGAGCGCCGATGATCGCGACGCCGACCCCCAGGCCAAGCCCGAAGCCAAGACCGAAACGGTCAGCGACGATTCCCAGCCGCAGGTGAAGACCGAGAATGCCGCCGCCCCGACCGCCGAAGCGGTGGCGGCCGTGGTGCCGGTGCAGCAACAGATGATCGAACAGGTGGCAACGGTGGCCGAAACCACCCCCGCCCAAGTGGTGGAAAGCGTCGATCCGGAAAAAATTGCCGATGCCGGCGACCAGCCGCAACAGGCCCAGGCCAATCCACAAAATAATGCCGCCGATGCCAATGCCGATAATGTCGAGACCTTCGACCCGACCGCGCAGAACACCCCCCAGGCCGCCGCCAAGGGCAAGGCCGGCGAACATGCCGACAAGAACGCCGCCGCCACCCAAGCCGCCGATCTGGCCGCCAGCATCGACGATACCGGCGCCCAGTTGAATGTTCAGGTCAAGGTCGCCGACACCACCCGGCAAGTGCAGCCGAGCGTGGGTACCGCCGAAGTCCTGCTGACCCAAGATGTCGACGGTCTGGAAATCCCCGTCCCGGCCCAGGGCAACGGCGGTCAGAGCAACGGGCAGCCGCAAGCCAATGCCGGCCAGACCAATCAGGCCGCTGGCGCCAATCAGACCCAGGACCCGGCCTTGATGAACAAGCCGGTGGACGCCAAGCCGTTTGTCGCCGCCCTGGCCGCCGCCCAAGCCGAAGGCGCCAGCCAGCCGCAAGCCGCCGGTTCGTCCGGCAACCAGACGCAGGCCGTCGCCGGGTTGAACGGCGCCTCTGGCACGCAAGCCGCGGCCAAGACTGCCCCGGCCCAAGCCGCCCAGGCGCCGCGCCAGCCGCAAACGCCCCAGGCCAAGGAAGTGATGGATCAGGTCAAGGTCCAAATCGCCAAGCAGGGCGCCAACGGCGACACCATCAAGGTGCAGTTGAAGCCGGTCGAGCTGGGCTCGATCGAGGTCAAGCTGGACGTCGCCAAGGACGGTTCGGTCTCGGGCGTGGTCACCGCCGACAACAAAGACACCCTGGCCATGCTGAAGAACGACTCTCGCGCGCTGGAAAAGGCTTTGTCCGACGCCGGCCTCAAGGCCGACACCGGGTCGCTGACCTTTAACCTGCGCGGTGAAAACCAGCAGCAGGCCGCCCAGGATCAGGCGAGCGGACGGCGTTCGCGTCGGGCGCTGGCCGCCATGAATGGCGTTGACGCAACCCAAAGCGGCGCCGCCGCCCAAGCTCAGGCCCGCTTTGCCGGCGGTCGCTCAGGCGTGGACATTCAGGTGTAAGGAAACAAGACCATGTCCATCACCGGCATCGAAAACACCGGCAGTTCCACCGGCGCCGCCCAGAGCGGCACCAAGCTGGCCGAGAATTTTGACACCTTCCTGACCATGCTGACCGTTCAGCTGAAGAACCAGGATCCGTTGTCACCCATGGATTCCACCGAATTCACCAACCAGTTGGTGCAGTTCTCGGCGGTTGAACAGCAGATCGCCTCGAACAAGAATCTGGAAAACCTGATCTCGGTGACCCAGACCAACACCAAGGCTCAGGCCATCGCCTATATCGGTCACACCATCGAGACCGCCGGCACCGTGCTGCCCCTGCAAGGCGGCGTCGAGACGCAGACCAACACCATCGCGCTGACCAACAGCTCGGCCAGCTTCAAATACACATTGGACGGCACCTCCACCACCACGACGATCAGCATCAAGGACAGCAACGGCAACGTGGTCCGCACTTTGTCGGGGAAAAACGACAGCGGCAGCCACGAGATCACCTGGGACGGCAAGGACGCTTCGAACGAAAAGCTGCCTGATGGCAACTATACCGTCTCGGTGGCCGCCACCGACAGCGCCGGCGCCGCGGTGGCCACCAAGGTCTACACCACTGCCCGTACCGACGGCGCGTCGTTCAGCTATACCCTGCCGTCGGAAGCCAAGGCGCTGACCGTGGTGATCAAGGACGTCTCGGGCAAGGTGTTGGCCAATCTGCCGGCCAAGACCACCGCCGGCCGTCACGAAATGACCTGGAACGGCAAGGACACCAACGGCAACACCATGCCCGACGGCGCCTACAAGATTGAAATCGCCGGCACCGACAAGGACGGCAAGGCCATGAGCGTGGGAACCACGGTTTATGGCCGCGTCACCGATGTCGCCGCCGACGCCACCGAAACATTGATCGCCATGGGCCAGGTCGTCGCCAAAGTGGAAGACGTCTTGACTGTGCGCGAAAAAAACACTGCCGCGGCTAACTGAGCCCCGATCGGATTTTTAGGAGGTCATCATGAGCTTATATGGCGCTCTTTTCTCTGGCGTTTCCGGTCTGGCGGCTCAATCGTCGGCCATGGGCGCGATCTCGGACAACATCTCCAACGTCAACACCATCGGCTACAAAGGCTCGAAGGTGAACTTCCAGACGCTGGTGACCCGACAGGTTTCGCTGACCAACTATTCCCCCGGCGGCGTCCAATCCAAGCCGCGCGCCGGCGTCGACGTCCAGGGTTTGTTGCAGGCGACCAACTCGTCCACCGATATCGGCCTGTCGGGCCAAGGCTTCTTCATCGTCAATGAAGCCGCCAACCCGAAGGACGGCGACATGTTCGCCTATAGCCGCGCCGGCTCGTTCAAGGTCGATAACGAAGGCTATCTGCAAAACGTCTCCGGCTGGTACATGCAGGGCTGGCCGCTGATGAGCTGGGATAATTCCAGCCAGGCTTCCACGGTTCAGGTCGGCGACAACGTCTTCATGAAGGCCTACAAGGATTCGGCCGGCGATACCGTCTACATCAACGACAACATCGTTTCCTCCGATCACCTGCAACCGATCAACATGAACAATGTCGGCGGCACCGCCTCGCAGACCCGCAACCTGCGCATGGGCGCCAACCTGCCCAACAACGCCACCGTCGGCAAAATCTACAAACAGCCGGTGACCATCTATGACAGCTTGGGCGGCGACGCCAGCGTCCAGTTCAGCTGGTCCAAGGTGGCCCAGAACCGCTGGGATCTGGAAGCCTATCCGCCGGAAGGGGCGAAAAGCCTGTCGCTGAAAAAGGACGCCACCACCGTCTACAGCGCCATGGGCCGCCTGGACTTCACCGGCGAGCCGCTGACCACCGGCGCGTTGAACATGAACATCAACGGCACCGCCTATACCTTCCATACCGGCCCCGGCATCGACGGCGTCACCGCCGGCGCCGACGACTTCTATACCGATCCGGGCGCCACCGCCAATACCGGCGCCTTCGTCGATGGCTTGGCCAACGACATCAACACCGCCTTCCAGATGGAATACAATTCGCTGCGCTTCGATGCGTCAGGCGTCGTCGCCGGCGACGATTTGCAGATCACCGTCGATGGCACTGTCCACAACTTCGCCAATGTCGGCGGCACCGATCCCGCCACCACCGCCGCGGCGTTGATGGGTAACAATGCCTTTACCTCGCTGGGCCTCAAAGCGGTGGCCAATGGCAATGACGTCCACATCTACAGCGACAAGGCGATGACGTTCGCCATCACCGCCGACGCCACCGGCACCAATACCCCGTCATCGGGCGCCTTCGCCGTCGCCAATTGGACCGATGGCGCCAATGGCGGCGCCGCCGCCACCACCAAAACCACCGATGGCGTCGTTTATTGCGAACGCATCACCAGCACCGGCACCGAAGCCCTGGTCTTCCGCCAACGCGACGCCAACAGCGACATCACCGTCACCGGTCTCGATAGCCTGAAACTGGCCAACGGCAACCCGGCCACCCAGCAGGGCATGGATCCGCTGGCCACCGACAGCTTCACCGTCGGCGCCATCAACATCGCCGGCGCCGCCAACGAGGACGCCATCGAATTCAACGGCGACGGCACGCCCAAGGAAATCAACGTCGCCTTCATGGACATCGATTGGGCCAACGGCTCCAACGATATGAGCGGCTCGGACTCGGTCGGCTTCTTCCTCGGCAACCTGGACATCCGCGATGGCATGACCCAGTTGGACGGCGATTACCAATTGGGCTACTGGAGCCAGAACGGCGCCAAGTTCGGTAATTTCGCCGGCGTTTCCATCGGCGCCGACGGCATCGTCACCGCTTTGTTCGACAACGGCGTCACCCGTCCGGTGTTCCAGATCCCGGTGGCCACCTTCGTCAACCCCAACGGCATGCAAAGCATGTCGGGCAACGTCTTCATCGCCACCGATTATTCCGGCGAACCGACCCTGCGCACCGCCGGCACCGCCGGCGCCGCCCAAGTCAACGCCTCGTCGCTGGAAGCCTCGACCGTCGATATCGGTGAGGAATTCACCACCATGATCGTCACCCAGCGCGCCTATTCGGCCGCCGCCAAGATCATCACCACCGCCGACGAAATGCTGGACGAACTGATCCGCATCAAGCGTTAACGTTTACCGCGCAAACTGGAACGACCGGTCCCCAGAACGGGGGCCGGTCTTTTTTTGGTATGCGCCATGCGCGGCCCGTGCCGGGCTCGTTCAGACGCCACGCGGGCTTTTGCGCCATGCGCGGCCAACTCGGCAAAGTTTGCCCAGTATTAACCTTCCTTAAAAGCTTGCCGGTCTAGTCTGCCAGACGTGGGCGCGTGCCCCGGTTTCTTGCTGTTTGGGATGGTACCGACGTGAACGCCTTTATGCAGATGATGCGTGGCCTTGGGCCCATGCGCCTCGCGGCGATCGCCGGCGTCGGCGTGTCGATCCTGGGATTTTTCATCTTTCTGATGAGCCGCGTCGCCGCGCCGCAGATGGAATTGCTGTACGGCGATCTGGAAATGGGTGATTCCAAGGCCATCGTCGAAAAGTTGGCCGCCGACAAGGTTCCTTTCGAGGTGCGCAAGGACGGCGCTGAAATCTGGGTCCCAAAAGACAAGAAAAACGAATTGCGGGTGCGCATGGCCGAACAGGCCATGCCCGCCGTCGGCCGCGTCGCCGGCTATGAATTGTTCGACAAGCAAGACGCCTTGTCGTCAACCAGCTTCCAGCAGAACATCAACTATGTCCGGGCGCTTGAAGGCGAGTTGTCGCGCACCATCCGCGCCATCGACAAGGTCAAGGTCGCCCGCGTCCATCTGGTGCTGCCCAAGCGCGAGGCCTTCGCCCGCGAAGCCAACGAGCCGTCGGCCTCGGTCATCTTGAAGATGCAAGGGGCGGCGCGCCTGGACAAGGGCCAGGTCACCGCCATCCAGCACCTGATCGCCGCCGCCGTTCCCAAGATGAAGCCCAACCGCATCTCCATCGTCGACGATAAGGGGACCTTGCTGGCCAAGGGCTATGGCAACGATCAGGAAGTGGCCTCGGAAAACGCCGAATCCCTGAAGATGAGCACCGAGAACCGGCTGGCCCGCACGGTGGAAAGCATGCTGGAACGCTCGTTGGGGGCGGGCCGCGTCCGTGCCGAGATCGCGGTCGAAATGGATTTGTCGCGCGCGGTGACCACCGAGGAAACCTATGACCCCGACAGCCGCGTCGTCCGGTCCCAGGTCACCGTCAACGAAAACGAGGAACAGCAAGACGGCGAGCCGCCCAGCGTTTCCGTCACCAACAACCTGCCCGACCCCAATGCCAGCGCCACGTCCGGCAACCGTTCGTCATCCAAATCCGGCAAGACCCAGGAAACCACCAATTACGAGATTTCCAAAAAGGTCAAAAACACCGTGCGCGAGATGGGCGAGATTCGCCGCATCACCGCCGCCGTGCTGGTCGATGGCGTCTACGACATCGCCGCCGACGGCAAGAAGACCTATCGCGACCGCACCCCCGAAGAAACCGCCAAGCTGGAAGAACTGGTCCGCAACGCCATCGGCTTTGACCGCACCCGTCAGGATCAGGTCAAGGTGGTGTCCATGCAATTCGCCGGCGGCGAAGAACAATACGCCGCCGAGGAACCGGGTGAATTCATCTTCGGCATGCGCCGCGATTTCGTCGAAAAGATCGCCTCGAACCTGGGCCTGTCCATCGTCGCCATCTTGTTCCTGCTGCTGGTCCTGCGTCCGCTCATCGGCCGCGCCATCGAAAGCATGCAAGGTCAAGTCGGCCCCGACGGCCGTCGATTGCTGACCGCCGACGGTTCCGGCGTGCCGCAACTGGCCGGCCCCGGCGCCCCCGCCGTTCCCGCCCCCGCCTTGGGCGGCGAGGAAGAGGTGATCGCCGACGAACTGATCGACATCGACAAGGTGGAAGGCCGTGTGAAAGCCTCGTCTATAAGGAAAATTGGCGAGATCGTTGACAAGCACCCGGAAGAAGCCCTGTCCATCATCCGCAACTGGCTGTACCAGGAAGCCTAGGAGTCCGCCGCCATGGCCCGCGTAAAAGAGGACTATCGCTCGCTGACCGGCCCGCAAAAAGCGGGAATCATGATGCTGTCCCTGGGCGAAGAACATTCCGTCAAGCTGTTCTCGATGATGGGCGACGACGAAATCAAGGAGCTGTCCCAGGTGATGGCGTCCTTGGGCACCGTCTCGGCCTCTATCGTCGAGCGCCTGTTCGTGGAATTCGCCGACCAACTTTCCTCGACCGGCTCGCTGGTCGGTTCGGTCGACACCACCGAACGCCTGCTGATGAAATCGCTGCCCAAGGATCGCGTGCAGCAGATCTTGGAAGAAATCCGCGGCCCCGCCGGCCGCACCATGTGGGACAAGCTGGGCAACGTCAACGAAGCGGTGCTGGCCAATTACCTGAAGAACGAATACCCGCAAACCGTCGCCGTGGTCGTCGCCAAGATCAAGCCCGACCACGCCGCCCGCGTGCTGTCGATCCTGCCGGAAAACTTCGCCATGGAAGTGGTGATGCGCATGCTGCGGATGGAAGCGGTGCAAAAGGAAGTCCTCGACGGCGTCGAAAAAACCCTGCGCACCGAGTTCATGACCAATCTGGCCCGCACCCAACGCCGCGACGCCCACGAAATGATGGCCGATATCTTCAACAATTTGGACCGCAACGCCGAAAACCGCTTCATGTCGGCATTGGAAGAGCGCAACCGCGAATCGGCGGAAAAGATCAAGGCGCTGATGTTCACCTTCGAGGATCTGGTTCGCCTGGATGCCGCCGGCGTTCAGACCCTGCTGCGTCAGGTCGAAAAGGACAAGCTGGCCCTGGCGCTCAAGGGGGCAAGCGACGCCATCAAGGATCTGTTCTTCAAGAACATGTCCGAGCGCGCCGGCAAGATGCTGCGCGAGGACATGGAAGCCCAGGGCCCGGTGCGCCTGCGCGACGTCGATCAGGCCCAGTCGCTGATCGTGGTGATGGCCAAGGAACTGGCGGCAAGCGGCCAGATCGTCATTTCCGAAGGCCGCGAAGAAGACGAGTTGGTGTACTAGCCCATGGTCGAGCGCAAATATATGTTCGACCTGGATTTCGACCATCCGCAATTGGCCCAGCCGGCCCATCATGCGGAGGAAGAGGAGGAATTGCAGGAGGAGGCGGAGGAAGAAGAGCCGCCGCCGCCGATGTTCTCGGAAGAAGATTTGCTGCTGACCCGCGAATCCGCCTTCGAGGAAGGCCGCCAAGTGGGGCAAGAGGAAGCCAATGCGGCGACTGAACGGCTGTTGGCCATGGCCATGACCGCCGTCAGCCAGCAGATGGATACCGTCTTTCGCCAGCAGGACGACGCCAACGACGCCAATGCCCGCACCGCCGTGCGCGTGGCCATGGCGGTGCTGAAAAAAGTGTTGCCGGCGACATGCGAGCAAAACGCCTTCGCCGAGGTGACCCGCGCGGTCGAGGAAGTCGTCGTCCACGTTCTGGACGAACCGCGAATCATCGTCCGCGTCGCCGCCCCCCTGGTCGATGGCGTGCGGGCGCAATTGGACGCGGCGGTGCAGGGCCGCGGCTTCGAGGGCCGGGTGGTGGTGCAGGCCGACGACCGCTTGCCGTTGGGGGATTGCCGGGTGGAATGGACCGATGGCGGGGCCGAGCGCGATCAGGCCCGCCTGATCGCCGATATCGAAGTCGCTGTCGAGCGGGCCTTGGCGCCGCCGGAACGCCAGCGGGAAACGGATGCGGAATAGGCCGGTGACACCGGTTCTGGAGGGTGAGTGACATGGCCGATTTCGAACTGAACGACTTCAACCCGGAAAATGAAAGCCGGGCGCAGGAACTGATGGAAGGTCCGCGCTCGGCCCGTGACCTGGAAGCGGTCTACGACATCCCGGTCCAGGTGTCGGCGGTGTTGGGCAAGGCCAACATGCAGGTCAATCAATTGCTCAAGTTGGGGCGCGGCGCGGTGGTCGAGCTGGATCGCAAGGTCGGCGAGGCCATCGACATCTATGTGAACAACCGTCTCGTCGCCCGTGGCGAGGTGGTGGTCGTGGAAGATCGCCTGGGCGTGACCATGACTGAAATCATCAAGACCGACCGCGCTTAGGGCTGGGGGAACAACAATGCGACTTCTGATCATCGGGGCCATGGACGGCCAGATCGGCGCCGCCAGCCAGATCGCCATGGCGCGCGGCGCCAAGGTCAGCATCGCCGAAGATGTCGACCAAGGCATGGAAGTGCTGCGCAGCCAAGGCGCCGATCTGGTGATGATCGACGTCCGTCGCGATGTCACCCGCCTGATCGAATGTCTGGAAGCCGAACGTATCGTCCTGCCGGTGATTGCCTGCGGCATCGCTTCGGATGCCTCGGCCGCCGTGCGCGCCATCAAGGCCGGGGCCAAGGAATACATCCCGCTGCCGCCCGACGCCGAGCTGATCGCCGCCGTCCTTGCCGCCGTCACCGATGAAAATCATGCCATCGTCTACAAAGACCCGCGCATGACCCAGACCATGAAACTGGCCGAGCAGGTCGCCAACTCGCACGCGTCCATCCTGGTCACCGGCGAATCGGGCACCGGCAAAGAGCTGATGGCCCGCTTCATTCACAATAAATCCCCGCGGGCCAAGGGTCGTTTTGTCGCCGTCAACTGCGCCGCCATCCCCGAGAACCTGTTGGAATCCGAATTGTTCGGTCACGAAAAAGGCGCCTTTACCGGCGCCGTCGCCCGACGCATCGGCAAATTCGAGGAAGCCAATGGCGGGACGCTGCTGCTGGACGAAATCTCGGAAATGGACATTCGCCTGCAAGCCAAATTGTTGCGGGCGGTCCAGGAACGCGAAATCGACCGCGTCGGCGGCACTCAGCCGGTCAAGATCGACGTCCGCATCGTCGCCACCTCCAATCGCAATCTAGCAGGGTGCGGAAAAAGGCGTGTTCGCGCCCCCTTTCCCCGTCGGTCCGAAGCGTTCAGCGGCGTCGACGAGGGT
>NZ_JAGTUF010000017.1:24185-74880 GCF_018224925.1 Magnetospirillum sulfuroxidans | reverse complement strand
CGTTTGCCATGTTGAATCAGATCAGCGCCTCCTTGGGAATCCCCGCCATGAGTCGCAATTATCGGGAATTGGTATTAGAGGATATCTTAGGGATAAACTTCGCAAGAGAAGGCACTAACGCCATGCTCATGCTTTACCAAATCGTTGAAGATTTTGCGGCCAAGGTCTGTACCGACTGACGCGCATTTCCATATTCTGGGTCAACCATAAAAAAGCCGAGGCGGGGTCCACCTCGGCTTTTTCCGTCAACACTATTCGGTGGGCTCAGCCTTTTTTCGCCAGGGCTTCCTTGCGGGTTTCCACCACCTTTTCGGCCGCACGGCCCGAGACTTCCTGCAAGTGATCGAAGCGCCAGCCGAAAGTGCCGACGCCCATGGTCAACGAGCGTAATTCGACGATCAAATCCCCCATTTCCGCCTGTGGCAGATAGGCTGAAACCTGATCCCAGCCGTTCCAGCCTTCTTTGCCGTCAAAGCCGAGAATCTGGCCGCGCCGGCCGGTGATGATGCGTTGGGCTTTCGACGTGAAATCGGCCGGAACCGAGATTTCCACCGCCAAGATCGGCTCAAGCAAGACCGGGTCGCATTGGGGCATGCCCTCGGCCATGGCGATGCGGGCCGCCGTCTTGAAGGCCATGTCCGAGCTGTCGACGCTGTGATACGAGCCGTCGGTCAAGGTGACGGCGATATCCACCACCGGGA
Organism: Magnetospirillum sulfuroxidans; assembly: GCF_018224925.1. Lineage (GTDB taxonomy): Bacteria > Pseudomonadota > Alphaproteobacteria > Rhodospirillales > Magnetospirillaceae > Magnetospirillum > Magnetospirillum sulfuroxidans. The sequence goes on along the minus strand of NZ_JAGTUF010000017.1, from coordinate 74,179 downwards.
AGCCAAGGGCGCCTTGTCGGAGAAAATCGACGATTCCGTCTTCCACCGCCGGGATGTATTGGCGCGGGACGGCGCCGCCGACGATTTTGTCTTCGAAAACGAAACCGGCGCCGCGCGGTTGCGGCCGGATCTCGATATGGACGTCGCCGAATTGGCCGTGACCGCCCGATTGCTTTTTATGGCGACCATGCACCGGTACCGATTTGCGGATGGTTTCCTTGTGCGGCACCGTCGGCTTGTGGGTGACAACCCCCAGACCAAAACGGCTTTTCAGCCGCTCCAAAGCCACCAGCAGGTGGATTTCACCTTGCCCCCACAGCACGGTTTCGCCGAATTCGGCGTTCTGTTCCAACCGGTATGACGGATCTTCCTCGGCCAATTTGGTCAATGCGCCGGACAATTTGACGTCGTCACCCTTCTTTTCCGCCTCCAACGCCAAGGCGAACAAGGAATCGAGCGGCTTGGGCCAATCGCTGGCGATTTGGCCGTCTCCCCCCAGCACATCGCCGGTGGCCGCATGGTCAAGACGACCGAAAGCGACCACCTCGCCCAGGCTTGCCTTGGGGACCTTGGATGGGGTGGCGATGGCGGGAACGTAGAGGCCGGAAACTTTGCCATCGCCCAGGGTTTGGGCATCGGCGAATTCGCCGCGCAACACCCGCGCCCATGACAGTTTGCCGGTATGGGCGGCATGGACGGTCTTGAAAATCCGGGCGACCGGGGCGCCGCCATTGGCAAAGCCCAGACGGGCCGCGGTGGCGGTGGGGGCGGGCACGTCGTGGCGCAAGGCCTTCCACAACCGGGTCACGCCGCCATCATGCTCGGCCGAGCCGAAGAACACCGGAACGATCAGGTCATCGGCCAGATCCTTGGCCAAATCGTCGTAGAGCTCGTCCTTGGGGGGCGCGATGTCTTCCAGCAATTCTTCCATCAGGTGGTCGTCGAAATCGGCCAGATGCTCCAGCATTTCCTGGCGGGCCACTTGCTCATCGTCCTTGATGGAATCGGGAATCTTGATCAGATCCGAGGCTTGGCCGGGGCGGTATTGATAGGCCCGCTCACTGACCAGATCGACGAATCCGGTGATCTGCTCGCCGTCGCGGATCGGCACTTCGCGCAGCACCAGCGGCCGCTCGGAGACGGCTTGCAGGGCTTCCAGCGTTTCCCGCAGGCGGGTGCCGGCGGTATCGATCTTGTTGATGAACAAAAGGTGCGGAATCTTGCGGTCGTCGAGAAATTTCAGCAACGGCGCCACCATCACCGCGCGGGCGGGATCGGGTTCGCAGACAACGATGGCGGCGTCCACCGCCATCAGCGCGTTATAGGCATCTTGCTGGAATTCCACCGAGCCGGGACAATCGATGAAGGTCCATTTTTCCCCCAGATAATCGACGCCGACCAAATTCGGCTCGACGCTCATCATCCGGGCCCGAGCCTCGGCGCTGGAATCGCCGACGGTATTGCTGTCCTTGATGCGGCCTTGGCGAGGGATGGCTTCCGCGCGGAACAGCAGTGCTTCCAGCAGGCTGGTCTTGCCGCTGGAAAACGGCCCCACCAGAGCGGCGGCGCGCGGAAGCGAAACTGTCTTGCCAGTCATAATTCAGGCCCTCCCAAGCAAAATCTCATTTTGTCGCCCAACATGGTCCTCCTTGGCGAATGGGCTGGCAAGGGGGATTCCCGCAGCGTCGACCGAGGCCGAGGCGGCCAGTCAAGGCAAGGCCGAGGTGAACGAGCATGGCGCGCGCCCACGTCACGTCGAGCCGCGGTCTTGATTTTCGGTTTGCGGGGAGACGCCATGCGCAGCATGTGTTTGACTCTTTTATGCGATCGGCCATTAAAAGGGGCCGTAAAAGAGGCCCGTCGAGAGACTGAACGTGGCGGCAGGCAAGAGAAGGCGTGGGCATGATCCGTGCGGACAAGCGGTGGACCAAGGTGATGGGCTTTTTGGGGACGGAACTCCGTCATCTGGTCACCATCAATCCCAGTGACCGGCCGTGGCAAATGCCGTTTGCCGCCGCGCTGGCGACGGGGCTGCCGCTATTGGTCGGCTCGTGGTTCGGCCATCTGGAATATGGCTTGGTGTCATCGTTGGGCGGGCTGGTGTTCTTGTATATGCCGGCGACGGCGTTGTCGCATCGCATGGTCATGTTGATGGCCTGCGCTTTTGCCATGACCGCCTGTTACACCCTGGGGGTGATGAGTCATTTCGTCCCGGTATTGATGATGCCGGTGCTGGTTTTCATCGCCATTTTGACCACCATGCTGTGCCGCTTTTACGGTGTGGGCATGCCGGGCAGTCTGTTCTTCATCATGGCCGCCTCGATCGGGGCTTATGCGCCGACTGAGGTGTTGCAGGTGCCGTTGATGGTCGGCCTGATCAGCATGGGGGCGCTGCTGGCCTGCCTGATCGCCTTTTTCTACAGCGTCTACATCTTGCGCCGGCAAGACCCCAAGCCCGTACCGGCACTGCCGCAGCCCAGCTTCGAGACCATGGTCTTCGATCCGGTGGTGATCGGGGTGTTCGTCGGCATCTCGTTGGCCCTGGCGCAGGTTTTGGACCTGGAAAAGGCCTATTGGGTGCCGGTCAGTTGTTTGGCGGTTATTCAAGGGGCATCGTTACGGGCTGTATGGACCAAGCAAATCCATCGTGTCGTCGGCACCGGGATCGGTCTGTTGCTGTCTTGGGGCCTGTTGTCGCTGCCGCTGAACAGCTGGAGCTTGTCCGTGCTGATGATGGTGCTGGCCTTCATCATCGAAACCGCCGTGGTCCGCCACTATGCCTTTGCCACCATCTTCATCACCCCCTTGGCCATCATGTTGGCCGAGGCGGCGACGTTGGGGCATGGCTCGCCCTCGGTTCTGATCCACGCCCGTTTGCTTGATACCGTCTTGGGCAGTTTCGTCGGCTTGGTCGGCGGCATCTGTCTGCACAGCTCTTGGTTTCGCGATGTGGTTGGGCGGCAGATGCGCCGGTTAGGTCGGTAAGCCGCCTTTACCCCTCGCGGATGGCGATTTGGTACAAAACATCCCGATGGCTCAGGACCAGGGCGAACAGGTCCGCGTCGATCTCGCCGTTATCTTGCATGCGGCTCATGATCTTAATCACCTCTTCCACCGGCAGGCGCGGGCGATAGGGGCGCTTTTGGCAGAGCGCCTGGAAGATGTCGCAGATGGTCAATACTCGGGTTTCGGCGTCGATTTGATCGCCGCTCCAGCCATAGGGATAGCCCGATCCATTCAGTTTTTCGTGATGGTGGGCGGCCCAGTTGGCGATGGGCGTGTTGGGGAACAACGCCGTCAGCACCACCTTGCTGTCCAGGGGGTGGCGCAGCATCAGGTCGTGCTCGCTTTCGCTCAAGGCGCCGGGCTTTTCTAAAATTTCATCGGGTGTTCGCAGCTTGCCGACATCGTGCAACAACGCCGCCATGCGCAGCAATTGCCGCTGCTGAGGCGGATAATTCAACAGCCCGGTCAGGGCGTGGGTCAGGTCGGCGACACGCAGGCTGTGATAATGGGTGAACGGGCTTTTCGCATCGACGATATGCGAGACCATCTCGCCCAAGGCGATGATGTCGTCGAAACCCAAATCTATCCAGTGATCCCAATAGGCCAGGGTCTCGAAGATGGCCCCGTCAAGGAATTCGTCTTCCAGCTCCATCCAAAAAGCATGCTTTTGCACCGCTTCCAGCAGACCGGCAAACAGGCGCGGCGAAAACAATGTGCCCACATGGGGGGCGAGCAAGCCGGTCAATTGGTCGCGGGCACGCAAGACCTCGAAGTTTTGATGATCGGCAAGAAAACCGGCGCGGACCACGTCGAAACGATCGGCAAGAAACACCAGATTGGTGAATTCCTTGGTTTGCGCGTCCAGATGATCCGGAAGGTTGATCCAGCGGTCATGGTGATGGCGGATCACGGTGGAATAGGGGGCGAAGGGGGCGAAGCTGCGGGAAAAGGCGGCCCCGCGCAGGCAATGATCGTCGGCGCCGACCCATTCCATCTCGTCGATCAGTTTTTGGTGGGTCGCGGTCGAGGAAACGCCACAATCGTGGATCATGCCGGCGATCAGCATGAAATGCCGGGTCTGGCGATCCCAGCCCAAATAATGTGAGATCCGGTGACAGACCAAGCCGACCCGGCGGCCGTGGCTTTTGTCATCGACGCCGACATAATCCAGCGCCTTGGTCACCGTATGGGCGACGCGGCCAAGATCGATGGAAAGCCCGCCCAGGGGCGCTGAGTTTTTTTCCATGGCGTTCACGGCGCGTCTCCGGCGACTTTTCTCAACCTGTAGATGGCCCTTTTGTGCGTAACGATCAAGAAGAAATGAGGACGTATCAGGCGAGGGGGACGATCACCGCGAAAGACGACCCCTTATCCACCTGGGATCGGACTTCGATGCCATGCCCCAACAGTTCGGCCATGCGTCGCACCACCGCCAAGCCCAGGCCCAAGCCGCGATCCGAGCCATGCCCCTTCACCCCCAGGCGAGAGAAATCCTCGAAGATGGCGGTGAATTTGTCCTCGGGGATACCGATACCGGTATCGACGACGCAAATGGCGATCTTGTTGCCGCGATGGCGGCAGCCGACCAGGATTTTGCCTTCCTTGGTATAGCGCAAGGCGTTGTACAGCAGGTTTCGCAGCATCCGTTCCAGCAGGACCGGGTCCGAGATTATTTCGGCGTCGGTGGGCACCAGTCGCAGAACAAGATTGCGTTTGCTGGCTTCGGGCTCGAGTTGCTCGACCAGGGCGGTCAGCATGGGGGCTACCGAGAAGGTGGTCGGGACCGGCTCGATATGGCCGGCTTCGAGTGTCGAGACATCCAAAAGGGTGGCCAGCAGGGCCTGGGTGGCATCGACGCTTTGCCGCATCTTATCGACAATGTTCTGGTGCGGGCTGTTGCCCAGCCGTGCTGACAAAGCTTCGACGAACATGCCGGCGGCTTGCAGCGGTTGGCGCAAATCGTGGCTGGCGGCGGCGAGGAAGCGGGTCTTGCTGTCATTGGCCCGCCGCGCTTCTTCCGCCCGTTGCTCGGCCTCGTGGGTTCGGTCGCGGACGGTTTCTTCCAGGCCTTGGATCAGTTCCTCTTCACGCTTAAGGCTGTCGAAGGCCATGGCGGTCAGCCATCCGAGCAAACCCATCAGCAACAGAACCGCCGTTATGGTCAAAAGCGCGGTGTCCCACCAGTTGGACAGCACGTCGTCCAGCGCCACCCCGGTGGAGACGACAACACCGAAATCGGGCAGAACCCGATAGGCCAACACCCGCTCAACCCCGTCCAAGGGCGAGGCTGTGCGCAAAATGCCGCGGGTGCGGCCGGCATTTATCGCGCTCATCAGCGGCCCGGTCGGCACGCTGATTTCGGCCCATTGCTCGGGGTCGGGTTGGCGCAGGATGATGCGGCCGTCCAGGCCGGAAACGGTGAGAACCGAATGGGGTCCCAGGCCAAGATTGCGATAGAAATCGGTGAAGGTGATGGCGTCGAAGCCGGCGGCGGCGATACCGGCAAGGTTGCCGTCGGCATCGTCGATGCGGCGGCTGAGATGAAAGGCCTGGGAATCTCGTTGCTTGGTCTGCACCAACGGGCCGATGACCAGATCGCGGCGCTTTTCCGTGTGGGCGGTGAAGTAATAGCGGTCGCTGACCGAGATCGGGCGGATGGGGAAGGCCAGGGTGCCCAAACGGGCGCGGCCCTTGTTGTCGATGATCCACAAGGTGCCCGGTTCAGGCATGCCGCGCTTGAGTTCGGTCAGGTGCATCCAGGCCGCTTCCGATGCCCCCAATTGGTCCATGGGCATGGTCCGGCCCAGCAGGGCGACCTGTTCGACGATGAAGTCGGCGGTGCGGAAGGTGCGAGAGATGTGTTCTTCCAGCAGGCGGGCGACCGAGGCGGCTTTTTCCTCGGCGGCATGCAGGACCTCGCCGCGCAAATATGCGAGGAACAGGCCGCAGGTGATGACGATCAGCACGGTGACGCTGACGATCAGCGCCCGCAACGTCTGGCGCGGCGCCACGTTCATCGGAGGCAGAAGGGATTGGCGTTGGCCCTGGTTGGTCACGTCGCGGCTATGGGCAAGGGAGAAGACATCAGACACTCTAAGCGCTTGCGGTCGCCGCTTCCAGTTGTTCATGCACCTCAAGCCACAGGCTTTCGGTGTCGGCGATCTCTCGCTCCAGATTGGCCAGTTCCTTTTGCAAGGCGGTGACCGTTTCGCCGGGGCCGCTGTACAATTTGGGATCGGCCAGCTTGGCCGCAAGTTTGGTCTTGTCCTGGTTCAGTTTTTCCAGCCGCTTTTCCGCATCCTGCACTTTCTTGCGCAAGGGCGCGGTTTGCGCGCGGGCTTCGGCTGCGGCCCGGCGGTCATTCTTGCGGGTGGCGGCGGATGGGCGTTCACCCCCCCCTCCACCACCACGACGGGCGTCGCGGGCCTGATCAAGCAGGAATTTACGGTAATCGGCCAGATCGCCGTCAAAGGGGGCAACCTTGCCATCGGCGACCAGCCACAGGCGATCGGCCACCAGTTCGACCAGATGCGGGTCATGGCTGACCAGCACCACGGCGCCTTCATAGGCGTTGAGCGCCGCCACCAGGGCTTCGCGCGAATCGATGTCCAGATGGTTGGTGGGTTCGTCCAAGATCATCAGATGCGGGGCGTCGCGGCTCATCAGCGCGAACAAAAGCCGGGCCTTTTCGCCGCCGGACAGGTTCTCGACCTTGACGTCGGCGCGGTCTTGCTCGAAACCGAAACGGCCCAATTGGGCGCGGACCTTGGATTCGGGCGCCGCCTTCATCAGATCGAGCATGTGATCATAGGGCGTGCGGCCCAGATCCAACTCGTCGGTCTGGTGCTGGGCGAAATAGCCGATGCGCAGCTTGGCGGGACGATGCATGTCGCCAGACAGCAGTTTCAGGCGTCCCGACAGCACCTTGGACAGCGTTGACTTGCCGTTGCCGTTGGCCCCCAACAGGGCGATACGGTCGTCCATGTCGACGCGGATGTTCAGATCCGCCAGCACCGTCTTATCGCCATAGCCGGCGATGCCGTTGTCGATGGCGATGATCGGCGGGCTGAGGGCGTCGGGGTCGGGGAAGTCGAAGCTTATGCTGCGATCCTCGATCACCGAGATGGGCGGCCCCATGCGCTCCAGCATCTTGATCCGGCTTTGCGCTTGCCGGGCCTTGGTGGCCTTGGCGCGGAAGCGGTCGATAAAGGATTGAATCTTGCGGCGCTGTTCCAATTGCTTGACCTGGGCCTTGGCGGCCAGATCCATCTTTTCCCGGCGGGTGCGTTCGAAATCGTCGTAATTGCCGCCATAGGAAACCAGCTTGGTCCGCTCCAGATGGACGATCCGGTTGCACACCTCGTTCAGCAATTCACGGTCATGGCTGATGACCAGCAAGGTGCCGGGATAGCTGCCGAGATAGGATTGCAGCCACAGCGTGGCTTCCAGATCCAAATGGTTGGTCGGCTCGTCCAACAGCAGCAGATCGGGGCGGATGAACAAGACGGCGGCCAGGGCGACACGCATGCGCCAGCCGCCGGAATAAGACGACACCGGACGCGCCTGCTGGACGGCGTCAAAACCCAGGCCGGCCAGGATGGAGGCGGCCCGCGACGGGGCCGAATGGGCGTCGATGGCGTTCAGGCGCTCATGCACCTCGGCCAGACGATGGGGGTCGTGGCTGTGTTCGGCCTCGGCCAACAACTGGCTGCGTTCGATGTCCGCCGCCAACACGCAATCCAGCAAGCTGGTCTCGCCTTCGGGCGCTTCCTGGGCGACGCAGCCGGTGCGGGCGCGCGGACGGATGGAAATATCGCCGCCATCGGCGGCCAGTTCGTTCAAGATCAGCTTGAACAGCGTCGATTTGCCGGCGCCATTGCGGCCGACCAAGCCAATCCTGGCCCCTGCCGGAATATGCACACTGGCCTGGTCGAACAAGACGCGGCCGCCAAAGCGGAAAACAAGGTCGTTGATATGCAGCATGGCTGGCTGTCTAACACGGAGAACGTCGCTTCGCCACGAGCTTGTTGCCGAAAGCGCGCATAAGAGTTATAACCCGCCCGCTCTGGGCTTTGTTGATGCCGGCCCGAAGGCCGGCGCATGCCCGATCGTCACTTCAAGGATATGACCAACATGGCCACCGAACGCACCCTGTCCATTATCAAGCCGGATGCCACCCGCCGCAATCTGACCGGCAAGATCAACGCCCGCTTCGAGGAAAATGGTCTGCGCATCGTCGCTCAAAAGCGCGTCCGCCTGACCAAGGAACAGGCCGAGGCCTTCTATGGCGTTCACCGCGAGCGTTCGTTCTTCGGCGAATTGGTTGCCTTCATGATCTCCGGTCCGGTGGTCGTGCAGGTTCTGGAAGGCGAAAACGCCGTCCTCAAGAACCGCGACATCATGGGCGCCACCAATCCGGCCAATGCCGCCGCCGGCACCATCCGCGCCGATTTCGCCGAATCGGTGGAAGCCAATTCGGTGCACGGTTCCGATTCGGCTGAAAACGCCGCCATCGAAATCGCCTATTTCTTCGCGCAAAGCGAAATCGTCGCCTAAGCCAATCGGCTTTTGCGCCCCGATTTTTGCGACGCCCTCGGACTTGTCCGGGGGCGTTTTGCGTTGGAAAACAATCGAAGCTCTCGTGTCTATCCTCTAATCCATTGGGATAGTTGAAGTTCCTAAGTTTCGGTTGTGCGTTTCCGGCTACCCGCCATACCACACAAACGATATGATGCCTGAAATAAGCATGGTTGTCGTCGGCAGTGCCCGTCTTAAAGGGGGGGATTCGCCGGGGGCGGGACGATAAACTGGGGAAGAATTGGGGATCGATTCTTCCCATCGGCTTAGGGACAACAGCATGGTTCAACCTGTTCGTAAGGCTTCTGGGGTATCGCGTCGTGCCAGTCGGGGGCGGACGCCATCGGGAAAGCCCAATCCCATCGACGTTCACGTGGGCAATCGGGTGCGGCTGCGGCGCACATTGTTGGGAATGAGTCAGGAGCGGTTGGGTGAGGCCTTGGGCTTGACCTTTCAGCAGGTGCAGAAATACGAACGCGGCGCCAACCGGGTGGGGGCATCGCGTCTATACGACCTGTCGCGGGTTCTGGACGTGCCGGTCAGCTATTTCTTTGACGACATGAACGATGAAACCATGGCGGCCAGCCCGCGCCACATGGTTCGGGCGACCGAGGATCCGCCGGAATCGGAAGAAGCCATTTTGGCCCAGCGCGAAACCTTGGAACTGGTGCGCGCCTATACCCGCATCAAGGACGTCAACGTTCGTCGCCAGGTCCAGGAATTGGCCCGTGCCCTGGGGGGGGCCGAGGAGGCCGAGGGCTGACGGCGTAACGCTGAGGGGATGTTTTAAAAAAGCCGCCCGGAAATCTTCCGGGCGGCTTTTTATCAGGGCAGGTCATCGGCGCCGGGATGGCTTTCGCGCAGACCGGCCGGGTCTTGGTGAATGATCACTTCGAAATTGGGGAAGGCTTCCTCGATGGCGTGTTCGACCCAATCGGCGATGGCATGGGCGCGGACCAATGGCAATTGCGGCTCCAGTTCCAGATGCAATTGAATGAAGCCCAATTGGCCCGACAGCCGGGTGCGCAAATCGTGCAGGTCGCGCACCTCGGGGTGCGAGCGGGCGATGGCGATGATGCGGCTGCGGTCATCCTCGGCCAGTTCGCGATCCATCAACATGTCCATGGAGCTTTGGGCGATGCTCCAGGCGTTCCACAGCAGGAACAGGGCGATGGCGATGGCGAATAACGGATCAAGGAAGGTCCAGCCCGAAAACATGCCCATGCTCAGCGAGATGATGACGCTGCCGTTGATCAGGACGTCGCCGCTGTAATGCAGGGAATCGGCGGCGATAGCCACCGACTTGGCCCGGGTCAGCACGTATTTTTGAAAGGCGACCAGGGCAAAGGTCATGACGATGGAAAACACCATGACGCCGATGCCGATCAAGCCTTGGGTGACTTCCTCGGGTTGAAATAAGCGCTTGACCGCCTCGATCATCAGCAAGATGCCCGACCCCAGGATAAAGGCGGCTTGGCCCAGCCCGGCCAGGGGCTCGGCCTTGCCGTGGCCGAAGCGGTGATCATGGTCGGCCGGGGTCAGGGCATGACGCACCGCCCAAAGATTGATCAGCGATGCGGCGGCGTCCAAGGTGGAATCGATCAGCGTCGACAAGATCGCCACCGAGCCGGTCATGGCCCAGGCGGTCAATTTGGCGACGATCAGGATCGAGGCGGTGGCCACCGAGGCATAGGTGGCCTGACGCATCAGCTTTTCATTTTCCGGCGGAACGGTCAGTGCGCTCATGGGTAGAGATGCCTTGCGGTCCACGAATCATTGTCGCGGCCATAGGCGAAGCGATCGTGCAGGCGGAAGGGGCGGTCATGCCAGAATTCCATGGCCTGGGGCACCACTCGGAAGCCTGACCAATGGGCCGGGCGGCAGATTTCCCCCAGGCCGAATTTGGCGGTGTATTCGGCCACCCGCTTTTCCAGCTCGAAACGGCCTTCCAGCGGCCGCGATTGGGCCGAAGCCCAGGCGCCGATCTGGCTGATGCGTGGGCGGGAGGCGAAATAGGCATCGGCCTCTTCCGTCGTCACCGGAACCACATCGCCTTCGATGCGGATTTGCCGTTTCAGGCTTTTCCAGTGGAATAACAGGGCGACATGGGGGTTGTTGGCCAATTCGCCCCCCTTGCGGCTTTCCAGGTTGGTGTAAAAAACGAAGCCGGCTTCGTCCCACCCCTTCAGCAGCACCATGCGCACGGACGGACGGCCAAGGCCATCGACGGTGGCCAGGGCCATGGCGTTGGGGTCGTTGGGTTCGCTTTTTTCGGCTTCGGCCATCCATTTGCCGAACAGCGAGAACGGATCGGTTTCCATGGCGGACATGGGACTCCTTGGCGCCGCAGGGGGTGGTCTTCTTTTTATCCTGGCGCAGTGCCCAAAAACAGCCCCAATTCCGTGTAACTTTGGTAATGCTCGAATTCGGAAAAGCAGGCTCGTCATGATCAGTTTGATAAAGAAGACCCTTCCCGCCGCGATGATCGTCGCCTTGGTCGCCGGCTGTTCCAGCGATTACGGCCCCAAGCAGACCGGCGGAACCTTGTTGGGCGGTGTTGGCGGCGCCGTTGCCGGGGCCCAGTTCGGCAAGGGCACGGGCAATCTGGCAATGACCGCCATCGGCACGCTTTTGGGGGCGTTCATCGGTTCGGAAGTGGGCAAAAGCCTGGACAAAGCCGACCAGCAATATGCCATGCAGGCGGAAAACCGGGCCCATGCCGCCCCTGTCGGCCAGACCATTTCGTGGAATAATCCCGATAGCGGCAATTCCGGCAGCTATACGCCGACCCGCGACGGGCGGGATCAGTCGGGGAATTATTGTCGCGAATACGAAACCAGCGTGAATATCGGCGGCCAAAGCGAGCGCGCCTATGGGACCGCATGCCGTCAGCCCGATGGCAGTTGGAAGGTGGTGAAGTAACCGCGTTTTTCTGGCAGAACAAAGGGGCGGCTTTTGCCGCCCTAATCGTTTGACCCAAGGATGACGCCGGTGAAGGATCCGTATGAGGTGCTGGGGGTGGCCAAGGCCACCACCGATGACGAAATCAAGAAAGCCTATCGCAAGCTGGCGCGCAAACTTCACCCCGACGTCAATCCCGGTGACGCGCGGGCCGAGGAACGCTTCAAGGAAATCACCGCGGCCTATGATTTCCTGTCCGATGCGGAAAAGCGCCGTCAGTACGACAATGACGAGATCGACGCCTCGGGCGCGGCCAAGCGCAAGACGTGGCGGTCATCCGGGGCCGGCGGCGGCGGTGGTTTCCGCAACGCCCGCTCCTCGGGCTTTTCCTTTGGCGAGGATGTCGACGACATCTTATCCGAAATGATGCGGCGCAAGGAAAAGGGGCGTCAGCAATCGCACCGGACCGGCGCCCAGGCCGGCCACAGCACCAAGGGCGAGGATGCCCACCATGCCTTGACGGTTTCATTTCTTGACGCGGCGGTGGGGGCGACCAAGCGCGTCACCTTGGTCTCGGGGAAGTCGCTGGATGTGAAAATTCCGATTGGCACTGTCGATGGCCAATCCTTGCGTTTGAAGGGGCAGGGCTATCCCAGTTTCTTTGGCGACGCCGATGGCGATGCCTTTATCGACCTCAAGGTCGAACCGCATGCTTATTTCAATCGCCGCGACAAGGATGTGCTGCTGGAACTGCCGGTTTCGGTGCAAGAAGCGGTGCTTGGCGGCAAGGTGCCGGTCCCGACCGTCCACGGCAAGGTGATGCTGACCATCCCGGCCGGAGCCAATAGCGGCACGGTCATGCGTCTTAAGGGCAAGGGGATTGATGGCGGCGATCAATTGGTGACGCTGAAGGTGGTTCTGCCCGACGGTGACGCGGAATTCGCCAAGCTGGTGGAAAAGTGGGGGCCACGCAATGGCTATGACCCCCGCGCCAAAGCGGGAATGGAGTGACATCCGCCGACGCGCTGTTGGCCGGGGCCATCGCCGCCGGCGATCCAGCCTTGCTGTCCCCCCTGGTCGGGGACTTGCCGGAGGATTTTCTGACCGCCATCGCCCGCTTGCTGGGGAATAACGGCGGCTCGGCCGAACAATTGCACGGCTTGGCCGGGGTGTTGGGAGGGGGCGGCTTGCCGGTTGCGGCCTTGGCGGCGCTGGAGCGGGCGGCGGCATCGACCGTGGCCGCGCCGGTGCGGGGGCGCATATGGCTGGAAATCGCCGAGGCTCGGCGCCGGTTGGGCGGTGATCCCCTCACCGCCCAACACCATGGCCAGCGTTTGCTGGGGCAGGTGATTTCATCACCCAAGCCGCTGCAAGCCCAGGGCGACGGCACGTTGCGGGTGGTGTCGATCCGGCTTGAGCCGCTGGTGTTCCGCGATTTGCGTGACGGCGTCGCCGACAATCCCCAGCGAAATGACCCGGTCCGGTCCGCGAATGCCGTGGCCGAGCGTTTGGTCAAACTTGATCCGGTGACCGGCGGGGCCGAGGATTTTTCCTTCATCGTCGCCGATGGCGACACCCCGTTGTTGCTGGTGGCTTGCGGGGTCGAGGGTGACGGCCCGTTATCGTGTTTCCAGACGGCGATCCGGCTGATGCCGCTGGTTCCGGTCGGGGACCGGGTCATCGCCTTGGCCCTGCGTCATTTGGCCGATTGCCGGACCTGGGCGCGGGCGCCGTTCATCTTGATGGAAACCGATGGCGACCACCCCAACCCCGAGCCGCTGACCGCTTGGATTGCCGCTTATGGCCGGGTCTCGCGGCGGCTGGGTTGGGCGTGGGTTGATCTTGCCGATGATGACGCCAGCTTGTTGCGGGACATGCGCCAGACCCATCGGCAACAGGTGCGTTGGGGAATGGCTCATCTGACCATCGCCCGTTGGCGCGGCCCGGCCGATTGCGCCATGCTCGACCAATATGCCGATTTGTGCCGACGGGCCGAGCGCATCGCCATGCCCGCCGCAGCGCTGCAAGGGCTGTTAGAACACCAGAAAGCCTGGCTGGATGTCGGCGCTTTCGACGGTATTCCCGTCTGCGCCCAGATCATCACCCGCCATGGCGATACGGCCTATTACGCCGCCGGCTTGACCACGCCGGGGGATAAACGCCCGCAATCACACGCCCTGATCGCGCACGCCATGCGGCAAGCGCGTGACGACGGTTTGCGGCGATTCCATTTCGGCTTCTTGCATGTGGATGCCGGTTTTTCCGCTAAGCTGAACTCGATCGCGTTGTTCAAGCGCGGGTTTACCCGCAGTTTCCAACCAGTGCTGTGGCATGCGGTCTATCCACCCGCTTGACCAATGCCGAGACTTTAATGCTGGCGCAGCAATGTGACCAGATTGCCAAAACGCTGATGCAGGCCGTCGGTTTCGTTCGCCACCTGCGAGGTGAAACGGCTGACCTCCGAGGCGGAATGTTCGGTTGAATCGACGCTGACGCGGACCACGGCGATGGTGTTGGCGACTTCGCCGACGCCGTCGGAAGCCTGTTGGATCGAACGGGAGATTTCAGCGGTGGCGCAATTTTGTTCCTCGACCGCCGAGGCGATCGAGGTGGCCAATTCGCTGATCTGGCCGACGATCTGATCAATGCCGGTGATGGCGCGATAGGCGCTGTTCGAGCCTTTTTGGATGGCGGCGACCTGATTTTGAATCTGCTCGGTCGCCTTGGCGGTTTGATTGGCCAGGGCCTTGACCTCGTTGGCGACCACGGCGAAGCCCTTGCCGGCATCGCCGGCCCGCGCAGCCTCGATCGTCGCGTTGAGCGCCAGCAGGTTGGTCTGGCTGGCGATGGTGGTGATCAGCGAGACGATTTCACCGATGCAATCGGCGGCGGTCGTCAATTCATGCACGGTTTCGCGCGATTGCCGGGCTTGTTGCACCGCTTCGGCCGAGACGTTGGCCATGTTGACGACCACCTGACTGATCTCGCCGATAGAGGCCAGCAATTGCTCGGTGGCGGTGGCGATGGTCTGGACGTTGACGGCGGCCTGTTCGGCGGCGCGGGCGACATCGCCCGAACCATCCGAGGCATCCTTGGCCAAGCGTCCCAAATCATCGGAATTGCGCCGCAAGGCGCCGATATTGTCGTGCACCGCCACCATCAGCGCATCCACCTGGGTGGCGAATTCTTCCAGCTTTTCGTCGGTCTGACGACGCGAAACATCGCGGGCGGCACGTTCGGCGGTTACCGTGGTTTCCGCCTCGCGGGCGGTGACGGCATTCAGCCGCAAGGTTTCCAACGCTTGGCCGATGCGGCCGATTTCGTCGTGGCGATCACGGCCGGGAACGATCACGCCCAGGTCGTTGCCGGCCATGCTGGTGATGGTCTGGGCCATCTGCATCAAGGACGACACCACCCGGCGATTGAAGACGATGGTGACAATGACGATCATGCCGGCCAGAACCGCCAGCATGCCGACCGCCAGCATCAGGCGGCGGTTGAGGGCGCCGAGTTCCTCGTCGCACAGGGCATCGGCGCGGGCGACATAGGCGTCGCGCAGATCGGCGATGGCCGCGAACTTGCTGACCGTGCTTTGGCGGAACTCGCCGGCGCTCATGGGATAGGGAGCTTGCGTCCGTGACGCTTCTTCCATGGTGTGGATGACGGCCTGAACCTCGCCGAAAATGGCGGCCTGTAGCGCGGCGATCTTGGCCGGAACATCGCTGCCGCTTTCGAGAAAGGCGGTCTGGCTTTTGATGGTTTCCCACAATTGATCGACCTGACCGCTGAAGCGGGCGTGCCTTTCCGCCTGTCCCATGTTCATCGGTTTGCCGGCGGCGATGACGTTGAGAAGGGTGGTGTTGCGCTGGCCGACGATGTTGCGCAGGCTGGCGGCGGCGTGGGCCTGGGTGACGAAATCGCCGACATTGCCGTCCAGACGGTTGAGTTCCTGGAGCAGCCGTCCGCCTTCGGCGATGGCGGCGTCGCCGACAGCGAAATTGGCGGTGGTCCAGGTTTTGGCGGAACCGGGCTCGCGCTGCTCCAGCGGCTTGACGAGAGCGGCGGTCATGGGGGCGCGGGCGGCGTGCAACTTTGCCTGCCAGTCGCCGATGGTCTTGGCCGACAGCGGCGGCAGCACCTCGATGGCGCCGGCAAAGGCCTTGTCCGTGCTGTCACGCTCGCTGGCCAGTTTGGCGGCTTCGTCGGCGGTCACCGCCGGGGGGCGGGTCAAGGCCAGGTTGTGCGATCCGCGCTCCAGGCTGACCAGTTCGGCCAATTGCAACAACGCCCCCTGGCCGGCGACCAATTGCTTGGCGCTGATGACGCGGGTTCGGCTGCTGGTGGCGTCGACGACCATGCTCAGCGCCGACAGCAAGGCCAGCGCGCCGACCATGGACATGCACAAGAAGAAGAAGTGGCGGATTTTCATTTTCAGCACCCCCATGCTTAAGCATGTCAGAGTGCCGCGTTCCGCTGTCGGGGGCAATGCTGTAAACGGACTACGCTTTATCGCTGAAATCCACCAGATCGCGCAATTTTACAGAGAGTTCCGTCCGGCTTTGCTGCGTTGCTTGGTTGATCAGGGTTTCCGCCTTGGTCCGCCACGGGGCGTTGGCGGAGGATGGTTCCAGGCCCAATTCCAGATCAAGGGCGGCGACCAGATCGGCCAAGGTGGTGGTTTCAAGGTCGCGGGCCAGCACCACCCGGCGGCGGCTGGTTGGCGCGGTGAAGCCGGTGGCCTGTAATCGCGCCAACAGCCGGATCAGTTCCCGTTCATTGCAGGAGGTCTGGGCCAGCAGGTCGCGGCGGCTGGCGCCGACGATTCCGCGACGGTAAAAATCATGGAGGATCGACAGCAATTCCAGCGCCAGGCTCAGGCGCCGGGCGGGGCGGGACGAGACCCCGCCCAGATGTTGGCCCGAGCGCCATTCCGGCAGCGCGGCGGTGATTTCGGCCCCGATCAGGATGGCCAGCCAGGACAAATAGGTCCACAGCAGAAAGACCGGCAGCACCGCCACCGCCCCGTACAGGCTGGCATAGGTGCGAGACGAGGTGATGTAGAGACCAAAGCCCCATCGCAAGGCGGCGAACAGCAAGGCGGCGGTGGCGGCGCCGATCAAGGCGTCCCTGACCGCCACCCGGCGGTTGGGGATGGCGGCGAACATGACGGCGAAGGCCAGTGTGGTCAGCAAGGTGGGCAAGGGCAGGGCGACGAAGGGCGTCACCACCTTGGTCACCGACCAGCGGGACAGCGCGGTGACATAGCCCTGCAAGGACAGCGCCGCCCCCATCAGTAACGGCCCCAGCGTCAATGCGGTCCAATAGACCAGCAATTTGGACAGAGCCGAGCGCGCCTTGGCGACGCGGAAGATGGCGTTCATGGTGCCTTCGATGGTGACCAGCAGCATGATGGCGGTGATCACCAGCGACAAAATGCCGATGGCCGATAAGCGCCCGGCATTGTCGATGAAGCGGTGAATCTGCAATTGCACCACTTCGCCGATGGAAGGGGCAAAGGTGCGAAAGGCCCAAGACACCAAATCCTGGCGCACGGTGTCAAAGGCGGGAAAGGCGGCCAGCATGGCCAAGGCGATGGCGAACAGCGGCACCAGCGACAGCAACGAGGTATAGGCAAGCGACCCAGCCATGCGTGAAACGCCATCATCGCGTCCCCGCCGGATGGCGAAGCGCAGAAAATCCGCGGCAATCCCGACTGTGCCCCTGGCGGTCATGGCACCGCTTCCCCCTTTTGTCTTAGACCTTACTTCGTGTAGGATGCCCGCCGCCTTCGCAGGCCACAAGACAACATTGCGACAGATGAGGACTGAATGACCGCTCCCACACCGTTGATGGCCGGCAAGAAGGGTTTGATCATGGGCGTCGCCAACGACCGCTCGATCGCTTGGGGCATCGCCAAGGCCGCCCATGCACAGGGGGCCGAGTTGGCCTTCTCTTTCCAAGGCGAGGCGCTGGAAAAGCGCGTGCGTCCGCTGGCCGCGTCGGTTGGCTCCGATATCGTGCTGCCGTGCGACGTTTCAACCGAAGAATCCATCGACCAGATGTTCGATGCGTTGAAGGCCAAGTGGGGCAAGCTGGATTTCATCGTCCACGCCATCGGCTATTCCGACAAGGAACAGCTGCGCGGCCGCTATGCCGACACCACCTTGGATAATTTCTTGAACACCATGCATATTTCGGTGTTCTCGTTCACGTCGGTGGCCCGCCGCGCCGCCGACATGATGCCCGATGGCGGTTCCATGCTGACGCTGACCTATTACGGCGCCGAGCGGGTGATGCCGCATTACAACGTCATGGGCGTGGCCAAGGCGGCGCTGGAAGCCAGCGTGCGCTATCTGGCGGTGGATCTGGGCAAGCAGAACATCCGCGTCAATTCCCTGTCCGCCGGTCCGATGAAGACCCTGGCCGCCTCGGGCATTGGCGATTTCCGCTATATCCTCAAGTGGAACGAGTACAACAGCCCGCTCAAGCGCAATGTCACCTTGGAAGACGTTGGCGGCTCGGGCCTGTATCTGTTGTCCGATCTGTCGTCGGGCGTGTCGGGCGAATGCCATCATGTGGATTGCGGCTATCACGTCGTCGGCATGAAGGCGGTGGACGCCCCCGATATCACCGTATCCAAGGACTGAACTTGATGTCGGGAAACGGTTTCGGCCACACCTTCCGCTTCACCACCTTCGGCGAGTCGCACGGCCCGGCCATCGGCTGTGTCATCGATGGCGTGCCGCCGTTGCTGAAGCTGTCGGAAGCGGATATCCAGCCATGGCTGGATCAACGAAAGCCCGGCCAGAACCGTTTCACCACCCAGCGCCAGGAAGCGGATCAGGTCCGCATCCTGTCCGGCGTGTTCGAGGGCGTCACCACCGGCACCTCCATTGGGCTGCTGATCGAAAACACCGACCAGCGGTCCAAGGATTACGGCGACATCAAGGACACCTATCGTCCCGGTCATGCCGATTGGGTCTATGAACAGAAATACGGGATCCGCGATTATCGCGGCGGCGGACGTTCCAGCGCGCGGGAAACCGCCATGCGGGTGGCGGTCGGCGCGGTGGCGCGGGTGCTGTTGAACACGCTGGCGCCGGGGATCGTCATTCGCGGCGCCATGGTCCAGATGGGGCCGCATTGCATTGATCCCGGCCGCTGGGATTGGGACAGCCGTGCCGCCAATCCGTTCTGGTGCCCCGATGCCGAGACCGTGCCGGTGTGGGAAACCTTTCTCGATGGCGTGCGCAAGGCCGGCTCCAGTGCCGGCGGCATCGTCGAGGTGACCGCCTCGGGCGTCCCGGTCGGGCTGGGGGCGCCGGTCTATGACAAGCTGGACGCCGATCTGGCCAAGGCGATGATGAGCATCAACGCCGTCAAGGGCGTGGAAATCGGCGCCGGTTTCCTGGCCGCCCAATTGTCGGGTGAAGATAACGCCGACGAAATGCGCATGGGCGCCGACGGCAAGGTTCACTTCCTGTCCAACAATGCCGGCGGCATTCTTGGCGGCATTTCCACCGGTCAGGACATCGTGCTGCGCCTGGCGGTCAAGCCGACGTCTTCGATCCTGACGCCAAAGAAAAGCGTCGACCGGCATGGCGCCGAAATCGAGGTCATCACCAAGGGCCGGCACGACCCCTGCGTCGCCATCCGCGCCGTGCCGGTGGCCGAGGCGATGATGGCGGTGACCATCGCCGATCATCTGCTGCGGCAGCGGGGACAGTGCGCAGCCTCTTGACCAAAGGTATCGATGGGCCGATCATCTTGCTCCTAACCGCTGGTAGGCCTGAGCATCGTGCACAACCATGGGTCTGTCGCCATCATTAGTGGAGCAAGACGCCTGTTGCGGCCGGTGCCTGTGGTCGCGGTGCTTTTGCTGGCGTGTCTGAGCGGTCTGCTGATTGCTCATCTGTGGAGCAGCCACACCAAGGCGCAAGCCGATGCTCGGCTGATGGCCGCGACCCTTGCTCAGGCCATCGAACAGCATGTGGGCGGTCAGATGCGCGGCATCGCCGCATTGCTGGATGAGACCGGCGCTCAGGTCCAAGCCAATCACCACCAAACCCCCGCCATTCTCAACCACCTGCGGGAGCGGCTGACCGCTTTTCCCGAAATCGACGAATTGATCGTGCTGGACAATAACGGCCGGACGCTGTCGTTGATGGGGGACCAACAACTGGCGCTGCCGCAGGTGACGTGGCTGTTGTCGCAAATGGGGCGGGGCGAAGCCCGGCTGGTGGTTGGGCCGCCCTATGTGGATGCAAGCCAAGGCCGGCGTCTGATGGTGGTCGCCCGTATCTTTGTTCTTAATGGCGGTCCGGCGGCAGTGGTGACGCTGACGGACGCCAACAGCCTTGCCGCCTTTTTGGAAACGGTGCGGGTCGTCGAGACCGATATGGTGGCGGTGGTTCATGGCTCGGGCCTGATCGCGGCGGCGGCCCCTGACCACCAGACCCTTTTTGCCCGTTTGGCGGTGGCCAGCCCCGAACAGATCGGCGCGACGTTGCCGGTGGAAAATCTGGACCTCAGGGTTTGGGTGGCGGCCAGCCACGACAGCGCGTTTCAGCTTTGGCGCGTCAATGCCGCTTTGGAAATCGCCCTGTTCTTGCTGTTTTGCTTTGCCATTCTGGCGTGGGCGCGGCGCGGTGATTTGGCCTGGCGCCAGGTGATTTCCGCCCGTGACGGATTAGAGGAACTGGTCGTCCGACGCGGGATCGAAGTGCGGCAGGCGCGTGCCGTTTTGGAACAAAGGGCGCGCCAAGTCAGCGCCGCCAACCGCGAATTGCAACGTCTGTCCATGGTGGCGGCGCATCATCTGCAAGAGCCGTTACGGCCGTTGGTCAGCTATAGCCAGATGCTGGGGCGGCGTCTGCCGGGGGATTTGCTGACCGGCCAACAGGTGCTGGCGCACCTGATCCAGGGCGGCAAGGACATGAAGGCGCTGCTGAAAGGGTTTCAGCAGCGTGTGGCCAGTCTCAGCATTGATGCCCCGGCCGAGGCGGCGGAATTGCGGCAAGTGATGCAGCGGGCCATGGTCGATGCCGGAACCGGGGTGGCGATCAGGCCCGAATCGCTGCCGGTGCTGTCGGTGCAGCGTCAGGCCACGGGCGAGTTGCTGGTGCAGATTTTCCGAACTCTCGACGGCTTGGGGGCGGCTTCCATCGCGGTTGGCGCCCGGCATCGGCCGGAAGGGTGGCAATTGGTCGTCCGCGGTGACGGCGCCTTGCGCGAGGGGGCGGAAAATTCGGTGGCGGTTCGGGTTTGTCTGTCCCTGGCCGGCCTGAATGACCAGCCCCTGACCTTTGCCGACGCTACCTTTTATCTGGATTTACCGCCCTCGGAAGCCGAGGAAACGGATGCGATGCCGCCCACCCAGGCGGAACCGACGCGGGGCGAATTCGGCGCACGGTTTCAGGCCTTGGGGCTGATCGCGGCTTTGGCGGCGGCGGGATTTTGGCAAGTCGAGCGGGAACGCGATAGCGCCATTCATGCGGCTCAGGTATTGACGCGGGCGGTGGCGAATTCCATCGATCAACAGATTTCCGGGTCATTGCGGGGCATCGACACCATTTTGGCCGAGGCGGCGGCGGCGATCGAACAGGGGGACCACCTCAGTCTGGCGTTCTCTGTCCGCATGGAAGCGATCTTGCGGGCCTTTCCCGAAATCCGCCATGTCGGTCTGGCGGATGCGGCCGGTCAGATGTCCACTCTGGTCTGGCCGCCCCGCCTGCTGCCCGAGAACGGTATCGCGATCACGGACCGGAGCTATTTCACCCGTGCCAAGGCCGATCCCGCCCAGTCAAATATGGTCATCGGCGATCCGGTGCGCGGCCGGATCGGCGATGAACGTTCTTTGCATGTGGCGCGGCCGTTGCGCAGTCCCAAGGGGCGGTTCAACGGGATCGTCTTCGCCAATGTGGATCCCGATCTCTATGCCCGTTTTCTCGACCGGGTTCTGCTGGATCGTGAGGGCGGTACCGCCCTGATTGGGGCGGATGGAAAGATGATCGCCCGCGCCCCGGCGCATGTGGAAAAATTCGGCATGGATATTTCGTCCAGCGACTTGTTCACCCGCTGGCTGCCCGCATCCCCCATCGGCACCGCGCACCTGATCTCGAAGGCCGATGGCAACGACAAGTATTTGGCTTACCGCCTGCTGTCGCCTTATCCGCTGGTGGTGACGTCGGCGGTATCGCGCAACAAGGCCCTGGTCGCGTGGCGCCAGGGATTGGGGGTGGCGATCGGCGCTGTCGCCCTGCTGTCCATCGCGTTGTTGAGTTTGGCCTGGATGGTCGATCACGGCATGACCCGCATTCGTCGGCAGCATGGTGAATTGGCGGCCGAGGTTTTGCGGCGAACCCATGGACTGGAAGCCGCCCGTGCCTTGTCCGATGCCCGTGCCGCCAGTCTGGAACGTCTGAACGGGCAATTGCGGGATTTGCTCGGCGTGGTCACCCGCGACCTTGAGGTGCCGCTGGCCGCCCTGCAAGCCGATGTTCGCATCCTGACCGGCGTGCTGGAGGTGGAGGCCGGCGATCCGCATCGCCAAGATGAAGTGATCTATGTGTCGACGGCTATCACCCGGTTATCGGTTCTGTTGCGCGATTTCCAGCGTTTTGTCTCGATCATCAGCATGTCGGCGCAAATGGCGCCGGTGGATTTGAGCGCTTTGGTCCGACTGGTGGCCGACGACATGGCCCGGCGGTTTGGCCCGGCGGTGTTGCTGGTCGAGGCCGATTCCTTGCCGGTTCTGAACGCCGATGGCGGCATGCTGATGGAATTGCTCAATCAGGTTTTCGCCAACGCCATCACCTATCGCGGCCGTGATCACGCGGTGCGGGTGCGGGTGCGGGCGAGCCGACGCGAAAGCGACTGGGTGCTGGAAATTTGTGATGATGGGCCGGGATTGTCCCAGGAACAACTGAGCCATGATCCCCAGGCGTTCGAGGCCGGGGTCGGGCAATCGGTTGATTCCACCGGGATCGGTCTGGCTATTTGTCGGGTCATCGCACAGGCGCATGGCGGCGACATGTGGTTGGGCAAGGGCGACGAGGGCGGCACCACGGTCAGCGTGGCCTTGCCGGCTTAGGCCGTTTGCCGGCTACTTTCTTTCCACCCGGCTGTACAGGCCGCGATCCCAACGCAGCAACTGGGTGCCGGTATCGACGCTGCGCCAGCCATCGACGATTTCGTCGGTGGCGAAGACGGTGTCTTCATCGCCCCAGGACCACCCGACCGCGTTCCAGCCCTTGTCGGTCCAATTGGCGATCACCAGGGGAAACCCATACTGGGCTTCCCACCCCGTCTTGTTGAGCATCAGCAGCAATTCCGGCTGACCATCGCCATCAAGGTCGAAACGACCGGCACGGATGGCCTCGCGGCCAAAGGCCTGCGGATGCGCGGTTTGAAAATACGGCGACCAATGGGCGCTGACCAGGGCGATGACGTCATCGCGGCCATCATCGCCGATTGGCAACAGGGCGATTTGGGCTACCGGACGCGGCAGATCCTCCTGCGCCTGGGCAGGCGGGGACAGCAGCAATGACAGGGCGAAGAGGGCGTGTGCGTGGCGCATGATCAATGGGCAAGATAGGAACGCCGCACTGCAACGTCAACGTGGCAAATTGTTTCGGTGCGCGCATATGTGATATGATCGCTGTCGGGCGTTTTATACGGGATCAGAAAGATGCCGGTTGATTCCATCAATCTGACCGCGGGCGCGCGTGCCAGTTTGGCGACGCAGCAAAGTCTGGCCAGCGCGGCGACACAGCGGACGCAAAACCTGTCGACGGGCAAAAAAGTCAGTCGCGTCACCGATGACGCGGTGGCCTTTGTCGCCGCGCGGGCCCTGACCGACCGCTCTGGCGATCTGGCGGCGGTCAAGGATTCGGTGGGGCAGGGGGTTTCCACCATCAATGCCGCCCAGGCCGGGGCCGAGGGCGTCAACAGCCTGCTCGACCAGTTGAAGGGCATCGCCAGCGCCGCCATCGGCAGTGATAACGCCAGTGAACGGGCTTCGTTGGCGACGCAGTACAATCAGGTGCGGGGGCAAATCGATTCCTTGGCCGCCGATTCCGGCTATAACGGCGTTAACTTGCTGTCCGCGTCCTCTTCGGCCTTGACGGTGGCGTTCAGCAATAATACCGGCGACAATGTGACGGTGGCAGCCCAAGACGTCAGCGCCACTGGATTGGGGGTGGCGGCGGTGGCTGCCGATGGCAGCACTTTTTCCGCGGCCACCTTGTCCCAATTGGATACGGCGCGCAGCAGCGTCAACGCCACCCAAGCCAGTCTGGGCAGCACGATCAGCGCCTTGTCCATTCGTGCCGAGGCGGTGCAAAATCAGGCCAACATCGCGGCCGAGGGGGCGGGCAAGCTGACCGAGGCCAACCTGAACGAGGAAGCCGCCCTTTTGGTGGCGACCCAGACCCGGCAGAAATTGGCGCGGGTCGGTCAGACCGTGTCGCAACAGGCGCAATCGTCGCTGCTGACCTTGTTCTGACATGATCCGGCCGCCGGATACGCCCTATGGCGCCTATGGGCGCGCCCAGGGTTCGGCCTTGTCGCTGCGGCAAGCGGATTCCTTGGCCTTTTCCCAAGCCGCCAATCTTCTTGAAACCTGTTGCGGGCAAGGTCGGCCGGCCTTGGAAGCGGCGCTGAAACGCAATCTGCGCCTGTGGACGCAGGTGCAGCGCCTGCTTGCCCCCGACAGCCATCCGCTGCCGATCAGTTTGCGCGCCAATCTGCTCAGTCTGTCGCTGTTTGTCGACCGCCAGACGGTCAAGGCGCTGATCAGCGGCGGCGCCGCCGACGTGCGTCCCTTGATCGCCATCAACCGCGAGGTTGCCTCGGGATTGCTGGGGTGATTTTTTGAGCGGCAAAATTAACAAAATAATAGTGTTGTTTATAAAGCAAATAACGTCATTAGCAAAATTCTTGTGTTGAAATTGGCTGCCGCAATGCGATATAGAATGACAACACCGTAAAACTTGCGAGCCCGCCATGAGCATTGTTAATTCCGCCCTGATCGAATTGGACCCGGCGACCGTCCAGACCCTGTTGACCGCTGGCGAAGCCGTGCTGGTCGATGTGCGCGAGGATGACGAATACGCCGAAGAACACATCGCCGGCTCGCTGCTGTATCCGATGAGCGATTTCGAGGTGGACAAGTGGCCGAGCGTCACCGGCAAGAAGGTGATTATCTCGTGCTTGGGCGGCGTGCGCTCGGCCGCCATCGGCAACAAGCTGATCTCGGCCGGCCACGGCTGGGTAAGCCATATGAAGGGTGGACTGAACGCCTGGAAAGACGCCGGTTTGCCGACCATTACCCAGGATTAGAGCATTTTCACGCGAAGCGTGGACATGCGATAAGCCGGAGCGGCGCCGGAGCGGCCCGTCACGGGCCACTTTTGAAATCTAGACCAGTTTCCGCTTTAGCTGAAACTGGTCTAGACGAAGACGTGAACGGGGCCGGTTGCCGGCGGCGGTCACGCCACCGTCAAGGGCGGAACGACGGCTCCGCCTTGACCTGAACCAAGGGCGCGCTTACATCTGTAACGCCCTTTTTTCTGGCAAGGTGGTTTCGCATGCGTCGTCTGGGCCGAATTCTCGTCGCCACCCTGGCCAGTATCGGCCTGATCGTCATCGTGATCGTCGGCGGTGGGATCTGGGCGATGGTCGCCTTCCAAGATCACTTGGAACCAAGCCTGCCCAAATCCATGGTTCTGTCCCTGGATCTGGAAACGAAATTCCGCGAAACCCCGGTCAGCGATCCGCTGGCCGCCCTGTCGGGTGAACATCCTTACGTCCTGCGCCAAGTGGTGGCGGCCATCGACCACGCCGCGACCGACGGCAAGGTCAAGGGATTGTTCGCCACCCTGGGCAGTGGTCATCTCAGTCTGGCATCGACACAGGAAATCAGCGCCGCGATCACCCGGTTCCGCGCCTCCGGCAAGCCGGCGGTGGCTTTTGCCGAAACCATCGGCGAATCGGGCAACGGGACCGTCGATTACGTGCTGGCCTCGGCCTTTTCCCAAGTATGGTTGCAGCCATCGGGCGATGTTGGCCTGACCGGCTTCGCCGCCGAGACGCCGTTCATCAAGGGCAGTCTGGATTTGTTGGGCATCGAGCCGCAAATGGCCGGGCGCAAGGAATACAAATCCGCCATCGAGACCTTTACCGAGACCCATTACAGCGAGCCGCATCGTCAATCGGTGACGGCGCTGCTGGACGCCTGGACCGAGCAAAGCGTCGCCGCCATCGCCCAGGGCCGGCGCTTGGGCGAGGACAAGGTCCGCGCCCTGTTCGGCAAGGGGCCGTTCCTGGCGGTGGAAGCCTTGTCGTCCGGTCTGGTCGATCATCTGGGCTATCGCGATCAGGCTTGGGCGGCGGCAGGCGGCACCAGCAAAAAGGGCGAGGAAGTGGACGTGGCCGCCTATGCCGGCCATCTGCCCAGCGGCAGCGGTCCGCGCATCGCCGTGATCACCGGCTCGGGCGCCATCACCCGGGGGGAAGCCGACAGCCCCTTTGGCGGTGATGATGGCTTTGGCGCCGCCACCATTGCCGGCGCCTTCCGCGCCGCCATCGACGATCCGGCGGTCAAGGCCATCTTGTTCCGCATCGACAGCCCCGGCGGCTCTTACGTCGCGTCCGATACCGTCTGGCACGAGGTTGGGCGGGCGCGTGCCGCCGGCAAGCCGGTGGTCGCCTCCATGGCCGGGGTGGCGGCCTCGGGCGGTTATTTCGTCGCCATGGGGGCCGATCGGGTGGTGGCGCAGCCCGGCACCATCACCGGCTCCATCGGCGTGTTCTCGGGCAAGATGGTGCTGCGTGATTTCTGGGCCAAGCTGGGGATCAGCTGGGATGGCGTCAAGCGCGGCGACAACGCCGACATGTTCAGCGCCAACACCCCGTTCAGCCCCGAAGCCTGGGAGCGTCTGAACCGCATGCTCGACGCTATTTATGGCGATTTCACCGCCAAGGCGGCCAAGGGCCGCAACCTCGCCCCCGAACGGCTGGAAGAACTGGCCAAGGGGCGGGTCTGGGCCGGCTCGGATGCCCAGGCGCGGGGATTGGTGGATGTTCTTGGCGGCTGGGATGTGGCCCAGGGCCAAGTGCGCGAATTGCTGAAGCTGACCCCCGATGCCAGCTTGGATCTGGTCGCCTATCCCAAGGCCAAGGCGCCGTGGCAAAAGCTGGCGCAAGCGTTGAGCGGCGGCTCGCTGGCCGAGGATGAGGGAATGCGCGCCCTGTTGCGGGTGGCCAAGGTGATGGCGCCGCTGGCGGCACAGCTGGAGGCCGTCTCCCCGCAAGCCGGGGCCTTGCGCATGCCGCCGGTCGGGCCATGACGGCGGACGCCCCGCGCACCGTCGTCATCACCGGGGCCAGTCGGGGGATTGGCCATGCCATCGCCCGGCGGTTCCTGGCCGAGGGCTGGCGCATCATTACCTGCGCCCGGGCCGAGGCCCCGCCGGAATGCCGGCGCGACCCCAATTGGGTTCACCATATTCCCACCGATCTGGCCGACCCGGCCAGCACCCAGGCCTTTGTCGTCGAGGCCAACAAATTGCTGGCCGGGGCGCCGCTGCATGCCTTGGTCAACAATGCCGGCATCAGCCCCAAGACGCCGTACAAGGAACGTCTGGGGGTTCTCAATGGCTCCATCGACGGCTGGAAAGAAGTGTTCGAGCTGAATTTCTTCGCCCCTTTGCGTCTGGCCCGCGGCTTCGCCAGCGCCTTGCAC
Source organism: Magnetospirillum sulfuroxidans (assembly GCF_018224925.1). GTDB lineage: Bacteria > Pseudomonadota > Alphaproteobacteria > Rhodospirillales > Magnetospirillaceae > Magnetospirillum > Magnetospirillum sulfuroxidans. The sequence continues at coordinate 46,950 of NZ_JAGTUF010000017.1, read as the reverse complement.
CGGGGCAAGGGCGCCGTGGTCAACATCACCTCGATCGCCGGCCATTACGTCCATCCTTTTGCCGGGTCGGCCTATTCGACCTCAAAGGCGGCACTGTCGGGACTGACGCGGGAAATGGCGGTGGAACTGGCGCAACTTGGCGTTCGGGTCAACGCGGTGGCGCCGGGCGAGATCAGCACGGCGATGATTTCGGCCGAATACGAGGCGCTGGTGCCGCGCATCCCATTGGATCGCATGGGCAGCCCCGAAGACGTGGCCGGGACGGTTTTCCGTCTGTGCGGTGACGATTTCGGCTATGTCACCGGTTCGGAGGTTTTCGTCACCGGTGGTCAGCACCTTTACTGAAGCCCGGCTTTCAGCGCCTCGGCCAGCAGGCGGAATTCCGCCTTGCGCGGGCTGGAGGGGCGCCATGCCAGGCCAATGCCGCGAGAACCGGCATCCATGAGCGGGCGGGTGACCACCTCGGTTCCGGCCAGGACCCCGCTTTTCACCGCCATCTCCGGCAACAAGGTGATGCCCAGGCCGTTGGCGACCATCTGCACCAAGGTGGCAAGGCTGGTGCCCAGAACCCCTTCGCCCTTGGCCGGTCCGGGCAGGTGGCAGGCTGAAAGGGCATGGTCGCGCAGGCAATGTCCTTCTTCCAGCAACAACAGGTCTTGGCCGATCAGATCGGCGGCGCGCAGATTGGGCCGGGCCGCCAGCGCATGGCCGGGCGGACATGCCAGGACAAAGGCATCGTCGGCGATATGCACGGTTTCGATTTCGCCCGAGACCCAGGGCAGGGCGATCAAGGCGGCGTCCAAATCGCCGGTGGCCAGCCGTTCCAGCAGGCGGGCGGTCAGATCCTCGCGCAGGTATAGCCGTAAATTGGGATGGACTTGGCGCAGATGCGGCAGGACTTGCGGCAGCAGATAGGGGGCGATGGTGGGAATGACTCCCAGGCGCAACGGCCCGGACAGCGCCTCGGTCGAGGCGGCGGCCAGATCGGCGATATCCTCGGCCCCGCGCAAGACGACGCGGGCCCGCACCACCACGTCTTCCCCCAACGGGGTCAGCATGACCTTGCGCTTGGTCCGCTCCACCAAGGTGACGCCCAGGATGGTTTCAAGTTCCTGCAAGCCCGCCGACAGGGTCGATTGGGTGGCCAGACATGCCTCGGCGGCGCGGCCGAAATGCAGATGTTCGGCCAAGGCGGTCAAATAGCGCAACTGGCGCAGCGTCGGGAGAGGGCGCATTCCTATCGACTCCATCGATTTCAATTAACAAAATAACTCGTTAGATCGATGAATGGAAGGGGGCTAAGGTCCTTCGTGTCGCCAGACGACGGCGTGTCTCTTCCCGCGATCTTCGGTGGAAGGGCAGGGAAAGTCTGGAATTATTTTAAAGTGTGGCCGTGGACCCGGATAAGCTTTGGGCGTAGGCTCCTTCAATCAAACCCATGAAAGGATATTGTCATGGCCAAGAATAAAGCCGAGCACATCGATATCGGCATCGAGGAAAAGACCCGCCAGAAGATTGGCGAGGGGTTGTCGCGGCTGTTGGCTGATACCTATACCTTGTACCTCAAGACCCACAATTTTCATTGGAACGTCACTGGTCCGATGTTCAACACGCTGCATCTGATGTTCGAGACGCAGTACACCGAACTGGCCTTGGCCGTCGATCTGATCGCCGAGCGCATTCGCGCCCTGGGGCTGCCGGCGCCCGGCACCTATTCCGCCTTCGCCAAGCTGACCAGCCTAAAGGAAGAAGAGGGCGTGCCGAACGCCGAAGAGATGATCCGGCTTTTGGTCAAGGACCAGGAAGCGGTGGTGCGCACCGCTCGCTCCATCTTCCCCATCGTCGATGAAGCCCATGACGAGCCCAGCGCCGATCTTTTGACCCAGCGCATGCAGGTGCACGAAAAGACCGCCTGGATGCTGCGCGCCATGCTTGGCTAGGCCTCGGAGGCCGCACGACTTATGCCGCCTGAAGGGGGCGATGATCGGTTCTGATCAGAGCGGGATATGGTCCAGGCGGATTTTCGGGGAAGAAACAAGGCGGGGCCGCGCGGCCCCGCCTTGTTTCAGTTTAGCTCCGAATGCTGGACAGGAAAGATTCAACCCGGTTGCGTAATCCCTGCGCCTCGCTGGCCAGATAGCGGGTCGAGGTCAGCATGCCGCCGGCCGCCGTGCCGGCTTGTCCGGTGGCGCCGCTCAAATCGGCCATGTGGCGGGTGACCTCGCTGGTCCCGGTCGCCGCCTGCTGGACGTTGCGGGCGATTTCCTGGGTGGCGGCGCCTTGTTGCTCGACGGCCGAGGCGATGGAGCCGGCGATCTCGCTGATGCGGCTGATGGTGCCGACAATGGCGCGGATGGCGGTGACGGCCTGTTGGGTCGCCGATTGCACGGAAATCACTTGGGCCGAGATATCCTCGGTCGCCTTGCCGGTCTGATTGGCCAGCGATTTGACCTCGTTGGCGACCACGGCGAAGCCCTTGCCGGCTTCGCCGGCGCGGGCCGCCTCGATGGTGGCGTTCAACGCCAGCAGATTGGTCTGGCTGGCGATGTCATTGATCAACTTGACCACTTCGCCAATTCGGTCGCCGGCCTGAGCCAAGCCCTCAACCAGTTCATTGGCGCGCTTGGCCTCGTCCACCGCCTCACGCGAGATGGACGAAGAGGCTTGGACCTGACGGCTGATCTCGCTGATCGAGGCCGACAATTCCTCTGCTGCCGTCGCCACCGTGGCGACGTTGGCCGAGGCTTGTTCCGCCGCCGCCGCAACGGAACTTGATTGTTCCGAGGCGGTATTGACGGCAGAGGACACCACCTGAGCCGAGCCTTCAAGTTCGCCGACGGCGGAATTGATGCCGGTGGCGACCGCCATGACGCTGTGATCGAACTCTTCCGCCAGCTTGTTCAGGCTGGCCTTGCGGTCTTGCTCGGCTTTGATCTTCATCGCGTCTTGTTCACCGCGCAGGCGTTCCGCCTGAGCGGCGCCGTCGCGCAGGACGGTGATCGTCTGCGCCAACGTGCCGATTTCGTCACTGCGATCCTGTCCGGGGACGTCGATGGCGAACTGCCCCTGGGCCAGCTTGCCGGTAACCTGCACCAATCGGGTGATGCCGCCGCTGATATTGCGTGAAATCAGCAAGACCAGACCGATGGCCGCCGCCATCACCAAGGCGGTGACGATGAGTAAACGGATCAGGACCCGGTTGAATTCCGTATCGACGTCATCGACATAGATGCCGGTCGCCACTGTCCATTTCCAGGGGGCGAAGGTCTGGGCATAGGTCAGCTTCGGCGACGGCTGCTTTTCCCCCGGACGGGGATAGACGTAGTCGACGAAGCCCCCGCCTTGCCTTCCGGCCTCCATGATGCCGCGACCAATATAGACGCCGTTGGCATCCTTGGTTTCTGAAGAATTCATTCCTTCCCGCTTGGGGTCGGCGCCATGAACGATGACGGAGGTCGAGTCGTTATAGACGATGAAATAATCAGTGCTGTTGTAGCGGGCGCTGCGGATTGCGTTTGCCGCCAGCTTTTGTGCCGTCGCTTCGTCCATCTCGCCCTTTTGGCTGAGCGCGTGGAGCGACTGGATGGTTGTGATGGTGGATTCGACCAGATTTTTCAGCTTGGCTTGTCGGTCGGCCATCATTGAACTGCGCAGCTCAATACTGGCGAGAGAGATCAGGGTGATGAAGCCGACCGCTATCAACAGGATGGTCGTCATCAATTTCGCGGAAATTCCGAGTTTGATCTTCATGGTGGATGCCGACGCTTGCGGTTGAAAAAGATGGAAAACCATACGCCGGATTTTGCGCATCACCTAGATGTCACTAAAATAATAAGAACTATGTGCGTAGTTGTTTTATACGATGGTGTAGTTCTTTTGGAGCATTCCGCACGTTTATGCCGATGATATCCGATAGGGGAAAGGTTATGGATGTCAGGTCTTGGCCTTATTTATCATAAATGCCGAATTGTGCTTTCCCGCGACTTTCACGATTGAAGATGAGCACGAAAAAGCCCTCGTCGGAAGGACGAGGGCTTTGTCTTTTGGTTGTGGTGCTGAAGTCTTTACTTCTTCAGGTAGTCGCGGGCCAGCGCCTCGGCGATCTGCACCGCGTTCAGGGCCGCGCCCTTGCGCAGATTGTCCGACACGCACCAGAACGAAATGCCGTTGGCGATGGTCGGGTCCTTGCGGATGCGGCTGATATAGACGGCGTCTTCGCCGACGCATTCGATGGGGGTGACATAACCGCCCGGCTCGTGCTTATCGACAACGATCACGCCCGGAGCCTTGGACAAGGCGCGGGTGGCGGCTTCGACCGAGACCGGCTTTTCGAATTCGACATTGATGCATTCGGAATGGCCGACGAACACCGGCACGCGCACACAGGTGGCATGCACTTCGATGGTGGAATCCAAGATCTTCTTGGTTTCCACCGTCATCTTCCATTCTTCCTTGGTCGAGCCGTCATCCATGAAGACGTCGATCTGCGGAATCAGGTTGAAGGCGATGGGCTTGGGGAACTTCTTCGGATCGCGGGAATCGTTGACGAAAACGCCACGGGTCTGCTCGAACAGCTCGTCCATGCCTTCCTTGCCGGCGCCCGACACCGATTGATAGGTGCTGACCACCACGCGCTTGATGGTGCCGAGCGTGTGCAGCGGCTTCAAGGCGACGACCATCTGAATGGTCGAGCAATTGGGGTTGGCGATAATGCCGGACTTGGTGTACTCGGCGATGGCTTCTGGGTTCACTTCGGGGACCACCAGCGGCACGTTGGGATCCATGCGGAAATGCGAGGTGTTGTCGATGACGACGCAGCCGGCGGCGGCGGCGCGGGGGGAGTGGATGGCCGAAACCGAGGCCCCCGGTGACGACAGCGCGATGTCGGTGCCCTTGAAGTCATAGGTGTCCAGGTCCTTGACCTTCAGCACCTGGTCTTCGCCGAACGAGACTTCGCGGCCGACCGAGCGGGCCGAAGCCAACGCCACCACTTCGCTGACCGGAAAGTTCCGCTCAGACAGGGTCTGCAACATCTCGCGGCCCACATTGCCCGTGGCTCCGATCACAGCAACCTTGTAACCCATGCTCTTTCTCTCCGTTCCTAAAGCTCGAAGCCCGTAGCTTGTACCCGGGGTTTTCATGCGAAAAAGCCCGCGGGGATCGTCCGCGGGCCTTTTTCGTGCGAATACGACGAACCGGCCCGCTTACGCGGTGGTCTTAGTGCCGGTTTTGGTGGTGGCGACGAAGAACGCCGCCGGGGCCACGGGGGCCGGGGCGTCATGACGTACAGCACTGAAATGCCGGTAGCGCATGAGATTCTCCGTCAACCGGGCATCTTTAACGCAAGCGGGGCAGGGAAAGCAAGGGATTCAAAAGGTTTCCGAGTTGGTGACTTCGACCGCTTGCCAGACCATGCCAAGGACGCGGTCGATTTCTTCGACGGTGGCGTCGTCGGCTAAAGCGGGGATGGGCATGTCGATGCCCTCTTCCTCAAGAAGATCGCGGGCGCGGCCGAGGTAAAAGTCACGATATTCCGCCGTGGTGCGGAAGCGGGCGTTGAAGGCGCGGTCGGCTTCCTGGCGCAGGGCCAGCAATTCGGATTGCTCGGCTTCGGTCAGAATGCCCTCGCGGCGCAGCAACTCGGCTTGCCGGGCCTTGGCGGCCTCCAGGCGGTCTTGCCAATGGGGGTCATGATTGGGCATGAGCCGGATTGTGGCGCCCATGGTCGATCTCCTCGCTCCTCCGTCCGATTAGGATAAGTCGCGACGGACGCTCTGTCACCCCCGGCTGGAATAAGGTTAATCGTCCTCGTCATCCAGGCCGCCACGGTCGATGATCGCGATCAGCCGGCCGGCTCCCAGCTTGTCGCCGCCATCCAGCTCCGTCGCTTTGACCAGGGCGGCGCGGCCTTCGTCCAATCGTCCCAGCCGGGCCAGGCAATAGCCATAGGCGATCAGGGCTTGCAGGAACAGGCGCGGCCACGGCTCGATTTCGCCAAAAGCGCCGTGATGGGGTTGGATTTGGCGCCAATCATGGGGCAATTGCAGGCGCTTTGCCGCCATTTCAAGGACAGAGAAGGCGTGCGGCAGGGCCTCTTGCAGGCGATGGCGGTAGAAATAAAATTTATAGGCGCCGATGCGGGTGGCCAGGGCTTCCGGCGCCAGCATCAGCGCGTGGGTGACGTGGGCCTCGGCGACGCGTTCGTCGTGCCAGTCGATGCCGGCGGCGATCAAGGCTTGGCGGGCGGGGTGGGGCAGGTCCAGCGGCAAGCCGGCGACGTTCTCGAACATGGGCTCGAGTTCTCCAAAGGGGCACGGCGGACGCCATGGTTTTAGCGCGTTTTGGTGTTGCCGTCGATTCTTGCTTGACGGACGCGGCGACTCGTCCCTATAAACGCGCCTTCGAATTTCCAATTGAACTCTTGATCTGACAGGTTTGATCCATGGCCCATCATCAGTCGGCTAAGAAGCGCATTCGCCAGACCGAGCGTCGCACCGAAGTCAACGGCGCTCGCGTTAGCCGTATCCGCACCTTCGTCAAGAAGGTTGAGCTTGCCATCGTCAGCGGCAATGCCGAGGAAGCCAAGGCTGCCCTGGCTGCCGCCCAGCCCGAACTGGTCAAGGGTGCTCAGGCTGGCGTGCTGCATAAGAACACCGCTTCGCGCAAGGTTAGCCGCTTGGCCGCCCGCGTCAAGAGCATGCTGCCGCTGGCCTAAGGCCTGGTCGCACTCATTCGGTTGGAAGGCCGCGCCCGCAGGGGCGCGGCCTTTTGCTGTGACTGAATCACGTCGCCGCACTGTGGATTCCTGTTGCCGATGAAAAGCAAGGGAAAAATTTTCCGCGTTCTTGTTCCGGTCCGGTTGTGTTGACTCGGACGCATCGTTAGAGTCCGTCCCTCTCCAGCCTATTCAAAAGAATAGACAGGAAATCTAGTTAAAATTTGATAGTTTTTTGCTGGTGATGCCGGCATCTCTATTTTATTGGATTTCATCTAAGTGCAGCTAGTTATCACAAATACTTATGTTTTGCCGATTGTGTCACGGTTGGTTTGTGAATATGCTGATGGGTGGAAGATGCGTCCTGCGTCGGATACGGCTTTGGGGGCCGTTGGCGCGGTGATGTTCGATGGGCTCGCGGGCAAGAGAAACTGCCGGCTGGGCCGATTCGGGGAGGGGAAGGTGGCGTTTCCATCGGGTCCATGTCGACGACGTGGGGCGATACGCGCGCCAAGTTTTCTCCGGGCGGCCTTTGTCTTGAGTCCAATGTTCGGGGACATATGATGATCAATGCCGAATGGGATCGGATCAAGGGGCGTTTGCGCGACGAAGTCGGGGATGCCGCTTATCGTTCGTGGTTGCGTCCGATTACCCTGCATCAGGCGGCGGATGGTTTGGTTCGCCTGGGGTTGCCGACCCGGTTCATGCGCGACTGGGTCGCGACCCATTACGGCGAGCGTATCCGCACGCTGTGGGGGGCGGAAAATCCGGCCCTGAGCGCCATCGAGATTGTTGTCGCCAATAGCCGTGTCCCTGAACCGGCGGCGCCGCCGCCGGTGGTGGATGCGACGACGGTGGCATCGGCCAAGCCGACGGCGACGGTCAGTGTGTTGCGTCCGCGTTCGGCGGCTCCTGCGGCGTCCGCGGATCAGGACGAATTGGGGGCGCTGCTTGATCCGCGCTTCACCTTCAAGAATTTCGTCGTCGGCAAGCCCAACGAATTCGCCCACGCCGCCGCCTTGCGCGTCGCCGAGGCCTCGGCGGTGTCGTTCAATCCGCTGTTTCTTTATGGCGGGGTCGGCTTGGGTAAGACCCATCTGATGCACGCCATTGCCCATCACATCCGCGACCACAATCCGGCGCGCCGGGTTCTGTACTTGTCGGCGGAAAAGTTCATGTATCGCTTTATCCGGGCGCTGCGTTCGCAAGACACCATGTCGTTCAAGGAACAATTCCGCTCGGTCGATGTTCTGATGGTCGACGACGTGCAGTTCATTGCCGGCAAGGATGCGACCCAGGAAGAGTTTTTCCATACCTTCAACGCGTTGGTTGATCAGGGGCGGCAGATCGTCATTTCCGCCGATAAAAGCCCCAGTGACCTGGAAGGGATGGAGGACCGGTTGCGGTCGCGCCTCAATTCCGGCCTGGTCGCCGACCTGCATGCCACCACCTATGAGCTGCGGCTGGGGATCTTGCATTCCAAGGCCGAGCAGATGGCGGCGGCGGTGCCGCAAAAGGTGATGGAGTTCCTGGCCCACAAGATCGTCAGCAATGTCCGTGAATTGGAAGGGGCGCTGAATCGCGTCGTCGCCCATTCGCAATTGGTGGGCCGTTCCATCACCCTGGAAAGCACCCAAGATGTGCTGCACGATCTGCTCAAGGCCTCGGATCGCCGCATCACCATCGAGGAAATCCAAAAGCGGGTGGCCGAGCATTTCAATATCAAGCTGGCGGAAATGTCCTCGGCCCGGCGTTCGCGTCAGGTGGCGCGGCCGCGTCAGGTGGCCATGTATCTGGCCAAGCAACTGACCAGCCGCTCGCTACCCGAGATCGGCCGCAAGTTCGGCGGCCGCGACCACACCACGGTGATGCACGCGGTCAAGAAGATCGAGGAGCTGCGTTCGTCCGATGTCGGCTTCTCCGAGGACGTGGAACTGCTGCGCCGCATGTTGCAAAACTGACGGGCTGCGGGCTGGCCAAGTTATTCCCGTTTTGATATGTATCCCCTCTGAGGGGTTTATCGGGAGGGGGGGATGCTGACGGTCGCATTGCTGCTGGTCGTGGTGTTGTCTGCGGGTATCTTCATTTCGGGCCATTTTCTCGGTTTGCGTCAGGCCGTCGGCATTTTGGTCGTCGCCGCCGTTTCCAGTTCGGCCTTGCAGTTCGTGCTGTCACATATTTCCGGCCAGGGCTGGGGCTTCGCGGCCATGGCCCTGGTGGTCGGGGTGGTTCTTGGCGGCGGCGCGGTCAGTTTGCGCCGTTTCTTCGCCGTCGGGCCGCGCCCACGAGAAGTGCTGCGGGAATTCTGGCGCGACAAACGCAAGCTGGTGGTCGTCGCCGCCTGTGCCGCCGCGGCGATCCTGACCTTGTTCTTCGCCCAGCTCAGTGTTGAGAAGGCGTTGTTCTGGCCGGGTTTCTACCAGTCCTGGACGGCCGGATTCGTTGCTTTCATGCTGTTTGGTGTCGCCACCACCGTGGCGTCCCTGGCCAAACCGGAGGACGACGATTTCGACCGTCGTGTCCGTATTTTGTTTGGTGGGCAGACGGGCCGCCATATTGATTACATTGCCGGGGCGGTGGCCAAGGTCGGCTATTACGCCGACCTCATCGAGCGGGTTTACTGCATCGAGCAAATGGATTTCACCCAGGACTGTTACCTGATGTCGGTTTCGCATCGCGCGAGTATCCGTCACTACATCCGCGATGTGGCATCGACCGAGTTTTTGGAATTTTCCTATGTCCCCGATTTGGTGCCGGGCCAGAATCCGGTGGGACATCTGATTTCGGTGACGGTGACCGGCGCTGACGGGGTGGTGCGTAAGAAGGTGGGGGCGGCGGGGCTGCCGATTTTGCCGCAGGCCGGAATCGATGAGAAATGGTCAATCGATATCGGCAAGGGCGAGACCATCAACGTCGAAGTTAAGTTCCGGGTTTGGTGCAAGTTGGGCGAGAACGAGGTGTTCGATCCGGCTCGCTTCGCCAAGAAAATCGAAACCAAGATCGAACGAACCTGCAATGGACCGGATGTGACTTTAAAGTGTAAGGTTCGGGGGGTGGAAATCGTGTATCCGCTGTCTTCTGGCGGTGTGGTGAAAATTCCCGTCGTGGATGATTGCAGCCCCGAGGAAAACGCCTATTCGTTTCGTTTGGAGGTGTCGTCCTCTGCAAGCGGGGTTGCCTCTGCTTTGCCTTGAAGGGTGGGCATGTTTGCGGTAGTATTGACGATGGATGATTCCAACTGCGGAAAAAGGGGTGTGTGATGTGTTTTGGTAAAGAACGTGGTGTCTGAACTCAAGCGGCGCCCCGCCGGTCCCTCGGCTTTGGAAAGCGCTTTGTCCCCGTCAACCCTGTGATATACTGCCGCCCCTGCCTGATCGGTAGGGAATGGCAGGCAATCAACGGGATCTACCACACGTCATGAAGCTGACCATCGAGCGCGCCCAGCTGCTGAAGTCTCTGGCCCATGTGCAAAGCGTCGTTGAACGCCGCAACACGATTCCGATTCTGTCCAACGTCAAGCTGGAAGGCCGTCCCGGCAGTCTGAGCCTGAACGCCACCGACATGGATCTCGATATCATCGAGACGGCGGCGGCGGACGTCACCCGTCCCGGCGCCACCACGGCGCCAGCCCACACCTTCTATGAAATCGTCCGCAAGCTGCCCGACGGTTCCCAGGTGGAAATCGAGCATGACGCCGATACCGGCATCATGACCTTGCGTTCGGGGCGGTCGAAATTCTCGCTGTCGTGCTTGCCGGTGGAAGATTTTCCGGTGCTGTCGGGGGGCGAGCTGCCCTTTACCTTCTGCATGAGCGCGGCCGAGTTGAAGGCGTTGGTTGATCGCACCCGCTTCGCCATCTCGACCGAAGAAACCCGCTATTACCTCAACGGCATCTATCTGCATGCGGCGACCACGCCCGGCGGCGAAGTGCTGCGGGCGGTGGCGACCGACGGTCATCGGCTGGCGCGGGTGGAAATCACCCTGCCCGAAGGCGCGGCCGGTATGCCCGGCGTGATCATTCCGCGCAAGACCGTGCAGGAAATGCGCAAATTGATTGACGAAACCGATGGCGAAGTCACGGTGTCGCTGTCGGAAACCAAGCTGCGCTTCGCCTTTGGCGACGCGGTGCTGACCAGCAAGCTGATCGACGGCACCTTCCCCGATTACGAACGGGTGATCCCGGCCGACAACGATAAGCAGCTGGACGTTGACGTCAAAAGCTTTGCCCAGGCGGTGGATCGCGTTTCGGCCATCTCGACGGAAAAAAGCCGCGCCATCAAGCTGAGCTTGGAAAAAGGCACGGTGACATTGTCGGCGTCCAGCCCGGAAAACGGCTCGGCCACCGAAGAAATCGAGGCCCAATACGATTCGACGCCGCTGGAAATCGGCTTCAATTCCCGCTACCTGCTCGATATCCTGGGCCAGGTCGAGGGCGAGGCTGCCCGCTTCTCCATGGCCGATGCCGCCAGCCCGACGGTGGTGCGCGATGGGGTCAATGCCGGGGCCATCTATGTGCTGATGCCCATGCGGGTGTGACCGGCGCCGTCGTGAGCGAACCCGATCTGTCGCCGCGTCTGGCCGTTCGCCGGCTGACGCTGACTGATTTTCGTTGTTACGCCCACCTGCGCTTCGACACCGACAGCCGGCCAGTGGTGCTGACCGGCGCCAATGGGGCGGGTAAAACCAATCTGTTGGAGGCCTTGTCTTTTCTTGCCCCCGGTCGGGGCATGCGCCGGGCCGCCTTGGCTGATGTGGGACGGCGCGACAGCGCGGCGCGGACGTGGGCGGTGGCGGCGGTTCTGGACGGCCCCGCCGGCCGGGTTGAAATCGGCAGCGGGCGCGACGGAGGATCGGAACGCCGGGCGATCCGGATCGACGGTCAGCCGGCCAAGGCCCGCTCTTTGGCCGGTCTGGTGTCGGCCTTGTGGTTGACCCCGGCCATGGACCGGCTGTTCATCGAAGGCGCCGGGGGACGGCGGCGCTTTCTTGATCGTCTGGTGCTGGGACAAGACGAAGGGCACGCCGCCCGGTCGGGGGCTTACGAGCACGCCATGCGCGAACGCTCGCGGCTGCTGCGGGCGGGGGGCGCCGATGGCAAATGGCTGGCGGCGCTTGAAGATACCATGGCCCGCCACGGCGTGGCGGTGGCCAAGGCCAGGGTGGCGACGGTGGCGCGTCTGGATGCGGCCTGTCGGTTGGGGATCGGGGCTTTCCCCGCCGCCCGTCTGGCCCTGGCCGGCGAGATCGAGGGCTGGACGGCCGAATTGGCCGAGGCCGAGGCCGAGGATCGTTTCCGGGGCGCTCTTTTACGCGCGCGGGCGCGTGACGCGGCGGCGGGCGGGGCGACCATCGGACCGCATCGATCCGATTTGGCGGTGCGCCACGGGGGAAAGGATTTGCCGGCGGGGGAATGTTCCACCGGTGAGCAAAAGGCGGTTCTGGTGTCCATCGTCCTGGCCCAGGCCCGCGTGCGGACAAGTTTAAGCGGCCTGGCGCCGCTGTTGTTGTTGGACGAGGTGGTGGCGCATCTGGACGAGATCCGCCGAACCGCCTTGTTCGACGAACTGGCGGGGCTGAACGCCCAAAGCTGGATGACCGGGACCGACGAATCCATGTTCGCCGGTTTCGGGGAAAGGGCACAGTTTTTCCGGGTGGCCGATGCAATCGTCTTACCCGCAACCTAAGGAAGCATCATGACCGAGTCCGTGAACCCCAACCCCACTGCCGAAGAATATGGCGCCGATTCCATCAAGGTATTGCGCGGCCTTGACGCGGTGCGCAAGCGGCCGGGCATGTATATCGGCGACACCGATGATGGTTCCGGCTTGCACCACATGGTCTATGAAGTGGTCGACAACGCCATCGACGAAGCCTTGGCCGGCTATGCCAATCTGGTGGAAGTGGTGCTCAACGCCGACGGTTCGTGCACCGTGCGCGACAACGGTCGTGGTATCCCCACCGACATCCACAAGGAAGAAGGCGTCTCGGCCGCCGAGGTCATCATGACCCAATTGCATGCCGGCGGTAAGTTCGACCAGAACTCCTATAAGGTGTCGGGCGGTCTGCACGGCGTCGGCGTTTCGGTGGTCAACGCGCTGTCGGAATTCCTTGATCTGCGCATCTGGCGCTCGGGTCACGAACACACCATGCGCTTTCGCATGGGCGACGCCGAGGCGCCGTTGAAGCTGGTCGGCCCGTCCGACAAAAGCGGCACCGAGGTAACCTTCCTGCCCAGCACCACCATCTTTACCAAGGTGGAATTCGATTTCGCCACCCTGGAACACCGCTTGCGCGAACTGGCCTTCCTCAATTCCGGCGTTCGTCTGTGGCTGCGCGACCAGCGCCACCCGGAAGAGGTGGTGACCGAACTGCATTACGAAGGCGGCATCGAGGCTTTCGTTCATTACCTCGACCGCTCGAAGACGGCGCTGCATGCCCCGCCGATCGCGGTCTCGGGCGAGCGTGACGGCATGACCGTGGAAGTGGCGATGGAATGGTGCGACAGCTACCACGAGACGCAATTGTGCTTCACCAACAACATCCCGCAGCGCGACGGCGGCACCCATCTGGCCGGCTTCCGCGCCGCGCTGACCCGCACCATCAACACCTACGCCAATGAATCGGGCATCGCCAAAAAGGAAAAAGTGGCGCTGAACGGCGACGACATGCGCGAGGGATTGACCTGTGTGCTGTCGGTCAAGGTGCCCGATCCCAAATTCTCGAGCCAGACCAAGGACAAGCTGGTCAGTTCGGAAGTGCGCGCGGTGGTCGAAAACATCGTCAGCGAAAAGCTGGCCGAATGGTTCGAGGAACACCCGCAAGAAGCCCGCAAGGTGGTGACCAAGGTGGTCGAAGCCGCCGCCGCCCGCGAAGCCGCCCGCAAGGCGCGTGAATTGACCCGGCGCAAGGGCGTGCTTGATATCGCCACGCTGCCCGGCAAGCTGGCCGATTGCCAGGAACGCGATCCGGCGCTGTCCGAATTGTTCATCGTCGAGGGTGATTCGGCCGGTGGTTCGGCCAAGCAGGGGCGTCACCGCGCCAATCAGGCGATCTTGCCGTTGAAGGGCAAGATCTTGAACGTGGAGCGCGCCCGCTTCGACAAGATGCTGTCCTCGGCTGAAATCGGCACCCTGATCGCCGCCCTTGGTACCGGTATCGGCCGTGAAGATTTCAACATCGCCAAGACCCGCTACCACAAAATCATCATCATGACTGACGCCGACGTCGATGGTTCGCACATCCGCACCCTGCTGCTGACCTTCTTCTTCCGCCAGATGCCGGAAATCATCGAAAAGGGCTATCTGTACATCGCCCAGCCGCCGCTGTACCGGGCCAAGCGCGGCCAGTCCGAGGTCTATCTCAAGGACGAGCGGGCGATGGAGGAATATCTGATGGAAGGCGGCCTTAACGATGCCGTCTTGCGTCTGAATGGCGGCGCCCAGGTGGGCGGCGCCGATCTGCGCGCCCTGGCCGAGACCGCCCGCACCGTGCGCACTCTGCTTAATCCGCTGACGCGGCGCGCGCCGATGAAGCTGATCGAACAAGCCGCCATCGCCGGGGCGCTCAATCCGGCGCTGCTGACCGACAGCGTCGCCGGCGAGGCCATGGCCGAAACCCTGGCGGCGCGTCTCAATGCCCTGGAAAATCAGCTGGAACAGGGCTGGCAAGGTACCTGGAGCGAGGGCGAGGGGCTGAATTTCGCCCGCACGTCGCGTGGGGTGACCGAAACCCATAGCATCGACGCCGCCATCTTGCGGTCGCAGGAAACCCGCAAGCTGGCCGAATTGGCCGCGACCTTGCGCGAAAGCTTCGCCGATGCCGCCACCTTGCTGATCAAGGACCGCGAAACCCGGATCGACGGCCCGGTCGCCCTGGTGACCGCGATCATGGAGCAAGGCAAGCGCGGCATTTCCATCCAGCGCTATAAAGGCCTGGGGGAAATGAACCCGGAACAGCTGTGGGAAACCACCTTGGACCCGCAAGCCCGCTCGCTGCTGCAAGTCCGCGTCGCCCACGCCGACGAGGCGGAAGAGGTGTTCTCGACCCTGATGGGCGACGTCGTCGAACCCCGCCGCGACTTCATCCAGACCAATGCGCTGAAAGTGTCTAATCTGGACGTGTAAAGTTTATGGTTGCCCAAGCTTTGTGGGACGCCGTCGCCCTGACCGCGCAAGTGGGCACCTTTCTCACCGAGGTCCGCAGCGGCTGACAGCGCGATGGCGCACGCTATTTCCAGCCAAGCCAAGCTTATGATTCCTCTGCATCCGCCAGTGCATTAGTATCTCGCCACAATCGACGAGGTAAACAATGGACAATGGCTTGAAGTGCCCTCAGTGCAACTCTGAACACGCTTACCATGATGGCAACCTGTGGGTTTGCCCGGAATGCGCCCATGAATGGAACCCCGAAGCCGATGCCGCTGGCGCCGAGGCCGAGGGCGTGCGCGATGCCAACGGCAACATGCTGGCCGATGGCGATAGCGTCACCGTGATCAAGGACCTTAAGGTCAAGGGGTCGTCCCTGGTGGTCAAGGGCGGAACCAAGGTCAAGGGTATCCGTCTGGTCGACGCCACCGATGGACATAATATCGCCTGCAAAATCGACGGCATCGGCGCCATGAATCTGAAGTCAGAGTTCGTGAAGAAAGCCTAAGCCCTGTTGGCGACAGAGCTTGGGCAATATCAGCGGTGCCTGGTGGCGCCGCTGATATTGCCCATAGTCCGGGACACTCGAACGAGTGCGATCAGGTTCCATCGCCGCGCAAGGTCAGCACCTCGACGCCCTCTGCGGTAACCGCGACAGTGTGCTCGAATTGTGCGGAAAGCTTCCGGTCCTGGGTGACAACCGTCCATCCGTCCGGGTCGGTCGAAACCATCCCGCTCCCTTGATTGACCATCGGCTCGATGGTGAACACCATGCCCGGCTTTAATTTCAGGCCGGTTCCGGGGCGACCGAAATTGAGCACGTGGGGGTCCTCGTGCATCTTGCGGCCGATCCCATGCCCGCAATATTCCCGTACGACGCAATAGCCGTTCTTTTTGGCATGGCGTTCGATGGCGAAACCGATATCGCCCAGATGCGCTCCGGGCCGCACCTGTTTTATGCCTTTCCACATGGCTTCTTGCGCGACCCGCACCAGCCGCCGCGCGGCCGGCGGAGCATTGCCGACAAGATAGGTCTTGCTTGAATCCGCGATGAAGCCGTTCTTTTCCAGGGTGATGTCGAGATTGATGATGTCGCCATCCCCGATGATCGTGCCCGAATCGGGCACGCCGTGGCAGACAACATGGTTGATCGAGCAATTCAGGACATATTTGAAGCCGTATTGTCCTTTGCTTGCCGGCCGCGCGCCAATGTCAACGGTGATGAATTGGTCGACCAGGTCATTGACCTGCATGGTCGACATCCCGACAAAATCCAGCCTGTCCAGCATCTCGAAGACTGACGCAAGCAACTTGCCGGACAGGCGCATGAGCGCCAGCTCGTCGGCGGTCTTGACCATTTCAGGCGACCAACGTCTCTGCCACGCGGATTCGCGCTTCTGCCAACTGCATTTTCATGATCTCGTTGCAGGACAGGGTCGGATTGGCCTCGGCAAGCATTCCGATTTTTATCCAGAACTCGGCCTGGGCATTGATTGACCGGCACATAACCGTGCTGGCGCGGCGGACCTCCTCGTGCAGATCGTCGTCAATTTTCACAATCCCCATCGGATCCTCGCCGCAACAGTGGAAAGTATGAACCATATATGATTCGTATCATTCGATTCAAGGGGGCCGGCGGGGAATCCTGGCTGTCGGCAGGCCCATGCGGGGGGCTGGCGACGGTGGCGACGGCGGCGGATGTCAAAAACCAGCATGGGAATTAGCCTTGCACCGTCATTCTTGAGGTAATCGGCGATGGAATCGTGTTATTTCACCCCTATCGGCCGACCGTGACAGCGCGGAACCACTGCCCGTACCGGGCCGATGACCTGCAAACGCAATGAAAGCATCGTTCCTCCCATGGACTTTTTCCCGGCGGGCCATCCGCTCACCCAGGCGCTGACCGAGCGCAGCTATACCGATTTGACCTCTGTTCAGACGGCGGTTCTTGATCCCGCCGCCCGCGACCGCGACTTGCTGGTTTCGGCCCAGACCGGTTCGGGCAAGACCGTTGCCTTCGGTTTGGCCATCGCCAACACCTTGCTGGGCGAGAACTTCACCCTGGAGCCGGCCGGCGAGCCGCTGGCCCTGATCGTCGCCCCCACCCGCGAACTGGCCTTGCAGGTACAGCGCGAACTGACTTGGCTGTATCAGCATGCCGGCGGACAGGTGGTATCTTGCGTCGGCGGCATGGATTCGCGCGCCGAACAGCGCATGCTGGGACGCGGCGCCCATATCGTCGTCGGCACGCCCGGCCGCTTGCGCGATCACTTGGAACGCGGCGGCTTGCGCACCTCGAAGCTGCGGGCGGTGGTGCTGGACGAAGCCGATGAAATGCTGGATCTGGGCTTCCGCGAGGATTTGGAGTTCATTTTGGAAGCGACGCCGCAGCAGCGCCGCACCCTTTTGTTCTCGGCGACCCTGCCCAAGATGATCATCGCCATGGCCAAGCGCTATCAGCGGGATGCTTGGCGCATTGCCGTCTCGGCCGGGCAGCACGGTCATGCCGATATTGAATATCGGGCCATCCGCGTCGCCCCCAATGAAATCGAGCACGCTGTCGTCAACGTGCTGCGCTATGTTGAATCGCCGGCCGCCCTGGTGTTTTGCAATACCCGTGATTCAGTCCGCCATCTGCAAGCCATCTTGCTGGAACGCGGCTTTACCGCCGTCGCCCTGTCGGGTGAATTAGGCCAGAACGAGCGGAACCAATCGTTGCAAGCCCTGCGTGACGGCCGTGCTCGCGTCTGCGTCGCCACCGACGTGGCGGCACGCGGTATCGATCTGCCCAATATCGGCTTGGTCATCCATGCCGAATTGCCGCAAAACGGCGCCACCTTGCAGCATCGCAGCGGCCGCACCGGCCGGGCCGGGCGCAAGGGCGTCAGCGTCATGCTGGTGCAATTCTCGCGCCGTCGTAAGGCGGAAATGCTGCTGCAAACGATCGGCGTCCAAGCGGTGTGGAGCGGTCCGCCTTCGGCTGACGACATCCGCAAACTGGATCAGGAACGCCTGCTGCAAAGCCCGCTGATCGCCGCCGATCCGTCCGAGGACGATCTGGCCATGGCCAAGGCTCTGCTGGCCCAACGGTCGCCGGAAGAGATCGCCGCCGCCCTGGTGCGCATGTACCAAGCGCAATTGCCGGCGGCCGAAGAGGTGTTCGATCCCGGTTCCGGCGCTCCCGCCCCAACCGCCCGCGACGCCCGCGCCCCGCGGGAACAACGTGAACCGCGTGAACCGCGTGAGCAGCGGGGCGAACGTCCCAGCGGGCTGCCCGGCCCCAGCAAGTGGTTCCGCCTCAATATCGGCCGGCAAAAGGACGCCGATCCGCGGTGGCTGATCCCGATGATCTGCCGTCACGGCAAGATCACCAAACAAGAAATCGGCTCGATCCGTATTTTCGAACGCGAAACCAAGTTCGAGATCGACGCCGCTGTTGCCGAGCGTTTCCAGGCGGCGATCGGGCAGATCGAACGGCGCGATGTCCGCATTGAACCGCTGGCCGAGGGCGCTCATGCCGAGGCCGAGCGCCCGGAATCGCGGGGACCGCGTCCGCCGCCGCGCCGGGCCGATCCGTCGGCGCCGAAAAAGCAATGGCAGCCCAAGCCCAAGGGCCGACCGAACAGCGCCACGTAATCGGCCGCTGACTTACTCTCGCCGTGTCGGTCCGGCCGCCACCGTAATGGTGGCCGGATACCGGTGGGGTGATGAGAAGCTTTACCCGTATTGAAATGGGCCGAGGCTGCTGAAGTCTTGGTCTGGAATCGAAAAAGCCGCGTTGATCGGGAAACGATCAACGCGGCTTTTTCGATTCTCACCTGAGTGAAAACGCCTGCACGATGTCCACAATACCCGCCAAAAGCGGATATGCGCCTGCGCGGGCATGACGAGATGCACAGGGGGACTTTTCCGCCCCCTGTCAAACCAAGCCCCAATGCAGCAATGCATGCATCGGGGCTTGTCGAATTATTTACGCGCCTTGCGAGCGGCGTAGCGGGCGTCACGGGCTGCCTTGCGCTGGGCTTCCAGGGCGACCAAAGCCTCGGCCTCTTCGATGGCCGCAGCCTCGCGCGCGGCTTGTTCGGCGATGGCCTGCGCCTCGGCTGCTTCCTGCGCCGCCTTGCGATCGGCCACGGCCTGAGCCTGAGCCGCCAGCTTTTCCGCCTTGCGTTGCGCGTCGCGTTCAGCCCGAGCGGCGGCGGCGGCCTGACGGGCAGCCTGCTGCTCGATAAAAGCCGGGTCGTTAACATCAACCTTGTTGGCCAGATAGGACGCCACCAGCGCCTTTTTGGCAGCGGCGGCGGTGTTCATGCGCTCGCCAAAGCCGGCAACGGCCTTGTTCTTGCCGCGCTTATCGATTTTTTGCATCTACTCTCCGCGATCAGTCGGGCCACGGCATCGTGGTGCCAGGGCTGAAATGCCTATCCGCACCGGATGTCGCGCGGAGCTAAGCTGTAAAATATTCGGGAAGTGCCTTTCGGGCGCTCACCGCGTCCATGAAAAGACGCACACCCTGTAAAAGGCTTGGCTGGGGCGGGAGGGATCGAACCTCCGAATGGCGGTACCAAAAACCGCTGCCTTACCGCTTGGCTACGCCCCAACAGCGGGGCCGCACCATAGTAGGAACTGCGCCATGATTCAAGTGCTGGAAATCAATGACGCTGATTTGATCCACCAAGCGGGATAATCAGCGGCAATCGCCGCCGCCGCCGCCGCCGCCGCCGCCGGATCGGGGAACAGACCAAAGCAAGTGGCGCCACTGCCCGACATGCGCGCCAACAGGCATCCATCCCGGTTCAGCGCCGTCAAGATCACCGCGATTTCAGGCACTAAGGAAATGGCGGCGGCACTGAGATCATTATCCCGCGCCGCCAGCATCCGCGCCAACGCCGCCGCGTCGGCGGGCCGGCTTTCCAGCGGCATGGGGTCGGAAAAACAGCCCTGGCGGGCTTTGAACACCGCCGGCGTCGACAAACCAATCAGCGGATTGACCAGCACCACCCAAGCCGGCGGCAAGCTCGGCGCATCGGCCAAGGTCTCGCCAATACCCGACATTCGGGTTGGCCGGCCGCGCAGACAGACCGGCACATCGGCCCCCAGAGACAGCGCCAGGGCGTGTAACGCCGCCGGAGCCAGCCGCACCCCCCACAACCGCGACAGCGCCCGCAGGGTGGCCGCAGCGTCGGCGGAGCCGCCGCCAATGCCGGCGGCAACCGGCAGGCGCTTGGTCAGATGAAGATGAGCCTGGGGCGGGCGCCCCGCCGCTTGGGCCAGGGCGCGGGCGGCGCGCAGCACGATATTGTCGTCATCGACGTCTAACCGGGCCGCGGTTGGCCCGTCGACGGTCAAGGACAACGCCGAAGAAGGCGACACGGTGATGGTGTCGCCGATCCCGGCGAAAGCCACCAGCGAATCCAGCAGGTGATAGCCATCATCGCGCCGGCCAGTGACGTGCAGGTACAGATTGACCTTGGCCCAGGCCTCGACGCTGAGCCCGGACATCACTTGACCACGGGATTGGCCGGCACCTGTCCGCTGCGCAGCTTTTCTTTCAACGGCGCGATCTGTTCCGGTTCAGGGTCCAGGCCCATGGCCCGTTGCCATTGGAACATGGCTTCGGAGACGCGGCCGACTTGCCAATAGGCGTCGCCCAGATGGTCGTTGAGGGTTGGGTCCTCGGCCTTTAATTCAACGGCGCGTTCGAGAAATTTCACCGCATTGTGATAATCGCCCAGCCGATACAGCGCCCACCCCAGGCTGTCGATGACGGCGCCGTCGCGCGGACGCAGCGAAACCGCCTTTTCCAGCATGGCCCGGCCTTCTTCCAGATTAATTCCGGCATCTACCCAGGTATAGCCAAGGTAGTTCAGCACATCGGGCTGGTCGGGCTTGAGCTCCAGCGCCTTTTTGAAATCGGCTTCGGCTCCGGTCCATTGCTTGGTCCGCTCCAGACAGATGCCGCGGCTATACAGCAGCGGCCAATGCTGCATCGACAGATCGGCGCCGACGCGATTGATGGCCTCGCCATAGGCTTCGGCCGCCTCGGCAAAGCGCTTTTTGCGCCGCAGGATGTCGCCCTTGGTCACCAGCGGATCCAAGCTGTCGGGGCGGTCCTTGACCAACGTGGCCAGACGGGACAAGGCAGAGGCGGTGTCGCCCAGTTCCTCTAGGTTCACCGCGATGCGTAATTGCCCATAGGCATGGGCGGCCGCCGTCGGGGCAATCTCGCCATAGACGGCGTTGGCGGCCTCGCGGCGGTCTTGTGCCGACAGCATGTCCCCCAACACCGCGCCGGCCAGCGGAAAATCCGCCCGCATGTACAAGGCCAGACGGGAAAAAACGATAGCGGCGTCTTGGCCATTGCCTTGACGCATCAAAGTGGCGACGTCGAACAAAGCCTCGGCCATGCCGGCTTGGGCGTCAGGCACCGCCGGAGCGATGCCGTGGCCGGCTTTCAGCAGGGAGGCGCCGTCGAACAGCAAGGTTTCGGGATGTTCGCGTTGATAACGGTCGTACAATTCCTTGGCCCGCTCGGCCTGACCGTGGCGCTGAAAAAAGCTGCCCGCCGCTTCGATGCCGCGAATGGACAATTGCCCGGACAAAGCCTCGCCATAGCCGGCCTCGGCCGCTTCGGGCCGACCGGCAAGATCATTGATCAGGGCCGCGTGATAGGCTTTGACGCCCGCGAACCCCTTGGTTTGCGACAATGGTTCCAGGGCGGCGATGGCCGGTTCGTACTGTCCCTGGCCGGCCAAGGCCCAGGCTGTCATCAACGGCCCAACCAACCCGTTAAGTCCCCGCCGAGGCAGGCCGGCGAAGCGGCTTTCAGCCTGACCCAACAGACCGCCACGGACATCGGCCAAGCCGGCGACCAAAACCGGCATCGCCGATTCGGCGTCCAGATCCTGAAGGCGTCGGGCCATGGGAATGGCGCTGTCCAGCCGACCTTCCGCCACCATCAGGGTAAAGGTGCGCTGTAACAGATCGGCGTTATCGGGATCGCTGGCCAAGGCCGCAGCGTAAAAATCCGCGGCATCGTCGGTGTCGCCTTGTCCCTGGGCCAGACGCCCGGCCAGAAAAGCCCCCAATCCGCTATGGCTGGTCAGTCCCCCTGGCGGGCGGTTGTCGCGCCCCTGATTGGAAGGGGCACCCTGCGGCGAGCAGGCTGTCATCACACCGGCCATCATGGCCATCGCTGCCCAATGCATCGTGGCCATCTTCCACCACCTCGTCATCGTCACCCTTGCCTTCTGACGGACGCCAAGCCGCGTCCACGGAGCAAAAATCCATAATAACGATTTCAGCCGGATGTGCCACGCACAAACAAAAATCCCGCCAGAGCCATCCGGCGGGATCGTTGTTTTCCATATTCGGATAATGGGGCCACCGCCACCTTCCCGGCGAAGCCGGGACATCCTCACGAATCGAAGGTGGCGGGTTTCCGCTTTTACATATTCGGATAATAGGGGCCGCCGCCACCTTCCCGGCGAAGCCGGGACATCCTCACGAATCGAAGGTGGCGGGTTTCCGCTTTTCCATATTCGGATAATGGGGGCCGCCGCCACCGTCCTGGCGAAGCCGGGATATCGTCACGAATCGAAGGTGGCGGGTTTCCGCTTTTACATATTCGGATAATGGGGACCGCCGCCACCTTCCTGGCGAAGCCGGGATATCGTCATGAATCGAAGGTGGCGGGTTTCCGCTTTTACATATTCGGATAATTGGGACCGCCGCCACCTTCCTGGCGAAGCCGGGATATCGTCACGAATCGAAGGTGGCGGGTTTCCGCTTTTACATATTCGGATAATTGGGACCGCCGCCACCTTCCCGGCGAAGCCGGGATATCGTCATGAATCGAAGGTGGCGGGTTTCCGCTTTTACATATTCGGATAATTGGGACCGCCGC
>NZ_JAGTUF010000017.1:0-24085 GCF_018224925.1 Magnetospirillum sulfuroxidans | reverse complement strand
CACCTTCGGGCACCGTCCAGTTGATGTTCTGGGTCGGGTCCTTGATGTCGCAGGTCTTGCAGTGGACACAGTTCTGGGCATTGATGCGCAAGGCCGGGCCGTCGACGATTTCATAGACGCCAGCCGGGCAATAACGCTGTTCCGGCGCGTCGTACAGGGCCAGATTGACGCTGATCGCCACGCCCTCATCCTTCAGCTTTAGATGCGCCGGCTGGTTTTCTTCGTGGTTGGTGTTCGAGATGAACACGCTCGACAGCTTGTCGAAGCTGATCACATTGTCAGGCTTGGGATAATCGATCTTGGGATAATCCTTGGCCTTGCCCAATTGGTCGTGATCGGCATGGATCTTAAAGGTCCACGGCGCCTTGCCCTGGAACAGATAGGTGTCCAGCGCCGACCAGGCGATGCCGACCCACAATCCCTTGTGGAAGCTGGGGCGGATGTTGCGGACCTTGTGCAGTTCCGACCACAGCCATGTCTGCTTCAGCTCACGCGGATAGGCATAGGCTTGATTGCCCGAGCCGTCGGCCAGCAGGGCGGCAACCGATTCGGCGGCGACCATGCCCGATTTCATCGCCGTATGGCTGCCCTTGATCTTGGGGACATTCAAGAAGCCGGCGGTATCGCCGATCAGCAGGCCACCGGGGAAAGTCAGTTCCGGCACCGATTGGATGCCGCCTTCCGAGATCGCCCGCGCGCCATAGGCGATGCGTCGGCCGCCTTCGAAGGTGGAGCGGATCGCCGGATGAGTCTTGAAGCGCTGGAATTCGTCGAACGGCGACAGATGCGGGTTCTTGTAATCCAGGCCGATGACGAAGCCGACCACCACCTGATTGTCTTCCAGGTGATAGAGGAACGAACCGCCATAGGTGTTGGCGTCCAGCGGCCAGCCGACGGTGTGGACGATCTTGCCCTGGCTGTGCTTGGCCGGGTCGATTTCCCACAATTCCTTGATGCCGATGCCATAGGTCTGCGGATCGCAATCCTTGCGCAGGTCGAATTTCTCGAACAAGGTCTTGGTCAGCGAACCGCGGCACCCTTCGGCGAAAATGGTCTGACGGGCATGCAATTCCATCCCCGGCGTGTAATTGGCGGTGGGCTCGCCATCCTTGCCGATGCCCATGTCGCCGGTGGCCACGCCCTTGACCGAACCATCTTCATGATACAGCACTTCCGAGGCGGCGAAGCCGGGGTAAATCTCGACCCCCATCTCTTCCGCCTGACCGGCCAGCCAGCGGCAGACATTGCCCAAGCTGATGATGTAATTGCCATGGTTGTTCATCTGCGGCGGCGTCGGCAGCTTGAACGATTTGGACTCGGTTAGAAACAAGAACGAATCGTCCTTGGCCGGGCAATTCAGCGGTGCGTCGCGGTCGCGCCAATCGGGCAGCAATTCGTCCAGTGCGCGGGTTTCGAACACCGCGCCGGACAAAATATGCGCCCCGACCTCAGAGCCTTTTTCCAGCACGCACACCGAAAGCTCCGGGTTTACCTGCTTCAGACGGATAGATGCCGCCAGACCCGCAGGTCCGCCGCCAACGATCACAACGTCGAATTCCATCGCTTCGCGTTCCATGTCGTCCTTACCCCTGACCGGCGCCGCCCTTCCGGCGCGAAGTGTGACAATCGAGGTCGCCTCTATAGCACAGGATTTCGTGAAGATACGAATCCTTCAAACACCACCGCTGTTCGTGATATTTTGTTAGCCATCATGCCCCTTGATCATTCCCCCTTCGATTTGCTGCGCTGGTACATGGATGCCGGTGCCGATGAAGCCATCGGCGAAATACCCGTCGACCGTTTCGCCATGGCGGCGAAACCGCCGCCGCAACCGGTGCGGCCGGTCGCCATGCCCGCCACGGCCTTGCAGCAGCCGCTCCCGGCCTTGGTTCCGGCCGGCCGCCGCTCCGCCCATGATGGCGGCACCGCCGCCCACGAGGCGGGGCAATGTCACGATCTGGCGCAATTGCGCCAGGCGCTCGAAGCCTTTGACGCTCTGCCGTTGAAGCGAACGGCCATGAACACGGTGTTCGCCGACGGCAATCCGGAAGCCGAAATCATGTGCATTGGCGAAGCTCCTGGCCAGGAAGAAGACCGCCAGGGGCTGCCTTTTATTGGCAAGTCCGGCAAGTTGCTGGACCGCATGCTGGCCTCTATCGGTCTGGACCGCACCAACACCTATATCACCAATGTGGTGCCCTGGCGGCCGGTGGACAATCGCAAGCCAAGCCCGGATGAAATCGCCGTTTGCCTGCCCTTCATCACCCGTCACATTGAATTGGTCGACCCCAAGCTGCTGATCCTGTTTGGCGGCGCCGCCGCTTCGGCGCTGCTGGCGCGGCATGAAGGCATCAACCGCTTGCGCGGGCGCTGGTTCGACTATTCCTCGCCCGGCCTGCCCCGCCCCGTGCCGGCCATGGCCACCTTCCACCCTGCTTATCTGCTGCGGACCCCGGCGGCCAAGCGCGACGCCTGGCGAGATCTGCTGACGATCCGCAAACGCCTGGACGGACATTCCTGATGTTGCGGCGCAGCATTTGGTTAAGTTATTGATTTTTAATGATAAACAAGCTTTTAGCCATATTTTCCCAGTATCTTTGCTTGCTTTTCCCCCCAGAGGTCATTTATAAAACCGTCCAGCATGTTCGATATTTCCGATAACAACACGAGAGGTCCGGCCTTGCGACACAGGCTCCTCCCGGTGCTGACGGCAGTCATCCTGAGCGTTTCCGCACCGGCTATCGCCGGCGAAAAAATCGCCCAGGCCGATCTAGCGGATTCATCCGCCGCCGAAGGCACCCGCACCGCTGCGGTGATGCCAGGCATCGGACGCGAGGCCCGCATTGCGCCCTTGCCCCGCCCCCTGTCCACCGAAGACGCTGCTGTTTATTCCCGCATCTTCAAGATGCAGGCTGGCGGCCAATGGGCCGCCGCCGATCGCGAACTCGGCAAGGTCAGGGACAGCGTCCTCAAGGGCCATATTCTCGCCCAACGCTACCTGCAATCGGGGTATCGCCCCAAATATCAGGAATTGCGGGCATGGATGGCTGAAAACGCCGATCTGCCGCAATCCGAAGCCATTTACAAGCTGGCCACCGCCAAGGGCATGAAGGGCTTTGGCGCCATCAAGCCGCCGGTCAAGGGGGCGCTGAAGGGCACCGGGATCGACACCTCGGATGACGGCGCCAACTGGGAAGGCACCAGCTTCAACAGCGAAAGCGGTTCCCCCCGCATCAAGGCGCTGAAGACTAAATTCCGTCAGTTGTTGCGCCAGGACAAGGGCTCGGCGGCGTTGGCTCTGCTGACCGGCTCGGAAGCCGGCATTCTCGACCGCATGGACGTGGACGAGATGAAGACGCTGATGGCGTCCGATCATTTCGCCAGTGGCCGTGATGCCGAAGCCGCCGTTTGGGCGGCGCAAGCGGCCGAACGGTCGGGGGCCGAGCTGCCCTCCGCCCATTGGATCGCCGGTCTGGCGCAATGGCGTCTGGGCAAGCCGGAACTGGCCCGCCGTCACTTTGAAGCCGTCGCCAACGCCGATACGCAATCCTCGTGGATGGTATCCGCCGGCGCTTTCTGGGCGGCGCGCGCCAATCTGGTGTCGCGTCGGCCGGAAGTGGTGAACCACTGGCTTGAAATCGCCGCCACCTATCCGCGCACCTTTTATGGCATGTTGGCCCGGCAAACCCTGGGCTACGAAACCTTGTTCTCGTGGGAATCGCCGCCTTTCACCGAGGCCGATGCCGATATGCTGATGCGGGCGGGCGGCACCCGCCGCGCCCTGGCCTTGCTGCAAGCCGGCGAAACCGAACTGGCCGAGGATGAGTTGCGCAAAAACTATCCGCGCGCCACCAAGGCCCTGCGTCAGTCCATGATGGTGCTGGCCCATGTGGCCGAGATGCCCGGCTTGGCCGTGCGCCTGGGCGGCATGGCCCCGGGTCTGCTGAACGACGCCGCCGCCTTCCCCTTGCCCGATTGGACCCCCAAGGGCGGCTGGCAGGTGGATAAGGCTCTGGTTTTCGCCTTCGTCCGTCAGGAATCGTCGTTCAACCCCAACGCCCGCAGCGGCGCCGGGGCCTCGGGTCTGATGCAGTTGATGCCGGCCACGGCCGCCGCCATCGGCGGCCGCGCCGCCCGCGACAGCCTGCATGTTCCCGAAACCAATCTGGCCCTGGGGCAGAAATATCTGAGCAAGCTGATGGCGGAAGATCCGGTGAACGGCAATCTGCTGCTGCTGGCCGCTGCCTATAACGCCGGCCCCGGCAAGCTGGGTCAGTGGCTGTCGACCATCAAGTACAACGATGATCCGCTGCTGCTGATCGAGGCGCTGCCGTCACGGGAAACCCGCGGTTTCGTTGAACGGGTGATGACCAATTTCTGGATCTATCGCTCGCGCATGGGCCAGACGTCGCCGTCGCTGGACGCGGTCGCCGCCGGCGTGTGGCCGGTTTACGAAGGCATGGACCTCGTGACCAAACGCAAAGGCGCCAAAAGTTAAATTCCAGATCGCGTTTCTGGATCATGGGGGCTTCGGCCCCCTTCCTTTTTGTCGCTTTCCTTTTTTTCGGGAGCGTGCTTTCTCTTGCTCCCAATCTCCGCTGTGGTATGAAGCCTCCCATGCATATCCTGGAATTCGAAAAGCCCATCGCCGAGCTTGAAGGCAAGATCGAGGAACTCCGTCACCTGACCGATGGCGGCGATGTCAATATCGCCGACGAAGTGGGGCGGTTGCAGATCAAGGTCGATAAGCTGTTGCGCTCGACCTTCGCCAAGCTGACGCCGTGGCAAAAGACGCAAGTCGCCCGCCATCCCGATCGTCCCCATGCGCTGGATTATATCCGGGCGCTGATCACCGATTTCACGCCGTTGGCCGGCGACCGCTGCTTTGGTGAAGACAACGCCATCATCGGCGGCCTGGGCCGCTTTCGCGGTCAGTCGGTGATGGTGCTGGGCCACGAAAAGGGCCACGACACCGAAACCCGTCTCAAGCACAATTTCGGCATGGCCAAGCCCGAAGGGTATCGCAAGGCCACCCGGCTGATGGAAATGGCCAACCATTTCCAGATTCCGGTGCTGTCGCTGGTCGATACCGCCGGCGCCTATCCCGGCGTCGATGCCGAGGCGCGCGGACAGGCCGAGGCGATTGCCCGATCCATCGAAACCTGCCTGGACATCCGCGTCCCCTTCATCACCACCATCATCGGTGAAGGCGGATCGGGCGGCGCCATCGCCTTGGCTTCGGCCAACACGGTGTTGATGCTGGAACATTCCATCTATTCGGTCATCAGCCCCGAAGGCTGCGCGTCGATCTTGTGGCGTTCGGGCGAGAACGCCAAGGACGCGGCCGAGGCCTTGCGCCTGACCGCCCAAGACCTGCACAAGCTGGGCGTCTGCGACGCTATCATCGAGGAACCGTTGGGCGGCGCCCATCGCAACCGCCAACAGATGATGCAAAGCCTGTCGGCGGCACTGGATGGCGCTCTGCGCTCTTTGGTCGGCACCGAAGGTGGTGTGTTGCGGGCGCGGCGGCGGGAAAAGTTCCTGGCCATGGGCCGGGGCGGTCTGGCCTGATCCAACCTCAAGGTGGCGCCATGAATGCGGTCCCCGAACTGGCGGTCGTTGTTCCGGTTAAAAACGAAGCCGACAATATTTTGCCCCTGGTGAGCGAGATCCACCATGCCTTGGATGGCGTGGTGGAATTCGAAATCATCTATGTCGATGACGGTTCGACCGACACGACCGCGCAAAAATTGGCCGAAGCGCGGCAAAGCTTCCCCCGCCTGCGCTTCCTGCGCCACCGGGTGAGTTGCGGTCAAAGCCAGGCCATCGCCACCGCGGTCAAGCACGCCCAGGCGCCGCTGATCGCCATGTTGGATGGTGACGGCCAGAATGATCCGGCCGACTTGCCCAACATGCTGGCCCGCTGGCGGGCCGAGCCGCCGGCAACGCGGGAAAAGCTGCTGATCGCCGGCTGGCGCGCCAACCGCAAGGACACCTCGTCGCGGCGCTGGGCGTCGAAAGCCGCCAACGCCATTCGCGCTTGGGCCTTGAAGGACAACACCCCCGATACCGGCTGCGGTTCCAAATTGTTTTCCCGCGCCCTGTTTTTGGATTTGCCGCGCTTCGATCACATGCACCGCTATCTGCCGGCGCTGACCATCCGTGCCGGCGGCAGCGTCGAATCGGTGGTGGTTAATCACCGTTCGCGCGGGGCCGGCGCTTCCAATTACAGCAATCTTCGGCGTGGTCTGGTCGGCGTGCCCGATCTTTTGGGGGTGATGTGGCTGATGCGTCGCTCTCGCAACCCGGTCGTCGAAACCCCAACGCAATGAGTTCGGGCGTGAGCGCCAAGCGTCATCCCCTGCTGGATCCTCGGGTGCTGCTGCGCGGTCTGATCCTGATCGTGACCTTGGCGCTGGTCGGCTTCCTGATGGAAGGAATCGGCTTGCGTTCCATGTTCGATTCCGCTTGGGTCGATCATGAAATCCGGGGGCGTGGGCTGTTGGGCGAAGGCCTGTTCCTGTTGGCCGGCGCCGCCGTCGTCGCCCTGGGCTTGCCGCGTCAGGCGGTGTGTTTTCTTGGCGGCTACGCCTTCGGCTTTGCCTTTGGCACCCTCTTGGCCTTGCTGGCCACGTTGCTGGGCTCGGTCTCGGTTTTCTATTACGCCCGGTTCATGGGGCGCAGCTTTCTGATCCGTCGCTTTCCTGGTCAAGCCAAGCGCCTGGATGAAATGCTGTCCGGCAACCCGCTGGTCGCCGCCTTGATCTTGCGTCTGTTCCCGCTGTCCAACGGCTTGGCCGTCAATATCGGCGCCGGCGTGTCGGGGGTGCGGGCCATGCCGTTCTTCACCGGCTCGTTGCTGGGCTACCTGCCGCAGACGGTGATTTTCACCTTGTTGGGCGGCGGCATGCAATTGGCCCCGATCGCCAATACCATCATCTCGGTGGCCCTGTTCGTGGTATCGTCGGTGCTGGGATTTTGGCTGTGGCGGCGGTACCGCGCCAGCCACGGCCTATCCGAGGATGAAGGCGAGGAAACGACATCGTGACGCACCGTTCGGCAGCCCTGTTGATCGCCCTTGTCGCCTTGACAGCCTGCCAAACGGTGGAGCCCGCAGCCCCCCCCACCACCATTCCGGTGGCGGCCGTGGCCGAAACTCCCCATGCGGCGGTGGCAACAATCGAACGGTCACGCCGCGATTCCAATCGTGACGACATCCTCCAATCCCTGGTCAGCCGCAAGATCAAGGAGCTTGACCGCACGGCCTTTCGCGGTGTCACCGTCGATGTATGGGGCGGCCGCGTCTTGTTGATGGGCGCCGTGATCAAGCCGGAAAACCGCCGTCATGCCGAACAGCAGGCGGCATCGGTGTCCGGCGTCCGCCGGGTAACCAACGAGCTGATCCTGGCCGAGGACAGGGCGCTGGACCTGTTCGTTCCCAACACCGCCAAGGAAGAGCAGGTGCGCCGCGAATTGGGGATCGAGGGCAAGGCCGGACTGACCGTTCACGTCATCAACAACGTCGCCTTTTTGTTGGGCGGCGCCGCCGACCCGACCCAGGCCGAAGCCTTGCGCAATGACGCCGGCGAAATCGACGGGATCAAGTGGGTGGTTGCCCATCTCGACGGCGCGCAATAAAAAAGCCCGGAAAAATCCCAGGCTTTTTTATCTTCAATGGCGGCGGTTCAGATGAACTTGACGTCCACCACTTCATACGATTTCGAACCGCCTGGCGCCGTCACCTCGACGGTGTCGCCGATATGTTTGCTGATCAAGGCACGAGCCAGCGGTGAATGCACCGACATCCGGCCCGACTTGATATCGGCTTCGTGAGCGCCGACGATGGTGTAGACCACCTCTTCGTCTGAATCTTCATCGGCCAGGGTGACGGTGGCGCCAAAGCGCACCTGATCCCCGGACATCGACGCAATGTCGATGACCTGGGCCCGGCTGATGACGTCTTCCAACTCGGCGACACGACCTTCAATGAAGCTCTGGCGCTCGCGAGCGGCGTGGTATTCAGCGTTTTCCGACAGATCGCCGTGTTCGCGTGCCTCGGCGATGGCTTTAATCACCGCCGGACGCTCCACCGCCTTCAGATTCCGCAACTCATCCTCCAGCACGGTCAATCCGGCCGGAGTCATCGGGATTTTTTCCATTCCTTCAAAGCCCCCGCATCAGAACGAACTCTTAAAGTACGATTGCAGCGGCGCAACATCAAGCGCTCCGCGCTTCAAGGCGGCGATCGCTTCAACCGCCGCCTGGGCACCGGCCACCGTGGTGAAGTGGGGTATGTTGTATTGCAGGGCCGAACGGCGGATCGAGAACGAGTCCTTGACCGCCTGACTGCCCTCGGTGGTGTTGACCACCAACTGGATCTGGCCGTTGGTCATGGCATCGACGCAATGCGGCCGGCCTTCCAACACCTTGTTGACCACGGCGACGGTGCAGCCGAAATCGCGCAGGGTGCGGGCGGTGCCCTCGGTGGCCATCAGGTTGAAGCCCATGGCTTGTAATTTGCGCCCGACCTCGATCATCGCCGGCTTGTCGCCTTCGCGCACCGAGATGAACACCGTTCCCTGAATCGGCAACACCGTGCCGGCCCCCAGCTGCGCCTTGGCGAAGGCCAGGGCGAAATCCTTGTCGATACCCATGACCTCGCCGGTCGACTTCATTTCCGGGCCGAGCAGGATATCGACGCCGGGGAAGCGGGCGAAGGGGAACACCGCTTCCTTGACCGCCACGTGATCCAGCTTTTCTTTTTTGATGTTGAAGCTGGCCAGGGTTTCCCCGGCCATGACCCGCGCCGCGATCTTGGCGATGGGGATGCCGGTGGCCTTGGCGACGAAGGGCACCGTGCGCGAGGCGCGCGGGTTGACCTCGAGGATATAGATGACCCCGTCCTGAACCGCGTATTGCACGTTCATCAGGCCACAGACGTTCAAGGCCTTGGCCAGGGCGACGGTCTGACGCTCCAACTCGGCGATGGTGGCGTCATCAAGCGAATAAGGCGGCAACGAGCAGGCGGAATCGCCGGAATGAATGCCGGCTTCCTCGATGTGCTGCATGATGCCGGCGACGAAAACGTCGGTGCCGTCGGCCAGGGCGTCGACATCCACTTCGATGGCGTTTTTCAGATAGAAGTCGATCAGCACCGGGTCCTTGCCCGACACCACCACCGCTTCCTTCATATAGCGTTCCAGCGCCTCGTGGTCGTAGACGATCTGCATGGCGCGGCCGCCGAGGACGAAGCTGGGGCGGATGACCACCGGATAGCCGATGCGGTCGGCCACCGCCTTGGCCTCGTCAAGCGAGCGGGCGGTGCCGTTGGGCGGCTGCTTCAAGCCCAATTCGTGCAGCAGCCCCTGGAAGCGTTCGCGGTCCTCGGCCAGATCGATGCTGTCGGGGCTGGTGCCCAAGATGGGAATGCCGGCGTCTTCCAAGGCGTGGGCCAGCTTCAACGGCGTCTGGCCGCCGAACTGGACGATGCAGCCAAGCACGCGGCCGCGGGCCTGTTCCTTGCGCACCAGCTCGATCACCGTTTCGGCGGTCAGCGGCTCGAAATACAGGCGGTCCGAGGTGTCGTAATCGGTGGAGACGGTTTCCGGGTTGCAGTTGACCATGATGGTCTCTTTGCCGGCATCGTCCAGGGCGTAAGCGGCGTGGACGCAGCAATAATCGAACTCGATGCCCTGGCCGATGCGGTTGGGACCGCCGCCCAGGATGATCACCTTGTCACGATCAGAGACGTCAGCCTCGCATTCGGCCGGATTGATGCCGTCGCCTTCGTAACACGAATACATATAGGCGGTCGAAGACGGGAATTCGGCGGCGCAGGTGTCAATGCGCTTGAACACCGGCTTGACGTTCAAGACCTCGCGGCGGAAGGCGGTCTCGGTCAGGGTCTTGCCCGACAATTCCGACAGACGCTGATCCGAGAAACCCATCTTCTTCAAGGCCAGCAGGCCGGGGGCGTCGATGGGCAGGCCCTTGGCGCGGACCTGTTCCTCGGCGACGACGATGGCCTTGATCTGCTCCAAGAACCACTTGTCATAGGAACAGGCGGCGTTGATTTCATCGACGCTCAGCCCCAGGCGGAAGGCCTGGGCGATGACCAGCAGGCGATCATGACGCGGGGTGGCCAGGGCCTTCTTCACCGCCGCCTTGCGATCGGCGGCAGAGGTTCCGGGAATTTCCACCTCGTTCATGCCGGTGAGGCCGGTCTCCATCGAGCGCAAGCCCTTTTGCAAGCTCTCCTGGAAGGTGCGGCCGATGGCCATGGCCTCGCCCACAGACTTCATCGAGGTGGTCAGGTTGGGATCGGCGCCGGGGAACTTTTCAAAGGTGAAACGCGGAATCTTGGTGACGACGTAATCGATGGTCGGCTCGAAACTGGCGGGCGTCACCCCGGTGATGTCGTTGGCCAGTTCGTCGAGCGTGTAGCCGACGGCCAGCTTGGCGGCGATCTTGGCGATGGGGAAGCCGGTGGCCTTGGAGGCCAGCGCCGACGACCGCGACACCCGCGGGTTCATCTCGATGACGGTCATGCGGCCGTCCTTGGGATTGACCGCGAATTGCACGTTCGAGCCGCCGGTATCGACGCCGATCTCGCGCAGCACCGCCAAGCTGGCGTTGCGCATGATCTGGTATTCCTTGTCGGTCAGCGTCAGGGCCGGGGCGACGGTGATGGAATCGCCGGTATGCACGCCCATGGGGTCAATGTTTTCGATGGAACAGATGATGATGCAGTTGTCCTTTTTGTCGCGGACAACCTCCATCTCATACTCTTTCCAGCCCAGCACCGATTCTTCCACCAGCACTTCATGCACCGGAGAGGCGGCCAAACCGCCGGAAACGATGTTTTCGTATTCTTCGATGTTATAGGCGATGCCGCCGCCGGTGCCGGCCAGGGTGAAGCTGGGACGGATGATCGCCGGCAAGCCGACGAATTCCAGCGATTCGCGCGCTTCTTGCAGCGTGCGGACGACGCGGGATTTGGGGCTGTCCAGGCCGATCTTGTCCATGGCGTCGCGGAACAGCAGGCGGTCTTCGGCCTTGGCGATAACGTCGCGCTTGGCGGCGATCATCTCGACACCGTACTTTTCCAAGGTGCCGTCATCGGCCAGCTTCATCGCCGTGTTCAGCGCGGTCTGCCCGCCCATGGTCGGCAGCAGCGCGTCGGGCCGTTCCTTGGCGATGATCTTGGCCACCACTTCCGGGGTGATCGGCTCGATGTAAGTGGCGTCGGCCAGACCGGGGTCGGTCATGATGGTGGCCGGGTTCGAGTTCACCAAGATGACCCGATAGCCTTCTTCCTTCAGCGCCTTGCACGCCTGCACGCCCGAGTAATCGAACTCGCACGCCTGACCGATGACGATGGGACCGGCACCGATGATCAGGATGGATTTGATGTCTGTACGTTTGGGCATGGCGGCGAGCTTTCAATAGAACTTTTATTTATAAGGGGCGGTCCAACACGAATCATACAAACCGTTCGCGTTCATCCGTATCCTTCAATCCACTTATTTCGACTGGGCGATCATCTCGACGAAGCGGTCGAACAGATAATGGCTGTCCATCGGCCCCGGGCTGGCTTCCGGGTGGTACTGGACGGAAAATACCGGCTTGCCGGTGACCTTGATGCCTTCGACCGATTTGTCGAAAAGCGAGCGGTGGGTGACCTCTACCCCGGCCGGCAGCGATTCCTCATCGACGACGAAGCCGTGGTTCTGGCTGGTGATTTCCACCTTGCCGGTTTCCAGATCCTTGACCGGATGGTTGGCGCCGCGATGGCCGGTATCCATCTTGAAGGTCTTGGCCCCCAGGGCCAAAGACAACATCTGATGGCCCAGGCAGATGCCGAACAACGGCGTGCCGGCCTTGATCACGCCTTGGATCATGGGGACGGCGTATTCACCGGTGGCCGCCGGATCGCCGGGGCCGTTGGACAAAAAGACACCGTCGGGCTGGTGACGCAGCACGTCCTCGGCCGTCGACTTGGCCGGCAAGACGGTGACCTTGCAGCCGGCGCTGGCCAGACAACGCAAGATATTGCGCTTGGCGCCGTAATCGATGGCGACGACGTGGAATTTGGGTTCGGCTTGGGTGCCATAGCCCTGGCCCAACGCCCATTCGGTCTCGTCCCAGGCGTAACCTTGGGTGCACGACACGTCGAGCGCCAGATCCATGCCTTCCAGGCCGGGCCAGGATTGGGCCATCCGCCACGCGGCCTTCAGATCGACATTGCCGTCTTCGGCGTGGACGACGACGCCGTTGGGGGCGCCCAAGTCACGGATGCGCCGGGTCAGGGCGCGGGTGTCGATGCCGGACAGGCCGATCATGTTGTAGGACTTGGCCCAGGCGTCCAGATGCTTGGCGGCGCGCCAATTGGCCGGGTCGGTGATGTCGGCGCGCACGATCAGCCCGCGCGCGGCCGGGGTCACCGTCTCGATATCCTCGACGTTGGTGCCGACGTTGCCGATATGGGGGAAGGTGAAGGTGATGATCTGGCCGGCGTAAGACGGATCGGTCAGGGTTTCCTGATACCCGGTCATGGCGGTGTTGAACACCACTTCGCCCACCGACAGGCCGGTGGCGCCGAAGCCCTTGCCCCACAGCACGGTGCCGTCGGCCAGGACCAGGGCGGCGGTGGCGCCCGGCGGACGCGGGATATCGAAGGCGGGCTCCGCGGCGTGGTTCGGCATGATTGTCCTTTTTAATCGCTGTCGTCCCGGCGGCGGAACGAAGGTGTCTATAAATATGCGCGAGGCCGCACACCAACGCGAGGACTCACCCGCTACTTCAGGCGATGTCCTCCGGCGGGACCTTGGCGGCCCAAGATGCGGTAGGTAAACGGGCGCTTCTTATAGAAAACCGCGGCCGCCGTCAAGACTTTGCCGGTTGAAAACAAAACATAAGGATTTCAACCGGCTAATTCGTTGCCTTCGCCTGTGATTCCGGCTAACGTTCTCGCTTGCCCGCGTCCGGGGGGAACGGGTTTTCTGGGGAGGCTCCATGCTGCGCACGCAGCTCAACGACACATTGAAGTCCGCCATGCTGTCCAAAGACAGCCGGGTGGTATCCACCGTTCGCCTGATCCTCGCGGCCCTCAAGGACCGTGACATCGCCGCGCGCTCGCGCGCCGTGATGGATGGTATCAGCGACGATGAAATCTTGCAGATGCTGCAATCCATGATCAAACAGCGGCGCGAAAGCATCTCGCTATATGAGCAAGGCGGCCGGCTTGAGCTGGCACAGCAGGAACAAGATGAAATCGCCATCATCGAACGCTTCTTGCCGCAGCAGTTAAGCGAGGCGGAAATGACCGATGCGGTCAGCGCCATCATCGCCGAGCTGGGTGCCGGCGGCATCAAGGATATGGGCCGGGTGATGGCCACCTTGAAGGAACGTCACGCGGGCACCATGGATTTTACCAAGGCCAGCGCTTTGACCAAGAAGCTGCTGGGCGGCTGATCCCGCCCTTGGGGTCGCCGCGTCGGAGGATTCGGCACCATGGCCTTCCCGCCTCAATTTTTGGATGAGCTGCGCGCGCGCGCCTCGCTGGTTGGCGTGGTGTCGCGCCGGGTCAAGCTGATCAAAAAGGGGCGGGAATTCCACGGGTTATGTCCGTTCCACAATGAAAAAAGCCCCAGCTTCACCGTCAACGAGGAAAAGGGCTTTTTCCACTGCTTTGGGTGCGGCGCCCATGGCGACGCCATCGGCTTCGAGATGCGCGCCCATCACCTTGGCTTCACCGAGGCGGTGGAGCGGCTGGCGGCGGAATGCGGGCTGGAAGTGCCCAAGGCGACGCCGGAAGAACGCCGCATCGAGGCCAAGCGCGCCAATTATCACGACGCGATGGAAGCCGCCTGCCGTTTTTTCGAAAAGCAATTGCGCGCCCCATCCGGCCGCGACGGCCTTGCTTATTTGCGTGGCCGGGGCCTGACCGAGGACACCATCGCCGGCTTTCGCTTGGGCTGGGCGCCGGATTCGCGCGAAGCCCTGAAAACGGCGCTGATGAGCGAAGCCTGCCCGGAATCGCTGCTGATCGAAGTCGGATTGTTGAAGAAGCCCGATACGGGCGGGGGCGGCGAAACGGCGATGCCGGCGCGGAGCAGCGCCAGTTTCGATTTTTTTCGCGGCCGGGTGATGTTCCCGGTGACCGACCGCCGTGGCCGGGTGATCGCCTTTGGCGCTCGCACCTTGGGCGACGGCCAACCGAAATACCTGAATTCGCCCGATACGCCGCTGTTCCACAAGGGCAGCACCCTGTACGGCCTGGCCCATGCCCGCGAAACCGCGCGCGAACGCAATCTGGCCATGGCGGCCGAAGGCTATATGGATGTCATCGCCTTGCATCAGGCCGGGTTTACCTTTGCCGTCGCCCCCTTGGGCACCGCCTTGACCGAAGCGCAGATCGAAGAATTGTGGCGTTTGGCCGATGAACCCATCTTGTGCTTCGATGGCGACAATGCCGGCCAACGGGCGATGGCGCGGGCGGCCGAACGCGGCCTGCCCATCTGCAAGCCGGGCAAGTCGTTGCGCTTCGCCATCCTGCCCGCCCCCGAAGACCCGGATTCGCTGATCAAGGCCAAGGGGGCGGCGGCCATGCAAGCGGTGCTGGACGCGGCCCAGCCTTTGGTCGAGGTGATCTGGCGACTGACCACCGAGAACCGCCCCATCGACACCCCGGAACGCCGCGCCGCCGTGGAAAAGGATTTCAAGGACAAGGCCTTCGCCATCACCGATGAAACCGTGCGGTGGCAATATCTGTCGGCTTTTCGCGAAAAAATGCGGGCCCTCACCCGGCCGGTCTGGACCCCCCAGGCCAAGGGCGGCTTTGGCGGTCAGGGCCGCCGCGCCGATTTCAAGCGACGCCCCGGCGACCCGCCCTTGCGCGGCATCGACGGTCGCTTGCCCGGCGCCGGCAAGCCATCGCCGCCGCAAACCGACGATGCCGTCTGGTTGCGGCGGGCCGAGGCCAAATTGCTGTCCCTGTTGATCGCTCATCCCCCCTTGGTCGATCAGGTGTTCGAGAGCGTGGGAGAGATCGGCTTTTCCGACAAGAACCTTGACAATCTAAGACGCGGGATTCTAAAGCACTTGCAAACTGTTCATGACCTTGACTCGGACCAACTTCGCGCCCATCTATGCGCAGATGGTCTGGGCGCCGGGCTTGACGCCCTGATGGATACCGATGAATTCAAGATCGGGCGACCGGAGACGATAACCGAGGCGCGACAGCACTGGGACCGTCACTTCAAACGATACGCCTGGAAAAGAGGTTTATCCGACGATATCGGCCACGCTGCCCAGCAATTGGCGCAGCAGATGTCGATGGATGTTTTTGACCGCTTCGCCGCCCTTAAGGAAGTGGGTCGCGCCATCGCCAAGGATGACGACGACAACGAAGGCGGGTTCTGATATTTTCCACCCGCGCCGCGCCCCAAGGGGGGCTTGGTGGCGCGGGTCAGCGCATTAGGAGCAACGGGTTAATGGCGACCAAACCGCAAAACACCGCCGAAGTGAATGAAGGCCAGGAAGAGAACCTGGATGGTCCGTTGCTGGACGCCTTGGGCGTCGCCGTCAAGAAGATGGTCACCCGCGGGCGCGAGCGTGGCTACGTCACCTATGACGAGTTGAACGCCGCCCTGCCGCCCGACGAAGTGTCGTCGGAACAGATCGAAGACACCATGGCCATGCTGTCCGAAATGGGCGTCAACGTGGTGGAAAACGAAGAGGCCGAGGAAACCGTCGCCGTCGAGACCGAGGAGGAGGAGACCGAAACCAACTCCGCCGCCGGCAATGTCGACGAAGAGGATCTGGGCCGCACCGACGATCCGGTGCGCATGTATCTGCGTGAAATGGGCTCGGTCGAATTGCTCTCGCGCGAGGGCGAAATCGCCATCGCCAAGCGTATCGAAGCCGGCCGCGAGATGATGATCGGTGGTATCTGCGAAAGCCCGCTGACCATCCGCGCCGTGGTCGAATGGCACGACGCCCTGCATAACGGCCGCATGCTGCTGCGCGACATCATTGACCTGGACGCCACCTATGGCGCCGGCCCCGGCGGCGAATTGTCGGAAGAGGAAATGGAAGCCGGTCCGCCCGAAGTCGCGCCGGCCGTGGCGACGCCCGAGGGCGAAGAGGCCGAGACTGAGGGCGGCGAAATCCGTGACCCCAACGCCCCCGAGGCGGAAGGCGAAGGCGAAGGCGACGCGGAAGAAAACTCCATCTCGCTGGCCGCCATGGAAGCCCAGCTGATGCCGCAGGTTCTGGAAACCTTCGAAGCCATCGCCGCCAATTTCCTGCGCATGGAAAAGCTGCAAAAGGACCGGATGGCCGCTCTTTCCAAGGGCGACACCGTGTCGGCGGCGACGGAAAAGAAATACGACAAGCTGAAGGCGGAAATGGTCCGCCTGATGGAAGACGTGCACCTGAACAACGCCCGCATCGAATTGCTGGTGGAACAGATGAACGGCTTGAACAAGCGCTTGATGGGCTTTGAAGGCCGGCTGCTGCGTCTGGCCGAATCGTGCAAGGTCAAGCGTCAGGATTTCCTCGACAGCTATTTCGGCTCGGAACTGGACCCCAACTGGTTGGAAACCGTCGGCGTCAAGTCCAAGCACTGGAAGGATTTCTCGGAAAAGCACCGGCGCGATGTTGGGGATATCCGGACCCAGATCGGCGTGGTCTCGGCCGAAGCCGGCCTGCCGATCACCGAATTCCGCCGCATCATCCAGACGGTGCAGCGTGGCGAGCGCGAAGCCAGCAAGGCCAAGAAGGAAATGATCGAGGCCAATTTGCGTCTGGTCATCTCGATTGCGAAGAAATACACCAATCGCGGCCTGCAATTCCTTGATCTGATCCAAGAAGGCAATATCGGTCTGATGAAGGCGGTCGATAAGTTCGAATACCGCCGTGGCTATAAATTCTCCACCTACGCCACTTGGTGGATTCGCCAGGCCATCACCCGCTCCATCGCCGATCAGGCCCGCACCATCCGCATCCCGGTGCACATGATCGAGACCATCAACAAGCTGGTCCGCACCTCACGCCAGATGCTGCACGAAATCGGCCGCGAGCCGACACCAGAGGAATTGGCGGAAAAGCTGTCCATGCCGCTGGAAAAAGTGCGCAAGGTGCTGAAAATCGCCAAGGAACCGATCTCGTTGGAAACCCCCATCGGCGACGAGGAAGACAGCCACCTGGGCGATTTCATCGAAGACAAAAACGCCGTATTGCCGTTGGACGCGGCGATTCAGGCCAATTTGCGCGAAACCACCACCCGCGTGCTGGCCAGCCTGACCCCGCGCGAAGAACGCGTGCTGCGCATGCGCTTTGGCATCGGCATGAACACCGATCACACCTTGGAAGAAGTCGGCCAGCAATTCAGCGTGACGCGCGAACGCATCCGCCAGATTGAAGCCAAGGCCTTGCGCAAGCTCAAGCATCCGTCACGCTCGCGCAAGCTGCGCAGCTTCCTCGACACTTAGGATCATTTACGCTATCAAAATCCCCCTGCTGGGAATGCCGGCAGGGGGATTTGTCACAGGTGGGGCCTGTAGCTCAATGGTTAGAGCCGGCCGCTCATAACGGTCTGGTTGCAGGTTCGAGTCCTGCCGGGCCCACCAGACCCTGCAAAATCAATGACTTAGCCTTGACGAACCCCTGGTGGGACATCAAGGTGGAACATTGGCTTTGCACGCTCCCGCCTATCTGCATGTCTCGCGGCACCGGGTCTTTTACCTGCGTTGGCCGCTGCCCAAGGCCCTGCATCCCCAGGGCAGGGCTTCCACGGTCAAGGTGTCGCTGGAAACCCGTGATAAGCGGCGGGCCTTGCAACTGGCTCGATCCTTGGGATACTCAGCGGAACGCTTGATCGCCAAGGGAGCCGCAACGGGCATGACATACGAGGACATCCGCGCCGCGATCAAAGAACATTTCCGGGCGATGCTGGAGCGCAGGAAGGCTGGGATGGCCGCTGAAGGCCGTCTGGACGCGGAAGCGGTCAGGATGCTCCAGAGCAGCCTGAGGACCGCCCAGGACGCCCTGGAACGGGATACGCCGCTCTCCTTGGCCGACGAAAACGACGATGAGCTTCTGGGCCGCTTCATCGGCCTCTATGGCCTTCCCATCCAGAAAGGTTCCCCGGCCTATCGGCAGTTGGAAGTGGAATTTAAGCGGGGCTGGCGGGACCACTGCGAGGCAGTGCTGGAACATGACAAGGCTTTCGACAAGTTCACGTTCGGCACAGCCGACGAAGGGCAAAGCCTCCCCAAGGCCCCCGTTACGCCAATAGCCACCCTGCGGGAAGTTGGCGAACGCTACATTGAAGAAAACATTCGAGGCGACCGTTGGGCCAAGAAGACCGAATTTGAGAAGGGAGACCACATCGCCCTGCTGTACGAAATCCTGGGGGCCGAAACCGATATCCGCGCCGTGACTGCACCCAAGGCCCGCGAAGTGAAGGAAACGCTTCTGGCTTTTCCCAAGAACCGTAACAAGAACCCGAAGACCAAGGGACTATCGCTGGCAGAAGCCATTGTCGCTCCGGGCATAGAAAAGCTGAACGTCCAGACCATCAACAAGTACCTTGCCACCTATGCCGGACTGTTCATCTGGGCCAAGAACAATGGGTATGTGGACGATGCCGTGTTCTCGGGCTTTACCATTCGCCAGACCAAGAAACCGGGCAAAGGTGGACGAGACGCCTTTTCAGCCGATCAGGTCAGCACCATGCTGGCTGAACTGGTTCACAACAAGACCGGACTGATCCACAAGGACTATCAGAAGTGGGGGCCGCTTATCGGGCTGTACACCGGGGCCAGACTCAACGAGATTTCACAAATCCACTTGTCCGACATTCGCAAGGAGCAAGGCATATGGTGCTTTGACGTGAATGACGACGATGACGGGAAGCAACTCAAAACCGGAGCATCCAAGCGGCTGGTGCCGATCCATTCCCGATTGATCGATCTTGGCTTGCTGAAGCATGTGGAGGCCATGCGCGAGAAGGGGGCGAAGAAGCTGTTCCCGGATTTCTCGTACTGCCCCAAGAATGGCTGGGGATGCTCATTGGGTCGATGGTTCAACGACACTTTTTTGAAAAAGATTGGCCTGACCGATAAGGGTTTGGTTTTCCATAGCCTGCGGCACACTGTGGTAACATTCCTAATGCAGGCCAATATCCCCGAGCCCATCGTTAAAGCCATCATCGGACATGCCCAGGCTGGTGTTACTCAGCAGAACTACTTCAAGGACGGATACACCCTGCGGCAGTTGTCGGATGCTTTGGAACATCTGCACTGGCCTGAATTATAATCCATATTATTGAACCGGAAATCCGACATAATTATGCGAAGCGGTAGTTAAATCATCTTCTTTTCCAAGTTCCCCCGTAGCCCATCTTGTCGCTGCGGAGATGTCGTGGCGCTGGAGAAAGCTGCCGGGGCAGAATGTGGGCGAATCGAACTGGACCAGGGCATAACCGGCATGATGCCATTTCTGGATGATATCTGTTTGGTTTCATAGGCTTGCCTGGAAAAGCCAAGGGGCCTCACATAGTCCCTTCCTAATGGACAAGAAAGCGCGTCTATCGTAGCGAAGATCGGAGATCGAAGCGGAGATAGTGTTGAGCCAGCATACCCCAGCACTATTGGGATGATGCGAAGCCCAAGCGGAGCATCAGACCACAGGTGAATACCAGATAACTAACATGGTTATGAACCAAGTTTATACCCGTATTAACTACATGATATTCGATCACGTAGCGAAGCGAGGTGACTAATCGAGGAACGAGATTAGGAACGTGATCATTTAATCAGTAGCTATACAGTTTATATACAGGGGGTAGGGGGGCTTTTGCTTTTATTAGATAAACCGCATATCGATGATTGGGTTATCTATCTGTTTTGCCTACCGGGCAGAGACCTCCCGCCTGATTATGCCATCGCGGCCCGCCAAGGCATCCAGGACGCCCGAAGGACGGTGGGCGGCT
This sequence comes from Magnetospirillum sulfuroxidans, assembly GCF_018224925.1. Lineage (GTDB taxonomy): Bacteria > Pseudomonadota > Alphaproteobacteria > Rhodospirillales > Magnetospirillaceae > Magnetospirillum > Magnetospirillum sulfuroxidans. The sequence goes on along the minus strand of NZ_JAGTUF010000017.1, from coordinate 4,086 downwards.
ACATGGCACCCGCCACCCTCTTGCCCGCCACGGGCTCCCGGAGAGGGTTTTTAGCCCTGGATTGACAGCAAATCATCCTAATCTAGGCCAGATGACAAAGGATCAGCAGCTATAGCATCAAGTACCCTATAAACGGATGCACGACCAATCTTAAGCCTTGAAGCTATCTCGGTAGCACCAAGCCCCTCTTCCTTCAGCCTGCGCACTTCCAGTACGTCGATACTCTGCTTTCGTCCCTTATAGACACCTGCCGCCTTGGCTTTGGCTATGCCTTCCGCCTGCCTCTCTTTCCGCAAGTTCGTCTCGAACTCCGCAAAAACTCCTAACATGTCAAGAAAGGCCTTACCCGCTGCCGTACTGGTATCGACAGATTGCAGCGTGGCCCGGAGGTTCACACCCCTGACCTTCAAGCCCCGAACTATGTCCTGAAGATCACCGATGGAGCGGGCAAGGCGATCAATGCGGGTGACAACCAGAGTGTCACCCTCCCGGATGAACTGAAGCAGACGCTCCAACTCTTGCCGCCCTTCGCGGCTGGTGCCCGTCACCTTCTCCGACACCACCAGATCACACCCCGCCGCTTTCAGGGCCTCTTCCTGAAGTGTCAGGTCTTGGTCAGTGGTCGAAACCCTGGCGTATCCGTACAGCATGGCGTCCCCGCAATGTCTCGTTTAACTCAAGACATTGAAGCTGTAGCGTCTTATTGCGCCAAAAGCAACCCTATTGAGACGCGGCAAACGTCTCGCCGCACCGTCTTGCTGCGGTATACCCATTCAAGCCACACCGGGGCAGGCACGCTTACGACCGCCCCTCAGTGGCCGCTGCACAGCGACGACGATAGTGGGCAAAGAAGACCATTGCCGCACCAACGTCGATCACAAACCAAAACCCACGCCCAAGATGCACAGGAAGAATGGGGTTAAAAAGAATGGCCATAAGCAAAAAACCGTAAGACCATGCATACATTCGCCCCGCAGCTTTGCGCTCATGAACAACAATGATAATTGATACGACAAATACGATAGCACGAATAATTGTGTAAGCACCATATGGCAGTGGAATTGCAGCGACCATCAAGGCGGCCATCGCCACTTTCCACATAGTTGGATTTAACGGCAATCTTTCATACATAGCCAACACACCAACAATAGTTAAGTCCCGCAAATAGCCTTACTGAGGCGTCCCACCAAGATGGTGGCTTACCGGTGTGAATGGACAAAAAAAGTCCATTGTTAAAACTTAAGGTCTGTAATTTTGACATTTTTCAAAATATAAGCAGCAAGGCCGTTCGGGTTAACCCTGTCATTAAAAGCTTGGCGAATGCCGTGATCATCAGCGAACTGTAGCCAGTGCATTCCACCTTTTACGCTACAAGGATCAAGTCTCTTTACTTCATCAATATACATTTTGAAGTAGTCATCAAAACTCATATTTAGATTATTATCTGACTTGTCTTTCTGGTAATCATATAGTTTGCCTACGGCATCATGGACTTTTGAGAGGTGGTCAATAGAAATGCCGCTCTCATAGGCAACAAGGACAGCTTCATTCTGAAGCGCCTCTCGTTCTTCACCTTCGGCCCATTGGCATGGCTCGCTCACACGCTTAACCACCATGAAGTCATCATCACTACGAACATTGTGGTGAAGCGCCACAAATGATATAGCAAAGAAGAAGATTGCGACTGGCGGAAGTGCCGCCATCAGGCCAAATATCAAAAGAACCAATAGCCACGGATGCTTTCGCAACACCGGCATAAGGCGCATAAATGCCAACATCTTCATTCCGGCATTCCAGGAAGAACTAAGAAACCTATCCGCAACCGGGATAAGGTCAGAGGCGGCCTGCGCCATATCTTTCAGAGGATTGCCGCCAGACATCCAACACCACCTTTGTTCATTCGCATAGTGCAATGCACATCCAACTCAAACTCGCCACTATGCAATATACCCGCATAGCGGGCCATCACACACAAGCCCTAAGCCTCCATCACCGAGCATGAGCCCTAGCGATGGGAACCGAGTTGCCTGCCGGACTGGCAGCATATCTCGTTTTACTACGCACCATGTCGCGCAGTCAACGCGCTGGTTCTTGCCAGATACGCAGCACTTTACTATTCAGTTGCGCAGAAAAGTGACCCTGCAAATCTCCGGCTCACAAGGCAGGAGACAGCCCATGTCACACCCACCCGCAGCAATCGGCCAAAGACTTCGTAAGGTTCGGGATGATCTGGGACTTACACAAACCGAGATGGCAAGCCGGGTAAGTGTTTCCCCTCGCACTTGGCAAAGCTGGGAACGCGCAGAATACTACCCCACTGCCGAAGCATTGCGCTTCCTGGCAGAACAGGGCGTAGATGTGAATTGGGTGCTGACTGGCAACATGGCGCTGCCTACCCAGGCCTCTACGCAAGATGGCGCGTCATCCAGCATCGTTGTATCCGCCAAGGAACGTGGCCGTGTCGATCCTGGCGAACTGGTCATAGACATCCTGACCCCGCTACTGCGCCAAGCAGTGGACGACGCAAAGAAGGTCGAGGACATTGATTGGCTGGCGACGGCGACCAAGTTCGCCATGCAATACGCTCTGAAGTACGCCGAGCGGCAACGCCGATAGCCCTTTTCCCAATCAACCGCCCCAGAACGCCGCTGACAGCCCTCGGCCTTGCCGGATGCCCGATAGCGACGGAATCGAATCGCCCGCTCCACGCCCCGGAAAACGGCCCTTGGCTTGGACGGGCTTAACGGCTATCAGTGGAACATGGAAGGGGAACACGATGCTCCCCTCCCGCCTAGGGTTTCCAAGGTTTCTGCGACTTTGCTAATATGGTGGACGCTCCTGCCGGGCCCACCAATCTTTTCAATGGCTTGGTTGATTCCTCGTCGCCAACACCTCGCTCCGTAAGTGCTCTGTAAGTGCAGCGCTCTCGGGCAAACCCACGCGACGCGGCACGAATGCCTGCGGACAGTCTTGGCCCTTCCATTGCCTCAAAGCGCGGTCATACTATCGGTCGATCCAGTGTTCTGAAGGCCAGAACGCAGAAAAATGGGAAGCCGAAGCCATGGCAACGAAGATAGCTGTCATTGGATCACGCCGGTTTAGCCGTCCCGATCTGGTCGAGGATTTCATTGCCGGGCGAAGCAGCGACGATACCGTGATTTCCGGCGGGGCTCCGGGGGTCGATACCGTGGCTGCGGAGGCTGCCCACCGGCACAACCTCCGTTCCATTGTCTTCGCCGCCGACTGGGATGCCCATGACCGGTCCGCCGGTCCGATGCGCAACCTTCAGATCGTCGAGGCTGCTGATGAGGTGGTTGCGTTCTGGAATGGGACGAGCCGCGGCACGCTGAACACGGCCATACAAGCCCTGGCCGCAGGAAAAGCTGCTACCGTGATCGCCGAGGATGGGGTGGCGCTAAAACTGTCCGCTGTCTTGAACGCGGCGAAAGAACGCGGTGTGATCGCTTCCATTCGGGCGGCAGATCCAGATAGCAATCCTGAAGAAGCGATTATTCTGGCCTCGCTGGCACAGGTGCTGGCACCAAAGTGGCGAGGTGCTATCGAAGAGATCGCTGTCGTTTATGGTGCAGCCCAACTTCTGGATGGCGTGCACCTGTTGGATACCAGACCATATGCCGACGGTTGGGGACGTTTCTTGCCGCGCCCTGAGCGGGGAGACTTCGCCGAGTGGGTTCGTTGTAACGCCGTTGCCCAGTTGGCTGGATCAGTTGGAACCGGCGAGGCACTGCTGCAAGTGAATGCCCGTGAGGCCTACTCCTTCGCATGCCGGCCGTCCTTTGCCGGACCATCATTGATCCGCATTGCGGACCACAATGGCCGCCTCCTGCTCAACGGCTTCCTTGGAGGACATTCCACAGAGCCCCGTGTCGGAAGTCTTTTCCATAAGATTGACGCTGCCGACTGGGCGCAATTGCGTGAGCAGATCGCCAAGATGGACCTGTGGGGACACACCGACACTGATCCCCCCCAGGGATTGGATGGTGAAGTCTGAACCGCCCCGGGTTTGCCGGAGGCCATTTGGTTTGAGTTACGCGGCCACGGGCTGGCGAGCCAGCATGGCGTAAT
>NZ_JAGTUF010000016.1 GCF_018224925.1 Magnetospirillum sulfuroxidans | reverse complement strand
TATAAAAGCCCGTGCCGCTTCGAGGCCGAAGCTGCATAGACAGAGAAACGCTCTCCACTCTTTCCGGGCAAGTCCAAGTTGAACAGGTTGAAAAAACTGTAGGGGGCAAGATTGACGATTCCATCGGCGGCGCGGCTGGAAATCCAGCCGATGGGGCGCGGCGCGACGATGGCGTTGAGCGGATCATGGGCCAATCCATGGCCCAAGGCAGGGTTATAGACGTGGAAATCTTCCATGTTCACTCCCAATCGGCCAAGCCGTAGCTGGCCAAAATCTCGGCGAGGCGTCCCGTTTGACGTAAACGAGCGATGCCATCGTCCAAAATGTCGGCCAAAGCTTTGCCGCGTTGGCGGGCCGGCGAGAACGCGATGTGCAGCGAACCACCGCTCAGGTGGCCGGCGATTCGGACTTTGGTGCTCTTGGCGGTCCGGATGATGGTTTCGCGCAAGACGGCCTCGTCATCAAGGACGGTGTCCACGCTCTGGTTCAGCAGGCGGTCCAGATTGCCTTCGGCGGCATGATCGCCCGATTGGGCCGAGACCTGGGGGGCGTGATCAAGCAACCAGGAATCGATGGCGGCGGAATAACTGTAATCCTTCACCGTGGCGATCTGCCGTCCCGCCAGGGAGCCCAGCCCGTCCAGGGAAAAGGTGTCGTCGGCGCGCACGGCAATGGCATTGGCCTGTCGTCCCAGCGCCAGATGATTGCGCGGCAGATCGGGGGCTTCGGTGGGCAGGATGCCGACAATGCCGTCGGCCAGTCCCGAACGCACTTCGTTCAGGCCGGTCGCCCAGGGCCGGAGCTGATAGATCGTCTTCAAGCCGGCCAGGGCCAAGGCCTCGCGGGCGATGTCGATCATATAGCCGGCATGGCCGCTTTGAGGGTCGCATGTATGCGGGCACCAATGGTCGGCGGTAAGGATGACGCTGTCACCGGCCTGGGCGGGCGCTGTGGCCAGTGCCGCCAAGATCACCGCCAGCCAGCGAAAAGGCATTTTTAACGTCATGGGGTATCCTATGCCGGATCACCCACGAATGTTGCGCTTGTCCGCTTTGCCGTCAAGCCCGCTCAGCGTGGCCCGCAGCGGTTATGACGGCGGCTCTCTGCCTCGATATCGGCTGCACATTCCTTGCAGTGACGGGCATGGGGGGTGGCGCGCAGGCGGTCGGCTTCAATGTCGCAGCCACAGGCGCTGCAAATGCCGCTAGAGACGGCGCCGCTGGAACGGGCCAGCACCGCTTGCAGGGCGACTGCATTGAACGCGTCAATCCGCTCGGCGGCGCAATCGATATCGTCCATAACTCTTCCCCTCTGATCACAAGATATTGTGAGGGCGCATTATCCACCAGGGGTGGCGCGCAATAAAATGAAAAGTTTGTTATGTCTTTCGACCATAACGTTCGCGGCCAGACGACGACAGAAGACGGCAAAGACTTCTGTCGCCGCCGGGGGTTACAGAACGGTCAGCATGGACGCCACCAGCGGGTGACGGACAATATCGGTTTCAGCCAGATCAACGACGGCGACTTCGTTCAAGGCGCGCAAGCGGCCGGCGATGTCGGCCAGTCCCGAGATGCCGGGCAACAGGTCGGTCTGGTCGGGATCGCCGGTCAGGACCATGGTGGAATGCCAGCCCAATCGGGTCAGCAGCATCTTGATCTGGCCATAGGTACAGTTCTGCGCCTCGTCGATGACGACGAAGGCGTTGTTCAAGGTGCGGCCGCGCATATACGCGATGGGGGCGACCTCGATGGTGCCGTCGGCGATATACCCGCGCAGGCGTTTGCCCCCCAGGCGATCGGACAAGGCGTCGTAAAGCGGCCGCAGATAGGGCGCCATCTTGTCTTGCAAATCACCGGGCAGGAACCCCAAGGATTCGCCGGCTTCCACCGCGGGGCGCGACAGAATGATGCGGGCGACCTTGCCTTCCTCGAAGGCCTCCACCGCCGCCGAGATGGCCAGGAAGGTCTTGCCGGTGCCGGCCGGGCCCAAGGCCATGGTCAGATGGTGGTCGCGGATGGCTTCCATCAAGTGCCGTTGGCCGTCGCTTTGCGGCCGAACCTTGCGGACATAGGCTTTGTCTCTGCCGGCCTCCTCTTCGCCCAGGGGATGCCATTCGGCCTCGGCCGGGTACAGGGCGATGACGGAATCCGATTTTTGCGACGACAGGTGACGTGCGGGACGCTTAGCCATACCGGTTACCCCCAAATGTGATGGAAGCTGGGTACAAAAAAGGCCTTCCACAGGGGGAAGGCCTTTTGATGCTGATGCGGCGGTGACGGATTTTCCGCCCCCCGAAGCTGAGGGGCTGTTGCGGAAAGAAGGGAAGGCGCTTGGTTGAGGGACAAGGCGTCATGTTCCGTCAAAGCCATCAATCGACAATGACGCTAGCAGAAGATGATTCCCGTTGTCAGCAATAAAAATCACTTCATCTTGTGTGTCATCAAACGACAATACATAGGATTTGATTAAATTCGTTCGAGGCGCCAGCCCAGCGTGATGTATTGCTGCCGTTCCATGCGCGGCCGGATTTGACCGCAGGCAAGCCCGACATAGCAATACAGCCGCTGTGCCGCCGGGTCGTCGAGGACCTTTAGCCACAAGGCGCCGTCGCGCGACAAGACGTCGCCGACTTCCGCCGCCGCCTGTTTGGGGGTGGCGTCAACGCTAAAGCTGAACCCCTCGGCCGGGCGCAATTCCTGTTCAGGATCGAGGTAATGCAGGCGTAAGTGTCGGGGCTCGGCCAAAGGGTCCAGGGGGACCAGGAAGTGGTTGACGTGATCCTTGCCTGTGCGTTCGGCCTTGAGGCAGACCGTCGGCTTGCCGTCCAATGCGGCGATGACGAATTGGCCGGCAGCGACACGAAAGGCCGGGGTGGCTTGCATTACTTGATCCTCACATCCAGCAATTCCAGATTTTTGCGGGCCAGCTCGGCGCTCTCGGATTCGGGGGCCAGTTCCATCGCCCGCAGCCAGTCGGCGCGCGCCCCTTTGCTATCGTCTTTCAGCCGGCGCAAAATCCCGCGTTCCAGCAAGGCGTCGGGGAAATCGGGGTCCAGTTTCAGCGCCTGGTTGATATCGTCTTCGGCGCCAGGAATGTTGTCGAGGAAACGAAAGGCGGTGCCGCGCAAGGTCAAGGCCTCGACCCGGTTGGGCTGGGTGCGCAGTACCTTTGACAGCACTTCCGCCGCTTCGGCGTAGTGATTGACCTGGGCCAGCAACACCGCATGGTCCAGCAAGATGTCGGGATTGCCGGGGGACAGGATCAGGGCGCCGCGCTGAGCCGAATCGGCGCGCGGGATGTTGTTGGCCAATAGCCACGCCTGCGCCGCCTGGGCCAGCATCTCGGCTCGGACGATGTCTTCGCGCACGCTTTCATTGGCCAGGGTTTCCAGGCGTGACGCCGCTTCGCCGTATTTTTCCAAGCCGATCAGGGCGATGGCGGCGCAATGGCGGGCGGCTTCGCCACCGCCCAGGGATTGCCAGGTCAGCGCCTCCTCCCAGCCGGCTTCCGGGTTCTTTTTCGCCAGGATCAGGCAGGCCTTGTATTCCTGGGGGCCGTCGATGACCTGGGCCAAGGCGAACGAGGGCAACAGTAAGAGGGCGACGAACAGGATGGGGCGCAGCATGGAAACCCGTGTGTTATGATTGGCGGCTCACAGTGTGGCGCTGTTGGCCGCCATTGCAAGAGGACATGCATGACCAAGCGTCTGTTCATCTTCGGTTTGGGCTTTTCCGCCCGCGTCATCGCCCGCGCCGCCCTGGCTCAGGGCTGGCAGGTGGCGGGAACCACGCGCTCGGGGGGAGGCGCGGGGCTGGACGGGATCACCGTCTTCGCCTTTGACCGTGGCCACCCCTTGCCGGAGCAGGCGCTGGACGGGGTTACCCATGTGCTGTCGTCGGTGCCGCCGGACGAGCGGGGCGATGCGGTGATGGATTGCGTCGGGGCGCGTTTACGGGCGTTGGCCCCCGCCTGGGTCGGCTATCTGTCAACCACCGGGGTTTATGGCGATCGTGGCGGGGCTTGGGTCGATGAGGATTCGCCGGTCCATCCGGATCTGGAACGCTCGCGGCGGCGCGTGGCGGCGGAACAGGCATGGCTGGCCAGCGGCTTGCCGGTTCATCTTTTCCGTCTTGCCGGCATCTATGGTCCCGGCCGTTCCGCCATCGACAGCGTGCGGGCCGGCAATGCCCGGCGCATTGTCAAACCGGGGCAAGTGTTCAGCCGAATTCATGTCGAGGATATTGCTCAAGCCGTTCTGGCATCGGTCCAGCGGCCGCGTCCTGGCGCTATTTATAACGTCTGCGATGATGATTGTGCCCCGCCGCAAGACGTCATCAGCCATGCCTGCGCCCTATTGGGGCTGGAGCCGCCGGCGGAACTGGATTGGGATCAGGCCAAGGCAAGCCTGTCGCCAATGGCGCTGTCGTTCTATGCCGATAACAAGCGCGTGCGAAACGATCGTCTCAAGGCCGAATTGGGCGTGACGCTGCGTTATCCCAGCTATCGCCAGGGGCTGGCCGCCATCGTGGCCCAGCCCCCGCACTGATTTGGCTTAGCGCTTGATGCCAAAACTGCTGATTGGCGCTGCCGTTGCCGTTGTCGCTGCGGGGGCAGCGCCAATACCGGCGGCGCGGGTGACCGAATAGATGCCGCGCTGTTCCGGCACCGGCTTGAACTTGTCGGAAATGCCAAGCACGGTTTCGGCCCCGCCCAGATACAGCAGCCCATCATCGGGCATGATCTTGGCGATATTTTCCAAGACTCGCGTCTTGGTCGGCTGATCGAAATAGATCAAGACGTTGCGACAGAACACCACGTCGAACTGGCCGAGCGTCTTCAAGTCGTGCAGCAAGTTGTATTCGCGGAACTGGACCATGGCCCGGATCGCCGAATCGATCTGCCACATCTCATTGGTCTTTTTGAAGTACTTGACCAGATATTGGATGGGCAGGCCGCGCTGCACCTCGAATTGGGAATACAGGCCAGCCTTGGCCTTTTCCAGCATCTCGGTGGAAATGTCGGTGCCGACGATCTCGATTTTCCAGCCGGCCAGCTTGGGGCCTTCCTCTTTGAGGATCATGGCCAAAGAATACGCTTCCTGGCCCGACGACGATGCCGCCGACCAGATGCGGAACGACTTTTTCTGCGCCCGGTTGGCCAGCAATTGCGGCAGCACCATGGCCTTGAATTGGTCGAACGGTTTGATGTCGCGGAAGAAGAATGACTCGTTGGTGGTCATGGCTTCGGTGACTTCGCGCAGCAATTCCTCGCTGGCCGTGCGCAACGACGCCACCAGATCGTCCAGACCTTTCAGGCCACGCTTGCGCGCCACCGGGGTCAGGCGGGATTCCAGCAGATAGGCCTTGTCGCGGCTGATCACCAGACCGGAGCGGTCTTTCAGCATCTTGGCGATGAAATCGAAATCTTCGGGACGCATGGTCTTAGCGCCTTGTCGCCAGTTTAATCATCCACGGAGCGATCTCGCCCAGCGGCATGATAGCCGAACAAATACCAGCATGCGCGGCGGCGCCGGGCATGCCCCACACCACCGAGGTGGCCTCGTCTTGTGCGATCACCGTACCTCCGGCCTGAACCACCACGTTGCCCCCCTTGGCGCCGTCCGACCCCATGCCGGTCAGGATGGCGACCAACACCCGCTTGCCATAGGCGGCGGAAATGCTGCGCAACATCGGGTCGACGGCGGGACGGCAAAAGTTTTCCGGCGGGTCCTTGGTCAGGCGCAGAATTTTATCGACGCCCTTGGTTTCCACCAGCATGTGAAAATCGCCGGGGGCCACATAGACGCGGCCGCCCTTGATGACTTCGCCGTCCTGGGCTTCCTTGGCGTCCCAGCCCGAAACACGGGTGATGTGCTCGGCCAGGATGGTGGTGAAGGTGGCCGGCATGTGCTGGGTAATCAGGATTGGTTGTTTCACCGTGCCGGCGCGCATGACGCCCAACAGATTGAACAGCGCCTGCGGGCCGCCCGTTGATGAGCCGATGGCGATGATATCGGGGGGCTCGGGCGTATGGGTGCGCAGCTTGAGCGGGGCCGCCGGCGTCAGCGCCGAGGGGCGCGGAGCCGAGGAAATGATGCTGGGGCGGGCGGAGGTGGTGGTGCCAGGGCGCGCTTTGCGATTGGGGTCGCGACGGCGCGCCAGCCCCAGGGCCTTGACCTTGCCCAGCAGCTCGGCCTTGAAATCCATGCCGCCGGCCAGCTCGCGGGTGGCGGTCGGCTTGGGGATATAATCGGCGGCGCCCATTTCCAGCGCCCGCATCGACACGTCGGCCCCCTTGAGGGTCAGCGTCGATTGCATGATGACGCGCACGCCGGGATCAATTTTCAGCAGCTTGGGCAGCGCGGTCATGCCGTCCATCACCGGCATTTCGATGTCGAGCAGGATAACATCGACGTCTTGGCGTTCCAGCGCCGACAGGGCCATCTGGCCGTTGCCAACCGAAGCGATGACGGCAATGCCGCTGTCTTCTTCCAAGATACGGGTCACCAGCCCGCGCACCACGGCCGAATCATCGACAAGCATGACCCGCACCTTGTCAGATGCGGCGGCATTTGCGGCAGGGGCGGCTTCAGAGGTCATGCGACCGCAATCCTTTCGTGGTCAGACCGGAACTTACAGCAGACCGACCTGCGAGAACTTCGCCTGAAGAATCTCGCTATCGAAAGGCTTCATGATGTACTCGTTGGCGCCAGCGGTAATGGCCTCTTGGATATGCTCGATATCGTTTTCGGTGGTGCAAAACACCACGACCGGATGACCGCCATTGGGGAGCTTGCGCAATTCACGCAGGAAGTCGATGCCGTTCATCACCGGCATGTTCCAGTCCAGCAGGACGGCATCAGGCATCTGGCCCTTGCAATAATCCAGGGCCTGCTGACCGTCCTCGGCCTCGGCGGTGGCAAAGGTCAGTTCATGCAAAATTTTCTTGGCCACCATACGAATGACCTTGGAATCATCAACGATCAGACAGGACTTCATGCCCCAAATGCCTCCGCTTGGTGGTGCCCGAGGCCGGTGGCGACCCAGGCCCTAACCCGGCCTATACTATTCGCTTTTATTGAAATCCAGAAGCTTGGCGACATCCAAAACCACCAGTAATTTATCATCGAGACGATAAATTCCGGCGGAAAACTCTCGCCACATGGGGTCAAGGGTCGGCGGGTTACGCTCGAACTTGGCCACCGGCAGCGATAGGACTTCACCGACTTGGTCGACCATCAGCGAGTATAACTCGCCGCCTTGCTCGACCACGACGCTCATGCCCTTGTTGTCTTCGTCGGCGCGCTTGAGGCCCAGGCGCAGCCGAACATCAATGGCGGTCACGATCCGGCCGCGCAGGTTCAGCGATCCGGCCACTTCACGCGGCGCCAACGGAATGCGCGTAATCTTTTGCGGGCCCAGAACATCTTGGACGGTCAGGACGGCAATGCCGAACATCTGACCATCAATGAACATGGTCACATAATCCTGGGTCTCGGGCGCGACCAACTCGGTGCTGGGGCGCTTGGAGGCGGGAACGATCTGGTTCACTTCGTGGCCCCCCTAATCTGTGATTGGTCGAGTGTGGCGGCGCGAGTGCGAAGGGTGATCATGCGGCACCTTTAAGGGTGGCGAGGGTCGAGGCGATGGTTTGCAGCAGGGAATCGCGGTCGAACTTGGCCACGTAATCGTTGAAACCGACCTGGCGGCCACGCTCGAAATCCTTTTCGGTGGCGTGGGACGACAGCGCAATCATCGGCGTATTGAACCAGCGGCCATCGGCGCGCACAGCGGTGGCGAATTCGAACCCGCTCATGCCCGGCATTTCGATGTCGCTGATGATGATGTCGAACTCATAGCTCTGTTCGCGCAAGGCCAAGGCGCGGTCGGCGGCTTCGACGGCGGTGACGTCATACCCGGCGACCGATAGCAGCGGCACCAACAAGTTGCGGAAGAACGGGCTGTCATCGACCAGCAAGATACGCGGCTGCGAACCTTCGTCCTCGCCGTATTCCTTGTCGTTGCGGCCGAACCAATCGCCGAAAGCCTGCGGCAGGTAATAGCCGGCGTCGATGATGGTGGTGGCCTTGCCGGCGATGACGGCGGTGCCGATGACGCCGGGATTGTCGGCGGTCAGTTCCACCTTCAGGCGGTCCTCGACGATATCGACGATCTCGTCGACGGCCAGACCCATGGTGTGTTCGCGATCCGAGAACACCAGCACCGGCTGACGACCTTCTTCGCGGAACTGGGTGGTGCCGTCGATGGACACCAGCGGCATCAGGTGGCCGCGATACTGAACCATGGGTTTGCCATGGCTGTATTCGACGTCCTTGATGTCGATTTCTTCCAGGCGCGCCACCAGGGCCAGCGGCACCGCCTTGAGGTCGTCGCCGCAGGCGCGGAAGACCAACAGGCTGGTCTTGGAATCGTTGCCCTTGTCGCGCGTCACCGTCTGTTCCGTCGTCTGGCCGCCGCCAAGCACGCCGGATTCACCGGTGGCCCCGGCGATGCCGTTGGGGTCAAGGATCATGATGACCGAGCCATCGCCCAAGATGGTGTTGCCCGAGAACATGGAGATGTGACGCAGGATCGGCGCCACCGGCTTGACCACGATTTCTTCGGTGTCGAAGACGCGATCGACGATGATGCCGAAGGTGTAGGTGCCGACCTGGGTGACGACGATGAAGGTTTCCTGGTCTTCGCCGTTGGACAGACGCAGCAGCTTTTTCAGGCTGACCAGCGGCAACAAGCGGTCGCGCAAGCGCAGGACCGGGGCGTTGTTGATCAGCTCGATGCCGTGTTCGGAATTATTGGTGACGCGCACCAGTTCAAGCACGCTGATCTGGGGAATGGCGAAGCGTTCCGCCGCGCATTCGACAATCAGGGCGGAAACGATGGCCAGGGTCAGCGGGATCTTGATGACGAAAGTCGATCCCTTGCCCGGATAGCTTTTCAGTTCGACGGTGCCGCCGATCTTTTCGATATTGGTGCGCACCACATCCATGCCGACGCCGCGCCCGGACACCGAGGTCACCTTTTCGGCGGTGGAGAATCCGGCCTTGAAGATGAACTGGTAAATCTGCTGCGGCGCCATGGATTCCAGTTCGGATTCCGTCGCCAGATTGTTGGAGATGGCTTTTTGCTTGATGCGGTCGAGGTTGAGGCCGCGGCCGTCATCGGAAATCTCGATGATGATGTGTCCGCCCTCATGGAAGGCGTTCAGCACCACCTTGCCCACTTCCGGCTTGCCGGCGGCCTTGCGCTCTTCCGGGCCTTCCAGGCCGTGATCGGCGGAATTGCGGACCATGTGGGTCAGCGGATCCTTGATCAGCTCGAGAACTTGGCGATCCAGTTCGGTCTCGGCCCCCAGCATCTGGAGGTCGATCTTCTTGCTCATTTCGACCGAGAGATCGCGGACGATGCGCGGCAGTTTGGCCCAGGCATTGCCGATGGGCTGCATGCGGGTTTTCATCACCCCTTCTTGCAGATCGGTGGTGATGTGGGACAAACGCTGCAACGGCGCGGTGAATTCGGAATCGTCGCGGCCGCGAACCATCTGTAGCAGCTGGTTGCGGGTCAGCACCAACTCGGAAACCAGGGTCATCAGGTTTTCCAGCAGCTCGACGTTGACGCGGATGGTCTGGGCGGCAACGGCGGATTCGGCGGCGGGGGCGGTGCCGGCGGGCACCACTTCCTTGGTCTGCGCCGGCGGGCTGGGCGGGACGGCGGGGACCGAAGCCTTGGGCGGTTCGGGCGGCGGCGGCGGCGCGGCGGCGGGAGCAGCGGCGGCGGCCTTGGCCGCCTCTTCCTTGGCCCGTTCCTTGGCCATCTCGGCAAATACGTCGGTATCGGAAGCGGCGCGCTTGCCGGCGGCATAGGCGGCTTCGACTTCGGCCAAAAGGTCGGCGGCGACGGGGAAGGAGGGCTCCTCCACCGCCGGAGCGGCGCCGGCGGCGCCAGGGGCGACATAGCGGCCTTCGGCCATGTCGTTGAGCGAGGCGATCAGGTCCTCATCGCTGCCTTCCGGCTCGCATTCATTTTGTTCCAGGTGACCCAAGATCAGCTTGATGCGGTCGATGGCCTGCAAGATCAGGGTGACGGCCGAGGGGGTGACCTCGAGCTCGCCATCGCGGAACTTGCCCAAGACATTCTCGCCGGCATGGGCGACGTGTTCCAGACGGGGCAGGCCCAGGAAGCCGCAGGTGCCCTTGATGGTGTGCACGAGGCGGAAGATGTTTTGCAAGATCGCCGGTTCGGGATTTTGCTCGAGCTTCACCAGCTCGACGTCGAGCACGGAAAGACTCTCCGAGGTTTCCGTCAGAAATTCGCTAAGGAGATCATCCATGGCCGACTCCAAAACTCCACGCCGTAACACCAAAAAACACCACGATAGCCCCTTGCGGGCAGACTTTCGCAGACGAGTGCATCGACTAATACCACGGTCAAGGGGGCATTAGAAGAACCCATACGAACCAGATAGCAACTTCCTGTGTCGTATCCTAATCCGCCGGCTTTACCGCAACGCGTAACCCCCGGGGGGTCAGGGTCGCGGTAATGTGCCCGCTCAGTTTTTTTGCCAGCAATCGGGTAAAGACGGCCTGTGCCGCGCGGGGGCCGTCGGCCAGCCCACCCTCGTGCAGCGCTGTCTTGACGTCGTCGGCCAGACTGGCCGGTTCGCCGTGGGCCAGCAATGCCGGCCAACCATCGGTCAGGCTGAGTTCCATGTGGCCGCCGCGCGGCAGGGCGTCGCGGCCGAGAAGGACTAAATTGAGCAGGAGACGGGCCCGGTCCCCATCGATCTGGTCCGGGCAATCGATCCAGGTGGTGACAATGGCCGGGGCGGCGACACTCGCTTGGCTGTGCAGGTGGCCATCGACCAAACCGCGCAACGCCGATTGTGATTGCGGAGATGAATGGGCCGGGCCCAGGGCGGCGCGCAACAGGCGCAGGCGGGCGGCGGCGCCGGAGGCGCTGGTCGAGACCAGGGCCAAGGTTTCAGCGTCGCCTCCCCCCAGATCCTCGAACAACTCGGCCCCGGCGGCGGTGGCGCCGACCGGCCCGGCCAGATCATGGCAGACGCGGGCGCACAGCAGCTCGGCGAGTGTCAGGATGTCTTGCGTCGGTTCGGTTTCATCGGCCATGGCAAAAAGGTAACAGCCCCTTGCCCCCACGCGAAGCGAAAATCAGCGCGGAAAGGATTCAACGTCCCCGCGCGGCCAGCCAAGCCTGTGCCATCAGCGCATGCCACAATTCAGTCTGCCAGTTCTTGCGGCCGGAACGATGGTCGCTCCAGCACCGTGCCAGCAGGCGGGCATTGAACAAACCCTGGCGGCGCAGGCGATCCTCGGACAGCAAGTCGTCGGCCCAGTCGCGCAGACGGCCGGTCAACCAGCGCCCGACCGGCACCTCGAAGCCCATCTTGGGGCGGTCGACCAGGGATTGCGGGGCGTAACGGTACAAGACGTCGCGCAGCACCGTCTTGCCGTGCTCGGCATTGATTTTCAGCGCCGTCGGCAAGCTCCAGGCGAATTCGACGATGGCGTGGTCGAGGAAGGGCAGCCGCGCCTCGAGCGAGGCGGCCATGGTGGCGCGGTCGGTCTTCACGCATAAATCGTCGGGCAGATAGCCCAGGGCATCGAGCACCATTACCGTCAGCGCCGGATCGCCAAGATTCGGCTGGCGGCGGGAATCGGTATACAGGCTGTCGCGGTCCTGGGCGCCCAGGACCGTCGGCGGCATGCCGCGCCAGCGGCTGTAATGCTGGCCCAGCATCTGGCCAATGCCGTCGGTTTCCAGATTTTCCAGGGCTTTGCGCAAACGGAAGCCGGGATAAGAGCGGCGCTTGCGCCCGCCCAGGGCGGCGAGGCCGGCAACGGCATTGATCAATCCGGGCGGGACCATGCGGCCGGCGCGGGCGAGACTGCGCAGCCAATGCGGCGTTGCCGTCAACCGCGACCAGTCACGCGGAATCGAACGATAAATGCCGTAACCGCCGAATAATTCGTCGGCACCATCGCCAGACAAGGCGACGGTGACGTCGCGGCGGGTGATTTGGGCCAGCAACGCGGTGGGCAATTGTGCCGGATCGGCGAAGGGTTCGTCCCAGATGGCCGGCAGGTGGGGGACCAGGGCCAGGGCGTCGTCGTCGGAAATGCGTATTTCCGTGTGGCGGGTGCCCAGGTGGTCGGCGACGGCGCGGGCATAAGGACTTTCGTCATAGCCGGCGGCGTCGAAGCCGATGGTAAAGCTGTGCACCGGCGTCGGCGACAATTCCTGCATGATTGCCGCCGTGACCGAGGAATCGATGCCGCCGGACAGGAACACCCCGACCGGGACGTCGGCCTGCATGCGCAAGGCGATGGATGAGCGCAGCAATTGATTGAGCCGTTCCGCCGCGGCGGCGGCGCCGCCGGTAAAGCTGCCGGCCACGGTCTGCGCCCGTTCGATCGCCGACCAATAGGAGCGGATCACCTGCTGGTCGCCCTTGATGGTCATCACCGTGCCGGGCGGCAATTTCTGCGCCTGGGCATAGATGCTGCCGGGGGTGGGCACCCAGCCCAGGCGCATGTATTGCGCCAGGGCGTCGCGATCAAGGCTGTCGTCGAAAGCGGGGTGGACGGCCAGGGCCTTAAGCTCGGAGCCGAACATCCAGGTGCCGCCATGGTGGGACCAATAGAGCGGCTTTTCGCCGATGCGGTCGCGGGCCAGATACAGCGTGTGTTCCAGCCGGTCCCACAAGGCGATGGCGAACATGCCGTCGGAGAGAGCCAACGCCCGCTCGACCCCCCAGCGGGCGATTGCCTCCAGCAAGATCTCGGTGTCGGAATGGCCGCGCCATTCCACCGGTTCCAGGCGGTCGCGCAATTGGCCGTGATTATAGATCTCGCCATTGAAGACGACGACCCAGCGGCCATCACGCGACGCCATGGGCTGGTGTCCGTGCGGCGACAGGTCGATGATGGACAAACGGCGAAAGCCCAAAGCGATGCCGGCATTGTCATCAACCCATTGGCCGCGATCATCGGGGCCGCGATGAACCAAGGTGTCGGCCATGGCCCCGACCACGCGGGCGCGGTCGGCGGTGGCGGATTTGGTGTCAAGAAAACCGGCGAAGCCGCACATGGGGGGGACGCATCCTGTTCAGTCGGGGCGACCTTAGCCGCCTTGAGCGGCCCTGGCAACAAGGCTCGGCCGCCGCCGTGAACCGAAAGCCGCCGGAGAGGGTTGGGGCGGGATTCCGGCGAAAGGTTCACGGCGGCAACCGAAGGTGTTGCGTCTGGGGCGGGTTTGCCCCGCCCCCCAAATTCAGCCGGCGCGGCGTCTGAGCGGCCCCGGCACGGGGCGGGCTTGGCCCCCAAATTCAGCCGGCGCGGCGTTTGAGCGGCCCCGGCACGGGGCGGGCTTGTCCCAAAATTCAGCCGGCGCGGCGTTTGAGCGGCCCCGGCACGGGGCGGGTTTGCCCTAATGCGCGTCGGCGCTGGCCGCCGCCGGATGCTTGACCCGATGCACCAGCGGCATCAGCAACAGCCCCAGTAGGAAAACCAGCGACATGGATAGCAAGATGTCTCCGAAAGCCATGGTCGAGGCTTGCTGTTTGGTGATGTTGAACAAGGTGCGCAGGGCGGCTTGATCGGGATCGCCGGGGATCAGGCCGGCCATGCGGGTGGAAATGTCGGACAGACGGGTGACCGCCTCGAGATTGTCCGGGGTCAGGCTTTCGCTGAGACGCGTCATGTGCAAATCGGTGCGGGTGCGCAAAAACGTGGTGATCGCGGCCAGACCAATGGCGCCGCCCAGATTGCGCATCAGGTTGTACAGCCCCGAGGCGTTCTGGACCTCGGAGGGAGCCAGATGCCCCAGGGCGACGGCATTGATGGGGACGAAACAAAACATCAGGGCCAGCCCGCGCACCGCCTGGGGCAGAAACATTTCCCAATAGCCCCATTGGCTGGTCAGATAGTGGTTCAGCCACAGACCGGTGCCGAACAAAATCAGCCCCATGCTCAGCATCAGCCGCAGATCCAGCTTTTTCGCCAGGGCTCCGGCCAACGGCGCCGACATGAATTGGAACATGCCGGTGACCATCATGGTGATGCCGATTTCCAGCGACGAATAGCCGCGGATGCGCCCCAGATAAAGCGGGATGACATAGACCGAACCATAAAGGCCGATGCCGATGATGAAGCTGTACAGGCAGCCGACGGCGAAATTGCGGTCATGAAAGGCTTTGACGTCGACCACCGGATGCGGCGTGGTCAGTTCCCGCCACAAAAAGGCCATGCCGGCCAGGGAACACAAGAGGGTCATCACCACGATCTTGGGTTCGTCGAACCAATCGTCGCCGGGGCCTTCCTCTAAAATGTATTGCAAACTGCCGAGAAAGGCGGCGACCAGGACGATGCCGGCCAGGTCGAAGCCTTTCAGCATTTCCAGCCGGGGGCGATCGACATGGACGAAGCTGCCGACCAGGGTGGCGACGATCAGGCCGGGGACGACGTTGATCAAGAACAGCCAGTGCCAGGAAAACGCTTCGGTCAGCCAGCCGCCCAGGGTCGGCCCCAAGGTCGGGGCCATGGTCGCCACCAGCCCGATCAGCACCGAGATGCCGGCGCTCATCCGCGGCGGAAACATCAGGAACGAGGTGGCGAAGACGGTGGGGATCATGGCGCCGCCCAAGAAGCCCTGGATGGCCCGGAACACGATCATCGATTCGATGCTCCAGGCAAAGGCGCAGGCAATGGAGGCGGCGGTGAACGTCAGGCACGAGGCCAGGAACAGCCAACGGGTGGAAAACACGCGGGCCATCCATCCCGACAGCGGGATCATCACCACCTCGGCGATCAGATAGGCGGTCTGGACCCAGGAAATCTCATCGGCCGAGGCGGAAATGCCGGCCTGAATTTGGGCGATGGAACTGGCGACGATCTGAATGTCCAAGATGGCCATGAACATGCCGACGACCATGGCGAAAAAGCCGATCCAGTCGCGAGGAGTGACCACCCGGTCTTCGGGACGGATGGTCATGCGCGGATCGGCGGGACTCAATTGGCGGCTCCGGTCCGGGTATCGACCTTGACGACCACCGATAAGCCGGGGACCAAGCGGCCGGCCAATGGGCCGTCATGGGGAATGGTGATGCGCACCGGCACCCGCTGGACGATCTTGGTGAAGTTGCCGGTGGCGTTTTCCGGCGGCAGCAGGCTGAACTTCGAGCCGGTGGCGGGCGAGAACCCGGTCACCGTGCCGGTTAGCGGCTGGCTGGGAAAGGCGTCGACGATGATGGTGACGCTTTGACCGGGGCGCAGGCGATCAAGCTGGGTTTCCTTGAAATTGGCGTCGATCCACACCTCGTCCACCGGCACCACCGACAGCAGGTGCTGGCCGGGGCGGACGTAATGGCCCAGGCGGGCGACGCGGTTGCCGATAACGCCGTCGACCGGGGCGCGGATGATGGTGGCGGCCAGATCGGCCTGGGCCAGATCCAGTTGCGCCTGGGCCTGGGTGACCTGAGCCTCGGCGACGTCGCGGTCGGCCTCCAACACCGCCAACTGGCGTTTGGCGGCGGTGGCCTGGGCGTTGCTGCCCTGCAAGCCGGCGGCGGCCTTGGCCGCCTCGGCGGTTTGGGTGTCAAAGCGCTGGCGGCTGACAAAGTCTTCCTTGACCAGACTTCTGGTCCGTTCCAGATCCTGGCGGGAACGGGTCAGATCGGCCTTGGCCGCCGAAATGCCGGCCCCGGCCTGGGCCATCACCGCCTGCTGCACCGCGACCTTGTCATCGAGTTGCAGCAAGGTCGCCTTGCGCGCCGCCAGCACGGCGGCGGCTTCGGCCGCCTTGGCCCGATAATCGCCGTCGTCGATGCGGATCAGCACATCGCCAGCCTTGACCCGCTGGTTGTCGTCGACCACCACTTCGACCACATGGCCGGCCACCTTGGGCGTCATGTTGGTGATGTCGCCTTCCACATAGGCGTCATCGGTGGATTCCATGAAGCGGCCATCGGCGTACCAGCGCCAGCCGAAAAACACGGCGGCACACAGAGCGACAAGGGCGGCGACGCGGAGAATGATCTTTTTCATGGGGACGACCTGAACTGAACGGTTCAGTTTTATATGCGTCGTGGCGATCTCAGGTCAAGGGGCGCGCATTATCCGGGCCAGGGTTTTTGAAAATTCAACGCCAGCCCCTGGGGCGAACGGGATAAGATTGTGCGGCAGGCGCCGCCGGGTTAGGCTTTTTCTCTTTGTCGGGGGATGTGATGCGGCGGATTGTCAGTGCTTGCTTGGCTTTGATCGCGGTGGCCGCGCCGGCCGGTGCCGCCGAACGCTTGCAGGTGCCGCAACTGGTCGATTGGAAGGTTCTCAGTGCGGTCGCGGACAAGACCGGCGAGGCGACAGAGCTGATCCCAGCCGACGAAACCGGCGAAACCTGGACCCGGCGGGTCAGCGTGCAGGCATTTCGCGGGGTGCCGCTGACGGTGCAGGCGTTCTTGGATCAAGCGGTCTCCAATGCGGCCGGCGTCTGCGAGGCGGCTGCCGCCGGTCCGTCCAGTCTGGGACGGGTCAGCGGCTACGAGGCCGGCTCGCGCACCATCGCCTGCGGAAAATACAAAGGCGACGGCCACGGCACCTATGTGCTGCACTTCGTCATCCGGGGCCGCGAGGCGCTTTATGTGGTCAGCCGCATGTGGCGCGGCGCCCCCTTCGGCTTGGGCGCGGTGCCGGTTCCCGATGCCGAATTGGCGCAGTGGCGCGCTTACGCCGATGCCATCGACGTGTGCGATACCGCGGATTCCCGTCATCCGTGTCGGGATTAAGGGATTCCGACCAGCCACGAGCGCAGCAAGGGAACCAGGTCGCGCAAGCTATCGCGCATTTGCCGCAGCGCGATGCGCTGGCCCATCCGGCGCGAAGCCTTGGCCACAAGCTCGATATCCAGGTCGGCCTGTCGCAACAGCGGCGTGGCGTGGTCGAAATAACCGAGGGCCATGGCGATCAGCCCGGCCTTGAGCCGTTGTTCCGGCGAAGTGATCGCCTCGGGGCGGCGGAAATACAGCAAATCGCATTGGCCGATCTGGCCCCGGGAATAGGCCGGTTTCCCGGCCGAGGAATAAGGGTGCGGGGCGACCGGGCGGCTGCGCCAATGGGTCGGGCGGATGATGTCCATCAACTCAAAGCCATTGCCGCGCATGAACTGATCGAGGTCGGCCACCAGCGGTTGGTTCTTGCGGGCGGCGACAAAGGCGGCTTCGGCCTTGATCGCCACGGCCGAGGCCAGGCTGCGCGGGGCGGCGCGCAAGATCGACAATTCCGCCCCTTCGACATCCAGCTTGAGATAAGCCGGTGCGGGCAGGCCGTCCAAGGCGTGATCCAGGGTAACGGTTTCCACCGCCAAGGCCCGGCAGTCAGAGGTCAGGTGCGACAGGCCAAAGCGGCGCCCCACCGCTGGATCATGTTCCAGCAAGGACGCCCCTACCGGGTCGGGCGGCACCCACAAGGTGGCGGGACCGTTCTTTTCACCAACGGCGGAGGGCAGCCAGCGGATGGACCGCCATGGGGCCGGGTCCGATGCTTGCAGCGCGGCAAAGGCTTGCGGCTCGGGCTCGAAGCCGATGCCGCCGACCGCCCAGGCGATGGGCAAAAGGTCGGGGTCAAAGCCTCCGCGCGAACCGATGTCGACGGCGGACAAGTCGGCGGCGGTGATGATCTCGGCCAAGCCGGTGCGGCGGAAAAAATCGGTATTCACGCCAGCCCCGCCATCAAGATTTCGACCTGACGGGTCATGCGGGCGAGGTCGCGGTCGCGGCTGAGGCGGTGGTCGCCATCCTTGATCAGGGTGATTTCCACATCGTCGGAGGCCAGGCAATCGGCGATTTTCACCGCCGTCTGCCAGGGGACGTCGGCGTCTTTTTGGCCTTGGATCAGCCGCACCGGGCAAAACAGATTGATGGTGTCGCGCAACAGCAGATTGTTGCGGCCGTCCTCGATCAACAGCCGCGGCACGGTCCAGGGGTTTTCCGGCTCGTAACAATTGGGCTGGATCACATAGCCTTGGGCCAACAGGTCGTGGCGTTGTTCGGGGGTGAATTCGGCCCACATCAAATCTTCGGTGAAATCGGGGGCGGCGGCGATTCCGACCAGCGCGGCGACGCGGTCACGCCGGCGCAAGGCCGCCAACAACGCGATCCACCCGCCCAAGGACGAGCCGACCAGGACTTGCGGCCCCTGGGTCAGTTCATCCAGGGCGGCGACGGCGTCGTCGGCCCAACGGCTGACCGAGCCGTCCTCGACCCGGCCCGAGCTTTTGCCGTGGCCGAACAGGTCGAAGCGCAGAAAGGCGCGCCCCTGGTTTCGGCACAGGCTTTCCAGGGCTAAGGCTTTGGTCCCTTCCATGTCGGAATGGAAACCGTGTAAGAAGACGATCCCTGGCGTCTTGCCTTCTAAGCGTTGGTATGCCATGGACGCACCGTCCGTGCGTGTTAATATTGCGCCGCCTTCAACCATGGTCATGAACTTGCCCCAATCCATGTCGGAAACTGATACTGCCCCCATCGATGCCGCCGAAAGCGCCGTCCGTCAACCGGTCGTTCTGCAAGTGCTGCCGGCCCTGGTCACCGGAGGCGTCGAACGCGGCACCGTCGAGGTCGCCCAAGCCCTGTGCGAGGCGGGCTGGAAAGCCATCGTCGCTTCGTCCGGCGGCCCCATGGTGCGCGAACTGATCCGCGCCGGCGCCGAGCATGTGGAAATGCCGTTGGCGTCGAAGAATCCGCTGGTCATGCGCGCCAATGTCAAACGTTTGGAGCGGCTGATCCGCGAGCGCGGCGTCGATATCGTCCACGCCCGCTCACGCGCGCCGGCCTGGAGCGCCTTGGCCGCCGCCAACCGGGTTGGCGTGCCGTTCATGACCACTTTCCACGGCACCTATAATCTGGGTGGGTTCGGCCTCAAGCATTGGTACAATTCGGTGATGGTGCGGGGCGAACGGGTGATCGCCATTTCCGAATTCATCGCCGAACACGCCCGGCGCATCTATGGGCTGGCGGCGGAGCGCATCCGCGTCATTCCGCGGGGGGTCGATCTGACCAAATTCGATCCCAACCGGGTCAGTCAGGAACGCATTATCCAACTGGCCAATCGCTGGCGTTTGCCCGACGGCTATCCGGTCATCATGCTGCCCGGCCGTCTGACCCGCTGGAAGGGGCAAAAGGTGCTGATCGAGGCGCTGGCCGTGTTGGGACGCCACGACGTCCGGTGCCTGCTGGTCGGTTCCGATCAGGGCCGCACCGGTTACCGTCAGGAACTGGTCGATCTTATCGAGCGGCGCGATCTGACCCATGTGGTCCATATCGTCGATGAATGCAACGACATGCCCGCCGCTTATATGCTGACCGACGTGGTGGTTTCCGCTTCGACCGACCCGGAAGCGTTCGGCCGGGTGGTGGTCGAGGCCCAGGCCATGGGCCGGCCGGTTATCGCCAGCGATCATGGCGGCCCGCGCGAAAGTGTTTTGGCCGGTCGCACCGGCTGGCTGACCCCCCCGGACGATCCGCACGCCCTGGCCGCCGCCATCGGCCGTTTTCTCGATCTGTCGCACGAGGATCGCCAGCGCATGGCCGACCTTGGCCAAGCCTTCGTGCGGGCCAATTTCACCAAGGAAACCATGTGCGCCAAGACCTTGACCGTCTATGCCGAAATTCTGTCGGGGGCGGCGCCGGTAGCGCAGCAAGATTGGCTGATTGATCCGGAGCGGGCGTGAAAAGCCGGATATTGGTGATAAAATTGGGGGCCTTGGGCGATTTCGTTCAGGCTTTTGCCCCCTTTGCCGCCATCCGTGCCCATCACCCGGATGCGGAAATCACCGTGCTGACGACCCGGCCCTTTGCCGAGATGGCGGCGGCCTCGCCTTACTTCGATCATGTGTGGATCGACGACAAGCCGCGGCTGTGGCAGTGGGGCAAGCTGGCGGCGTTGCGCGCCCGCTTGCGAAGCGGCCGTTTCGGCCGCGTCTATGATTTGCAGACGTCCGACCGCTCGGGCTGGTATTTTCGCCTGCTGGGGCCGGGGGTGGAATGGTCGGGCATCGCGGCGGGATGTTCCCACCCGCATGCCAATCCCGGCCGCGATTTCCTGCACACGGCCGAGCGTCAGGCGGAACAATTGGCCATGGCCGGCATCGCCGCCTATCCGCCGGCCGACCTAGCCTGGGCCGAGGCCGATTTATCCCGTTTCGGCCTTCCCCATCCCTTTGCCCTGCTTTGTCCGGGCGGAGCGCCGCATCGTCCGGCCAAGCGCTGGCCGGCGGGCCATTTCGCCACCGTGGCGGTGTGGTTGGCGCAGCGCGGCATTACCCCGGTGGTGCTGGGGACCGACAAGGAACGGGCGGAAATCGTCGCCATCGCCACGGCCTGCCCGCAGGCGATCGCCCTGACCGGCAAAACCGGGTTTCTCGATATTTTGGGATTGGGCCGCCATGCCATGCTGGCTTTAGGCAACGACACCGGCCCCATGCATCTGATTGCGGCGGCCGGAGCGCCGGCATTGGTCCTGTTTTCCGCCGCCAGCAATCCCGATCTGTGCGCGCCGCGCGGCCGTGTCGGTCTGTTGCGTCAGGATGATCTGGCCGATCTGGACCCGGAACCGGTCAAGGCGAAGTTGGTGGAAATGGTGACGGGCTGACGCCCGCCACCATCGGTCCGGCTTAACAATTGTCCAATTGCGGTCGAACAACGGTCAGTCCCAACCGGGTCATCCGATCGGGACCGCGCGCGCTTGAGGCGATCAGGCGGCGCCGTTTCAGGCGCTTGACGGTCTCGGAGATCAAAAGGCGACAATCTCTGACATGACCCACACTCATGGGCATAAAAACGGCCCGCAGGATGTGTCCGGCGGGCCGTCAGGGTCAAGATCGCCTTATCAGCGGTTCTTGAACACCGGGCTGCGCTTTTCGGCGAAAGCGGCCATGCCTTCCTTTTGATCCTCGCAGGCGAAGGTCGAATGGAACAGGCGGCGTTCGAACTTGATGCCCTGGGTCAGGGTGGTTTCAAAGGCGGCGTTGACCGATTCCTTGGCCAGCATGACCACCGGACGGCTCATGGAGGCGATGCGGTCGGCGACCTTGAGGGCTTCGTCCAGCAGGTCGGCGGCGGCGATAACCCGGCTGACCAGACCCGCGCGTTCGGCTTCGGCGGCATCCATCATGCGGCCGGTCAGGCACATTTCCATGGCCTTGGCCTTGCCGACGGCACGGGTCAGACGCTGGGTGCCGCCGGCGCCGGGGATGGTGCCGATGGTGATTTCCGGCTGGCCGAATTTGGCGGTGTCGGCGGCGAGGATGAAATCGCACATCATCGCCACTTCACAGCCGCCGCCCAGGGCATAGCCGGCGACGGCGGCGATGATCGGCTTGCGGCAGGTGGTGATGCGTTCCCAGCCATTGGTGATGAAATCGGCCAGATAGGCGTCCATGTATGACTTGGACTGCATTTCCTTGATGTCGGCGCCGGCGGCGAAAGCCTTTTCCGAACCGGTCAGGACCACGGCGCCGATTTCGCCATCGGCCTCGAAGGCGTCAAGGGCGGCGCCCAATTCCTTGATCAGGCCTGCGCACAAGGCGTTCAGGGCCTTGGGGCGATTCAAGGTGATCAGGCCAACGGGGCCGCGGGTCTCGACGGTGATATTTTCGTAGGGCATCTGTTGCCTCTCTTCTGGAATGGATTATTCCGGTGCGATGGTGAAATGGACCACGACATTGCGGCCCTCGGCCTGGGTGTCCAGCTTCAGCAATTCGGTTTCGCGCCGATACTGTCTGTCGCTGTCCCGGGTCCAGCCGAGTTGCGGCAAGGTGGCGGCATAAAAGGCGATGATTTCGCCGGCCTTGAGCGGGCCCCGGGCGAAAGCTTCGACGATGCGCCCGGCGGGCGTGTCGAAGGAAAGACCGGAATCCGTCACCTCGGTCATGCCCGGCGGCAACGGCAGGTCTTCGTAGGCAGACAGGAATCCCTGAGCCTGGGCCGTCCCCAAGGACAGCAGCAGCAGGGCGATGGCGCCCATAAGGGAGGTGAAAGTCCGCATGGTGATCAAGGGCTATACCATCAACGCTGTTTTTTCGCACAGTAGAAAGTGGATCGTCCCGATTGGACAATCCGCTTGATGCCGCCGGTCCGGGCGATGTCGCAATCGCAACCGGGGCAGGCTTGCCCCGCCCGGTCGTAGACGGTGAAGGAATGCTGGAAATAGCCTAATTCGCCATTGGGCTGCACATGATCTTTCAAAGACGAACCGCCGGCGGCGATGGCGCGTTCAAGGACGGCGCGAATGGCCGTCACCAGCGTGTTGATTTCGCCGGGTTTCAGCGATCCGGCCGGACGGGTGGGATCAATGGCGGACAGAAACAGGCTTTCCGACACATAGATGTTGCCGAGGCCGGCGACCACGTTCTGGTCCAAAAGCGCCGCCTTGATCGAAGCGTCCTTGCCGTTAAGCGCCATGGCCAGGGCCTGTTCATGGAAATCCGGCCCCAGCGGTTCCGGCCCCAGATGGGCCAGCAACGGGTGACTGGCCGGGTCAAGGGTCAGGTCCATCAGGCCGAAGCGGCGGGGGTCGCGATAGGTGACCATGGTGCCGTCGTCGCTTAGGAATTCCACATGATCGTGCGGTCCCGGCGGCTCGTTGCGGCCCTTGCTGATGACCATGGCGCCCGACATGCCCAGATGGCCCAAAAGCGTCAGGCCGCCGTCGAGGCGCACCAGCAGGTATTTGGCCCGGCGACCGACGCTTTCGACCATGCGTCCGGTCAGACGGGCGGCGAAATCCGTGGGCAGGGGTTTGCGCAGATCGGGGCGCCGCGCCTCGACGCGGACGAATCGGTGTCCGGGCCACACAGCGGCCAGTCCACGGGCGACGGTTTCGACTTCGGGAAGCTCGGGCATGGGGCGATGCTGCCTGAACCGTCAGGCGCTGTCAAAAACTCAAGGCTCGCCTGTTCCTCGCGCTTGCGATAATCTGCCCCGATCATGACGAACGAAGAATTGGGCCAAGGCCCCGCAACCACCCATTTCGGCTTCAAGACCGTGCGCGAGGACGAAAAAGTCTCGCTGGTGCGCGGCGTGTTCGATTCGGTGGCCGGCAAGTACGATCTGATGAACGACCTGATGAGCGTCGGCGTCCATCGGCTGTGGAAAGCCAATTTCCTCGACTGGCTGCGACCGCAGGCCAACCAGACCCTGCTGGATGTGGGCGGCGGCACCGGCGATATCGCCTTTGGCTGGAAAAAGCGCGGCGGCGGTCCGGCCATCGTCTGCGACATCAACAAGGAAATGCTGAGCGTCGGCCGCGATCGCGCCGTTGACCGCAACGTCACCAGCCAGATCAATTGGGTGTGCGGCAATGCCGAGACCTTGCCGATTCCCGATGGCTCGGTCGATCGCTACACCATCGCCTTTTGCCTGCGCAACGTCACCCATTGGGACCGCGCCATCGCCGAGGCCTATCGGGTGTTGAAGCCGGGCGGGCGCTTCATGTGCCTGGAATTTTCCAAGGTGGTGGTGCCGGGCCTGCGCGAATTTTACGACATGTATTCGTTCAAGGTTTTGCCCAAGGTCGGCGGCATGGTCACCGGCAATGCCGAGGCCTATCAATATCTGGTGGAAAGCATCCGCAAATTCCCCAGCCAGGACGAGATGGCGCAGATGGTTCGCGCCGCCGGCTTCGCCCGCGTCGAGGTGCGCAACCTGTCGGGCGGCATCGCCGCCATTCATTCCGGCTGGCGTATCTAACCGATGATCCGCGCGCTTCGCAATCTGCACCGCCTGTTCACCATCGCTCGGGTTCTGGCGCGCCATGACGCGCTTGAAGTCGTCGATCTGCCCATCGCCGCCTTAGCCTCCAAAATCATCCGCCTGGGGCGCGCGCCGACGCATGAAGGTCGCCCCGGCCAACGCCTGGCCGCCGCCCTGACCGAATTGGGGCCGACCTTCATCAAGTTGGGCCAAGCGCTGTCCACCCGCGCCGATCTGTTGGGCGACGAGATGACCGCCGATCTGTCGGAATTGCAGGACCGGTTGGCGCCGTTTCCGTCGTCATTGGCGCGCAGCATCATCGAGGAGGATCTGGACCAGCCGCTGGCCGCGGTCTATGCCCGGTTCGACGACGTGCCGGTGGCCGCCGCCTCGATCGCCCAGGTCCATTTCGCCGTCACCACCGAGGGCCGCGAAGTGGCGGTCAAGGTGTTGCGGCCCGGCGTCGACGAGGCGTTCCGCAAGGATATCGACCTGTTGCGCTGGCTGGCCGGATGGGTGGAGCTGACCCAGCCGTCCTTGCGTCGCCTGCGCATGGTGGAAAGTGTCGAAACCTTCGCCGATTCAGTCCAACTGGAAATGGATTTGCGTTTCGAAGCGGCGGCGGCGGCGGAACTGGCCGAGAATTTCGCCGGGGACGAATCCTTCCGCGTCCCCGAGGTGGATTGGCAGCGCACGGCCAAGCGGGTGATGACCCTGGCGCGGGTCAGCGGCATTCCGGTGGACGAGGTCGAGGCCATCCGCGCCGCCGGCATCGACCCGGATGACGTGCTGCGCAAGGCCGCCGAATCCTTCTTCAACATGGTCTTCCGCGACGGCTTTTTCCATGCCGACATGCATCCGGGCAATCTGTTCGTCGATTATGACGGCAATCTGGTGGCGGTGGATTTCGGCATCATGGGCCGCGTCGATCTGCGCACCCGGCGCTTTCTTGGCGAGATGCTGGTCGGTTTCTTGAACGGCAATTACCGTCGGGTGGCGGAAGTGCATTTCGAGGCCGGCTTCGTCCCGCCCGACAAAAGCGTCGATAATTTCACCCAAGCCTGTCGTTCGATCGCCGAGCCGATCATGGGCAAGCCCATGCACGAAATCTCCATTGCTCGCCTGTTGGGGCAATTGTTCCAGATCACCGAGCAGTTTTCCATGCAGACCCAGCCGCAATTGCTGATGCTGCAAAAAAGCATGCTGGTGGCCGAAGGCGTCGGCCGCACCCTGGATTCGGGCATCAACATGTGGGAATTGGCCCGGCCGTTGATCGAGACCTGGATGATGCAGCATTTGGGGCCGCAGGCGCGCATCAAGGACAGCGTCGTCAATGTCGTGCACAGCCTGGAACGCCTGCCGCGGGTGCTGGCGGAAACCGAAAAGGCCTATACAAATCTGATGAATGGCGGCTTGAAGCTGCATCCCGACACCGTCAAGGCCATGCGCGGCGAAGGGGGCGGCAAGCGCGCCATCGGGTGGTTGCCATGGGTTTTAGTCGCGGTTTTGGGCGTTTTGCTGGTCCTTAAGTAAACTTGCGCGATTTTGGCGAAGGCGTTAGGTTAACCACACTTGCCCTTTGGTAAAATGTGTGGGGTATTCCTGTGCTCGACGGCCGACGCGTACTTCTGGTCATTTCAGGCGGAATTGCCGCGTACAAATCGCTGGAGCTGATCCGGCGCTTGCGCGATCGTGGCGCCGACGTGCGCTGCATCCTTACCGGCAACGCCACCAATTTCGTCACTCCCTTGGCGGTGCAGACCTTGGCGGGCAACAAGGTGTTCGAAAACACCTTTTCCCTGACCGACGAACACGAGATTGGCCATATCACCCTGGCGCGCGACTGTGATCTGGTGGTGGTGGCCCCGGCCACCGCCAACCTGTTGGCCAAGATGGCCCATGGTTTGGCCGATGATCTGGCCTCGACCGCCTTGCTGGTCACCGACAAACCGATCTTGGTGGCCCCGGCGATGAATTTCCGCATGTGGGGGCACGCCGCCACCAGCGCCAACATGGCTTTGCTGAAAAGTCGCGGCGTTCACGCCGTCGGCCCCAATAGCGGCATGCTGGCCGAGGGCGAAAGCGGGTTGGGCCGCATGGCCGAGCCGGCGGAAATTCTGGCCGCCATCGAAACCTTGCTGGCGGCGGGACCGCTGAAGGGGGTCAAGGCCCTGGTCACCAGTGGCCCGACCTATGAACCCATCGACCCGGTGCGTTTTATCGGCAATCGGTCATCGGGCAAGCAGGGCCACGCCATCGCCACCGCTTTGGCCCGGTTGGGCGCGGACGTCACCTTGATCAGCGGCCCGGTCAAACTGGCCGATCCGGCCAACATGCGGGTCATCCATGTGGAAACCGCGCGCGAGATGCTGGGGGCGGCGCTGGGGTGCCTGCCCATGGATGTGGCGGTGTGCGCCGCCGCCGTCGCTGACTGGACGGTGTCCAATGCGTCAAAGGAAAAGCGCAAGAAGGACGCCAGCGGCCAAGCGCCGCTGATTGAGTTGGCCGCCAATCCCGACATCTTGGCGACGCTGTCGGAAAAAGGCTCGGCGCGGCCGCGCCTGGTGGTCGGCTTCGCCGCCGAGACGGAAAAGGTCCTGGAACACGCCCGCGCCAAGCATCAGCGCAAAGGCTGCGATTGGATCGTCGCCAATGACGTGTCGCCGCAAAGCGGCACCTTCGGCGGTGATTTCAATTCAATTCACTTGATCACCGCCAGCGGCGTCGAGGATTGGCCGCGCATCACCAAGGCCGACGTGGCCGAGCGGCTGGCCTGGAAGATCGCCGATGTTTTGAAGGGAAGCCCATGACCGCGAAACTCACCGTCCTCGTCCAGCGTTTGCCCCATGCCGAGGACTTGCCGCTGCCGCGCTATGAAAGCGCCAACGCCGCCGGCTTGGATCTGATGGCCTGTATTCCCGCCGACATCGTCTTGGCGCCGGGGCAGCGCATGCGTGTTCCCACCGGTTTCGCCATGGCCATTCCTGTCGGCTTCGAGGCTCAGATCCGGCCGCGCTCCGGGCTGGCGGTGATGCACGGGATTACCGTGTTGAATGCGCCGGGCACCATTGACGCCGATTATCGCGGTGAATTGGCGGTGATTTTGATTAATCACGGCGAGACCGGCCACACCATCACCCGTGGCATGCGCATCGCCCAAATGGTGATCGCCCCGGTGGTTCAGGCTCAATTGACCGAGGTGGCCGAATTGTCCGAAACCGCCCGCGGCGCCGGCGGTTTCGGCTCCACCGGCCTGAGTTAAGGAAGATCCCATGCTGCGTCCGTCGAAAAAGATGCTGTTCGCCATCGAGGCGGTGCTCGACATCGCCTATCACGCCGGCGGCGAGCCGGTGCAAAGCCGCGAGATCACCCGTCGGCAGGCGATCCCCCGCCGTTATCTGGAACAGACCCTGCAACAATTGGTGCGTTCGGGTCTCTTGGTCGGCGTGCGCGGCCCCAAGGGCGGGTATCGGCTGGCGCGCGAGCGTCGCCGCATCTCGGTGGGGGAGGTGGTCCGCGTGGTCCGCGCCATGGAAACGGCGGAAGATCCGTTTCAAGACGTGCCGGCTTCGGATCTTGGTGCCAAGGTCATTCGCCCCATGTGGGGCGACCTGACCGAAGAAATCATGAATCGCTTGGATGCCATCACCTTCGATGATCTGTGTATGCGGTCCTATAAGACCGGCATTCCGTCGGAAGCACATTCCAAGCTGGACTTCATAATCTAAGCTTGCCAAACTGTAGATATGTTGTGAACTACAGCGAAAACGAGGAAAATACGATGAGCGAGTTCCGCGGCCGCATCTACGATTCGATCGTCGACACCATTGGCGCCACCCCGCTGGTGCGCATGTCCAAGCTGGCGGCCGAGGCGGGCGCCAAGGCCAATATCGTCGGCAAGTGCGAATTCTTCAATCCGCTGGCCAGCGTCAAGGATCGCATCGGTCTGGCCATGATCGAAGCCGCCGAAAAGGATGGCCGTCTCAAGCCTGGCGCCACCTTGATCGAGCCGACCTCGGGCAATACCGGCATCGCCTTGGCCTTCGTCTGCGCCGCCAAGGGCTATCGCCTGATTTTGACCATGCCGGAAAGCATGAGCATTGAGCGGCGCAAGATGCTGGCCCATCTGGGGGCCGAAATCGTGTTGACCCCGGCGGCCAAGGGGATGACCGGCGCGGTCAAGGAAGCCGAACGTCTGGTCGGCGAAACCCCCGGCGCCGTCATGTGCCAGCAATTTGAAAATCCGGCCAACCCGGCGGCGCACGAAGCCAGCACCGCCCTGGAAATCTGGAACGACACCGACGGCAAGGTCGATGCGGTGATTGCTGGCGTCGGCACCGGCGGCACCATTTCCGGCATCGGCCGGGTGCTGAAGGCCAAGAACCCCAATATCAAGATCATCGCGGTGGAACCCGAGGACAGCCCGGTATTGTCGGGTGGCGCGCCGGGTCCGCACAAGATCCAAGGCATTGGCGCCGGCTTCGTGCCGGGCAATCTGGATCGCGCCGTCATCGATGAAATCTTGCAAATCAGCAACGAAACCGCCTTCGTCAACGCCCGCAAGGCGGCCAAGGTCGAAGGCTTGCCGGTGGGCATTTCGTCGGGCGCGGCCATCGCCGCGGCTTTGGAAGTGGGCGCTCGTCCCGATATGGACGGCAAGTTGATCGTCGTCATTCTGCCCAGCTTCGCCGAGCGTTATCTGTCGACGGCATTGTTCGAGTAATTCGTGATATCCCCCGCGCAACGGTCCCTTGTTCTTCCCCGTTGCGCGGGGTCGGGAGCACCGGGATATGGATTTCCGCGAAGACCAGATTAACCGCTATGCCCGCCACATCATCCTGCCCGAGGTGGGCGGGGTAGGCCAAGCCAAGCTGCTGGATTCGCGGGTTCTGGTCATTGGCGCCGGCGGCCTGGGGTCGCCGCTGATCCAATATTTGGCCGCCGCCGGAATCGGCACCATCGGGGTGGTCGATGACGACGTCGTCGACCTGTCCAATCTGCAACGTCAGATTTTGCACAGCACCGCGAGCATCGGCCGGGCCAAGGTGGACAGCGCGGCGGAGACGGTGGCCGGGCTGAACCCGGATGTCAGGATCGAACGCATCCGCGCCCGCCTGAACAAGGACAACGCCGCCGCCATCATCGCCGATTATCCGCTGGTGGCCGATGGTTCGGATAATTTCGCCACCCGCTTCCTGGTCAACGATGCCTGTCATTTCGCCGGGGCAACCTTGGTGTCGGCGGCCATCTTGCGCTTTGACGGCCAATTATCGACGTTCAAGCCCGATGGGCCGTGTTACCGCTGCATCTATGCCGAAGAACCGCCGCAAGGCACCATCCCGACCTGTTCCTCGGCCGGGGTGTTGGGCGCCATTGCCGGCACCTTGGGCAGCTTGCAGGCGACCGAGGTGCTTAAGGAAATCCTGGGCATCGGCCAATCCATGAGCGGCCGGCTGTTGATTTATGACGGGTTGTCGGTGGCGTTCCGCACCGTTCGGGTCAAGCGCGATCCCGGCTGTCCGTTGTGCGGCGACCACCCGACCATCACCGATCTGTCCGGCCACCGGAGCACCGCCCATGCCTGCGGCTGACAAGACCTCGCCCGATAAAGTGTCGATCGTCGTTTTTTCCGGCGATTTCGACAAGATTCACTATGCCTTGGTGATGGCGGCGGCGGCGGTGGCCTCTAATACGCCGGTAACCTTGTTCTTCACCATGTGGGCCGGGCGCGCCTTGGAACGCGATCAGGCGTGGAAACGGCTGAAATGTTCGGATGGATCATCCGCCCATGACATGGATAGCTGCTTCAAGGACAAGAACGTCGCCGATTTCGAAACATTGCTGGCGGCCTGCGTCGCCCTGGACGTGACCTTCATGGTCTGCGAGATGGGGGTGAAGGCCCTGGGCATGGACCCTGACGATTTCCGACCCGATGTGCCGCTGGCCAAGGGCGGAATCGTCACTTTTCTGGCCGATGCCAGCAAGGATGGGGCGATGATTTTTGTGTAAAACTTGACGGCACCGGGGCAGACACCCTATCTGAAAGCCAGAATTTTACACTAAGGTGACTGTTTCCATGGCTATCTTGTCCATTCTGACCGCTCCCGATCCGCGCCTGAAGCAAAAGGCGGCTGTCGTCGCCCAGGTCGATGACGGCGTGCGCAGCTTGATGGACGACATGCTGGAAACCATGTACGCCGCCCCCGGCATCGGTCTGGCGGCGCCGCAGGTGGCGGTGAGCCGACGGATCATCGTCGCCGATATCGGCCGTAACGAAGACGACCGCCAGCCGGTGCGCATGGTCAACCCGGAAATCGTCTGGGTTTCCGACGACGACAACACCTATGAAGAAGGCTGCCTGTCGGTCCCCGAACATTACGGCCAAGTGGTCCGCCCCCGCGTCATCCAGGTGCGGTATATGGATGAAGCTGGGGCACAAAAGGAATTGGAAACCGACGGCCTGTTGGCGACGGTGTTGCAACACGAGATGGATCATCTGGACGGGGTTTTGTTCATCGACCATCTGTCGTCGCTCAAGCGCAACATGATCTTGCGCAAGCTGCTGAAGGCCAAGAAGGAAGCCGGCTGAGATGCGTCTGGCCTTCATGGGGACACCGGATTTTTCCGTCGCGATCCTTTCGGCCTTGCTTGACGCCGGTCACGACGTGGCTTGCGTCTATGCGCAACCGCCGCGTCCGGCCGGGCGCGGCCACAAGGAACAGCTGAGCCCGGTCCACGCCTTCGCCGCCGCCCGTGGAATCATGGTGCGGACGCCCAAATCCCTGAAATCCGAAGCCGAGCAACAGGCCTTTGCCGAGCTTGATCTGGATATGGCGGTGGTTGCCGCCTATGGATTGATTCTGCCGCAAGCCGTCTTGGACGCCCCGCGCCGGGGCTGCTTGAACGTCCATGCCTCGGTGCTGCCGCGCTGGCGCGGCGCGGCTCCGATTCAGCGGGCGATCTTGGCCGGCGATGCCGAAACCGGGGTGACCATCATGCAGATGGATGCCGGGCTTGATACCGGCGCCATGCTGCTGGTTGATCGCCTGCCGATCACTTCGACCACCAACGCCGCCAGCTTGCATGATCAACTGGCCGAGATGGGGGCGCGGCTGATCGTCGCGGCGCTGGCCGGCTATGACGGGTTGGCGCCGGTGGCGCAGCCGCAATCCGGCGTTACCTATGCCCATAAGCTGAGCAAGGATGAAGGCCGGCTGGACTGGACCCGGCCGGCAATTGAATTGGAACGCCAGGTGCGCGGACTGACGCCGTGGCCCGGCGTGTGGTGCCAGGTGGGGGAAGAACGGCTGAAGGTGCTGGAAGCGGGCGTGGACACAGGGCAGGGCGCCCCCGGCACCGTGCTGGACGAAGGATTGTGCGTCGCCTGTGGCGATGGCGCCTTGCGCTTGCTGCGGGTGCAGCGGGCGGGCAAGGGGCCGATGAATGCCGCCGACCTGCTGCGCGGCTTTGCCATCCCGGTGGGGACGCGGCTGGGCTGACTTGACCAGGGTCACGGCGCTGGCGGGCGTCTTGGGCCGATGCTTGGCCCATGCAGATGCACTGGAATGATGCCCTGATCGTGGGCAACGTGTTGATCGACACGCAGCACCGCGCCTTTTTCGACGAGGTCAACGCCGTCGTTGACGCCTTGGCGCGCGGCGCCCCGCATTCGGTGGTGCAGCGTTTCCACCGTAATTTCGTCATCGCCCTGGTCCGCCATTTCCGCGACGAGGAATTGCTGTTGGCCCGCGTCAATTATCCCGATCTGGAACATCATCAGGCCGAGCACCGGGCGCTGATGGCTTCGGTCACCGCTTTGGCCGAAAGCCTGGGGCTGGCGGAGAGCTTTTCCGAACTGATGGTGGTTGTGCGCAACACGATTACCACCCTGATCGAGCACATGGCGCTTGAGGATATGCGCTATCGCCGCTATGTCAGTGCAGCACAGGCAGAAAGCTGGTGAGGCACCCATGGCCAAATTTTATGACGGCATCAACGACGAGCAGCGGGCATTCATTGCCGCCCAGCCGCTTTTTTTCGTCGCTACCGCTCCGGATGAGGGGCGGATCAATGTCAGCCCCAAGGGTCTGGACGACAGTTTCGTCGTGCTTACGCCCAACCGGGTGGCGTTTCTGAACCTGACCGGCAGCGGAAATGAAACCGCCGCCCATTTGCTGCGGGACGACCGCATCACCATCATGTTCTGCGCCTTTGCCGGCGCACCGAAAATCCTGCGCCTGTATGGCCGTGGCCGCTCGGTGCATCCGCGTGACGGCGAATGGGCGGATCTGATCGGCCGCTTCAAAGCCTATCCGGCGGCGCGCCAGATCGTCGTCATCGACGTGGATAGCGTCAATTCCTCGTGCGGGTTTGGGGTGCCGTTGATGGAATTGCAGTCCCAGCGCACGGTGTTGCCGGAATGGGCCGACCGCAAAGGCGATGACGGCATCGCCAAGTACCAGCGGGAAAAGAACGCCACCAGTTTTGACGGCTACCCCACTGGTCTGTTCGACGACGACGACGAGGACTAAACACCTAGACCGTGATGACTTCAATGTGCATCGCGGTCTCAGTTTTGTTTACCTCTGGCCAAGGCAAGTGTCTTGGCATGGGGGATCAGCGCGCTTGATTAGCCGCCCAATATGATCTTGATGCCGTCGCGGGCCAGCTGGTCGGCCCGTTCGTTTTCCGGGTGGCCGTTATGGCCCTTGACCCACTGCCAGCGAACCTGGTGCAGGGCGCAGGCGGCATCGAGGATTTTCCATAAATCGTCGTTTTTCACCGGTTTCTTGTCGGCGGTTTTCCAGCCCTTGGCCTTCCAGCCGCGCAACCATTCGGTCATGCCCTTCATCACATACTGGCTGTCGGTATGGATGGTGATTTGACAGGGCCGGCTGAGGGCTTCCAACGCCTTGATCACCGCCATCATTTCCATGCGGTTGTTGGTGGTCGGGTTCTCGCCGCCGCACAATTCCTTTTCGGTGCCCTTATAGCGCAAAATGGCGCCCCAGCCGCCGGGGCCGGGATTGCCGGAGCAGGCGCCGTCGGTGAAGATTTCGACGATATCGGTCATTCTATGCCATAAGCTCCGGGGCCGCTGATGCCTTGGTGAAAACGCAGCTTGCGGTAATATTCCAGGGGGTCCTTGCGTTTGACCAAGGCCCCTTCGGGGGTGTTGAGCCAGTCATACAAGCGGGTCAGCAAAAAGCGCATGGCCGCGCCTTGCGCCAGCAGCGGCAGGCTGGCCAGTTCGTCGGCGGTCAGCGGCCGGACCTTGCGATAGGCGTTCAAAAGGGCGCGGGCCTTGGTGGCGTTGAACGCCCCATCCGGCTCGAAGCACCAGGCGTTGAGGCAGATGGCGACGTCATAGGCCAGGAAATCGGTGCAGGCGAAATAAAAGTCGATCAGGCCCGAGACCCGTTCCTGTCTGGTTTCCTTGTCGGCCATGAAGAAGACATTGTCGGGGAACAGGTCGGCGTGGATCAGCCCCACCGGCAAGGTCTGCGGCCATTGGCGTTCCAGGTCATCCAGGCGTTCGGCGATGAAACTGTCGAGACCGGGGCGCAGGCTGTCGGCTCCGGTCCGGCATTGTTCGAACAGCGGCCGCCAGTCGCCGACCGACAGATTATTGGCCCGCGTCGCCGCGAAATCGGCGCCCTTCAGGTGCATCTCGGCCAAGGCGCCGCCCAGCGCCGCGCAATGACCGGTGGTCAGGCGCTTGGCCGACATGCCGCGCAAGAAGGTGACCATGGCGGCGGGGCGTCCGCACAATTGGCGCAGCACAGTGCCGTCGCGGCCGTGCAGCGGGGTCGGGCTGGCCAAGCCCCGCGCCGCCAGATGTTCCATCAGGTCGATGAAGAACGGCAATTCGTCCGGGTTCACCCGTTTTTCATAGAGGGTCAGGATATAGGGGCCGGTCTCGGTCTGAACCAGGAAGTTGGAATTCTCCACTCCCTCGGCGATGCCGGTGAAGGACACCACGTCGCCGATCGCATAGCCCGCGATGAAATCCTGCATCTCTTCGTCGGAAACTTCGGTATAGACCGCCATGCCCCTGTCCTTAAGCAACGCCCGGCCGGCAAACTACTTCACCGCGAAGGGCTTTTCCAGCGCCGCGCCCTCGATCCGCCAGATTTGCCAGCCGGCGGCCGGAACAAGGCCAAGCGAACGGTAAAATTCCTGCGCCGGCTGGTTCCAGTCCAGCACGTTGACATCGATGCGGCCCCAGCCGCGTGCCGGGGCCATGGCCACCAGCGCCCGCACCAGCATTTTGCCCAGGCCCTGCCCACGGGCGGTGGGGCGGACATACAGATCGTGGATGATCGCGCCGCTTTGACCGCGCCAGGACGAATAGCTGGGCAGGATCGTCAGCAGACCGGCGAGGGCGCCGGCCTGTTCGGCCACCAGCGCCTCGAAGCGGCCTTGGCCGAAGCCTTGCCGCAAATCAGCCAGACGGGCGGTGACCGCGCCGCCCTCGAAGGCCGCCAGTTCATGCAGCAGACACAGAATCTCGGCCAGATCGGCGGCGGTGGCGGCGCGGATGGTCACAGCAATTGCGGAGGCAGCTTGAAGGCGACGGTTTCGTCGGTGACCTTGATTTCCTCGATGGTGACGGCAAAGCGGGCGCGGGCGGCGGCGATGACTTCCTCGACCAGCACTTCGGGGGCCGAGGCGCCGGCGGTGATGCCCAGCCGGCTGATGGCGGCCAACGTGTTCCAATCCAGATCGGCGGCCCGTTCCACCAAGATGGAATGGGCGCAGCCGGAGCGCGCGGCCACTTCCACCAGCCGTTTGGAATTGGATGATTGAGGCGAGCCGATGACCATCACGGCATCGCAATGCGGCGCGATGGTCTTGACCGCGATTTGGCGGTTGGTGGTGGCGTAGCAGATATCGTCCTTGCGCGGGCCGACGATATCGGGGAAGCGGCGGCGCAGCACCTCGACGATGGCGATGGTGTCATCGACCGACAAGGTGGTCTGAGTGATATAGGCCAGCTTGTCGGCGGCGGCGGGGCTGACCGTTTCGGCATCGTCGACGTTTTCCACCAGCAGCACGGCGCCAGCGGGCACCTGGCCCATGGTGCCGATCACTTCCGGGTGGCCCTTGTGGCCGATCATGATGATTTGGCGGCCCATCTCGTGGTGCAGTTCGGCCTCGCGGTGGACCTTGGTGACCAGCGGACAGGTAGCGTCCAGATAATCCAGGCCGCGGGAATCAGCGGCTTGGGGGACCGATTTGGGCACGCCATGGGCGGAAAAAACCACCGGCACGCCATCGGGAACCTCGGTCAGCTCGTCGACGAACACCGCCCCCTTGGCCTTGAGCGTATCGACAACGAAGCGGTTATGGACGATTTCGTGGCGGACATAGACCGGGGTGCCGTATTTCTCGATCGCCGCCTCGACGATCAGGATGGCGCGGTCAACGCCGGCGCAAAAGCCGCGTGGGCTGGCAAGAACGATGGTCAGCGGAGACTTGGTCATCAATACTTCCGTTCGCGGGGGCAGCATGGCGGCTTGTGCCGCCGGTCGCGCTTCACTAATGTTGGTGCAGACTATATGGCCTCAACGGCTTTCTCGAAAGACCATCATGATCCGTCGCTTCGTCCTCCCTGTTGCCGCCTTGCTGGCCTTGCCCCTGCTTGCCTCGTGCTCGCTGCTGGAAAAGAAGGTGGCGCCGCCGTGCCCGCCGATTTACCTGCTGGGCGACACCGCGACGCTGACCAAATATAAGCCGGGCAAGGGCCGCGATCTCACCGATATCGAGTTCAGCGCCGACATCCAGGGCTATACCGGTGATTGCACCTATGACGAAAAAGGCGCCATCGTCGAATTCCAGGTGACCTTCAACCTGACCCGTGGTCCGGCCGATGACGACCGCAAGGCCAATTTCGACTACTTCCTGGCGGTGCCGTTGTATTACCCCGCCCCCAGCGCCAAGGTGGTGTTCCCGGTCGAGGTCACCTTCCCCGAGGGGGTGAATTACGTGCGCCACACCGATGAATCGGTGGTCATGCGGGTTCCGGTCAAGGACAAGGACATCATCCAGAAATACGAGATTTATCTGGGTTTCCAGACCAGTGCCGACGAATTGGAGGCCAATCGCAAGGCGCGGCAGTAAACCTTTTCTTAAGTATTGACTTGCGTCTGGGGGCCGATACATTCTGCTCTCAGACGATCCCCGCCGGGAGAGAGTGGGTAACGCCCACCGCCGAAGGAGCAACCGCCCCTGGAAACTCTCAGGCAACAGGACCAGCGGGGGGATAAAGCTCTGGAAAGCGGGTGGCGAGAGCCACCCCACCGACGATGTAAGCCCAGGCTCCTGGGTGAATCTTTCAGGTTCCAAGACAGAGGGGGGCACCGGGCTGACGCCCGTAGTGCGATTCCCGCTGTCTGTTAAGGAACCATCATGTCCGACACCGCTCTGCTGACCACGCCGCTGGATGCCCTGCACCGGGAATTGGGCGCCAAGATGGTTGCTTTCGCCGGCTATGCCATGCCGGTGCAATATCCCTTGGGGGTGTTGGGCGAGCATCTGCACACCCGCAAAAGCGCCGGCCTGTTCGACGTCTCCCACATGGGCCAGGTCACCATCGAGGCCGATGACCCCGCCGCCTTGCTGGAGACGTTGGTTCCTGGCGACGTACAGGGATTGGCGGTTGGCCGGACCCGCTATTCGGTCTTCACCAACGATGCCGGCGGCATCTTGGATGATCTGATGATTTCCAAGCTGTCGCCGACCAAGCTGTTCTTGGTGGTCAATGCCGCCTGCAAGGACGCCGATTTCGCCCACATGGCGGCGGCCCTGGCCGGCAAGGCGACGGTGACGCGCCTGGATGGGCGGGCGCTGATGGCCCTGCAAGGCCCCAAGGCGGCGGCGGTGATGGCCAAACTGGCCCCCGGCGCCGAAGCCCAGGGGTTTATGTCCATCGCCGAATATGCGGTGGCCGGGATTCCCTGTCTGGTGACCCGCTCGGGCTATACCGGCGAGGATGGCTTCGAGATTTCGGTGGCCAACGCCGAGGCGGAAAAGCTGGCTCGCGCCCTGTTGGCCGCGGAGGGCGTCGCCCCCATCGGCCTGGGTGCCCGCGATTCCCTGCGCTTAGAGGCCGGGCTGTGCCTGTACGGTTCGGATATCGACACCGCCACCACCCCGGTCGAGGCCCGGCTGAACTGGATCATCGGCAAGCGCCGGCGTGAACAAGGCGGCTTTCCCGGCGCCGCCATCATTCAAAAGCAATTGGCCGAAGGCGCGCCGCGCCTGCGCGTCGGCATCAAGCCCGATGGTCGGGCGCCGGCCCGTGCCCATACCCAGATCACCGATGTCGATGGCACGCCGTTGGGCGAGATCACCTCGGGCGGTTTCGGCCCCTCGGCCGATGGCCCGGTGGCCATGGGCTATGTTCCCGCCGGGTTCGCCGTGCCCGGCATGCCGGTCAAGCTGGTCGTTCGCGGCAAGGCGCTGGACGCCCATGTGGCGCTGCTGCCGTTCGTTCCCCATTCTTATCACAAGGGTTGAGCATCATGAGCATGTACTTCACCAAGGACCATGAATGGATCAAGGTTGACGGCGATACTGGCGTCGTCGGCATCACCGCATACGCCCAGCACGCGCTCGGCGACATCGTTTATGTGGAAGTGCCGGAAAGCGGCCGCGAGCTGAGGTTGGGCGGTGATGCCGCCGTGGTCGAATCGGTCAAGGCCGCCTCCGAGGTTTATTCCCCCGTCTCCGGCACGGTGACCGCCGGCAACGCGGTGCTGGCCGACCAGCCGGCCCTGGTCAACGAAAGCCCCGAGGATCAGGCCTGGTTCTTCAAGCTGACGCTGTCCAATCCGACCGAATTGGAAGGGCTGATGGATCGCGCCGCTTATGACGAATACGTCGCCGGTCTGGAATAAGGAAAAACCGACCATGCGCTATCTGCCCCATACCGAGGCCGACCGTCGCGCCATGCTGGCCACGATCGGTGCGCGGGACGTGGATTGCCTGTTTCAGGACGTCCCGGCCGCCGCCCGTCTGGACCAGCCCATCGACCTGCCGGCCGGCCAAAGCGAGATGGCGGTGGAGCGCGTGTTCACCCGCATGGCCGGCAAGAATTTGTCGGCCGGTTGCGCGCCGTTCTTCATCGGCGCCGGGCTTTACCGCCACCATGTGCCGGCGGCGGTGGACCAATTGCTGACTCGGGGCGAGTTCCTGACCAGCTATACCCCCTATCAGCCGGAAGTGTCGCAAGGTACGCTGCAATATCTGTTCGAGTTCCAGACCCAGGTCGCCATGATCACCGGCATGGAGGTGGCCAACGCCTCCATGTATGACGGCGCCACCGCCTGCGCCGAGGCGGCGGTGATGGCGGCACGGGTGACCCGCAAGAAAAAGATCGTCCTGTCGGGCAACCTGCACCCCCATTACGTCCAGACCACCGAGACGGTGACCAAGCATCAGGGGCTGGAAATCGAGGCGC
This sequence comes from Magnetospirillum sulfuroxidans, assembly GCF_018224925.1. Taxonomy (GTDB): domain Bacteria; phylum Pseudomonadota; class Alphaproteobacteria; order Rhodospirillales; family Magnetospirillaceae; genus Magnetospirillum; species Magnetospirillum sulfuroxidans. The sequence goes on along the minus strand of NZ_JAGTUF010000016.1, from coordinate 41,657 downwards.
TGGCCCCCGATCCCTTCGGTTTCGAGGATCTGATGGGCCGCGTCGATTCGCGGACCGCCTGTCTGATCGTGCAAAATCCCGGCTTCTTCGGCGGTATCCGCGACCTGACCCAACTGGCCGATGCCTGCCACGAAGTCGGCGCGCTGCTGGTGGTGGCGGTGGCCGAGCCGGTTTCCCTGGGCCTGATCACCCCGCCTGGGGCCATGGGCGCCGACATCGTCGTGGCCGAGGGGCAATCCTTGGGCATGGGTCTGCAATTCGGTGGCCCCGGTCTGGGATTGTTCGCCACGCGGGAAAAATACGTTCGCCAGATGCCCGGCCGGCTGTGCGGCCAGACAGTGGACCAGGACGGCAAACGGGGTTTCGTCCTGACGCTGTCGACGCGCGAGCAGCATATCCGCCGGGAAAAGGCGACGTCGAACATCTGCACTAATTCCGGCCTGTGCGCGCTGGCTTTCACCATGCATCTGACCCTGCTGGGCGAAACCGGCCTGACCCGGTTGGCCAAGCTTAACCATGCGCAGGCGGTGCGGCTGGAACAAAGCCTGCGCCGGGTCCCGGGCGCCAAGGTGATCAGCCAGACCTATTTCAACGAATTCGCCCTTTATCTGGGCGACGACGTCGATGCCGCCGAGGTGGTGGAAAAGCTGGCGGCCAAGGGCATCCTTGGCGGCGTCGCCGCCTCGCGCTTTTACCCGCATTGGCCGGAATTGCGTCCGATCTTGTTGCTGGCGGCGACCGAGACCAACAGCCAAGACGACATGGCCGCGCTGGTGTCCGCCTTGAACGAGGGGCTGTAAGATGACCGAGATCACCACCATTTCCGGCAATCGCGGTCTGATGCTGGAAGAGCCGCTGATCTTCGAACAAGGCTGTCCGGGGCGTATCGGCGTTGATATCGCCGATCCCGGCCCCGTCGACGAGGATCGTTTGGGCGGGCTGGCCCGGCAAGGCGCCATCGGCCTGCCCGATCTGTCCGAGCCGCAGATGGTCCGCCACTACACCCGGCTGAGCCAAAAGAATTACGGCATCGATTCCGGCTTTTATCCGCTGGGCTCGTGCACCATGAAGCACAATCCGCGTCTGTCGGAAAAGATGGCCCGTATTCCCGGCCTGACCGATCTGCATCCGTTCCAGCCGCAATCCACCGTGCAAGGGGCGCTGGAGGTCATCGACCTGCTGGCCCATTGGTTGAAGGGCCTGGCCGGCATGCCGGCCTTGGCCATGAGCCCGGCCGCCGGCGCCCATGGCGAATGGTGCGGTCTGATGGCCATTCGCGCCTATCACGATGATCACGGCGACAGCCGGCGCACCCGCGTTCTGGTGCCCGAATCGGCCCACGGCACCAACCCGGCGACGGCGGCCATGTGCGGCTATAGCGTCGATCCGGTGCCGGCCAACGAGCGAGGCCGCGTTGACGTGGCGGCGTTGAAGGCCAAGCTCGGCCCCGATGTCGCCTGCATCATGGTCACCAATCCCAACACCTGTGGTCTGTTCGAGGATGAAATCCTGGAAATCGCCCGGATCACCCACGACGCCGGGGCGTTCTTTTACTGCGACGGCGCCAATTACAACGCCATCGTCGGCCGGGTGAAAGTGGCCGATTTGGGCATCGACGCCATGCACATCAATTTGCACAAAACCTTTTCCACCCCCCATGGCGGCGGCGGTCCCGGTGCCGGCCCGACCGTGCTGTCGGCAAAGCTGGCGCCTTACGCGCCGCTTCCCTTCGTCGTCCATGGCACCGATGGTCTGGAACTGGTGGAACATGCCGAACAGGCGCCGGGCGCCAAGCCGTTCGGCCGGGTCAAGGGCTATCACGGTCAGTTCGGCGTCTTCGTCCGCGCGCTCGCCTATATCTTGTCCATGGGCGCCGACGGCCTGCGCCAGACCAGCTCGGATGCGGTGCTTAACGCCAATTACCTGTTGGCGTCGCTGAAGGACGTGCTGTCGGCGTCGTTCGACGGCCCCTGCATGCATGAATGTCTGTTCGACGACCGCTTCTTGAAGGATAGCGGCGTCACCACCTTGGATTTCGCCAAGATGCTGATCGACGAAGGTTTCCACCCCATGACCATGTACTTCCCGCTGGTCGTCCATGGCGCCCTGCTGATGGAACCGACCGAGTCGGAAGCCAAGGAAACCCTGGACGGCTTTATTGCCGTTATCCGCGCCCTGGCCGCCAAGGCCAAGAACAGCGAAGCCGAGGCCTTCAAGGCCGCCCCGCGCCTGACCCCGCGCCGCCGTCTGGATGAGACTTTGGCCGCCCGCCAGCCGATATTGCGCTGGAAGCACGGGGCCAACGCCGAGGGGTAACGGGATAAAGTAAAGCGAAGGGGCTTGCCCCTTCGCGCATCCCGTTGCTTTCTCCAAAATCGCGCATAAGCTGTGGGATGTCGGTAATGACACTCAAGGCTTGGTCATGCGTGTTTCGCTGTTCGTCTTTTTGCTGTTGCTTCCAGTCGCGGCTGCCGCCGCGCCGGGTGATTCCGTCGAAACCCGCTTGCGGCTGTTGGAACAAAGGCAGGAAAGCCAAAAAGACGACGCCAAGAGCGAAGCGATGCGGGTGGAAACCCGCCTGCTCGACCGCGTCGGAAGTCTGGAACTGACCGTCAATCAGCAAAACAGCCATGTGGATCAGGTGCTGTCGCAACTGAACCTGACCATTGCCATCGGCGGCATCTTCATCGCGGCTGTTGCCTTGTTGGGCGCTTGGAAGGCGGTTTCGATCGCCAAGGCCGAGGCCCGCGAGACGTTGCGCGAGATGCTGGGGGAGGTCAGCAAAGCGAAAACCGAGGTTGAAGCCTTGCTGAAAGAGGTGCGGCAAGGCCATGGCGAGGTGATGAGCAAGGCGGCAGAGCTCAAAGCCGCCGGCACCGCCCCAGAGAATTTCACCCCGGACGATAAGGCCTCCATCGCCGCAGCCGCTCAACAGGCGGCGGCTAAGCCGGCATCCCAGCGGACCGAGATCGACATTTGGGCCTTGGCCCAACAGGCGATTTTGCGTGGCGACAGCGGCCAGGCCGCCGATCATTTGGCCGATGCCGACGAAAGCAAACCCTGGACCTGGGTGTTGCGGGCACGGGTGAAGTCCAGTCAGGGGGATTGGGCTGGCACACGGCGGGACGCCGAAACCGCATTGCGGCTGGCGCGCCAACAAAACGACCGCGAGCAAGAAGGCTTGGCCTTGGAAGTTCTGGAGTATGCCCATAGCGCCCATGGTGATTGGCCCAAAGCCAAAGCCGTTTGTATGGAGGCTTTGCAGATCAGCCGAGAGCTTGCCGCCGCCGAGCCGGAAAATTCGCGGAAGCAATCGAATCTGGCCGTCAGTCTGCGGCGTCTCGGGCAGTTTTGTCTGGGACGGGGGGAGGTGGAAGAGGCGCGGGGCCATGTTACCGAGGCGGTGACCATCAGCCGCCGGTTTCATGACAACAATCCAGCCAGCGTTGACGGACAGAAGCAATTGGCGCGGAGCGATATCCTCCTGGGAACAGTATGCCTGGAGGAGGGGAAATGGACGGAGGCCAAGATAGCCCTGACCGAGGCCATAAGCATCAGCCAAGACTTACTGGCGGATGACCCCGTCAATACCGAGTTGTTGTATCAATTGGGCCAATGCTGGACTCGGTTAGGGCTGGTTGCTCGAATGGAGGATGATTGGCAGCAAGCCCGCGCCTGTGCGGTGGAATATCGGGTGTTGGCCGAGCGGCTGGCCAGCCTCGATCCACGCAATGCCCAATGGCAGACAACCGTCGCCTATGCCCGCCGTGACAACGCGGTCTGCGATGATCAATTCGGGCATCTGGCGATCGCCCAGGCTGGCTATCGTGCTGCCATCCAACGGCTGCAAACGCTCGACGGCCAGGGTAAATTGGCAGCGGATGACCAAAAGTTGCTGGAAGAATGTCAGCGGAAATTGGCGGCGGTGGAAAAGAAAATGGCGGAAAAGGGTGATGTCTGACGCGTTGCGGCTGATGTTGTCGGGGCAGGGCCTCAAGCGCGTTCCATCCCGTCATACCCGCGCAGGCGGGTATCCAGGGAGTCGCGGAAAAATCGGTGGTGCACCCCCTGGGTTCCGGCCTGGGCGGGAACGACGGTTTCAAGACCCACAGAGGCACAGAGAGATGGTGCCAGAGGGCGACAGCATCACCCCGCGACAAACCTCTCTGTGCCTCTGTGGTTTCCTAATCCCCTCAGCCGAACTCGAACGACGTCACCCCAAAGATACCGTCCAGCGGCAGATCCGGGGCGGGGCCGTGATACATTCGGGCACAGCCGAAGGATTGGGTTAAGCCGAATTTCGCCGCCAGTTCCAGCCCGGCCCCATTGGGTTCGGGGATATCCAGCGCCACCTTTTCGCCGGGGATGGCCGCCAGCAGGCTGCCGATCAGGCGTTCGGCGCTGGCCGGATTGTCGGCGAACACCGGTCCCAGCTTGAAGCCGCTGCGGCAGGGGCGGGCGACGCCGTAACCGACCACGCTGTCGCCTTGGCGCAGCCCCCGCACATGGGCACCCGGTTGTTCAAGCCAGCGCAGCAAAAAGGCGGCGCGAGAGACCGGGAAAAAGCGGTGATCGTAAGTCTCGATCTCGGCGAAGGAAATCTCGGGATAGGCTTGGATGGCCGGGTCAGTCACCCCATGGGCGACGCCTTCGAAGCGCAAATCGCGATGGGCGAGGCGGAAGCCGCCTTTTTCATAGAACGGCGCCATGGCGAAAACGCCGTCCATGCCGATGCTGGCCCCAGGGACAAGGCGGCGGCGCAGCAGGTTCAGGCGGTGGTGCCACAATTGCGCCCCCAGGCCGCCGCCGCGCAGATCGGCGCGGATGATGAACAGGCCCATGAAGCCGAAGCCGGCGGAATAGGAAAAGATGGTGCCGCCGCCGACCAGTTCACCCCCCTGACGCAGGGCGATGAAGGCATCGGGATCGACCGCATGGGCGATGGCCAGATCGGCCAGACCGGGGTTCCAGCCTTCTTGCGCCGCCCATTCTTCCAAGATCGGCACTTCGTCGGCGCGCATGGGGGCGATGGTGAAGGCGGGGGGCAGCGACATGGAAATGACCGTCAGGGTTTGGCGTTGTACAAATAAATAGCCAATTCGTGGCCATTGAGGATGTTGCAATAACCAAGACTGAACAAGCGGATGATGTTTTCCCGGACGTAACGGGTGGACAGCACGATGGGGGTATCGGCGGCGGCGAAGGCGGCGAATTCGTCTTCGCGGTGAATGGGCAAGCCCTGCATTTCGCCGGAACGCTCCATGTCGATGAAACCGGCCAGATTGGGGATGCCGGCCTTGCGGATTGCCGCCAGCAAAGCCTGGGCCCCCAAGGCGGTGCCATGGATGTAGAACGGACGGTCCGGCAATTGCCCCAGGTCGGCCAGCGCCGTCAACAGCAGAAAATGCTTCAAGGCGGCATGGCGCGGCGGATAGCCCAGCGCCGCCGCCATACCGGCGCGAACGAATAAATATTCGCTGTTGGCTTCGCCGGTTATGATGTGGACCAATTCCAGACCGTGCTGTTCGCCAAAGGTGATGACCTCGCGGATGGTCGAAAACTCCATCGGCCAACCGCCCAGCCAATCCCGCATATCGGTCATCATTTCCATGCCGCGAGAATGGATGTATTCGCGGCGCAGCTTGGGCAGGCCAAGCAATTTTTTGACGCTGCGCCGGCACAGGTGGTTCCAGATATAATGGATTTCCATGGCGCGGCGGCGCAATGGACCAGCCTTGACATAGCGTTGCTTGACCTCCAGCCAATATTCCGCCGGCGGGTTGAGGTGGGCCTCGCGGCTGTAAAGGGCGATATACAGGCGGCCGTCAGGCTTCATCAACGGGATGACGTTGGCCAAGGCCCGCCATTGATCGCCGGTATGGTGCAGCACCCCCCAGGAATAGACCAGATCGAAGGTCCCCAGGCCGCCGATGAAATCGGTATCCAGCACCGAACCCTGCCGGATTGTCCAATTGGCCGGCGAGCCGGCGGCTTGTCGCATGCTGTTGGTGGCGGCGACGGAATTGGGGTCGAAATCAAAGCTGAGTAAGCTTTGGGCGCCGGAAGCATGCATGCCGAGGGAATGCAGGCCGCTGCCGCTGCCGATATCAATGACGCTGAGGCCCTGTAAATCCTTGAGGCCAAGGAAATCCAGCAGATAGCGGCGGGCGACTTCGGCCCGTTCCGGTGAAAAGGCCTTGTCGAGGAAGCGTTGCCAATTGGCGCCAAAGCCAAAGCGCTCTTCCAGTCCGATTTCGGGTGCTGTTATGTCGGAACTCATTCTCGTCCGCTCCATGCCCATTGTGTTCTCTTGCGGTGGGCCGCCCCGGTGGGGGGATGATACCCCGCCTGGATTGGGGCGGCAATCGGGGGCGCACGGTATTCAGTGGCGAATGCGTCGGGTCAAAACGATGTGTTCGGCGACCCCGTCAGCGGGCGTCGATGAGGGCGGGCAAATCCCGCACCATCGCCGTGCGGGCGCGCAGGCCGGCGCTGATCTCTTGCCGGCCGTCATCCTGGATCAAGCGGGCGAAGATGACGGTGCGGTTGTCCCGAGTGGCCCAGCCGACGAACCAGCCATAGGCGCGGTCCCAGTCGCGGCCGCCTTCGGCCGTGGCCGGCGCGCCGGTTCCGGTCTTGCCATGAAGGTCCCAGCCCGCCGGGGCATCGTCGAGTCGGGTGATGAGCTCGGTCATCCGATAGGCATGTGCCGCCACCGGCAAGTGTCGCCGGGTGATCTTGCGCAGAAAGGCGATCTGTTCGTGCGCCGAGATCTCCAGCGACGAACTGAGCCAAGCCCGGCTTAGCCCGTCATGCTTGCCGGGAGTGCCGCTCAGATCCTGGTTGCCATAGGCGAAGGCGGTGATATAGCGGCGGAAGCTTTCCTCGCCCAATTGCGCGGTGATTTGCTGCGAATACCACACCACCGAGTTCTTCATCCACGCCGTCGGGTCGGTGGTGGCGCGCCAGGACGGCAGATAATCGGGATAGCCCGGCTTGAACGGCAGGGCGGGGCTATGCGCGTCCTGCAACAGCCCTGAATCGAACCCGATCAGGCTGAGGGCCAGCTTGAAGGTCGAGGCCGGAGGCACCCGGAGATCGCAGCCATTGCCCGATTGGTGCAAGGCCGCGCCTGAAACGGCATCGGCAACGATGGTGCACAAGGTGGCGCCTTGGCTGGGCGCGGCCGCAAGGACCGAGAGCGCGGCCAGGGTGATGATCGCGGCCGGCTTCATCTGTTTCAGGCGGTCAGCGCGGCGGCCAAGGGGGCGAATTCCGCCGCGACCTGCTGGTATAGCGGCCGCTTGAAGGCGACAATCCGCTCGGCGGCTTCGGCCAGGGGCATCCACTGCCATTGGCAAAATTCCGGGTGCTCGGTGTCGATGTTGATGTCGGCGTCGCTGCCAAGGAATTTGAAGGCGAACCATTTCTGCTTTTGGCCGCGAAAACGACCTTTCCACACCTTGTCGGCCAGGTCGGCGGGCAGGTCATAGGAAATCCATCCGGCGCTTTCGCCGATCATCTCGGCTTTGTTGGTGCCGATCTCCTCCAGCATCTCGCGGGTCGCGGCGGTGGCCGGGTCTTCGCCCTCGTCGATACCGCCTTGCGGGAATTGCCAGGCCACTTCTTTGGTGTCGATGCGCCGGGCGGTGAAGACCAAGCCCTGGGCATTGAACAACAAGATGCCGACACCAGGGCGATAGGGGCGCTGGGACAGCGGCAATTGTTTGCTCACGACTTTCCTCCTTGCGGCCCGATCAGGGCGGAAACGGGGGCCAAGAGAACGCCCTCGGCCGCCAATGAACCCAGCCAGGGAATCATGCTTTCCAAGGTGGCGGGGCGGGCGCTGGCCAGAACCGCTTGCGGTCCCTTGCCGCGGACTTGTCCGGCCACGGCCTTTTGCCGGCTTTCCACCGCATCGCGAAACACCTCGCTGTCCAAGATGCCGGCCAAGGCGACGGAGGGCGGCTTGGGATCGGCATCGGCGCCGTTGCCCACATACAGCAAGCCGCGTTCCTTCAGCATGGCGAGGATGGGGGCAAGCTGCTTGGATTTGGTGAAGGGACCGTCTTGCGCCAGCACGCCGACATAGCCGGCGGTGCGCGCCAGCACCCTTTGCAGTTTTTCGGCGTTATCTTCGGCCCTGGCCGAGGTGGTCAGGCCCCAAGGGCCAGGGTCGCGGGCGGGAAAGCCCGATTCTTCCACCGGCAGGGTCAGCAGCACCTCATGACCGGCATCGCGGGCCTTTTTCACCCAATTATCCAGGCCGCCGGCATAGGGGGAAAAGGCCAAGGTGACATCGGGCGGCAGGCGCTCGATGGCGATGTCGGTGGCTTCCTTGTCCATTCCCAGGCCGCCGACGATGATCGCTAAGCGCGGCTTGTTGTCCTTGGATTCGAAGGGGCGGGCATAGACCTGCCACGATTGCCGGCCATCCGAAGCGATCACCGGCAGCGGACCAAAAGTCGAATGGCGGGTCATGCCGTCGGCCGGCACCGCGCCCAGGGGTTTGGGCTTGACGGCGATGACCGGCAAGGCGGCATAGCTGGGCGGCTTGTCGATGGCGCGCGGCAATGGCCGCAAGGGACCTTGCGGCGTTTCCTGACGGACGATGATCGGCGCCGGCGGGGCCTCGGGGGCGATCACCGGGGCGATTGTCGGCTTGGCGTCGATCTGGACGGGCGGGACCAGGCTTTGACTGGGGGCCTCGTGTGATGGCGGGACGCTGACCGCCGCCACAGCGGGGGGCGCTTCGGTGGGGGCCTTATCGGTTCCGGGGCTGCCGGGGGGGTTGAGCATCGGCCCGCCTGCGGCCGGGGCCTCGTCGGCCGGCGGCATGGCCGGGCCTTTGGCGGCGCCGCGACCGGGCATCTGAATAGCCAGACGCGGCTGATCGGCCACGTCCAGCAGGCCGATGACGTCGCGGGTATCCAGGTTGGACAGGAAATAAGCACCGGTGCCCAGGCCGCCGCCTAAAACGGCGACGGCCAGGACGACCAGAAATGGACGCAACGATATGCTGCGGCGCGGCGGCGGGTCATCGACACCGATCGGCCGCAACAAAAACAGGTCGTCGTCGTCCAGCGTATCCATGCGCTTAGTTGGCCGTGGCCCGGTACAGGGACAGCCCCCGGATCAGGTCAAGGGCGCGGGCCAATTGATAATCCTGAGCCGGATCACCCATCTTGATCACCGGCGGCGCATCGCCGTGCTTTTCCTCGTCCTTGGCCGCCGGGGCATCCTTGGCCGGGGCGTCTTCGGCCGGTTTGGCCGCCTTGGCGTCGGGATTGGCCAGGGCGTTGCGCAGGTTGGCTTCGGCTCGGCGTTCGCGTTCCGGCACGTTGATCGGCTCGACCTTGGATTGCAGCACCTTGATGTCGGGTTCGATGCCGACCGCCTGGATCGAGCGCCCCGACGGCGTGTAATAGCGTGCCGTGGTCAGCCGCATCGAACCGTATTGGCCCAAGGGCATCAACGTCTGCACCGAGCCCTTGCCGAACGAACGGGTGCCCAAGACCAGGGCGCGGCGGTGATCTTGCAGCGCGCCGGCGACGATTTCCGAAGCCGAGGCCGACCCGTCATTGACCAGCAGAACCACCGGCAAGCCACCGGTGATGTCGCCGGGCTTGGCGTTGAAGCGCTGGGTGTCTTCGGCCTTGCGCGACCGGGTCGAGACGATCTCGCCCTTTTCCAGGAAGTCGTCGGAGACGGCGATGGCCTGATCCAAGAGACCGCCCGGATTGTTGCGCAGATCGACGACGAAGCCGCCAAGATCCTTGCCGATATCCTTTTTCAACTGATCGACATGCTTGCGCAGATCGGTGTCGGTGGTGGCGGAGAACTGGGTGATGCGGACATAGCCGATCTTGCCCTCGGCATGGGAGCGCACGGTCTGGATCTTGATGACCGCGCGGGTCAGCTTGACGTCGAAGGGCGCGTTGCCGTTGCGACGGATGGTCAGCTTGATGTCGGTATTGACCAGGCCGCGCATGCGGTCGACCGCTTCCGACAGGCTGAGCCCCTGAACCGGTTCGCCATCCAGATGGGTGATGAAATCGCCGGGTTGCAGGCCGGCGCGGAAGGCCGGGGTCTCGTCGATGGGCGAGACCACCTTGACCCAGCCGCTTTCCATGGTCACTTCAATCCCCAGGCCGCCGAATTCGCCCTTGGTGTTGATGTCCATGTCCTTGGCGTTCTTGGCGTTGAGGTAGCTGGAATGCGGGTCCAGCGACGTCAGCATGCCGTTGAGCGCGGCTTCGATCAGTTCGTCGTCCTTGACCGGCTCGACATATTCGGCCCGGACTTTTTCGAACACCGTGGCGAACAAATCCAACAGGCGATAGGTTTCCTTGGACTCCGCCGCCCAAGCAGGCGTCAGGAACGAGGTTGCCAGCAACGCGGTGGTGCTGACAGCAATCATGGTCTTGCGAATCATCCGTGACCCTTACTTTTCTGTGCGGTAAGCCAAGGCAGAGGGTTAACGGGCTGCCCCTGGCGGCGCAGCTCGATATACAAAGCGGGTTTGGCATCGTCGTCGCCCATGATGCCAACGGGTTCCCCCGTTGTCAGCTTTTGTCCGACATTGGCGTCGATTCGGGCCATCCCCGCAAGCAGCGTATGATAGCCCTCGCTGTGTTCGATGATCAAGAGCAGGCCATAGCCGCGAAATGGACCGGCAAAGGCGACCTGGCCCTCGTAGGGGGCGATGATCTGCGCCCCCTTGCGGGTGGCGATGCTGATGCCCTTGGTGATGACGCCCACTTCGTTGGGCTGGCCGAAGCGTTCGACCACCCGGCCCTTGGCAGGATAGATCATCTTGCCTTGGGCCGCGGAGAACGGCTTGTCGCTGGTCATCGGCTTGGCGTCGGCGGCCTCGCGCGCGGCGGATTCATGGGCGCGGGCGGCTTTTTGCGCGGCGATTTCCGCCTCGCGCGCCTGTGCCTGGGCCTTTAATTCGGCCTCGCGGGCGGCGCGGGCCTCGGCCATTTCGCGTTCCTGGCGTTCCTTTTCCGCCCGTCTGGCGGCGATTTCGGCTTCGCGGGCGGCTTTTTGCGCTGCCATTTCGGCGTCGTGCGCGGCTTTTTTGGCGGCGATCTCGGCTTCGCGCGCGGCCTTTTCGGCGGCGGCCTTGGTTGCGGCCTCAAGCAAGCGGCGCTGGCGTTCTTGTTCCAGACGCTGCATCAATTCGCGCAAATCCTGAGCCTCGCCGGCGAGTTGGCGCACGCGCTGTTCCGACGCCTCGGTTTCGGCGATGGCGGCGTATTGCAATGTTGACTTGCGGTCCCACAAATCTTTGAGGCGCTTGTGTTCGCCATCCAGGCGCACGGCGGTGTTGCCGATGCGCTGGCGCTGATTGGTGATGTCGTCGCGCAATTTGCTCATGATGTCGATCTCGTCCTTGAGATCGTGCACCGAGCGTTCGATCTGCGGCACGGCCGAGCGCAACAAGATGGCCGAGCGCACGGTCTCGGCCGGGGTTTGCGGCTGCGCCATCAGCGCTTCGGTCGGACGCCAGGCCAGGCGTTCCAGCGCGGTCAGCACCCCGGTCATCTGTGACGACCGTCGTTGCAGGGCGCTGGCGCGGTCGCCTTCCAGGGTTTTCAATTCCTCCAGTTGGCGTTCCAGTTCCGACAGCAATTCCTCGCTGTCTTGGGCGGCGCGGGCGGCGGCGATCATGTCGGCGCGGATATGGGACAATTCGTCCGAGATGGCCCGCGCCTTGCGTTTGATTTCGGCATGTTCGGCCTGCGACCGTTTGATCTGGTCTTCCAGTTCGCGCAAACGGCGGTCGGCGGCGGCGGCGTCCGGTTGGTTCTGAGCCCAAGCCGGCGTCGCCGCCAAACAGACGGCCAGGGCCAGCAGGGCAAGTTTAGCCGGCGGCACGAATCTGCGACGCATCGCCGCCGATCAGGGAATGCCCGGTCATTTGGGCCGGCTGCGGCAAGTGCAGCAAGGCCAGCAGAGTGGGGGCGACATCGGCGAGCCGGCCATCGGCCAAGCTGGAAACGCCGGCGGGAGGATTGACCAGGATGGCGTCCACCGGCCCGGTGGTGTGGGCGGTGTGCGGTTCGTGCGTGGTCGGGTCGCGCATCAATTCGGCATTGCCGTGGTCGGCGGTCACCAACATGACCCCCCCGGCCCGCAGAACCGCCTGTTCCAGCCGGCTCAGACAGCCATCGACGGCCACCGCCGCACGCATGGCGGCGCTAAGGATGCCGGTATGGCCGACCATGTCGCCATTGGCGAAATTGGCGATGATCAGGTCGTATTTGCCCGAATCGATGGCGGCGATCATCTTGTCGGCGACTTCGGCCGCGCTCATTTCCGGTTGCAAATCATAGGTGGCGACCTTGGGGCTGGGGACCAAGATGCGATCCTCGCCCGGATAGACCTTCTCGCGGCCGCCATTGAAGAAAAAGGTGACGTGGGCGTATTTCTCGGTCTCGGCGATGCGCAATTGGGTCAGCCCAGCCTCGGAGGCGACCTCGCCCAAGATCTTGGACAGGGCTTCGGCCGGAAACAACGCCCCAAGCAGCGCATTGAGATCCTTGGAATATTCGGTCAGGCCCAGTTGCGCCGCCAAGGTCACGCCGCGGGCGCGGGCGAAGCCGTCAAAGGCGGGATCGATCAGGGCGTGCAGGATTTCGCGGGCGCGGTCGGCGCGGAAATTGCCCATCAACAGGCCGTCGCCATCGTTCATGCCGCCATAGCCGCCAAGGCTGACCGGCAGCATGAATTCATCGGTCTTGCCGGCATCATAGGAAGCCTGGATGGCCGCCAGCGGATCCTGTGTCGAGGTCGGCTGACCTTGCATCATGGCGGCGAAGGCCAATCCCACCCGGTCCCAGCGCTGATCGCGGTCCATGGCGTAATAGCGGCCCGAAAGGGTGGCGATGGCGACGTCGTGGCCGGCGACATCGGCCAGGAATTTGGCCACGAATCCCTTGGCCGAGGATGGCGGGGTGTCGCGGCCATCCAGAAAAGCATGCACCTTCACCGCGACGCCGGCGGCGGCGATGGTCCGGGCCAGGGCGGCCAGATGGTCTTGGTGCGAATGGACGCCGCCGGGGCTGAGCAGGCCCAGCAGATGGAAGGCGCCGCCGGCGGCCTTGACCTTGGCGATGGCATCGACCAAGCGGGGATTGGCGGCCAGCGAACCATCGGCGACAGCGCTGTCGATGCGCGGCAATTCCTGCATGACCACCCGGCCGGCGCCGAGATTGGTGTGTCCAACCTCGGAATTGCCCATCTGCCCCTCGGGCAGTCCCACCGACAGGCCCGACGTGGCCAAGAGCGCATGCGGATACTGGGTCAAAAAGCGGTCCCAGGTCGGCGTATCGGCTTGGGCGATGGCGTTGTCTTCGCGGTCGTCGCGGTGCCCCCAGCCATCAAGAATGCACAAGATGACGGGGCGGGAGGTGCGGGGCGTGGTCATGCCGGAAAAGGTTCCTGAAAAGGCGTAAATCCGTGACATCCCGATGGGACGCGGCGGCGATTCTACACGCTTTCCGCCGCCGGGGCCACGGCCGTGCTCTTGCTTGGCCACGCCGCCAGTAAAATGCCGGCGACCACTAATCCGCCGCCCAGCCCGGTTGTCAGAGCGAAAGGGCTGTCCAGCACCAGCGGCGCTGCGGCGATTCCGGTGATGGGAAACAAAGCGGTGAAGGGGGCGGCGCGGCCGGCGCCCAAACGGGCGGTCCCGCCGTACCAGCATAAAAAGCCCAGCACGGTGCCGACCAGACCGTGCCACGACAGGGCCAGCCAGGCCGATAGCGGCCAGGATTGCGGCGTCCATGCCTCGGCCAGGGCGGCGGGCAAGGTCAAAAGCAACCCGCCCAAGCACAACAGGGCGGACAGGGTCAAGGGCGGGGGCGGCTGGCGCATCAGGCGATCAAGGCTGACGAAGGCGGCCTCGCAGGCGATGGCGGCGAAGATCAGCGGATCGACCGGCCCGCCATGACTGGCCGCGACCACCCCCAGGCCGGCCAAAGCCGAAGCAAGGGCCAGCCTGGGGGTGGGCAGGCGCCTTTGACCAAGGCAGCTGCCGGCCAGGACCAGCAAGGGCAAGGTTCCGGCGGCGACGCTGGCCGAGGCGGCGTCGCCGTGGCGCAAACCGAGCAGCAGCAGCACGCTAAAACCAAGCGAGCCGAGCGCGGCCTGACAGAGCAAAATCACCGCATCGTGCCGGTCCAGGCGCGGTATGCCGTGCCGTCGCCACGCCCAAGGCAGCAAAATGGCGGCGGCCAAGGCATAACGCAGGGCGGCGGCGGTGAATGGCGGCAATGCCAGGGCCGTCAGTTTGGCGGCGACGACGACGCTGCCGGCGGCGATCATGCCGGCCGACAGCAACAGGGCGGCGAAGAGGGGGGAATGACGAGACATGACCCCAGCATGTCCGTCCCGCCTTTTCCGGTCTTGGACGCGATGGACGGCAAGAACGTTCAAGACGGCGGCGGCGGCGGCTGGCTAAACTGGGCGAATGAGGCGACAGCGCACCCGCATGTGGGCGTCGGCCGATCTGGGCGGGATGGAATTGCTTGATGCCGATTTCATCCGTCAGGATTGCCCGCGCCATTATCACGACACCTATGCCGTTGGCATCGTGCTGCGGGGGGTGAACCGTTTCGCCTATCGCGGCATGGTTCACGCCGCCACCGCCGGCACCTTATGCACGGTGACCGTGGACGAGATTCACGGCGGCGACGTGCCGACGGCCGAGGGGCTGAGTTATCGTTGCCTTTATCCCCAGGTCGGTCAGGTGGCGGCGATTCAGGCGGAACTGTGCGGTCGCGATGGCGGCGATTTGCCGCTCTTGCCTGGAACCGTCCATGACGATGCGGCTTTCGCCTTGGTCGCGCGTCTGTTCGCGGCCGAGGATGCCGGCGCTCCGGCCCTGGTGCGCCAATCGCTCTTGAGCGCCATTTTGGCCGCCATGCTCAGCCGCCACGGTGGCGTGCGGGCGCGGCCGTTGCGCAATGGCGCCCCAGGGGCGGGGCTGTTGGCGGCGCGCGAGATGTTGCTGGAGCACCTGGAAGATCCCGTCCGGCTGGAGGAGTTGGCCGTGGTGGCGGGGATGCCCGCCTTCACCTTCTTGCGGGCGTTTCGCCAGGCCTTTGGCCTGCCGCCCCATGCCTGGCAGATCCAAGCCCGGGTGCGTCAGGCCAAAGACCGCATCCTTGCCGGCGCGGCCTTGGCGGATGTGGCGGCACAATGCGGTTTCGCCGACCAAAGCCACATGAACCGGCAATTCCGTCGGATATTGGGGGTCACCCCCGGCAGTTTGCGGCGTTAACGCCAGCCGATTTCGTGGGCGAAATCGGCCATGGCCTGTTGGCGGTGCAGCCACTCGGCCGGCGGATGTTCGCCTTCACGCCGGGCTTTCGCCTCGGTTTCAGCCACGGTGGCGGCCAAGGGCGGCAAACCGACCTTGGCGCGGCGGCTGTCAACGGCTTCTTCGTTTTCGATGGGCAGCGGAATCAGATGGCCGTCATCATCCCAATCCAATTGGGTGCCGTAAAGTTGCGGCCGGCCTTCGAAGGCGCGGATGCGGTCTTCCAGAATGGCCGGGTGACGGGCGGGAATATCGCCGCGATTGGCCGCCGATTTCATCAAGGTCAGGCAACGGCGCTGGAAGGATGGCCGCGAAATGGCATGCAGGGCGATCAGGAAAGCGGCCTCGGTGCCGTCTTCGCCGATTTCCGCGTTGCTGGGCCAGCCTTCGTCATCGACGGCCAGTTCCAATTCACGGGCGTTGGTTTCATGCAAGACGCGCATGTCCGGATGATAGCCGGCGAACAACTCGCCCGACAGCGCCAGTTGCTGGCGCAGCCGGCGGTCTGCTTCGGCCATATGCAGCAAATGATCACGCAACGGTTTCGGGCCTCCCCGAAGGTGGTGGCAAAGACCCCGCCCGAATGGGCGGTGAATCGGTATCGCTATGCCACTTAAACCGTTTTGCCGTCGGCGTCCACTCTTGAAAACGGCGGCCAAGACGACAACGGGCGGCGTGGTTGCCCAGGCCGCCCGGTGCAAGGTGTTCGGGAAAACGCCTAAACCTCGCGGATACTGGCGAGGAAGCCGGCGACTTCGTGCCGCAGGGTCGAGGCTTGACCTTGCAGGGCCTCGACGGCCAGCAGCACTTCCTTGGCCGCCTCGTCGGTTTCGTGGATGGTGCGGCTGACTTCGGCGATGTTCTCGTAGACCTGATTGGTGCCGCTGGCGGCATGGTCGATGTTGCGGGCGATTTCCTGGGTGGCGGCGCCCTGTTCCTCGATGGCGGCGGCGATGGCGGTGGTGATGCCGTCCATGGAGGAAATGGTGGTGCCGATGCCCTGGATGGCGCCGACGGTCTGATGGGTTTCCTTTTGAATGGTCGAGACCTGGGTCGAGATGTCCTCGGTGGCCCGCACGGTCTGGCGGGCCAGATTCTTGACCTCGGAGGCAACCACGGCAAAGCCCTTGCCGGCATCGCCGGCGCGGGCCGCTTCCACCGTGGCGTTCAGCGCCAGCAGATTGGTCTGTTCGGCAATGCCGGTGATCATTTCGATGATCTGACCGATCTTGTCGGCGGCGACGGCCAAACCGTTGACGCGGGAATTGACCCCCTTGGCCTCGGTGGTGGCGTTGGCGGCGACATCGTTGGACATGGCCACTTGCTGGGCGATTTCGCTGATGGAATTGGACAATTCCTCGGCCGCTTCGGCGACCATGCGCACATTCTGGTTGGCGTCGTTGGCATGCAGCGCCACCGATTTGGCCCGTTCCGACGCCGTGTCGGCGGAAGAGACCATGCGCCGCGCCGTATGTCCCATCTGTTCGGCCGATTGCGTCACCGTGTTCAAGACGGCGGCGACCGCGGTCTCGAATCCATGGATCAGTTCTTCCAGGCGGCGCATGCGGGCTTCGCGTGCCGCCGCTGCCTGGCGGGCCTCTTGCTCCATCGCCTGTTTGGCGATGGTGTTGTCCTTGAAAACCTGGACCGCGCGGGCAATGTCGCCGACCTCGTCGCCGCGATCCAACGCGGGCAATTCGATGGAGGTGTCCCCCCGGGTCAAGGCCCCCATGCGTTCGGTCATGTCATGAATGGGGGTGGTGATGATGCTTTTCAGGCTCCAGCGCACGCCCAGCACGGCGACGATGGTGGCGATAACGCCGCCGACGGCGAGAAAGATAAGGATGCGGTTGAGCTTGGCTTCGGATTCGGTGGTGGACAGCGACGACGACAAAACGGCGATGACGTCGCCTTTTTCCATGCCCATGGCGCCGTGGCAGGCGAAACAGACTTCCTGGTCGGCGCCATCGGTGACGCCCAGGATGATCGGATAGGCATAACGATAGGCGCCATCGATGAAGCGGCCGACGGCCTGCTTGGAGGCAAAGGCCTCGCGGTCGACGTCGTCCATGGGCAATTTCGGTTTGCGGTCGGGCTCGACCTCGGCCATGTGGGCGACGACCTTTTCGCCCCAGGCGCTCCAGACCTTGCCGGGATAATGAACATTGCGGCTGTCGAACCAGTTATTGAACACCTGGATGCCGATGTTGTCGCCATCTTCCAGCCGCTTGGCCATGACATTGAGAATCAGCGCATGCAACGAGGTCATCTCGTTGGCCGAAAGGCGCTGCAACTGATGTTCCATCTCGGCCCGTTCAAAGCGGCCGATAACCATCACGACGCTCAGGACCAAGACGATCACGCCGACGCCGACGATGATCATAAAACGGCTGGACAGCCGAAGGTTCCGCCAGGCTTTCACGCAATATCACCTGTTCAGGCGCAACCGATACAAAACCCCGTACCGGCGGGCGCGGATTTTAAATCCCCTGGCTAAGAGTATTATGAAAGGCCGGCGTTGCAAACACCGGCCTTTCACGAAATGCACAATTTCTTTGATACTTTGGAATGATTACGAACGAACTAAAGTATCGTAATCGCTAATAAGCGCCTTGCTGATTTCACCGGGAGTGAATGAATAGGGGCCGATTTCACGCACAGGTGTGACTTCCGCTGCGGTTCCTGTCAGGAAGCATTCACTCGCCTTACTCAACTCTTCCGGCATGATCGCGCGCTCTACAACTTTCAGTCCGCGTTTCTTGGCGATGTCGATGACCGTGCGCCGGGTGATGCCGTCGAGGAAGCAATCGGGGGTGGGGGTGTGCAATTCGCCGTCGAAGACGAAAAAGATGTTGGCGCCGGTGGCCTCGGCCACTTGGCCGCGGTAATCCAGCATCAGCGAATCCTCGTAACCGGCGGCTTCGGCCTTATGCTTGCTCATGGTGCAGATCATGTACAAGCCGGCGGCCTTGGATGCGGTCGGGGCGGTTTGCGGGTGGGGACGACGCCAGTCGCTGATGTTGAGGCGGATGCCGCGCATGCGCGCTTCCGGCGACCAATAGCTGGGCCACACCCAGCAGGCGATGGCCAGATGGATGCGGTTGGCTTGCGCCGCGACGCCCATCATTTCGGATCCGCGCCAGGCGATCGGACGGACATAGCCGTCAACGATGTTGTTGGCCTTGATGGTTTCGTTGGTGGCGGCGTTGATCTCGTCGGCGCTATAGGGCACCGTCATGCCCAAGATCTCGCCCGAGCGCACCAATCGCTCCGAATGCTCGGCCAACTTGAACACCGTGCCGCCGTAAACGCGCTCGCCTTCGAACACCGATGATCCATAGTGCAGACCATGGGTCAGCACGTGGACCTTGGCGTCGCGCCAGGGGATCAGTTTGCCGTCGAACCAGATGAAGCCGTCACGATCGTCGAAGGGGATGACACCAGCCATGATATTCCGTCCGAAAGGGGTTTAACGTCAGATAATTACTCTTCTCTCTTGCAAGACGTAACATTTTGATGGATATATGTCAACATGACTGACGTAAAGACCCCAACCAATCCGTTGTTCCTGCGCGAAGAGGAATTGCGCCAGGGCATTGAGTTGCTGTTTTTCGCCTATCGTGATTTCACCGCCGAACCCGACGCCATCCTGGCGGAATATGGGTTTGGCCGGGCGCATCACCGGGTCATCTATTTTGTCGGCCGCAATCCCGGCATGACGGTGTCGGACTTGTTGACCATCTTGCGCATCACCAAGCAATCCCTGTCTCGCGTGCTGGGGCAATTGGTGGAGGAAGGGTTCATCACCCAGCGCCCCGGTCTTCAAGACCGCCGCCAGCGTTTGCTGGAACTGACGGAAAAGGGCACCGCGTTGGAACGCCAATTGACCGAGCGTCAGCGCGCCCGTTTCGCCGGCGCCTATCGTGACGCCGGCGCGGAAGCGGTCGAGGGTTTTCGCAAGGTGATGCTGGGGTTGATCGACGAAGCCGACCGGGCGCGCTTTCCCCTGCGCGGTCCGGGCTGGCGCTAAAGGACGGATGTCATGGACGAGATGCCGCATATCCTGGTGGTCGATGACGATGACAGGCTGCGGCAATTGCTGCGCAAATACCTGTCCGACAACGGCTATCTGGTCAGCACCGCCGCCGATGCGGCCGAGGCGCGGGCCAAGCTGGCCATGGTCGAAGCCGATTTGATCGTGCTGGATGTGATGATGCCGGGCGAGGATGGCCTGTCCTTGACCCGTCATCTGCGTCAATCGGGCGCGATTCCAATCTTGTTGCTGACCGCCATGGGCGAAATCGAAGACCGTATCGGCGGTTTGGAATCCGGTGCTGACGATTATCTGACCAAACCGTTCGAGCCGCGCGAATTGCTGCTGCGCATCGCCTCGATTTTGCGTCGATCTCCCAAGATCGACCTGGGAGGGGCCAAGCTGCTGGGCTTGGGTGCTTGCGTTTGGGACATGGCGCGGGCGGAGTTACGGCAAGGCGACGAGGTTGTGCACCTGACCACCGCCGAGCGTGAGTTGCTGGGCATCCTGGCCGAGGCCGCCGGGCAAGCGGTCAGCCGCGATGACTTGGCCAATCGCACCGGCAATGGCGCCAATCCCCGCGCCATCGATGTTCAGGTCACCCGGCTGCGCAAGAAGCTGGAAGACGATTCGCGTCTGCCGCGTTATCTGCAAACCGTGCGCGGCCAGGGTTACATGCTGAGGCCCGACTGATATGCCGCCGCAAGCCGAACGTTGGTTCAAGCGCATCTTGCCGCAAGGATTGCTGGGGCGATCATTGCTGATCATCGTTACCCCGCTGATCGTGGTGCAATTGGTTTCCACCTATATTTTCTACGCCAGTCATTGGGATACGGTGGCGCGCCGTTTATCCGGCGGTTTGGCCGGGGATATCGGCATGGTGATCGAATCCTTGCGCAGCTTTCCCGGACCGGACAATCGGTTGCGCATTCTGGGGATGGCCGCCAGCAAGATGGATCTGGACATGCGGCTTGATGTGGGGGGGATTTTACCCAACACGTCGCCGCCACCGCCGCGCGGCATCATGGAGCGGGCGCTGTTCGAAGCGTTGCGGGACCGCGTGCAACGGCCCTTTCTGATCGACGCCGCCTCGTTTGAACGGGAGGTGGCGGTGCGGGTGCAATTGTCCGACGGCCTGCTGGAAGTCTTCGTGCCGCGCAAGCGTCTGTTCAGTTCCACCACCTACATCTTCGTCTTGTGGATGGTGGGGACCTCGCTGCTGTTGTTGGGGATCGCCACCGTGTTCATGCGCAATCAGGTGCGCAGCGTGCGCAAACTGGCCGCCGCCGCCGACAGTTTCGGCAAGGGCCGCGACGTCCCCAATTTCAAGCCCGAGGGCGCGGTCGAAGTCCGCCAAGCGGCACAGGCTTTCAAGCTGATGCAAGATCGCATCAAGCGGCAGATGCGCCAGCGCACCGAGATGCTGGCCGGTGTCTCGCACGATCTGCGCACGCCTTTGACCCGGATGAAGCTGCAACTGGCCATGTTCGGCGAGGTCGATGGGCGGGCCGAGTTAGAGGAAGACGTGGCCGAGATGGAGCAGATGGTCGAAGGCTATCTGGCTTTCGTCCGCGGCGAAGGCGGCGAGGCATCGGCGCCCACCGATCTGGCCGGCTTGGTCGAAGAGGTGGTCGGCCGCTATCGGCGTGAAGGGCGAGAGATGGATCTGCACGTGGAAGACACGCTGGTTATGCCCCTCAAGCCCAAGGCCATGGCGCGGGTGCTGTCCAATCTGATCGGCAATGCCTATCGCTATGGCGGGCATGTCTGGGTGCGGGTGGGGCGGCGGCCCGATGCGGCGGAAGTGATCATCGACGACGATGGTCCCGGCATTCCGCCTGAAAGCCGCGAACAGGTCTTCAAGCCGTTTTTCCGGCTGGAACGGTCGCGCAATCTGGCGACAGGCGGCGTCGGGCTGGGCTTGACCATCGCCCGCGACATCGTGCGCGGCCATGGCGGCGAGGTGTTGTTGGAAGATAGCCCGCTGGGCGGCTTGCGGGCACGGGTGCGGTTGCCGCTATAGCCGGGACGGTTTCAATCGTTTTGGGCGTTGGCGCCATAGGATTTGAACTTTTCCAGCACCACCGCCATTTCCGCCGCCGGCAGGCGCGGCGGCTCGCCCAGCGGCAGCAGGCGCAGATACAAATCGGCCAGAAATTCCACTTCCACGGCGATATCCACCGCCTGGGCGAGATCGCGGCCCATGCTGATCATGCCGTGATGGGCCAGCAGACAGGCCTTGCGGTCGCTCAATGCCGCCAAGGCGCCATCGGACAGGGCTTGGCTGCCGAAAGTGGCATAGGGGGCGCAGCGCACGTCGGCGCCGCCGGCGATGGCGACCATGTAATGGAAGGCCGGCAGGGGCTTGCCCAAGACAGCCAAGGCGGTGGCGGCGGGCGAGTGGCAATGAACCACGGCCTGGGTTTCGGGATGGGCGGCATAGAGATCGCGATGGAAACGCCATTCGCTCGATGGCTTCCAACTGCCGGACCAGTGTCCCTCCATATCCATGGCCACCAGTTGATCGGCGACCAGGGTCTCGGCCGACACCCCCGAGGGGGTGATGATGAAGCCGTCGCCAAGGCGCATGGAGATATTGCCCGAGGCCCCTTGGTTGAGGCCGCGTGCCGCCAGCAGGCGGACGGCATCGACGATGATGCTCATGCCTCAGACGGCCCTTTCCGGAAACATCGCCAGCAATCCGTCCGGGCTGGCCGCGCACACGCCGCGTTCGGTGATCAGACCGCTGACCAGACGGGCCGGGGTGACGTCAAAGCCCCAATTCCCGGCGGGACTGCCATCGGGGGTGACTTGGACGGTGACGATATGCCCATCCTCGGTCTTGCCGGTCATATGGGTCTGTTCCGTGGGATCGCGTTCCTCGATGGGAATTTCGGCGACCCCGTCGGCGACGCTCCAGTCGATGGTCGGGCTGGGCAGGGCGACATAGAACGGCACGTTATTGTCCTTGGCCGCCAACGCCTTGAGATAGGTGCCGATTTTGTTGCAAACATCGCCCTGGCGGGTGGTGCGGTCGGTGCCGACGATGCACAAATCGACCAGACCATGCTGCATCAGATGGCCGCCGGTATTGTCGGCGATCACCGTGTGCGGCACGCCGTGCCAATTCAGTTCGCGCGCGGTCAAGCTGGCGCCTTGGTTGCGCGGCCGGGTTTCGTCCACCCACACATGAACCGGGATGCCGGCATCATGCGCCTTGTAGATGGGGGCGATGGCGGTCCCCCAATCGACGGTGGCCAGCCAGCCGGCATTGCAATGGGTCAGCACGTTGACGCTATCGGCGCCGCGGGCTTGGGCCTGTTCCCAGGCGGCTTGGATCAGTGTGGCGCCGTTGTCCCCGATGGCGGAATTGATGGCGACGTCTTCGTCGGCGATTTCGGCGGCGCGGGCGTAAGCGGTGGCGACGCGATCGGCCTCGGCTACCGTGCCCAAAGCCTGGATCATTTCGTTCAGCGCCCATTTCAGGTTGATGGCGGTGGGGCGGGTCGCGTGCAGGATATTATAGGCCACGGTCAACGCCAGATCGGACGAATTGGCCCGTGCCGCCAGCGCCATGCCATAGGCGGCGGTGGCGCCGATCAACGGGGCGCCGCGCACCAGCATGGCTTTGATGGCATGGGCGGCGTCGGCCAGACTTTCCAGCCGTGTGGTCACCAATTCATGCGGCAGGCGGGTTTGATCGATGATTTCCACCGCCCAGCCATCAGCGGCCAGCCAGATGGTGCGAGTCGGGGTGCCGTTGATCTTCATGACGGTCGGTTCCAAAGCTGAGGCGGGGCAAACCTTACGAAAGCTGAGCCGGAGACGCAATGCGTCCGATCACCCTAAAGATCGCAAGAATGGTTCGAACGGTGCATATCCCTTTGCCGCCCTTACCTGCAAATAATATCCGGGTATAGAATAAATTCATATTCGGCGCGCTCCATCGGGGCTGGCGCCTTTTCTTGCGGAGGGGGAAATGAACACGCAACGCCCCCATTGCGGTTGGGTTCTTGGTCGCGGTCAAGCCGATGACCTGGACGGTCTGCATCAAATATTGCTCTGCGCGACCCGGCGCGGCTGCGAAGCGAATGTGGAGTGCAGCGAACGGGCGCTGGAACAGATCCTCAGCGCCACGCGCGCGCAGATCCGCCAGCAAACCGATGGCGACGACACCGACATTTGATCAGCGCTTGAGCAAGCGTCCGGCGACGGCGTCAAGCTTGCCTGCCACCATGGGGTCAATCTTGTCCTTGTGGGTGATGATGGCGTGCTCCAAAGCGGTGTGACAGCCCTTGGCGCAGGTGTCCTGGCGGTGGCCGATATGGGGCACGATGGCTTTGACCAGGGCGCGGGCACGGTCGGCGTTTTCCAGCAGCACCTTGACCACCTGCTCCACCGTCACCGCGTCGTGATCGGGGTGCCAGCAATCGTAATCGGTGACCATGGCGACGGTGGCGTAGCACATCTCGGCCTCGCGGGCCAATTTGGCTTCCGGCATGTTGGTCATGCCGATGACGTCACAGCCCCATTGGCGGTACAGATTGCTTTCCGCCTGGGTCGAAAATTGCGGCCCTTCCATCACCAGATAGGTGCCGCCGCGCACGGCGACGATGCCTGATTCCTGGGCTGCCGTTTCGATGATGTCGCCAAGGCGTCCGCACACCGGATGCGCCATGGAGACATGGGCGACCAACCCGGTTTCAAAGAACGATTTGGTGCGGGCAAAGGTGCGGTCGATGAACTGATCGACGATGACGAAGGTGCCGGGCGGCAGTTCTTCTTTCAGCGACCCAACCGCCGACACCGAGACGATTTCGCTGACGCCGGCCCGCTTCATCGCGTCGATATTGGCGCGATAATTCAGCTCCGACGGGGGGATGCGATGGCCGCGACCGTGGCGGGGCAGGAACACCAATTGCTGGCCGTCCAATTCGCCGAACAGCAACGCGTCCGAGGCGGCGCCAAAGGGGCTGTCGACGTGCCGCCATTCGGTTTTGGTCAGGCCGTCAATGTCGTAGACGCCGGAACCGCCGATGATGCCGAGAACGGGTTTGGTCATGCTCTGCCCCTTTGAACAATAGGTGCTCTGGCTTAGAACAAAAAAGCGGTCATCGCAAGTGGGCCGCCTTTTCTCATAGAATGGGCGGATATGTCGTGATTCCTTTCATGGAGTTCCACTCATGCCGCGTCGGACACAAATGATGGTTATCGCCGCGCTTTTGGTGGCCGGTCTTGATGGACCGCCAGCCTGGGGGCAAAATGCCGATTACGCTGCAACGGTGGCGCAATGGACATCGTATAAGGATGTGGCGTCCTGGTTGGACGGCAATTTCATCTTCGATCAGGGGCGACAAAAGGCCGTGCTTGAGCGGTTGCGTAGCCAGGGACCGGAAGGATTGCTCGCCCATGGCGCGGCCACGACGTTCGTGCATAAATCAGGCTATTGCACCGATGCGGCCGAATTCGCCCTGGAAGCGCTCAGAAGCATCAATTCCGAATACAATCCCCGCTACGTGTTCATCAATAACTCCAATGGCCCGGCCAATCACTGGGTCATCGGGTTTCAGATGGACGGCAAGATCTACATCATTGATTACGGGGCGGGGCCGGAGTGGCAGGCGATGAAGGGCGTGCATGGCCCCTATGATTCGCTGGACGAATACAAGGAATTCCTCGCCGGCTTGTCGATCCGCCGGTTTCGGCCGGAAACGGTGAGCTGGCGCAACATGCCCGGCCAACTGGACTGATACCCTATCCCTGCGATCGCAACCGATCCCCGCGGCATAAGCCGCGCAGCCCCTTGGGCCTGGCCAAATCCCGATGAGTTCCACTCAGCGGGATTTGGTGTGAGGGGGCAATAAAAAGGCCGCCATCGCAAGGATGGCGGCCAATTCATTCATGGTCTGCCGGAGCGGGCCGATCCGGCAGAGACGTCTGATTTAGTGAATGTTCTTCCAGATCTGACGCTTGAGCGCGTACAGCATGGCGGTGAACACCGCCAGGAAGATCATGACCTTGAGGCCCAGCGACTTACGCTCGTTCAACTCGGGCTCGGCCGCCCAGTTGAGGAACGCGGAAATGTCCGCGGCCATTTGTTGAGGGCTGGCCTTGGTGCCATCGGCATAGGTGACCAGATCATCGAACAATTGGGGCGGCATGCCGATGGCGTTGCCGGGGAAGTACTTGTTGTAGGACTTGCCGTCGGGAAGAACCACGCCATGCGGCGCTTCGTCGAGGAAGCCCTGCATCAGGCTGTAGATATAGTTCGGACCACCGACACGGGCCTTAGCCATCAGCGACAGGTCCGGCGGCAAGGCGCCGCCGTTGGCGGCGGCAGCCGCCTTGTCGTTGGGGAAGGGGCCGATATATTTGTCGGCGGGACGACCGGCACGCATGCTGATGACGCCCTCGTCATTGGGCACATCGGCGATTTCGCGGGCGGCGGCCACTTCCTTGATCTCTTCGGCGGTGAGGCCGACCGCACTCAGGTTGCGATAGGCAACCAGACGCAGACCATGGCAATTCGAACAAACCTGATTGAAGACTTCGAAACCGCGCTTCAATTGGGCTTGGTCATAGCGACCGAAAAAACCTTCCCACGAGAAGCCGGGCTTCATCAGGGGCTCGCCGCCGGTATTGGCCAGGGCTACGCCAGAGGAAGCGAACAGGCCAGCGGCCGTGACGGCAGAAAGGATGAGCTTACGCATTATGCCTTCTCCTTCAGCACGGCGGCGCTGATGCTGGCCGGCAAGGGCTTGGGCTTCTCGAGCTTGCCCAGCAACGGCATAATGATCAGGAAATGGGCGAAGTAATAAGCGGTGCCCAACTGACCGATGGTCACCAGCGGTTCTTCGGCCGGCTTGCCGCCCACATATCCCAGCACCAAGCAATCGACCAGGAACAACCAGAAGAACTGGCGATAGATCGGCCGGAACTTGGCGGAGCGAACCTTGGACGTGTCCAGCCAGGGCAGGAAGAACAGGATCAGGATGGCGGCGAACATGGCGACAACGCCCTGCAGCTTGGCCGGAATGATCCACAGGTCCATGGTGAACGAACGCAAGATCGCATAGAACGGCAGATAGTACCATTCGGGGACGATATGCGGGGGCGTCACCATCGGGTTGGCCGGGATGTAGTTGTCGGGTTCACCGAAGAAGTTCGGCGCCCAGAACACGAAGGCCAGGAAGAACATCAGGAACAGGCCGATGCCGAACAGGTCCTTGATGGTGTAGTAGGGGTGGAAGGGGATGGAATCCGCTTCGCCCTTCATTTCCACGCCCAACGGGTTGTTGGAACGCACCGTGTGCAGGGCCCAGACGTGCACCACCACCAGGCCGACGATGACGAACGGCAACAGGTAATGCAGCGAGAAGAACCGGTTCAGGGTCGGGTTATCGACCGAGAAGCCGCCCCACAGCAGGGTGACGATGGACTGGCCGACGACCGGGAAGGCCGAGAACAGGTTGGTGATGACGGTCGCGCCCCAGAAGGACATCTGTCCCCACGGCAGCACATAGCCGAGGAAGCCGGTCGCCATCATCGCCAGATAGATGATGATGCCAACCCACCACAGCACTTCGCGCGGGGCCTTGTACGAACCGTAATAGAGGTTCCGGAACATGTGGATGTACACCAAGATGAAGAACATCGAGGCGCCATTCATGTGCAGATACCGGATCAACCAGCCGTAATTCACATCGCGCATGATGCGTTCGACCGAGTCGAAGGCCAGCGAGGTGTGCGACGAATAGTTCATGACCAGGAAAATCCCGGTCAGCAGCATGACCACCAGCACGAACGCGGCCAACGAGCCGAAATTCCACCAGTAGTTCAGGTTGCGCGGAGTGGGGTATTCGATGGCAGAGTGCTGCATCATCGAGAAGATGGGCAGCCGCTCGTCCAGCCAGCTGATCACCTTGTTATTGGTCTGAAAACCGCTCATGGCCGATCCTTACCCGATGCGGATGGTGGTGTCGGAAGTAAACGAATACTTCGGCACCGGAAGGTTCAACGGCGCCGGACCCTTGCGGATGCGTCCCGACGTATCGTAGTGCGACCCGTGGCAGGGACAGAACCAGCCGCCGAAATCACCCTTGGGATCGCCCGCCTTTTGACCCAGCGGCACGCACCCCAAATGGGTGCACACGCCGACGACGATCAGCCATTCCGGCTTCTGCACGCGGGTGGCGTCAGCCATCTTGTCGCGCAGTTCGGCGGAATCGTCCTTGGTGGCCAAGGCAATGTCTTCTTCCGTGCGGTGACGCACGAAAACCGGCTTGCCCTGCCAAACGACGGTGATCGCTTGTCCAGGTTGAATGGCGGCAAGATCCACATCGGTGGTGGACAATGCCAAAGTATCGGCGGCCGGGTTCATGCTATGCACGAACGGCCACAGGGCGGCGGCGGTCCCGACCGCGCCGACAGCGATGGTGGAGTACAGCAGGAAATCCCGCCGAGACTGCCCATCCGTCGACGAGGGCTGGGCATGCGTAGCCGAATCAGCCATGACTAAACCTCTTGTTGGCCCGCGGAAGCGGCCCTATTAACCACATTGCCCCTTGTGATTCAACAGGGGAGTCACTCTAACATAAGATACTGCTAATTAAGGCGGTCTCTCTTCGGCAGGGCGTTTCCCACCTGAACGGGTAGAGCATTGAGGATTCGCTATGGATTTATTACGTTTGGCCTTGTTTCAGCCCGATATTCCGCAAAATGCCGGGACCTTGGTAAGACTTTCGGCATGCCTTGGAATCCCTTTGGATATCATCGAGCCGTGCGGTTTTTTGTGGGATGAAAAGCGCATGCGTCGGGCCGGGATGGATTATGTCGATCACGCTCGGGTCGATCGGCATTCGTCATGGGCCGTCTTTCGCCAAGCCTTGGCCGGACGGCGGCTTGTCTTGCTGACCACGGCGGGCGGCACCCGTTTGGACAGCTTTTCCTTCACCCCCGGCGATGTCATCATGGTCGGGCGCGAAAGTGCCGGTGTGCCGGCCGATGTCGCCGCCTGCGCTGATATTGCCTTGCGCATTCCCATGGCTGCGGGATTGCGTTCGCTCAATGTGGCCCTGGCGGCCACCTTGGCGGTGGGCGAGGGCTTGCGCCAATTAAACGGTTTTCCGCCGGAGGAACAAAGATGAGTGTCGATGCCAAAGCCATGTTCGATGCCGAAAGGGCGCAGGCCTATGACCGCCGCGTGCGCGAGGCGATCCCCGGCTACGAGGCGCTGCATGAATTGTCGTGCATGGTGCTGGCGGAAAGCACCGGTGGTCATGGCCGGGTCCTGGTGGCCGGCGCCGGAACCGGCGGCGAGTGCATCGCCTTGGCCCAGGCTTGTCCCGCCTTGCATGTGGTCGGAGTCGACCCGGCCGAAGACATGCTGGCCCATGCCGAGCAAAAGGTGAAGGAACACGGGCTGACGGCGCGGGTGCGGTTGTATCCGTCCAAGGTGTCGGACCTGCCGAAATTCGAACCCTTCGATGCCGCCACCTTGCTGCTGGTGTTGCATTTCCTTCCTGATGACGGGGCCAAGCTGGGGTTGTTGACCGACATCGCCCAGCACCTTAAGCCCGGCGCGCCGCTGGTCCAGGCCGATCTGTTCGGTCCCGCCTGGGACGAACCGTGGCAAGCGGAATTGCGCACCTTCTGGGGGCATTTGCAGAAATCGGCGGGCATTGGCGCAGAAGACATCGCCCGCGGCTTTCGCCATGTGGATCGCGACATCCATCCGGTGACCGAGCAGCGGCTGGCCGAATTGCTGGACCAAGCCGGCTTTGAGCCCCCCAAACCCTATTTCCGCGCGCTGTGCTTCGGCGGCTGGGTGTCGCGGCGCAAGGGGTAACAAATCCCATGCGCCGTTTAAGCGTCGCCGCCTCGGCATGAACCGATCCGGCGGGGCGGTTCATCGGCAGGGGGTAAAAGAAAAAAGCCCCGGAAGCCGGCTTCCGGGGCTTTTTGTCTGGGCTGAGGCAATCAGTCGAACAGGCTGGAAACCGAGCGTTCTTCCGAAATGCGCTGGATCGATTCGGCCATCAGCGGGGCGATGGTGACCTGACGGATGTTGTGGGCCAGCTTGATCGCCTCGGTCGCCGGGATGGAATCGGTGATCACCAATTCTTCCATGGGCGAGGAGGTGACGCGGGCGACGGCGCCGCCGGACAGCACGCCGTGGGTGACATAGGCGGAAACCGAGACGGCGCCGGCCTTCATCAGCGCTTCGGCGGCATTGCAAAGCGTGCCGGCGGAATCGACGATATCATCGACCAGAATGCAGCGGCGGCCCTTGACGTCGCCGATGATGTTCATCACTTCCGACACCCCGGCGCGTTCGCGCCGCTTGTCGATGATGGCCAGATCGGCGTCGATGCGGCTGGCGATGGCGCGGGCGCGGACGACGCCGCCCACATCGGGCGAGACGATCATGACGTTGTCATAGCGGGCGCGGATGTCGTTGACGAACACCGGGGCGGCGTACAAATTGTCCAGCGGGATGTCGAAGAAGCCCTGGATCTGACCTGAATGCAGGTCCAGCGTGACGACGCGGTTGGCGCCGGCGGTGGTGATCAGGTTGGCGACCAGCTTGGCCGAGATCGGCGTGCGCGGACCGGACTTGCGGTCCTGGCGGGCATAGCCGAAATAGGGGATGACGGC
The DNA here is from genome assembly GCF_018224925.1 of Magnetospirillum sulfuroxidans. GTDB lineage: Bacteria > Pseudomonadota > Alphaproteobacteria > Rhodospirillales > Magnetospirillaceae > Magnetospirillum > Magnetospirillum sulfuroxidans. Next base: position 11,637 of record NZ_JAGTUF010000016.1, on the reverse strand, counting down.
GGTGACGCGCCGGGCCGAGCCGCGCTTGAGGGCATCAAGGGTGATCAGCAATTCCATCAGGTTATCATTGGTCGGATAACAGGTGGATTGAATGACGAAGACATCCTCGCCGCGGACGTTCTCGTGGATTTCCACGAACACTTCCATGTCCGAGAACCGGCGCACGCTGGCCTTGGTGATGGACATGGTCATGTATTCGGCGATCGCTTCCGCGAGCGGGCGATTGCTGTTACAGGCGAGGATTTTCATGATTGCGGTTACCTGTCGGTCTTGATCCGGGGAGCCGTCTGGGCCTTTTGGGCTTTCGTCGGCTTAGGCGAGCTCTTGGCGCTGGACTTAGGCTTTACCACCGCCTTGACCGGCTTCGGCGGTGCCGGTTCCGCCGTGTCGGGCGTGGCCGGAGATGCCGGAGACGGCGCCTCGGACGGTCCGGCCACCGCGGATGGGGCTGGTTCCGAAGGCATCGGCGAGGGTGTCGGCGCCGAATTAGTCTGATCGCTTAATTCTGGCTTTCCTATATCAGCCGGTCCCGCTTCTGTAAACTGCCTTGACCCGGCGGCGCTTTCCTGCTCTTGACGATTGCGTTCGGCCAGTCGCACCACTTCGGCCACGCCCGAGGCGCCGCCTTCGGCGATATCGCGGGCCATGCTGCCCCAGGTCAGATTGAGGCGGCCGCGCGGCACCGCGCCGCCCTGGTCGATGCGGGCCAATTGCGCCCCGCCGGCGCCGCCGCGCTTGACCAGCCAGGAAATGGTGACGGTGTCCTCATTGGCGCCCGAGGGGGCGACGCTGACGACGCCGACCACGGTATAGGGGGCGGTGTCGGTCACGTCGATGCGTTCGCGGCCCAAGGCTTTGGCCAGGGCTTGCGGCAAGACGGTGTCGCCGTCGCCGGGCAAGCCCTTCATCGGCTCGATTCGCACCACCGGGCGCGGCGGCAAGGTGGTGCCGGCGGCGATCTGCGGTTTGGCGTCGGGATCTTCCAGCAAGGGATAGAATTGCGCCGCCACCTGGGCGGCGGCCAGCTTGGCCAGGGTGGCCGGCGTCGTGACCAGACGGTTCATTTCGCTGCCATCGGCGGCCAGCAGCCGCCAGACGATGCCCTGTCCCTGGGCGGCGTGTCCTTCCGGGCTGGCCTCGATAACCCGGCCGAAGCCGGGGCCGTGCCGCAGGGTCACCGGCACTTCGCGGTCCTCGAACGCCTGGATCACCGCTGCCATCAAGATGTCGCTTTGGCCCAGGTCGTCGCTGGGGCGCAAGGCGATGCCGCGTCCCAATTTGGGCCGGGCCAGGGCGCTGATGACGCCGTCTTCGTGGCGGAAGGGTTTGGGAACTGTGTCGCAGGCCGCCAGTACCGTCAGGGCGGCGATGAAGAGCACGGGGCGCAATGTCGCCTTCATCCCGCGACCATGGCCACGCAGGTGGTCAGGGCGGCCAGGGCCAGGAAGGCGGCGAACATGATTAAATAGGGCATTTCAGCGTTCCAGCACGATCACCGACACTTGGCGGCCGTAATCGGGCTGACCGGCCAAGGTCGTGCGGCGATAACTGAAAAAGCGCGTCTGATCGCGGCAGGTGTCGGCGGGGACGCGGGTGACGTCGACCAGCCCGGACCGGGCCAGCTTGCGCGAGACATAGCCGGGCAGGTCGAACAGAAAATGTCCGGCGCGGGCGGCGGGGGCGAAGAAATCGGCGTTGTCGGCGCTTTCAGCCATGAACGGGGCGGGAAAGTCGGGGCCGACTTCATACGAGCGCTGGCCGATGCAGGGGCCGATGGCGCCGACGATGTTCTTGGGCTTGGCCCCCAGTTCAACCATGCGGGCGATGGTATTTTCCAAGACGCCGCCGACGGCGCCTTTCCAGCCGGCATGGGCGGCGCCGATCACCCCTTGCTTGCGGTCGGCCAGCAGAACCGGGGCGCAATCGGCGGTCAGGATGCCCAAGGCCAGTCCGGGGGTGGTGGTGACCATGGCGTCAGCCACCGGGCGGGCATCGGCGGTCCACGGCGCGGTGACGGTGACCACGTCGGCGGTGTGGGCCTGCTGCACGGTCACCAGCGCGTGTGGCGGCAATTCCATCATGGCCATGGCGCGGGCGCGGTTTTCGGCCACGGCCTTCGGGTCGTCGGCCGAGCCGGGGCCGCAATTCAACGAGGCGTAGATTCCCTGTGACACGCCGCCTTCGCGGGTGAAGAAGCCGTGGCGGATGCGGATAATCTCGTTGAGCGCGGACAGGGTAATCATCGGGGGACCTTCAACTGACGAAGCCGGGCGGCGCGGCCATGGTGGGCGATGCGAGGGCCAAGGCTTTGAACAAAGTGCCCATTTCGGCGGCATCGATCAAGCGTCGCATCTGTCCCATGATCTCGGCGGCCACCTTGTCGCCGCCGGTTTTGGCGAGAAGCTGGGCCCTGGTTTCGATTCCGAGCGCACGCAGGAAGTCGCCTTGCGGCACCGGCCCCCACGCTCGCGACGGCACCGCCGCCGCCGCCAATGACTGGAAATCCACATGGGCGGTGATGTCGGCCAGGCCGGGCTGTTCCAGCACCGGGTGAAAGCGATGACGGCGCACCGCCTGCAAGGTGTCGCCGCATGCCGAGCGGGCATGACCGTAATCGACGATCAGAGCCATGCCCGGTTGACGGTTCAGGCGTTTGCCGATGGCGGCGGCCAAGGCGCGCGCCGGCTCGTTGATTTCGGCGATGGCGCCGTCCTCGGCATCCAGCACCGCCGCCGGCAGATCGGGCAGAGTGGCGGGGCCGGCAACGAATTCGAAACCCGCCGGCCCCAGCCCGACCATGCGCTCGCGCCAGGCGCCGTCCTGCTTTTCAAATTGGCGCACCGGCAGGGCGTCGAATAATTCGTTGGCCACCAGCAGCAAGGGGCCATCGGGCAATTGGTCGAAGCGTTCGCACCAATGCACATCGCGGCCCCGCAGGGTCTGGTGCTGACGGGCTTGCAGGCGCGGGCTGGTTTCCACCAGCCAGATATCCGCCGCCTTGAGAAAGGCCGGAACGCCGGCCGCGGCCCGCAACAGATCGTTCATCAAGGTGCCGCGTCCCGGCCCCAATTCGGCAAGGACCACCCGTTCGGGCGCCCCCATCATCTGCCAGACCAGGGCGCACCACAGGCCCAGCAATTCGCCGAACATCTGGCTGACTTCCGGCGCGGTGGTGAAGTCGCCCTCAAGCCCGAACGGCTCGCGCGTGGTGTAATAGCCCAAATCCGGGTGACCCAGCGCCTCGGCCATGAAATCGGCCACGGTGATCGGGCCGCCCTTGGCGATGCGTTCGGCCAGGATTTCCGCCAGGGATGTCATCAGGGGCGGTGTCCACGCTTGAAGGCCCAGGCGATAACCCCGGCGCCGGCGGCGATCAGCGGCAACGACAGCAATTGCCCCATGGTGGCGCCACCGATCAGAAAACCCAGATGGGCGTCGGGTTGGCGGAAGAATTCGCCGATGATGCGGGCGACGCCATAGCCGATCAGGAAGGTCCCCGCCAAGGCGCCGCGCCGTTCGCGGAACGACCGGACCCGCCACAGCAGCGCCAGGACGATGAACAGGGCCAAACCTTCCAAGGTGGCCTGATAAAGCTGGCTGGGGTGGCGCGGTTCCGGCCCGCCGCCGGGGAACACCATGGCCAACATGGCGTCGGGGGCGACGCGGCCGTACAGCTCGCCATTGATGAAATTGGCGATGCGGCCGAAAAACAGGCCAATGGGGACGGCGCAGCAGACCACGTCGCCAATGGCGAACAGGTTCAGGCCACGGCGCTTGGCGAACAAGATGATGGCGATGATGACGCCAAGGGCGCCGCCGTGAAAGGCCATGCCGCCTTGCCACAGCTGAAAGATTTCCAGCGGATGGCTGAAGTAATAGGCCGGCTTGTAGAACAGCACATAGCCCAGCCGCCCCCCCAGCACCACGCCCAGGGTCGCCCACACCAGAAAATCGTCGACGTCGATCTCGCGCATGGCATGGGGCGGGAAGCGCACCAGCCGCTTGATGTACAGCCAGCCCAAGGTCAGCCCGGTGATATAGGCCAGGGCGTACCAGCGGATGGCGATCGGCCCCAATTGGATGGCGATGGGGTCGATATGCGGATAGCTCAGCATGAGGGCAGCCTATTTGTAGCGGTCGGGGCGGTCCAGGAAGTGCTGGACGTATTGGGTCACCCCCTCTTCCAGGGGTGTGAACGGCTGGTTATAGCCCGCCGCCCGCAGGTTGTTCATGTTCGCTTGGGTGAAATATTGATATTTGTCGCGAATGGCGACAGGGGTGTCTTGGAACTTGATCTTGGGGTCCTTGCCCAGGGCCTTGTAAACCTGCGAGGCCAGATCGATGAACGAGCGCGCCTGGCCGGTGCCGACATTGAAGATGCCGTTGACCTGGGGATTGTCCAGCAGCCACATCATCACGTTGACGCAATCTTGCACCCAGATGAAGTCGCGCATCTGTCCGCCATCCTTGTAGTGCGGATTGTGCGAGCGGAACAGCTGATAGGCGGCGTCTTGCTTGGCGTGCGGATAAATCTGCGACACCACGCTTTGCTGGGCGCCCTTGTGATATTCGTTGGGGCCGTAGACGTTGAAGAATTTCAGGCCGGCGAATTGCGGCGGCTTGCGCGATCCCTGTTCGATCTTGCGGGCGACGCGGCGGTCGAACAGATGCTTGGACCAGCCATAGGCGTTCAGCGGCTGTAGTTTGGCCAGATGACCGATCGACCAATCATCATCGAAGCCCTGGGCGCCATCGCCATAGGTGGCGGCGGACGAGGCGTAGATGAAGCGCACGTTGGACAGGGCGCACCACTTCCACAAAGCCAGGGACAGCGAGAAATTGTTGGCGGCGATCTTGTCGCCGTCGGTTTCGGTGGTCGCCGAAATCGCCCCCATGTGAAAGATCACCTGGATATGCTTGCGGTTGGCTTCCAAGAAATCGAACAATTGCTCGGGGTGGACGATGTCGGCCAGTTCCCGCTTGGCCAAGTTCTTCCACTTCTCGTTGGAGCGCAAGCGGTCGCAGACCACCAATTTGCCGGCGTTGCGCGCTTCCAGCGCCGCCAGAATGTTGGATCCGATAAAGCCGGCGCCTCCGGTGACGACGATCATGGCCCATGTGCTCCCACGAAAATTACCGGTCTTGGTTATAGGACGGGGCGGGCGGCATTGCAATTCGCCGTCCACCGCCCATAATGTGTGCAGACTTTCAAAACAAGAGTACGAGCCATGCAGACCCAGAACCCCTTTTTCGACGATATCGCCCGCATGGCCGGTGGCGCGCTGGGGGCATTGTCGGGAGTGAAAGCCGAAATCGAGGCGTTGATCCGTCAGCAGATGGAACGCTTCATGGCTGGTGTCGACATGGTCCCGCGTGAGGAATTCGAGGTGGTGCGCGACATGGCCATCAAGGCGCGCGAGGAAAACGAGGCACTGGCCAAGCGCCTGGCCGATCTGGAAGCCAAGCTTGACGCAAAGTCCTCGTAACAACAGCGTCACTATTGCTGGCTTATCCACAACAATTGAACCTATGCCGCACGCTTTGCCTTGCATCGCGGCAATCCCTGTGCATAGCCTAGCCTTAGGGGGCGTCGGCTGCACATATACTATAGTTGGATTCGTGCGGTCGCCCCGCTCCGACGTAAGCCCTGGAGGCCGACAGCATGTCCATTGCCCTCGCGCATGAGGAAGACTTCGTCATCAACCCCTTGGACTTGATCGAGCAATTCGTTACCGCCAATGATTGGGCCTTTGACCGCCGTTCCGACGATGAGCTGGCGGTCGAGATGCCCGGCAAGTGGTGCAATTACTCGCTGTATTTCGCGTGGCGCGAGGACATGGGCGCCATGCATTTCACCTGTGCTTTCGACATGAAGGTGCCCGATGCCAAGCGTCCGGTGATCTGCGAATTGCTGGTCGCCATCAATGAAAAGCTATGGCTGGGGCATTTCGGCCTGTGGGAAGACGAAGGCGTGCCCATGTTCCGCCACACCTCGCTGGTGAACGGCGCCGATGGCTTGTCGCCGGAACAGGTGGAAGATTTGATGGATATCGCCATGACCGAGTGCGAGCGTTTCTACCCGGCCTTCCAGTTCGTCATCTGGGGCGGCAAGTCGGCCAAGGACGCGGTGGCCTGTTCGTTGCTGGATACCGTCGGCGAGGCTTGATCCGTCCCGCCCGCCTGTGGTCATCTGTGGCCCGGTGCATTTTTAGCGACAGGGGGGCGACGTGACCAAGATTTTGCTGGTGGGCTGCGGCAAGATGGGATCGGCCATGCTGGTCGGTTGGCTGCAACGGGGAATTCGCGCCGCCGATGTGGTGGTGGTTGACCCCCATGCCCAAGCGCTGCCGGCCGGCATCACCGTCATCGGCGATGCCGATCTGATCCCGAAAAGTTTTGCCCCCGACATCACCATCCTGGCGGTCAAGCCGCAAGTGATGGCCGGCGTTTTGCCGGCTTATGCCCGGCTGGCGGGCCAGACCACCTTCCTGTCCATCGCCGCCGGCAAGCCGGTCGCCTTTTTCCGCCAGCATCTGGGGGAAGCCGCCGCGATCATCCGCGCCATGCCCAATACCCCGGCGGCGGTGCAGCGCGGCATCACCGTGTGTTTCGCCGGCGGCGGAACCGATGCGGCCGGACAGGCTTTGGCTCAATCGCTGCTGGAAGCGGTGGGCGAGGTGGCGTGGATCGACGACGAAACCCAGATGGACGCGGTCACCGCGCTTTCCGGTTCCGGTCCTGCTTATGTGTTCCTGCTGGCCGAGGTGATGGCGGCGGCGGGGGTGGCCGCCGGTCTGCCGGCTGATCTGGCCGACCGTCTGGCCCGAGCCACGGTGGCGGGTGGCGGCGAATTGCTGCGCCAATCGGCGGATAGTTCGGCCCAATTGCGGATCAACGTCACCAGCCCCGGCGGCACCACCGCCGCCGCTTTGGCGGTGCTGATGGCGGAATCCGGCGGCATGGCGCCGCTGATGGAGCAAGCGGTGGCGGCGGCGACCCGGCGTGGCAAGGAACTGGCCGGGTGAGTACCGCCCCCATCACCTTGCCTTTCGTCGATCGGCCCGAGCTGCCCACCGGCCCGGCCGAGTTCAAACTGGTGTCCGATTATCAGCCGGCCGGGGATCAGCCCACGGCCATCGTCACCCTGGTGGCCGGATTGGAGGCCAGCGAGCGCGATCAAGTGCTGTTGGGGGTGACCGGGTCGGGCAAGACCTTCACCATGGCCCACGTCATCGCCACGACCAAGCGCCCGGCGCTGGTGCTGGCGCCCAACAAGACGTTGGCGGCGCAGCTTTATGCCGAGATGAAAAGCTTTTTCCCCGATAACGCGGTGGAATATTTCGTCTCGTATTACGATTACTATCAGCCCGAAGCCTATATCCCGCGCACCGATACCTATATCGAGAAGGATTCCCAGATCAACGAGCAGATCGACCGCATGCGCCATGCGGCGACGCGGGCGTTGCTGGAACGGCGCGACGTCATCATCGTCGCCTCGGTGTCGTGCATCTATGGTATCGGCTCGGTTGAATCCTATGCCCGCATGACGGTCAAGCTGGCGGTGGGCGAAAGCATCGACCGCTCGGATTTGCTGAAGCGTCTGGTCGAACTGCAATATTCCCGCAATGACACCGCTTTCGAACGCGGCACCTTCCGGGTGCGCGGCGATTCGGTGGAAATTTTTCCAGTCCACTACGAAGATCGCGCCTGGCAGATCTCGCTGTTCGGCGACGAAATCGAAGGCATCGCCGAATTCGATCCGCTGACCGGGGAAAAGACCGTGCGGCTGTCCGAAGTGGTGGTCTATGCCTCCAGCCACTATGTCACCCCGCGCCCGACCATCACCCAGGCGGTGAAGGGCATCAAGGCCGAGATGAAGGTCACGGTGGCCCGGTTCGAGGAAGAGGGCAAGCTGATCGAGGCCCAGCGCATCCGCGAGCGCACCACCTTTGACCTGGAAATGTTGGAAACCACCGGTCATTGCAAAAGCATCGAAAACTATTCCCGCTATCTGACCGGGCGCAATCCGGGCGAGCCGCCGCCGACCCTGTTCGAATATTTGCCGCCCGACGCGCTGCTGATCGTCGATGAATCGCATGTTACCGTGCCGCAGATCGGCGGCATGTATCGGGGCGATTACGCCCGCAAAAGCATTCTGGCCGAATTCGGCTTCCGTCTGCCGTCGTGCATCGACAATCGGCCGCTGAAATTCGAGGAATGGGAGGTTATGCGGCCGGCCTCGGTGTTTGTTTCCGCCACGCCGGGGCCGTGGGAAATGGAACGGACCGGCGGTGTTTTCGCCGAACAGGTGATCCGTCCCACCGGTCTGGTCGATCCCATCTGTCTGGTCCGTCCGGTCGAACATCAGGTCGATGATCTGCTGGCCGAAGTGCGGGCCATGGCCGCCAAGGGCAACCGGACCCTGGTCACCGTGCTGACCAAGCGCATGGCCGAGGATCTGACCGAATACATGCACGATCACGGCGTGCGCGTGCGCTATCTGCATTCCGACATTGACACGCTTGAACGCATCGAGATCATCCGCGATCTGCGCCTGGGGGCGTTCGATGTCCTGATCGGCATCAACTTGCTGCGCGAGGGCTTGGATATCCCCGAATGCGCCTTGGTGGCTATTCTTGATGCCGACAAGGAAGGCTTTTTGCGCTCGAAGACCTCGCTGATCCAAACCATCGGCCGCGCCGCCCGCAATATCGACGGCCGGGTTATTCTTTACGCCGACAAGATGACCGAATCGCTGAAATACGCCCTGGGCGAGACCAGCCGACGGCGGGAAAAGCAACAGGCCTATAATGTCGCGCATGGCATCACCCCGGAAGGTATCCGCAAGGCGGTGTCCGATGTCTTGGACAGTGTTTATGAAAAGGATTACGTCACCGTCGATACCGGCGATTCGGGCTTGGCCCATGGCGTCGGCCACAACCTGGCCGCGGTCAAGGCCGATATCGAAAAGCGGATGAAGGCCGCCGCCGCCGATCTGGAATTCGAGGAAGCGGCACGGCTGCGCGACGAGTTGCGGCGTCTGGAAGCCCAGGAACTAGGGGTTCCCGCTGCAGCCGGCGCGCGCGGCGGCTCTCGCAAGGATGGGCCCAAGGGGCGCGGGCGACGGCGCTGAGCCGAGGGCTTGTGCACGGGTTCATTCAGATGAACCTTTTGTCTGGGGAATCGGCCCCCTAAAATCCTCTGGCTTCTGCGTAAAATTTGATACAATATACGGACTGAATGAACCCGGAGCGCATTGCGCCCGGGATTTTTTTTGCCTAGGAGCAGAAAATGGCCGACGAAAACCTGACCGACGCCTCGGAAGAGAACGCGAATTCCAACGCCGCCCCGACCGAGAATGCGCAACAGGCACTGGACGATCTCACCGTTCTGTCCGATGTCGGAAATCAAAGCCTGGGCGAATCCCGCCTTAATCTGGTCCGCAATGTCGATATCGGCGATGCCGCCATGGGCGGTCTTGCCACCATCCACCAAGGCTCGGGCTCGGGCGATCAGGTGCAGCAGGGCTTGAACCTCCAGGCCGGCCTGATTGGTGCCGAGGACATCGCCATCGAGACGGCGCCGCCGGCTCCGGTCGTCGCCGCCGAGGTCCCGCCGATCGAGACGATGGACGAGGCGCCCGCCATCGAGATCATTGATCCGACGGTCAATCTTGCCGTTCAGGACGATCTTTCGGCGGAAAACATCATTTTCGGTGAAGGCATCACCTTCGACCCGGTCGTCGAGGCCGAGGGGGGCGTCGAAGAAGAGGTGGTGGTCGAAGACGCGGTTATTCCCGAGGTCGTGCCCGAAGCGGTGGTCCAGGAAACCTTCATCGACCTGCCGCCGGTGATTAAGGGTATTTTCCTTGACCCGACGCTGGAGCCGGTCCCGACCCCCATCAATTGGCAGGAAGACGAAACCCTGCGCTTCGGCGTCGATGCGTCTGATCCCGATGGTGGCGACGTCATCATCAGCTTCAGTGTGCCGGCCCATGGCGTCGTCACCGTCAATGACGACAACACATACTCGTATCAGCCTTCCGAGAATTATTTCGGCGAAGACAGCTTCACCGTTTACGTCACCGATGACGAAGGCAACACGGTCAGCCAGGTCGTTGATCTCAATATCGCCAACGTCGATGACGAAGCGGTGATCACCGTGACCGGCGGTGTCGGCAGCGAAAGCACGGATGGCGGGGCGACCATTGTCACCGGTTCCGTCGCCGCCACCGATATCGACAACGACAACGCGGTGGCCGATGCCATCGACCGCGCCGATATCGTCTATTCCTTCGGTGTCGATGAAGACGGCGCCCCGATCACCACCCTGACCACTGCCCACGGTTCGGTGACCATCGATTCGGCCACCGGCGACTATACCTTCACCGCCAGTGACAACAATTGGGGCGGCACCGACAGCTTCGAGGTGACGACCATCGACAAGCTGGGCGGCGCCACCACCCAAGAGGTCAGCGTCACCGTGATTGGCGTCGACGACGCCACCGTGGTCACTGGCCCGGTCGATCTGGGCGACATGGCCGAGGATTCGGGCTCGATCACCATCACCGCCGAGCAATTGCTGGCCAATGCGTCGGACGTGGACAACGCCCTGCATGTGGCCAATGTGTCGGTCAGCGGCGGCGATCTGGTCGATAACGGCGACGGCACCTACACCTTCACCCCGGCGGCCGATTTCAACGGCAGCATCGACGTCAGCTATGACGTGGTCACCGATGACGGCGTCGCCACCTCGGCCACCGCCAGCCTGGACGTGACGGCGGTTGACGATACGGCGGTGGTGACCAGCCCGACCGAGGTCGAGCTGACGGTGGACCAAGACGGCAGCGGCTCGGGCGATATCGACGCGGTGGACGCCGACGGCGACCCGCTGACCTATGGCATCATCGACCCGGCGACGGGCGAATTGGTGGCCGAGCTGGATACCGAATACGGCACGGTGGTCATCGATCCGGCGACGGGCGAATACACCTTCACCGCCAATGATCACGCGGCGACGCTGGATGATAACGAGAGCGCGACCGACGGCTTCCAGGTGGCGGCGACCGATGGCCATACGGTCAGCGAACCGCAGAATGTCAGCGTCACCATCACCGGCAGCAATGACGGCCCGGTGGTCGAGACCAGCGACGCCCTGAACCTGGGCGAGAACGGCAGCGATAGCGGCGTGGTGACGGGCAGCGATATCGATGCCAGTGACACGGTCAGCTATTACCTGCTGGACGAGAACGGCGACCGGGTGACCACGTTGACCACCGATACCGGCACGATGGTGATCGATCCGGAAACCGGCGCATACACCTTCACCGCTTCGGGCCAGGACGGCCTCAATGTCGGCGATACGGCGACCGACAGCTTCCAGGTCGTGGCCTGGGACGGCACCGTGGCCAGCGCGCCGCAGGATGTTTCCGTTACCATCACCGGCTCGGACGACGCCACCGTGGTGACCGGCACCGTCGATCTCGGCGACATGGCCGAGGATTCGGGCTCGATCACCATCACCGCCGAGCAATTGCTGGCCAATGCGTCGGACGTGGACAACGCCCTGCATGTGGCCAATGTGTCGGTCAGCGGCGGCGATCTGGTCGATAACGGCGACGGCACCTACACCTTCACC
>NZ_JAGTUF010000015.1 GCF_018224925.1 Magnetospirillum sulfuroxidans | reverse complement strand
TACAAGCAATTGGGCATCACCCAGCCGCTGTACCAATCCCATGGCGTGGCGTCGAAGGATTACATCCGTCTGGCCGGCGACGCCGCCGACGGCGTGCGTCTGCCCGCCGCCGGTCTGGTGATCGCCGATCAACTGGCCGCCACCGACCCGCAAAAGCCGGTGGTCACCACCTTCAAGAGCGAATACGAAGCGGCGTTCAAGGCCGAAGTCTCGACCTTTGCCGGCCATGCCTATGACGGCTTGCAAATCGCCCTGGCGGCGATCTTGCGCGCCGGATCGTCGGACAAGGCCAAGATCCGCGACGAGATCGAAAAGACCTCAGGCTATGTCGGCACCGGCGGCATCGTCTCCATGTCGCCGACCGATCACATGGGGCTGAACCTGTCGGCGTTCCACATGGTGGAAATCGTCAAGGGCGACTGGAAGATGCTCGATTAGCGCACGATGGCGTGAGATCGCGCCGTATCCGCCGCGATCTCACGTCCAGCTCTGCCACCCGTTCCGCTTTTACCGTCTCGGGGTCCGCCTTCACAGCCAGGGCGGACCACCACACGGGGGTTCTCATGATCGAGTCGATGATCCAGTACATGCTGGCCGGATTGACCTCGGGCGCCATTTACGCGCTCGTGGGCTTGGGCTTTTCCATCATCTACAACGCCAGTCACGTCATCAATTTCGCCCAGGGCGAGTTCATCGTCATCGGCGGCATCAGCACGGTGGCGTTGTTGGCGGCCGGCGTGCCGCTGCCGTTGGCCATCGTGTTGGCAACGCTGGTGACCATGTTGGTCGGGCTGGCCCTGGCCAAATTCGCCATCCAGCCGGCGCGTGACGCCGACGTGGTGGCGCTGATCATCATCACCATCGGCGCCTCGATCTTCCTGCGCGGCGTGGTGCAACTGGTCTTTGGCAAGGACATCCATTCGCTGCCGGCTTTTTCCGGGGAAACTCCGCTTAACCTGATGGGGGCCACCCTGATGCCGCAAAGTCTGTGGGTGATGGGGGTCAGTTCGGCCTTGATCGTGGTCATCGCCTGGTTCTTCAACGCCACCTTGGCCGGCAAGGCCATGCTGGCCACCGCTTACAACGCCTTGGCGGCGCGGTTGATGGGGGTCAACACCAAATGGGTCTTGCTGTCTTCCTTTGCCCTGTCGGCGCTGTTGGGCGCGGTCGGCGGCATCGTGGTGACCCCGATCACCTTTGTCTCCTATGAATCGGGCATCATGCTGGGGCTCAAGGGCTTTTCCGCCGCCGTCCTCGGCGGCCTGGGCAACGGCATCGGCGCTGTCGCCGGCGGCCTTATTCTCGGCATCGTCGAGGCGCTGAGCGCCGGCTATCTGTCGTCCGCCTATAAAGACGCCATCGCCTTCATCATCATCTTGGTGGTGCTGGTCCTGCGTCCCAACGGCCTGTTCGGCAAGAAAGGGATCGACCGGGTATGAACGCCATCTTGCAACGCCATCGCGGTCTGATCATCCTGGCCGCGCTCATCGCCCTGCTGCCCTTGGCACTGCGCAACGACTATCATTACGACGTCGCCATCAATGCCGGGCTGAACGCCATCGTCGTCGTCGGCCTGAACCTGTTGATCGGCTATGCCGGCCAGATCAGCCTGGGCCACGCCGCCTTTTTCGGCCTGGGCGCCTATGCCTCGGCCATCCTGACCAGCACCTATGGCTGGCCGGTGCTGGGGGCCATGGCCATGGGCACGGTGATCGTCGGCATCCTCGCTTATGTCATCGCCCGGCCGATCCTGCGCTTGAAAGGCCATTATCTGGCCATGGCCACCTTGGGCATCGGCGTCATCATCTCCATCGTCTTGAATACCGAGGCGCAGGTGACCGGCGGCCCCGACGGCATGTCGGCGGCCCCCTTCACCATTCTGGGCTACACCTTTGCCTCCGAGCAATCGTGGTACTGGCTGGTCGGCGGGTCGCTGTTGCTGGCGGTCTGGCTGGCCAGCAATCTGATCGATTCGCCCATCGGCCGCGCCTTGCGGGCCTTGCACGGGGCCGAGGTCGGCGCCCGCGTCGTCGGCATCGACACCACCAGCTACAAGGTGCTCATCTTCGTCGTCTCCGCCATGTTCGCCAGCTTCGCCGGGTCACTGTTCGCCCATCACACCCCGACCGTCACCCCGTCGATTCTAGGCTTCACCAAATCGGTGGAATTCGTGGTGATGGCGGTGTTTGGCGGCATGGCGTCGACCATGGGCTCGGTCCTCGGCGCCGTCATCATGACGCTGTTGCCCAACGCCCTGGCCGCCTTCGAGGATTTCGAACCGATCATCCTGGGCGGCATCATGATGGGCACCATGATCTTCATGCCCAAGGGCCTGGTTCCCACCATCGCCAAGAAGCTGCGCCGCAAGGAGGCCCCATGAGCCTGCTGAAAGTCACCAACCTGACCAAGAGCTTCGGCGGCGTCTCGGCCATCCGCGACCTGTCGTTTTCCATCGAGGCCGGAACCATCCATTCCATCATCGGCCCCAACGGCGCCGGTAAAACCACCTTGTTCAACCTGATCACCGGGGTTTACACGCCATCTTCGGGGGCCGTCCGCTTCAACGACCGCGAAATTGGTGGCGTCGAGCCGCACAAGCTGGCCGAACTGGGGATGAACCGCACGTTCCAGAACCTTCAGATTTTTCACAATATGAGCGCGGTGGAAAACGTCATGGTCGGGGCGCATCTGCATCTGCAAAAGGGATTGCTGCAATCGCTGTTGCGGCTGCCGTCGCTGGCCCGGTCAGAGCGCCAAACCCGCGATCATTGCTGGGAGCTGATGGATTTCGTCGGCCTAGCGCAATACCGCCACGCCGAGGCCAACGCCATGTCCTATGGCGCCTTGAAGCGGCTGGAAATCGCCCGCGCCCTGGCCGCCAAACCCAAATTGCTGCTGCTGGACGAGCCCGCCGCCGGCCTGAACGACACCGAGACCCGCGAAGTGGACGAGGTGATCAAACGCATCGCCGCCCAAGGCATCACCGTGGTGCTGGTCGAGCACGACATGAAGATGGTGATGGGCATTTCCGACCACATCTTGGTGCTGGATTACGGCGCCAAACTGGCCGAGGGAACCCCCGCCGAAATCCGTTCCAACCCCGACGTCATCGCCGCCTATCTGGGCACGGTCGGTTAAGGAGGCCGCAATGCTTTTGGAAATCCAAGGGCTGGAAAGCCATTACGGCCGGGTCAAGGCGCTTAAGGGCGTCGATGTCGCGGTCACATCCGGGGAACTGGTCGCCCTGGTCGGCGCCAATGGCGCCGGCAAGACCACCATGTTGCGGGCGCTGTCCGGCGTCCAGGCCATCAGCGCCGGAACCATTCGCTTCGACGGCATCGACATTACCCGGATGCCCGCCCATAAGCGGGTGGAACTGGGCATCGCCCAGGTCCCCGAAGGCCGTCAGGTGTTCGGCCCCATGAGCGTCGAAGACAATCTGCTGATGGGCACCTATCGCCGCCGCGGAGCCAAGCCGGCCGACGACATGGAGCGCATGTACGCCACCTTCCCCATCCTCAAGACCAAACGCAAACAGGCCGCCGGCCTGTTGTCGGGCGGTCAGCAACAGATGCTGGCCATGGCCCGCGCCCTGATGAGCAATCCGCGCCTGTTGCTGTTGGATGAACCCAGCATGGGATTGGCGCCGCTGCTGGTCGGTGAAATCTTCAACGCCGTCGAGCGCCTGAAAGCCCAAGGCATGACCATCTTGCTGGTGGAACAAAACGCCTTTCAGGCCTTGGGGATCGCCGATCGCGGCTATGTGATGGAGACCGGGACCATCACCATGGCCGACGATGCCCAGATTCTGCTGGGCGATGAGCGGGTCAAGGCCGCCTATCTCGGGCTGTAAGCCCGCTTATTTCGTACGGCATTTTTGATACAAAAAAGCGTCTTGTCGCATCATTATATGCAACAAGGCGCTTTTTTAATGCCTCAAAAGCAAGGTGAACAGCCGTTATTTTCCAATTCACAAAGCGACACATTTTTCTTTGACTAATGATAAATGATGTATCATATTTCTCCTCACAAAGGCGGTGGACCAACCACCGGCCATCGGAGGCAACCCCCGGCCAATCTTGCCGGACCACATTAGGAGCGACAGATGAGCGCCTCGAACGAGAAGCTTGCTCTCACCATGGAATTCCCGCCGGAAACGGAACAGCCCAACGTCTATCCGTTGTCCTGGCACGCCCAGAGCACCAAGATGGAAGAAGTGTGGGCCGCTTCGCTGCGCGAAGCTTGGGACCCGTCCAAGCTGCCGTGGGACACCTTTGACGTGTCCACCTATACCTGGGAAGAACGCGAATCCATCGCCTATTGGTGGACCCTGCTGTCGGTGTTCGACGCCTCGGCCCCGCCGGTCTTCGCCTCGGCCTTCATCAAGACCTATGAAAATCACGAAGAAGACCCGGTTCGCCGCTGCTTCTTCTCCGTCACCCGTGACGAGCAGAACCACGAGCAGATGTGCGGCCTGGCCATCACCAAGCTGCTGGAACATCCCGATCCGATCACCTATCAGCCCAAGACCGAGATCGGCAAGGCCCTGCAAAAGAACGCCAAGTGGCTGTATTACAACGGTGGCCGCTATTGGGCCGGATACAAGCAGGCGGTGCCGAAATATTCGCTGGCCGTGCTGTTCTCGTCCTTCCTGATGGGCGAAATCGCCGCCGCCACCATCTTCCACCAGATGGCCGCCGGCTGCACCGAGCCGGTGTTCAAGGAAGGCTTCCGCAACATCGGTCGCGATGAGGGCCGTCACATGGCCATCTGCATGGCGCTGATGGAACGCGATTACCCCAATCTGCCCAAGGAAGACGCCGCCACCATCACCAAGCAGGTGCGCGCCGGCTATCTGTTCTTGTCCGCCGTCTTGTTCGAGCCGCCGGCCGATTTCTGGGACCTGCCGGAAGATTTCATCGCCAACCAGCGTAAGGGTGAAGAAATCGCCCGTGGCGCCGGCTTCCACATCCCGGCTTATGAAGCCAAGCTGGAAAACTGGAAGAACGCCATGCTGAACCTCAAGGGCGTGCTCGACCGTTACGACATCCCCTTCCCGGCGATCCCCGAAGTGGGAATTTCCGGCCAGGAAGTCACCGATATCGAGATGAAGGACATCATCCCGGTCTTCTAACGCGGCCCTTATATTCCAAGATATGACCAGAGCCGGTGAGGGAAAACCCTCACCGGCCCTTTGTCCAAGAAACAAGACGTCTCAAAACAACAAGACTTCGAGGTGGGGAAATGAGCCGTATCCGTCTGCTGCCCTCGGGGCGCGAGGTTGAATGTCCCGATGGCGAAACCGTGCTGTCGGCTTTGGAAAAGGCCGGCTATGCGCTGCCCAACAATTGCCGCGCCGGCGCCTGTGGCGAATGCAAGGTCAAGGTGACATCGGGCCAGTTCGACCAAGGCATGGTGCTGGACATGGCCTTGTCGCAGGCCGAGCGCAAGGATGGCTTTGGCCTGATGTGCATGGCCAAGCCCTTGTCCGAACTCCTGGAAATCGAATGGGGCACCGACGACGCCAAGCCCAAGCTGTTCCCGCCGCGCGAAAACATGCTGTTCGTGGTCGTCGACAAGTTCCCGCGCACCCCGCGCATCACCGAATTCGTGCTTAAGCCGGTGGGCAAACCCATGCGCTTTTGGCCGGGCCAGTATCTGGTGCTGGGCGATGAAAGCCGGGGGGCGCCGCCCCGTTGCTATTCCATCGCCAACGCCCCCAAGCCCGATGGCGAGATCAACCTGCACATCACCCGCGTCGATGACGGCGCCACCAGCCGCTGGCTGCACGACAGCGTCGCCGTCGGCGACATGATCAAGGTATCGGGCGCCTATGGCACCTTCATCGGCGATCCTTCCGTCGATACCCCGGTCTTGTGTCTGGCCGCCGGTTCCGGCTTGGCTCCGATCATGAGCTTGGCCGACGGGGCGCTGCGGCGCGGCTATAACCAGCCGGTGACCATGGTGTTTTCCGGCAAAACCAAGGCCGATATCTATTGTCAGGGCAGCATGGCGTTGTGGCAGGCGCGCAACCGTCGTTTCCGCTTCATCCCCACCCTGACCCAGGAAAGTCACGACGGACAGATGGGCCGTATCCCGACCATCTTGCCCAAACTGTTCCAAGACCTGTCCAACCATTCGGTGTTCATCGCCGGCAGCCCCGCTTTCGTCGATGCCTGCGTGGTCGCGGTCAAGGCCCTGGGGGCCAAGCCGGAATTGATTCATTCCGAAGGCTACTTCCTTCAACACAAACCCGAGCAGCCGCCCGCCGACAGGCTGGCACCCGCGGTCTAAACCCCACCTCGGGCCATTGCTGCCGGCTTGACCCCTTTCCGCTTGGCGGAAAGGGGTCTTTTTATGATGTCCACGCCCTTGCATCCCCACATCTTATGGGGGATTATTTTTCCGATTTAGTCTTGCTGGTGGCGGCGATGTTGCGAATCACCTTGATATGCCTTGCTTTGATCGTCTCGGCCGAGGCGGCCCAGGCGGCCCCGTCATCCTGTTACGGCCTGGATCTGGCGGCGGCCTGGAAACACGGCTATGACAGCTTCGCCAGCGGCGATTACGACACCGCCCAAGATGTTCTGCTGCCGCTGGCCGATAACGGCTTCGCCCCGGCGCAGTGGCTGGTCGGCCGCATGGCCGCCGACGGCCTGGGCACGCAAAAGGATCCCATTACCGCCCTGGTCTGGTTGAAGCTGGCGGGCGCGGGACAGATCAAACAAGCGCGCCCCTATGCATCGAAGATCGAAGCAAGCCTGGGCATGGACGGGTTCGAAACCGTCCGCTTGCGCCAGGAAAGCTGGCGGGCCAAACGCACCGCCTCGTGCCAGAATTCCGGCCCCATCCCGACCGCGCTGGGTGATAACGGTTCGACCAAGAAATCACCGCAACAATTGATGCAATGGTGGAACGACTTCATCGCCGACGCCATCGATCGGCGGCCGGAAGCCATTCCCTATTTGCTGACCCTGCCACAGGTCGGCTTTGTCTCCGGCCTCGCCAATGCCTCCATCGTTCGCTACAAAGGCCAGCCGATCTTGCTGGTCAACGAATCCTTGGCCGAACGGACCATGCCGGAAGCACTGGAAGCGGTGTTGCCGGCAGCACGGGAAGTCATCAACGAAATCGCCTTGGCCGCCGTCATCACCGCCCCGGTGGAAACCTATAAAGGCCGCACCTTGCGCGGCTTCGCCGCCGGCGACAATCAGGCTTTCCTGACCCTGATGCGCCGCGCCATCGACATGAGCGTGAAATTACCGCCGCCCTTGCGGCAAAAGGCCGAGCGCATCAGCGAAATCCGCTATGAACCAGCCTTTGTCCATGGCGCTTCGGTCGCCGACAGCATGGCCGGAATCTTCATCGAAGATACCAGCATTCGCGGCGGCGGCTATGTGGCGTTCAAGACCAATCCGGCGATGACATCGCCAGCCAATGCGCTGATCAGCCTGTTGGCCGGCGCCACCTTCGCCGCCCATCCGGGCCAGGGCGACAGCCAATCGCTCCAATGCATCATCAGCAAGGATGCCTTGCAGGCGGCCAAGGCGCTGGACATGGGAGCACAGATCGAAGACCGTTTTTCCCGGACCATCGGCAAACAAAACTGCGTCAATTGATCAGTGCCGTGCCGGCATCTGCCCCAAGCGGCGGTTGGCGCTGGTGTGCAGGGCATTGTCGAGCAGATAAGCGTGAACATACGCCCCCCCGCCGCTGTCGCCAATGATCGCGGCATCGTTGCGGGCATTGGTCCAATGCACCACCTGATCCCGGCGAAAGCTGGGCAGGCCGAACAATTGCCCCCAGGATTGGGCCAGATCATCAAAGGCCGCTTCGGGCAGGACCAGCTTCAACTGCACCAAACGCAAGGCCCCGGCTTCATCGGGTATGAACATCGCCCACACCTCGCCCGGCCAGCCGGCCATGATCGCGGGCATGATGTGCCAATGCGCCGCCTGATCCTGGCTGTAAAGACCGCAGCGGACGGCGCCGACGCGGGCCACGCCCTTGGGCAAGGTGAATTCGACTTCCGGCGGATAATCCGCATCGTTGGAACAGATCACCCGTCCATCGGCCCATTGGCCGGCGCGAAATTGGCTTTGCTCCATGCCCGGATGGGCGAAGCCAAGGTCGAAGGACCGTTCCTCGGCCCGAAGGGGCAGAGCCGTGACCAGCAACACCAGGGCACAAAGCAGTGATCTCATACGGCGATCATGTCACAATTGTTGCAACGCGTCATCGGCTTCGCGCATGCACCATAAGCATGCCTTACTTCCGTTTAGTCACCTGATTGAGCTTCTCGTTCATGGCGTCTTGCAGCTTGGTGTCGATCAACATGGCCAGGGCGGTATCGCCCTCTTCGTGCATGACCAGGGCTTCGTTGCGCGGAGAAACCCAATGGACCAGCCGTTCGCTATCCTCGGTCGGCGCGCCGAAGCGGGCGACGAAATGACGGACCAGACCGGCATAGCCTTCGCGCGGCGCGGTTATGAACAATTGCACCAGCCGCCGCGTGCCCTGCATGTCGGGGGCAAAGGTGGCCGACATCTCTACCGGGTGGTCGGCGATCTTGCGCTTGGCCATATGCCAGGCCCCCTTGTCGTCCACCGCCATCAGGGCGCAGCGTGTGGCGCCCAAATCCAACATCTGTTTCGGCATGAACAGCAATCGTCCCAGATCCTTGGGCAGATCGGGGTCATCACTGCAATAAATCGCCATGCCCGGCGGCCAAGCGCCGAAACGGAACTGCCCCTGCATCATCCCCGGACGGGCGAAGCCAAGATCGAATTCCCGCTCCGCGGCCATGACGGGGGCGGCTGCCAGCAGCGCCACCAGCATTGCGATTATCTTGAGCATGAGCAAACCTCCGGCAATTGGGGGGCGGCGCTATCGGCCCCGGACGGCAGGGCGGCATCGGCATCGGCCATCCACGCCGCCATGTCATCCAAGACCACATCGGCTTGCAGGTCGCGCACCAGCATATGCCAGCCATTGGCGTAAAAGCCGGCGCGACGATCCGGCATGACGGCGGCGGCGGCCCAGGTCGGATCTGACGGAATGATCTGATCATGGGCGCCATACAGGAACAAAACCGGCGTCCGCATGGCGGCCGGCGCCGCTTGCGCCGCGTCCATCAGATCGACCACGCCCTTGATGGCGTCGATCCGGGTTTGCTTGATCACCAACGGATCCGCCCCCAGCTTGCGCAGCATCTCGATATTATCCGAGGGGCGGATATTCAGGCCCTGCCCCGATGGCGTCCAGCCCGGCGCCAGCTGATAGGCCAGCCACAGCGACAGACGTTGCCACCACGGCATCGCCGCACGCCCCCAAACGGCGGGCGCGGCCAGGATTATTCCGTCCAATCCGGCCGGAGGATCGGTGGCGACAAGGATGGCCACCGCCCCGCCCATGCTTTCGCCGAACAGATAGACCGGCAGGCCGGGATGACGCAGCGCCAGCAGATCAAGGGCGGCGCGGGCGTCATCGACCATGGATTGCGTGCTCGACCACTGACCCGGATGCGGCCCGGCGCCGAAGCCGCGCTGATCATAGGCATAAGAAAGAATGCCCTTGGCCGCCAGATGGGCGCCCGGCGCGGCGAAGAAATTGGAATAATCGTTCATGCCATGCAAGGCCAGCAGCACGGCCTGGGGTTGCCCACCAGGCCGCCAGGCCCGCAACGGCAACACGGCGCCATCGGCCATGACCAGCCGGTCATCTTCCAGACGCGGCGCCTGGGTGGCGGGACCGGCCGGATGGGTCACGGCGGCGCAGGCCGACACGGCCAAGGCCAGGACAAGGATGAGGACATGACGCAAGATCACCCCTTGGACGAGGTCAAGCGCAGGAAGATATCTTCCAGATCGGCTTCTTCGGTGGACAGGTCGCGGATGCCAAGACCAGCGGCCCGGACGTTTTCCAAAATCTCGCCAGCCGGCACCGCCGACGGGGCATAGCGCAGCATCAATCGGCCATCGGCCCGGATTTCCGGCGAATAGGCGGCAAGGGAATCCGGCACCGCCGTCAAACCGCCATCGACGCTGATCAGCATGGCCTTTGAATCAAGCCGGGCCAGCAATGCTTGCTTGGAATCGCACGCCACCAGCTTTCCCTGATTGATGATGGCGATGCGGTCGCACAGCTCTTCCGCTTCTTCCAGGTAATGGGTGGTCAGCACCACGGTTACGCCGCCGGCGTTCAACTGTTTGACATAGGCCCACAGCGATTGCCGTAATTCGATGTCGACGCCGGCGGTGGGCTCGTCCAGCACCAGGACCGGCGGCGTATGAACCATGGCCTTGGCCACCAGCAGGCGCCGCCGCATGCCCCCCGACAGGGTGCGGGCATAGGAATCGGCCTTGTCGGCCAGACCGACCGCCTGCAAAATTTCCTCGGTCCGCCGCTCGGCCTTGGGCACCCCGTACAGACCGGCCTGCACATCCAGCAATTCCCTGGGCGTGAAGAACGGATCCAGGTTCAGTTCCTGCGGCACGATGCCGATGGCCGCCTTGGCGGCGCGATGATCGACATCGATGTCGCGGCCCCAGATCCGGGCCTGCCCCGAACTCTTGGTCACCAGACCGGCCAAGATGTTGATGAAGGTGCTTTTGCCCGCCCCGTTGGGGCCGAGCAAGGCAAAGAAGGAACCGCGCGGAACGGCCAACGAAATTCCGTCCAGCGCCACCTTGCGGCCGTGCTTGCCGGCATAGACCTTGGTCAGGTCGCGGGTCTCGATGGCGTTATCGGGTGGGGTGGTGTTGATGAGTGTTTGATCCATGGCCCGCAATGGGTATCATCCGCCCGTTTCAACGGTCAATGGATCATGCTGTCATGTCGTCTGTCGCTGCCGCCAAAACCGCCGAATTCGAGACTGTCGTCGTCGAAACCACCCATATCGCCTGCGATGGCGGCAATGCCGGCCTGGGCCATCCCCGCGTTTGGCTGAACATGGGCCACGACCGCCAGGTGGTCTGCCCCTATTGCTCGCGCACCTATGTCCTGGCCGAAGGGGCCAAGGCCGGCGGCGGACATTGACCCCGGTGGCCGGCGAACCACGTCACGTCTTCCTGGTTGATGGCTCTGGCTTTATCTTCCGGGCTTTCCACGGCTTGCCGGCCATGTCGCGGCCCGATGGTACCCCGGTGAACGCCGTTTACGGCTTCACCACCATGCTGCTGAAATTGTTGAACGACACCGACGCCGATTACGTCGCGGTGATCTTCGACGCCGGGCGGCTGTCGTTCCGCAACGATATCTACCCCGAATACAAGGCCCATCGGCCGCCGGCGCCGGAAGATCTGGTGCCGCAATTTTCCCTGATCCGCGACGTTGTCGCCGCCTTCAACGTTCCCTCGGTCGAGATGGAGGGATTCGAGGCCGATGACCTGATCGCCACCTATGCGACCCAGGCCCGGCACCGCGGCGCCAAGGTCACCATCGTGTCGTCGGATAAGGACCTGATGCAGTTGGTGGGCGATGGCGTCGAGATGCTCGACACCTTGAAGAACCGCACCATCCGCGCACCCGAAGTGTTCGAAAAATTCGGCGTCGCCCCCGACAAGGTGGTCGATGTCCAGGCCCTGTGCGGCGACCCCACCGACAACGTGCCGGGCGTGCCGGGCATCGGCGTGAAAACCGCCGCCCAATTGATCGGCGAATACGGCGACCTTGACACCTTGCTGACCCGCGCCGCCGAGATCAAGCAGCCCAAGCGCCGCCAGACCTTGCTGGACAACGCCGACGCCGCCCGCACCAGCCGCGAATTGGTCCGCCTTAAGCAAGACGTGCCGGTAACCCAACCGCTGGACAGCTTCGCCAAGCGTCCGTTCGACCGTCAGGTTTTGGCCGATTTCCTTGCCGTCCAGGGCTTTAAAAGCATCGTCGCCCGTCTGGGTGGCTCGACCGCCACCCCAGCCGCCGCCACCGTCCCGGCGGCCGCGTCCACATTCATTGCCGCGCCGGCCGTGGTGACCGCCGCCTATGAATTGGTGACCAGCGCCGAAGCCCTGCAATCTTGGATCGCCGAGGCCAGCCGTGCCGGATTGGTGGCCATCGACACCGAAACCACCGGCCTTGACCCGCTCAAGGCCGAATTGGTCGGGGTATCGCTGTCCACCGCCCCCGGCCGCGCCTGCTATATCCCGGTCAAGCATGATAGCGGCCCGGCCCAAGGTTCGCTGCTGCTGGACGCCCCCGCCGCCGCCGGCCCGACCATCCTGCCGCGCGACCTTGCCTTGGCCATGCTGGCGCCGCTATTGGCGGATGCGTCGGTGCTCAAGGTCGGCCACAACATTAAATACGACATGCAGATCCTGGCCCAGGCCGGACTGAGCATGGCCCCGGTCGATGACACCATGTTGCTGTCCTACGTGCTGGACGGCGGCAGCCACGGCCACGGCATGGACGAACTGGCGGCGCTGCATCTGAACCACGACACCATCAAATTCGCCGCCGTTTGCGGCAGCGGCAAGAACCAGATCACCTTCGACCGCGTGCCGCTGGACAAGGCCTTGGCCTATGCGGCCGAGGACGCCGACATCACCTTGCGTCTGCACCGCTTCCTCAAGGCCCGCCTGCTGGCCGAGCGCATGGTCACGGTCTATGAAACGCTGGAACGCCCCTTGATCCCGGTGATCGTCGCCATGGAAGGCCACGGCATCAAGGTCGATCAGCCGGCGCTGATGGCGTTGTCGGCGGAATTCGGTCAGCGCATGGCCCAGCTTGAGGTCGATATCCAGGCCCTGGCCGGGCGCGACTTCAATGTCGGCTCGCCCCAGCAATTGGGCAAGGTGCTGTTCGAAGACCTTGGCTTGGCCGGCGGCAAGAAGACCAAGACCGGGCAATGGGGCACCGGCGCCGAGGTGCTGGAGGAACTGGCTGCGCAAGGCCACGACCTGCCCGCCCGCGTGCTGGACTGGCGGCAATTGTCCAAGCTCAAGGGCACTTATACAGACGCCCTGGTCGCCCAGATCAATCCGCGCAGCGGGCGGGTGCACACCAGCTATTCGCTGGCGGTGACCACGACCGGGCGGCTGTCCTCATCCGATCCCAATCTGCAAAACATCCCCATCCGCACCGAAGAAGGCCGCAAGATCCGCCACGCCTTCATCGCCGATCCCGGCAACACCCTGCTGTCGGCCGATTATTCGCAGATCGAGCTGCGGCTGGTCGCCCATGTCGCCGGCATCGAGGGGTTGAAGCGGGCCTTCCACGATGGCGCCGACATCCATGCCATCACCGCCTCGCAAGTCTTCGGCGTCCCCGTCGAAGGCATGGATCCGGCCCTGCGCCGCCGGGCCAAGGCCATCAATTTCGGCATCATCTACGGCATTTCCGCATTCGGCTTGGCCCAGCAACTGGGTATTTCCAACGGCGAGGCCAAATCCTATATCGATGCCTATTTCGGCCGTTTTCCCGAAATCCGCGCCTTCATGGAACGCACCAAGGAAGAAGCCCGCGCCAACGGCTTCGTCCTGACCCCCTTTGGCCGCAAGGTCTATACCCCCGGCATCAAGGACAAGAACGGCGCCATGCGCGCCTTCGCCGAACGCGCCGCCATCAACGGCCCGATCCAGGGCGGCGCCGCCGATATCATCAAGCGGGCCATGATTCGCCTGCCTGCCGCCCTGGCGGCGGAAAATCTGTCGGCGCGGCTGCTGCTGCAAGTCCATGACGAATTGGTGCTGGAAGTCGCCGAAGCGGAAAAGGAGCAGACCCGCGCCGTGGTCCGTCGGGTCATGGAAAGCGCCGCCACCCTGGACGTCCCCTTGGTTGTCGATGCCGGGTTCGGCGCCAATTGGGGTGATGCGCATTAATAAAGAACCGATAACTCATTTACGCTGTATTCATGAGTATTTCAATTTAGCGACAACAGATAAGCACAAATCAATACACGCGACAGAATTGCGAGTATTAATCCCATTGAACCCCTTCCCTAACACCTGCTTTCGATATAGGGTCCGCCTGGTCTGGGCTTTGGGGAAGTCCTGTCGATAACACAGGTTCGGGAGGCGGGAGAATGCAGCATGGATGTCGCCACCCTTGAAACGCTTGGTCGTCTAAGATGACCGCGCCTCACGCGCAAGATCTCGCGGCCTTGCAGGATGAAAAAAAGTGCCTGGACGCCCAGTTGGATGACGCCCTGGATCAGTATGCCCTGTACGAAGAAGGCATGAATGCCCGCTTCAAGCATGCCGACGCAGCCGAACGCGCCGCCTTGATGACCGAACGCAATCAGGTCGAGGAAACCCTGGGCATCATCGCCCTGGTCCAGCGTCTGGATGAAATCCGCGAATTAATGGAAAAACTGGAGCACGGAACCGGCGGTTAGTAAAAATCCCGCCGCATGACCCAGGCATCCTTGTCGGCGTAATAGCGCTTGCGCACCCCCACCTTGACGAAGCCGCTGCGCAAATACAGATTTTGTGCCCCGGCATTGTCGGCAGCGACTTCCAAGAACATCACCGCCGCCCCCTTGGCGATGCTCGATCGCACCGCGGCGTCCAGCAATTGCCACCCCAAGCCACTGCGCCGCCATGGCGGCAGAACGGCGATGCTCAGGATTTCCGCCTCGTCGCCGATATTGCGCCACAACACCATACCGGCCGGTCCGGGCGGCTGGGTCGACGGCGTCAACGAACCGCCATCGACGGCCAACAACCCTTCGGCCCCGGGCATTTCCAGCAATTCGACCATCGCCTCGGGCGACCACATGTCGGTGAAGCAGATGCAATGGATGCTCGACAGCAATTGTGCGTGCGCCAGGGCGGCGGGGATCAGGTCCATGATCAAGCACACGCCAAGGTGACATCGGCGGGCCGCAAATACAGCGGCTCCGGCGCCAGCACGCCAGCGGGCCAGCGGGCCGCCGCCAATTGCGCCACCTGCACCGCATCGACAAAGCCGTCAGTGCTGGCCAGGCGCGCGCCGGGCAGCAAATGCGCCACCTGGGCGGCGCCATCGCCGGCCAGGATCACCGGCCCGGAAGCGGAAACCGCCAAGGCCGCCTGTTCCGGCAGCAGCGCCTGGATGGGACCCAACGCCACAAGGTCGGCCGAAAATACTTGCACCCATAATTCGGCGCGACGTGAATCCACCACCACCATCACCGTGTGATCCTGGCGTTCGCCGGCTGGAATGGCGGCGGCGATGGCCTCGGTGGTGGCAATGCCGGCCAGCGGCTTGGCCGCCGCCAGGGCCAAGGCCCGCGCCGCCGACAGGCCGATGCGTATCCCGGTGAACGCGCCAGGGCCAACACTGACCGCCAGCAAATCCACTTGGCCGAAGGCGCATCCCGCTTCGTCCATGACCGCCTGCACCATGGGAATCAGCGCTTCCGATTGACCCCGGGCCATGGCGGCAAAGCGTCGCGCCACCACCACGCCGTCACGCCACAAGGCGGACGAACAGGCGGAACCAGCGGAATCCAGAGCAAGAATCAGCATCGCATTGACCGGGTGGTAAGCGGGGCCGCTATACTGCACAGCACCATGGCCAAAAGGCCAGAAACAAAACGAGGTTTGCATGACGCCGCTTGTCCGCATCACCCCCGCCAGCCACGACGTGGACATCGACCTGGCATACGCCACCGCCGGCAATTTCACCGGACAGCCGGTCTATGCCGCGCAAGCCGGCTGTTTTCTCAACACCGAGGCCGAGGCTTTGCTGTGTCGGGCCATCGCCCTGGCCCAACCGCTGGGCCTGCGCCTGAAAATCTTCGACGCCTTTCGTCCGGCCGAGGCGCAATGGCTGTTGTGGAACCACACCCCCGACCCCGGTTTCCTGGCCGATCCGCGCCGGGGATCACCCCATTCCATGGGCGCGGCCGTGGATCTGACCCTGATTGACGGCCATAGCGGGGCTGAATTGGACATGGGAACGGCTTTTGACGCCTTCACCCCCCGCTCTCATCACGGCAACCAGGACATCGACGCGGCGGCGCAGCGCAACCGCCATTTGCTGATGGGGATCATGACCACCGCCGGCTGGGATTTCTATCGCAATGAATGGTGGCATTATCAATTGTTTGATGCTCGCGCCCATCATCCGGTCCTCAGCGATTCGATTCTCGGCCCCGATCGCATGATGCCGTGATTTTGCCATTTTCCCCTTGTCTATTGTCCGTGTCGGCCCATATGAGGGCTGACAGGTGCAGCGCCATATGGTGCGGCGCAATAATTGATAATGCTTTTACATAAATTTGCGACTTTTGTCTTGGAACAGATACTTCTGAACGGATAGACAAACGCAGGTCGCAACTGCTTATACTGGTTCATGACCACGTCAACACAACAGGGGGGACACATGATCAACAATGCCTGTACGCCCGCCACCCCTTGCGTCAACAGCCGGTCCACCGCGACCGCCGCCTTTCCCATGGCGACAAAAGCCCGTCGCGCCCGCCAATATCTGGGCAATGACGAGCCGCGCCTGGAAGACTTGCTGTCCGACGACGTGCTGATTCGCCTGATGGCCCGCGACGGCGTCGCCGCCGATCAACTGCGGGCGCTGGTCGGCTTCATTCCCAATTAATCTTCGCTTTCCAGCGAGGCCACATGGCGCAATCCATCCAGCGCCGTGTGGAACCATTCTTCCCGCGCCTCGTCCTGGGGATGGACCAGCCAGGCCGGGCGACGGAATTCCGGGGCGTTTTCCACCGCGAACAGACGGCCGGCGGCCAGATAGGACCGCACCACCCGCATGGGGAAATAGCCAGATCCCCCTGACGACAAGATATATTGCAGCCCCAAGGCGCCCAGACCGACGGTCACCCCAGGCGATGGCTGATCGGGGAAGGTCTGGCCATGGGCTTGGCGGAATTCCGGCCCCCAATCGACGAAAACATAATCCTTGATCCAGTCATCGCCATCGCCCCTGCGGGTCGAGACCAAAACCAGACGTTCTTCCAGCAATTTTTCGATATGCAGGCCCGGCCGCGCCTGCGGCGAATACATGACGCCGATATCCAGCGTCCCTTCGCCCAGGCGGCGCATCAAGCCATCGGAAAGGCCGACCTCGGCCCGCAGCGCCACATCGGGCAGCGCCGTGCGCATCCACGGAATCCATTGCACCAGCAACCGATCCCACAGCGAGAACTGCCCCCCCACGTTCAGCACGGTCTTGAAGCCGGGCGGCAGGGCGATTTCCTGACGTGCCTGTTCCCACACCCGCACCATGGTGGCGGCATAGCGGCGGAACTGAGTGCCGGCGGCGGTCAGCTCGGTTCCGGTCTTCGAGCGGGTGAACAGCGACCGCCCCAATTCGTCTTCCAGCGCCTTGATGCGCATGGATACGGTCGATTGCGTCACTCCCAGGCGTTCCGCCGCCTTA
Source organism: Magnetospirillum sulfuroxidans (assembly GCF_018224925.1). Lineage (GTDB taxonomy): Bacteria > Pseudomonadota > Alphaproteobacteria > Rhodospirillales > Magnetospirillaceae > Magnetospirillum > Magnetospirillum sulfuroxidans. Next base: position 75,407 of record NZ_JAGTUF010000015.1, on the reverse strand, counting down.
TTGAAGTTCCCGGTTTCGACGATTTCCAGAAAAGTCCGCGCCAGATCGATGTTCATGGAATGCCTAAAGTCACGTTCGCACTTGCGAAGATTGGCGCCTTCTACTCCAGAAGGGGCCAAACATCAACACATCTGGGGGACTTAATCGAAAATTCCAATGACTGCGCCATGGGGCAAACGCAACAAAGCACCCGACGCCCATCCAGGGCATCGAGTGCTTTGGTCGGCGAAAGCGCCGGAATCAGGCGTTAGCGCGCGCCTTGACGTCACCACGCGAACGGGCGACGTATTCCTTGAGCTGACGTTCCATGGCTTGGAAGGCACCCTTCAAAGCGGCATAGACGTCTTCGTGCTCGTCGGATTCGCGCTTGACCACCAATTCCGATCCCGGAACATTCAAGTCGATGCGCACAAGGAACGAATCGCCCTTGTGATGCAGGTTGGACGAATTCTTGTGGTTGGATTCGATGGCCACCCGACACGAGGTGATGCGATCGAAAAATTGCTCCAGCTTAGCCACCTTCTCGCGCACGCGGTTCTCAACGGCTTCCGAATGATCGATCCCGTGAAAGGTGATCTGGAGGGGATTCTGCATGAACGTCTCCTGCTTTCTCTAGTGTTGCGCCGATTCCTTGGGCGGCGCAACCTCGGCCCGCGCCCGCGGGGCCGCTATACATACCCATTCGTCCTGCCCAGAGCAACAACGAAGGGGGCATCCATTGTTGCCAATTGCGGCCGGGCTTGCAACCTTTCCCGAACCGCCTCATATCAGAGCGCTTGCCCACGCATGGCAAGCTTTGTCTGACCCCGGATATAGGGATGGGAAAACACGTCATGGCCGAAGAAAAGCGGGAATTTCAGGCGGAAGTCGCCAAGCTTTTGGATCTCGTCGTCCACTCGCTGTACTCCAACAAGGAAATCTTCCTGCGCGAGCTGGTCTCCAATGCCTCGGATGCCTGCGACAAGCTGCGCTATTGCGCGCAAACGCAGGCCGATCTGACCGGTGGCGACGGCGAATATCGCATTCGCATCACCATCAACAAGGATGCCGGTACGCTGACCATCGCCGATAACGGCATCGGTATGAACAAGGAAGACCTGATCAACAACCTGGGCACCATCGCCAAGTCAGGAACCGCCGAATTCATGAGCCGGCTGACCGGCGACGCCAAGAAGGACACCAGCCTGATCGGCCAGTTCGGCGTCGGCTTCTATTCCGCCTTCATGGTCGCCGATCAGGTCGCCGTCACCACCCGCAAGGCTGGCGAAAGCCAGGGCTGGCGCTGGGTTTCCGACGGCAAGGGCGAATTCACCATCACCGAGGACGAAAGCGCCCAGCGCGGCGCCTGCCTGACCTTGTCCTTGCGCGAAGAAGCCCATGAATATCTTGACGCCTTCCGGCTGAAATCCATCATCAAGCGCTATTCCGACCATATCGCCATTCCGGTGATCCTGGTCGATGGCGAAACCGAAGAAACCGTCAATTCCGCCTCGGCCCTGTGGACGCGGTCAAAATCCGACATCACCGCCGAGCAATACACCGAATTCTATCACCACGTCGCCCACGCCTTCGACCAGCCGTGGCTGACCATTCATTACAAGGCCGAAGGCGCCATCGAATATACCGGCCTGCTGTACGTGCCCGGCTCGAAGCCCTTCGACCTGTTCCAGCCCGAGCGCAAGAACCACCTCAAGCTTTACGTCAAGCGCGTCTTCATCACCGATCAGGCCGATGATCTGCTGCCGCCCTATCTGCGCTTCCTGCGCGGTGTGGTCGACAGCCAGGATTTGCCGCTCAACATCAGCCGCGAGATGCTGCAACACAACCCCATCCTGGCCAAGATCAAGACCGGCCTGGTCAAGCGGGTGCTGTCCGAACTGAAGAAAAAGGCCGAGGCCGATGCCGAAGGCTATGCCGGTTTTTGGGAAAATTTCGGCGCCGTGCTGAAGGAAGGCATCTACGAGGATTTCGAGCGCAAGACCGATATCGTCGCCCTGTCCCGCTTCAAGACCACCCATGGCGACGGCTGGGCCACCCTCGATGACGTTGTCGGCCGCATGAAGGACGGCCAAGAAGCGATCTATTACGCCACCGGCGACAGCGTCGCCGCCTTGCGGAAAAGCCCCCAATTGGAAGGCTTCCTCGCCAAGGGGATCGAGGTGGTGCTGCTGACCGACGCCATTGATGAATTCTGGGTGCCGGCCGTGGGCGAATGGAACGGCAAGAAGCTGATCGCGGTTACCGATGGCGCCGCCGATCTGTCGGCGGTCAAGGCCGACCCGGAAGCCGAGGCCGCCAAGCCGGAAGCGACCGAGGCCGCCAGCCTGGATACCCTGATCGCCGCCTTGAAGCTGAATTTGGGCGACAAGATCAAGGATGTCCGCGCCTCGGACCGGCTGACCAGTTCCGCCGTCTGCCTGGTCACCGATTCCGGTCAAATGAGCCTGCATCTGGAAAAGCTGCTGAAAGCCCATAATCAGGTCGACCACGACACCCCGCGTATCTTGGAGATCAACCCGCGCCACGGCCTGATCAAGGCCCTGGCCGAACGGGTCAAGGCCAGCGGCCGCGAGGCCGTCGAGGATGCGTCCTGGCTGTTGCTGGATCAGGCCCGCATCGTCGAAGGCGAAAAGCCCGCCGATCCGGTGGAATTCGCCCGCCGGTTGGCCGCGATCATGGAAAAGGGTATCGGCTGAATACGTGCCCCCCGGTCCCGCCCAGGGGCCGGGGGCACCATTTTCATGCGGCCGACAACGCCAGCCGTCTACGCTTCCAGCATGTGCAGGATCTGGCCGTCGGCGCCGAAACAGGCGGCGGTCAGGGGGCCGCCCTGGCCACAGCCGGAATCCAAGGTAGCGGTGAAGGCGCCGACGCGCACCCCGCCACGGCGGCGGTCGGACCCGCGCACCACCAGACGGAAATTGCCGTAAGCCCCCTCCAGCAATTCAAAGCCGGCCGAGCCCCACCAAAAAGCATCCAATTGCGCCGATAGCGGCCTAGTCGGATCAATGCCGGCATGAACGAACAGCAGGCCTTCATCATCGGTAAAGGCCGCGTGCTTCAACACCCCCATCAAGGTGGTGTGGCCGTCATAAAGCCGCATGTTCTGGCGCAGGGCCGACGTCCACTTGGTCAGGGCCGAAATGCCGTCCCGCGCCGCCAGGATGCCTTCTTCGACATTCCCGCCATAGGCGGCCAAGGTCGGACCGATGCCATGGTCGATCATCCATTTCAATACGTCGCCAGGATTGGGGGCGAATTGCAATTGCAGCAGCTTTTGCCACATCTCTTCCTGGGCGCCGCGCAAAAAGACGATGTCATCGACCTCGACACCGGGCTGGGCGAGAAAAGCGCGGCGGAACACCAGCACTTCATCGATCGCCGCCCGCACATCGGGGCCATAGCCCAAGATGTCGCCCAAATAGACGATCTGGTCGCCCGGCTTCATGGTTTCGGCCAAGGCCGCGTGCAGGGCGCGGGCGCGGCTCACCTCGCCGTGGATAGCGCCCACGGCCCAGATCCGGCCAGTTCCCCGCAGGGTGGCAAAGACGTTGTTTTCTGAAATATTGGCGGACATGCCCACGTTATTCCTGCTTGCAGCAGCGGCATGGTCGCAGGCGCGAGGGAATCCGTCAACGCCCACGATTAAGAGCAAGCTCCGCCACAATGAAAACGCGGCCCCTGACAGCGCCAGGGACCGCGTTCATCATCTTCTTGCCTCAAGCCGCGGTGAGCAATTCACACAGCTTGGCGGCAGCGGCATCGGCATCAATGCGCTCGACCGCGGCCAATTCGGCGGCCAGACGTTCCAGCGCCGCTTCATAAATCTGGCGTTCGCTGTAGGACTGGTCAGGCTGGTTGGCGTTGCGGTGCAGGTCGCGCACCACTTCGGCGATGGAGACCGGGTCGCCGGAATTGATCTTGGCTTCGTATTCCTGGGCGCGGCGGCTCCACATGGTGCGCTTGACCTTGGCCCGGCCCTTCAATGTGGACAAGGCGGTGTCCATGACCGTGCGCGACGACAGCTTGCGCAGGCCAGACTTGGTGGCCTTGGCCACCGGAACACGGAGCGTCATACGATCGCGATCGAAGGTAATGACGAACAATTGCAGCTTCATGCCGCCGATTTCTTGGTTTTCGATGGCCATCACCTGGCCAACGCCATGGGTCGGATAAACCACATAATCACCTTCGGCGAAAGAAACGCTCGACATTTGCTCTCTTCCCTGCTGGGTCCGCACGGCGACGAACGACGGCCAACCTTCAACGAAACGCCGAAGGCGCTTCCGGCCACGTCCTTATGTCGGGCGGAGGATCAGTCAATCAAATTGTACACTTGGGGATAGGCGCACGGCCCACGGGCTCCCCAGAGCCGCTTATGCTGTCCGCGAGACATGGCTCGGCGGACTGGCTCTTATACCATGACGATCCGATGAAAGCACGGTAAAAAGCCCGGCGCCACCGTTCAGGTGGGCCGGGCTGGCCAGTTAAATCACAATCCCGTGCGGGATCAGGCGGTGCCTTTACCGGGCGCGGGCGACAGCAGGTCGGCCTTGCCGGGCTTGCCCTTCCAGGCATCGGCATCGGCCGGAGCCTCGCCCTTGCGGGTGATGTTCGGCCAAATTCCGGCATAATCGCGATTGGCCTGCGCCCAGGCGGCAGCGGCATCGTCGGAATCGGGGAAAATGGCTTCGGCCGGACATTCCGGCTCGCAGACGCCGCAATCAATGCATTCGTCCGGATTGATGACCAGGAAATTCTCACCCTCGTAGAAGCAATCCACCGGGCAAACTTCAACACAATCCTGATACTTGCACTTGATGCAGTTCTCGGTCACCACATAGGCCATGATCGACTCCAGATCGGCAGACTCGTTATCTCACTGTATTCCCAGTCGCGCCATCACCCGCTTGCGGGCGGCGCCGGCATCCTGATCGGGAACATGGATCAGGCCGGCGATCCGGCGAACCAGATTGGCTTCGTATTCATGCAGATGGCCATCGGCATAGGCCACATCCCACAACATTTCGATCAACTCGATGCGTTCGCTCGCCTCGAAGCCATCCTTGATGGTGCGGGCGAAACCAACCAATTGCACCGATTGCTGCGCCAGCACGCTGGCTTCTGCCAACAAATCCTGGGCCTCGGCTTGGGAAAGCTGGAAATGCCGGGCCAAAAGCTCGGTGATTCGCCGCTGTTCGACCTCATCCACCTGCCCGTCCAACGAGGCCGCCTCGGCCAAAACGGCGGCAGCGGCCAATTGCAGGCGTCGCTGGGCACTGACGCCGTCATCATTGGACACAAACAAGGCACGCAGACGGCCGAACATCACTCATCCCTAAAAATCGGCGCAAGCCTTAGCACAAGCACACCAGAGCAACAACCCTGATGCACTTGTGGTTAATCCGCCGAGAACAGGCGGCTAAAGCGAATTCCGCAGCTTGACCGGCTTGCGCTTGCGCCGCGCCAGCAGATTAAGCGCCTCGACCAGAACCGAGAAGCCCATGGCGAAGTACAGGTAGCCCTTGGGAATATGGAAGCCCAAGCCGTCGGCGATCAGCGCCATGCCCACCAGCAGCAGGAACGACAGCGCCAGCATCTTGACGGTGGGATGCGCCGAAACAAAGCTCGACAGCGGCCCCGCCGCGATCAGCATGACGATGACGGCGATAATCACCGCCGCCGCCATCACTTCCAACTGATCGACCATGCCAACGGCGGTAATCACCGAATCGAGCGAGAAAATGATATCGAGAATACCGATCTGGACGATGGTGGCGACAAAGCCCGCGGCAACCACCTTGCCGGCGGAACCGCCCTCTCCCTCTTCCTCGCCTTCCAGCGAACCGTGAATTTCATGGGTGGCCTTGGTCAGCAAGAACAACCCGCCGCCGATCAGGATAATGTCGCGCCACGACACCGCGTGCTCCCAGATGGTGAACACCGGATCGACCAGACCGACAATCCATGACAATGACGCCAGCAGGGCCAAACGGGTGATCAGGGCAAAACCCAGCCCCAGCTTGCGCGCCGCCGGCCGCTGCGGCTCGGGCAAGCGGTCGGCCAAAATGGTCAAGAACACCAGATTGTCGATGCCCAGAACGATTTCCAGCGCCGCCAAAGTCAGCAGACTGATCCAAAGCTGCGGATCGCTAAGCCATTCCATCATTCACATCCCTTGGCAATTTCGGCCCGGAGTGTAAGAACCAACCCAAGACTTTTCCAGAGCGTCAGTCGCGATTCCGCCGTGCGAAGCGAAAAAATACCGGATCGCGGCCCGCCAGGCATTTTTGTTCGTAGCGGGTTGCCGGCCAATCCGCCGGCAAGGCGGCGCGATCGCTGGTCACTTGGATTTCGGTGAAATCGGGGTGAGCGCGCAATTGTTCTGCCGCCCATTGCTGATAGACCGGATCGTCGGACGCCACCCGTAATTCGGCGCCATCGGCCATGACCCGAGCCAAGGCATCCAGATTGTCGCGGCCGATAAACCGACGTTCGGCATGGCGTTTCTTTGGCCACGGATCGGGAAACAGCACGAAGACGCGACCGATCGAGGCCTGTGGAAAAGCCGGCAGCAATTGACGAACGTCGTCGGGGAAAATGCGGACGCTGTCGATTTCGCTATTGGCCAGATGGCCGAGCAGACTGGCGATGCCGTTATTGAACGGCTCGCAGCCGATCAAGCCGATTTCAGGATGCAACCCCGCCTGGGCCACCACATGCTCGCCGCCGCCAAAGCCGACCTCCAGCCACACCGCCTGGATCGGGCGGGGAAACAAAGCGACGGGATCAAGCGCCGGGCAACCCTGCCCCGGCGGCGTGATCGCCAACCGGGGCAGCATCGTTTCCATCAAGCCCACGGCGGTCCGGCGCAGCGTCTTGCCGCGCCGCCGGCCAAAAAAGCGCGGCTTGTCGTCAGCCGGCCTCTGGCCGTCGCCCTTGCCCATCACGCACCAAAGGCGCGCTTGAGTTGATCGACCAGATCCAGCTTTTCCCACGAAAAGCCGCCATCGGCATCGGGATTGCGGCCGAAATGGCCGTAAGCCGCGGTGCGCGCATAGATCGGCTTGTTCAGGCCCAGATGGGTCCGGATGCCACGCGGGCTAAGATCCATCAGTTCCTGCAACACGGCCGACAGCTTGTCTTCATCGACCTTGCTGGTGCCATAGGTGTCGACATAGACCGACAACGGCTTGGAAACGCCGATGGCATAAGACAGCTGGATGACGCAGCGATCGGCCAGACCGGCGCCAACCACGTTCTTGGCCAGATAGCGCGAGGCATAGGCGGCCGAACGGTCGACCTTGGTCGGATCCTTGCCCGAGAACGCGCCGCCGCCATGCGGAGCCGCGCCACCATAGGTATCGACAATGATCTTACGGCCGGTCAGGCCACAATCACCGTCGGGACCACCGATGACAAAACGGCCGGTCGGGTTGACGTAAAAAGTATCTTCCGGGCACATCCAGCCTTTCGGCAGAACGTCAAGCACGTGCGGACGAACGATATCGCGCACATCGGCCTGGGACAGGCTGCCGTCATGCTGGGTCGAAACCACCACCGAGGTGGCGCGCACCGGCTTGCCATCGCGATATTCCAAGGTCACCTGGCTCTTGGAATCCGGCCCCAGCAGCGGCTGGGCGCCCGAATGACGGGCTTCGGCCAGCGACTTGAGGATTTCGTGGGCGAAATAGATCGGCGCCGGCATCAGCACCGGGGTCTCGTTGCAGGCATAACCGAACATGATGCCCTGGTCGCCAGCGCCTTCGTCCTTTTCGGCGGCGGCATCGACACCGACGGCGATGTCGGCGGATTGCTGGTGCACATGAACCTGAACGTTGGCGTTCTTCCAGTGGAAGCCATCCTGTTCGTAACCGATATCCTTGACCGCGTGACGAGCGATGTCTTCCATCAGCGCCGCGTTGACCGAAGCCGGGCCACGCACTTCACCGGCCAGCACGATCAGATTGGTGGTGGTCAGGGTTTCAACCGCGACGCGGGAATGCGGGTCGGCAGCCAAAAAGGCGTCGACGACAGCATCGGAAATCCGATCCGACACCTTGTCGGGATGGCCTTCGGAAACCGATTCGGACGTGAACAGGAAATTTTTCTTCGACACGGGCAAGCCCTCCTAGTTCCAGGCATGGTGGACCAGGGGCATTCGGAATGGAACGGATGAGCCATCGCGATGCACCCACTTAGCCGGTGCTTAACGTGGCGGCAAGCGGTCACAAATCTCCACGCTGGGTCCACGGCATATTATGCCGACACCCAGGGCCGCCCTTGTGGCAGGCGACAGCGCCTGTCGTCAAGGGCAATCGCACGAAAATAGCGAGGGAATGCGTCGATTCCCCCGCCATCAACGTGGTTATCGTCAGTCGGACGAATCGGCCAAAGCCTTGGCCAATTCATAAACCCGCTTTCTGACCTGCGGATCGGCGATGCGATAATAGGCACGAACCAATTCCAGGGTTTCCCGCTTGGCCAGGGGATCATGCTCGAAATGGGCGGGCGGCTCTTCCAGCGCGGTCATGCCGGCGATCAGGGCCGGGCTTTGCGCCTTGAGTTCGTCGTTCATGTCGTCAAAGAAGAAACTGACCGGAACGTCAAGCACGCGCGACAGATCGAACAAACGCGAGGCGCCGACGCGATTGGCGCCGCGTTCGTATTTTTGCACCTGCTGAAAGGTCAGGCCCAAGGCGTCGCCCAACTTTTCCTGGCTCATGCCCAACAGCGTCCGACGCAGGCGCACGCGCCCTCCCACATGCACGTCGATGGGATTGGGTTTACCCGATGGCGTCCGCCCGCGGGAGCTCCCCTTACGAGGAGTGGCTTTTTCCTTACGCGTTGTCTCAACCATGTGATCGTTCCGGCTGCTGCCTTGAGTGATGGACGGCGAAATCTGTCCTGGCTCACCTTATGACCGAGGTTGTATGCAAGTCAATCGGGTGATGATCAGCAAATAATCCCGCCAGCCGGAAATCAAGCCCTGGAGATTCGCGAAATTTTTCCAAGCATCCCCAGCAGTAGAAGAAGTCCCGCCAGGATCAACGGCACCGCATTGCCCCAACGACCATAAAGGGTGGGCGATACCGACCGTGGCAACTCTCCGTCCACCACGCCGCGTTGCCCCAAAGCCAGCCTGTGCATTTCACGGCCAAGTGGATCTATTATCGCCGAGATGCCCGTATTGGCAGACCGCACCAGCGGCAACCCTTCCTCGACCGCGCGCATGCGCCCCGCGGCGAGATGTTGGTGCGGTCCCGCCGATTTTCCGAACCAACCATCATTGGTGACCGTCAGCAGCCATTCAGGCCGCTTTTGGTCGCGCCCCACAACTTGACCGGGAAAAACCGCTTCGTAGCAGATGAACGGCCCCACCGGCGGCAAACCGGGAATATCCAAGGTGCGCAAACCAGCCCCGGCGGAAAAATCCATCCCGCCGGCGGTCAGCTTGTCGATGGGCAATAGACCGCGCAACGGCACGTATTCGCCAAAGGGGACCAGGTGGACCTTGTCATAAACCCCCCGCACCTGCCCGCTGGCATCAAGGGCCATCAGGCTGTTCCACAAATGCATGGGCAAGACCCCTTGCGGGGTGATGCGCGGCGCCCCGGTCAACAGCATGCCGCCGACCGGCGCCGCCGTCGCCGCCACGGCGCGGTTGGCGACATCCAGATCAAGGAAGAACGGCGCCGCCGTTTCCGGCCAAACCACATGGGTGATGGCGTCAAAGCCCGGACCGCGCGACAGCTCGACGTGATCCAGCAACTGGCTTTTCCGCAGATCGTCCCGCCACATGTGCCGCTGGGCGATAGCCGCCTGCACCAGCCGCAAGCGGATACCAGGGACCGTTTCGGTCGGGTGAGCGGCTAACCGCGCCTGACCAAAGGCGACAGCGCCGCCCAGCAGCGCCACCACCGCCGCCAGCACCAGCCGATGCTGGCGGCGGCTGAGGAAATCAGCCAAGGCCGCCGGCAAGGCAAACACCAAAATGGTGAAACCGCACAGCCCGAACACGCCGACGACCGAGGCCAGTTGCAGCACCGCCGGCACCGCGTCCCAGACCGATCCCAGCGGATTCCAGGGAAAGCCGGTCAGAAACCAGGCGCGAACCCATTCCATCACCGTCCACATCCCCGCCAGCACCAGCACACGGGAAATGCCGCCGACCCGAGTGAGGTGGGTAAGCAAGGTGGCGATGCCGATAAACACCGCCTGCACCGCCCCCAACCCCAAGGTGGCGAAGGGAATCATCCAACCGAAACGCTCGGGATCGACCAGCATGGCATTGCCGATCCAATAAAACCCGATGGCGTACCACGCCCAAGCCCACCACCAGCCGACGCCAAAGGCGTGCCGGCGCGTGCGCGCGCCTTCCAGCACCCACACCAACCCGCACAAGGACGGCAACAGAACCGGCAACGCCCCCAAGGGCGGCAACGCCAAGGTGGCCAGGCCACCCAACAGGATCAGCAAAACCCGGCGCCGCCAACCATCCATGGCGGCGGCACGGCTGGCGATGGCCCCCCATCGCCCCAGGCCGGACGGCGACCCCCGCCAAAGCAGGCTCGGCACGGCGGCGGCCATCAGGATTCGCCTTCCACGGCCGCAACCAACCGGCGCACCCGCAGCCACTTGATCCGGCGAGGATCGGCGTCAACCACCTCGAATTCCAGCCCCGAGGGGTGATTAATCAACTCGCCCCGCGACGGAATGCGCCCGGCGATGAAGAACACCAACCCCCCCAAAGTATCGACTTCGTCGCGTTCCTCTTCGGTCAGAACCGGTCCCAGCAATTCCTCGAATTCCTCGATCGGGGTGCGGGCATCGGCTTCGATCACCCCGTCGGAACGGATCGACATATCGGCATTGGTGTCCTGATCGTGCTCGTCCTCGATCTCGCCGACGATCTGCTCGACCAGATCCTCGATGGTCACCAGACCGTCGATGCCGCCGTATTCGTCCACCACCAAGGCCATGTGCGTGCGTTTCAGCCGCATCTCCAGCAACATGTCGGTCACCCGCATGGCCGGCGACACGAACAGCACCCGCCGCACGATGCGCTGAAGCTGAAAGGCTTTGTCGACCCGTGTCGCGGTCAGCACATCCTTGATGTGCACCATGCCGATGATATCGTCCAAGGTGCCACGATGCACCGGCAGGCGCGAATGACCGCAGCGGCAGAACAATTCTGTCAAATCGTCCAGACTGGCGTCATCCTCGACCCCGACGATGTCGGCCCGCGGCACCATGACGTCATAAGCGGTGACGTCGCGCAGGTGCAAGATATTGCCCAGCAAGATGCGTTCGTGGTCATCGATGGGAACGCCTGAATCGTCACGATCCTCGATCAGGTCTTCCAGCGCCTCGCGCACCGATTCGCCGCCCTTGGTCCGCCGCAGCATCCGCACCCAGCCGCGCACCACATCCATCAGCGAATCGTCGGCCAACGCCCCCGACCCACCGGATTCCCCGTTTTCACGGGACATCTTCACGTTTGCCCCGTTTTCACGGGACATCTTCACGTTTGCCCCGTTTTCACGGGGCGGGCGACTATGGGGTTCGCTCATGATCCCAGGCCCTCTCCCTCGGCATAAGGATTGGCGATACCGAAGCCGGCCAAAATAGCCGTCTCCATCTGTTCCATTTCCTCGGCTTCGACCTCGTCTTCCTCGTGGTCCCAGCCCAGCAAGTGCAAGGTGCCGTGCACCACCAGATGGGCGGCGTGATGGGACAGGCTTTTGCCTTGCTCGGCCGCTTCGCGCGCGCACACGCCGAAAGCCAGAACGACATCCCCCAACAAGACCGGCGCCCCGATCACCACCGGCGCTTCGTCATCATCAAGCCCGGCGAAGGACAGCACGTTGGTCGGCTTGTCCTGGCCGCGCCAATCCCGATTGAGGTTTTGAACCGCCTGATCCGAGCTCAGCACCACGCTGATTTCCAGCATCGGCCCGTCCAGGACGCCGCCGGCCATCTGGACCGTCGCCACCGCCATGGTTCGGCACAATTCCTCGACCCCTGGCAATGCCTGGGTCCAGGCCTCGTCCTCGATGGAAATGGCGACGTCGATTTCGGCGCTGCTCAAACGGGTTCTCCCTTGCCTTGCTTGCGGTCGCGTTCGGCCCGGTCATAGGCGCGGACGATGCGGGTGACCAGATCGTGGCGCACCACGTCGCGGTCAGTGAAATTGATGAAGGATACGCCGGGAATGTCGATCAGGGTATCCAGCGCGTCGCGCAACCCCGAGCGTGTGCCCGGCGGCAAATCGGTCTGCGACAGATCGCCGGTGATAACCATGCGGGAATGCTCGCCCATCCGGGTCAGGAACATCTTCATCTGCATTGGGCTGGTGTTTTGCGCTTCGTCCAAAATAATGAACGAATTGGCCAGCGTGCGCCCGCGCATGAAGGCCAACGGCGCCACTTCGATCTCGCCCGCCGTCAATTTCTTCATCACCTGATCGCCGGGCAGCATGTCGTGCAGGGCGTCATAAAGCGGCCGCAAATAGGGATCGACCTTTTCCTTGAGATCGCCGGGCAAAAAGCCCAGACGCTCGCCCGCCTCCACCGCCGGCCGCGACAAGATGATCCGGTCGACCTCGCCGGCCAGCATCAGCGCCACGGCCTTAGCCACCGCCAGATAGGTCTTGCCGGTCCCGGCCGGCCCCAGCCCGAACACCAGCGGGCATTGGTTGAGCGCCGTGAGATAATCGGCCTGCGTCGGCGTGCGCGGGGCGATGTGGCGTTTGCGCGTGCGCAGCACCAGCTCGTCGGTATGGGGACGCGGCTCGTTCATCCGCGTGGCGGCATCGACATCAGCGGTTTCCAGATGCCCTTGGCGGCCGGCCAGGGCATAAAGATCATCCAAAACGCGAGCCGCTTCCGCCGCCGATTCCGGCGTCCCGGAAATGGACACGGAATTCCCACGCGCGTTCAAAGCCACGCCGAGCAAGCGTTCGATCCGGTCCAGATTGACGTTGTGGGGACCGAACAGCACTTGCGACAAAGCGTTGTTGGTGAACTCGCGCAGCAGGGTGGTTTGCCGGGGCGAGATGTCGCTCACGCGCGGATCCTTTCGCTGTGGATGACTTCACCCCTCAAACTGCGCGGGTGAATTTCGCTGATGCGCACATTGACCAGCTTGCCCGCCAGATGCGCGACATTGTCAACGTGCACCGGCTGCATATAGGGCGAGCGTCCGATCATCTGCCCCGGATGCTTGCCGACGCGATCCAGAACCACCGCCATTTCCAACCCCAGGCAATGGGCGTTGAACCGGTTGGTCTGGTCTTGCAACAGGTCCATCAATTCAGCCAAGCGGGCTTCCTTGACCGCTTCGTCCACCTGATGGGGCATGCCGGCGGCCGGGGTGCCGGGACGGGATGAATACTTGAAGGAATAGGTCTGAACAAAGCCAACCTGGCGGACAAGGTCCAAGGTATCGGCGAAATCAGCATCGGTTTCACCGGGGAAGCCGACGATAAAATCCGACGACAACGCCAAATCCGGCCGTGCCGCCCGCAACTTTTCCACCAGCCCGAAGTAAAAATCGCGGTCGTGGCGACGGTTCATCGCCTCCAGCATGCGGTTCGAGCCCGCCTGCACCGGCAGATGCAGGAATGGCATCAATTTCGACACCTCGCCATGGGCGGCGATCAAATCGTCATCCATGTCGCGAGGATGCGAGGTGGTGAAGCGGATCCGCTCGATTCCATCGATCTTGGCGACCTGACGGATCAGCCAGCCGAAGCTTTTGCCGTCACCGTGCCAGCCATTGACGTTTTGCCCCAGCAAGGTGATTTCGACCACCCCCTGATCGGCCAGCTTGCGCGCCTCGGCCAAGATGGCCGGCGCCGGGCGCGAATATTCGCCGCCACGGGTATAGGGGACGACGCAAAAGGTGCAGAACTTGTCACAGCCTTCCTGCACCGACAAAAACGCCGCCGGACCATCGGCACGGGCATCGGGCAGGAAATCGAATTTGGGTTCGATGGGGAATTCGGTATCAAGCACGGCGCCGCCGGCCCGCGCCGCTTGCGCCACCATTTCCGGCAAACGGTGATAGGTCTGCGGCCCCAGCACGATATCGACAAAGGGGGCGCGGCGCAGAATTTCCTCGCCCTCGGCCTGGGCGACGCAACCGGCGACGGCGATGATCAGCCCGCCATCCTTGTCCGCCTTGATCTGACGCAACCGCCCCAGTTCCGAGAACACCTTCTCGGACGCCTTTTCGCGGATATGACAGGTATTGAGGATAACCATGTCGGCATCTTCCGGCGTCTCGCCGGGGCCATAGCCCAAGGGCGCCAAAACATCCGCCATACGCGCCGAGTCGTAGACGTTCATCTGACAGCCATAAGTCTTGACGAAAAGTTTCTTGGTCAATGCCATCTGCCTGCGGCCTTTTCGCCGCCGACGCCGCCAATGCCACATTGGTCCGCGCCGAGGGAAAATCGTCCGCCATAAGGGTTAAAAGCTAACATCGCCGCCCCAGGAGTCAAGATATCCACAGGTGACACTTTCAATGCGCCAGCGGGACCGGGGCGTCCAGCCGACCGGCCAAGGCCATCACCACCCCTTGCGTCACCACATCGTGGCAATGGTTGGACAGCGCCTTGCGGTCACCGAATTCGGCCAGATTGACCACCGGATGAAAGATCACCTCGACCACCACCTCGCCCAAGCTCAAGGCGTCCAACAAATGTCCGCCCAAGGTCATGTCGCCGTACCACGCGTAAAACGGCCGCAAGGCCCGGCACAACGGCATGCCATCCAGCCGGGTATAGGCGATGGAAACCGGCTGCACCGGCAGCGGGGCATCATCGGCGCCGCGCATTTCCGCCACCGCGAACAACGAACTTTTGAACGGCAGCACCCGGTTGCCGTCGTTGGACGTTCCCTCGGGGAACAGCATCAACGAATCGCCGGCTTTCAGCCGATTGGCCAGGGCATCGCGCTCTCCCGCCGTGCCGCCGCGCTTGCGGGCGACAAAGACGGTGCGGGCGATGCGGGCAAGAAAGCCGAAGCCGGGCCAGCCCGCCACTTCCGCCTTGGCGATGAAATTGGCCTTGATGACGCTGCCCAAGACAATGATGTCAAGGTAGCTGGCGTGATTGCACACATACAGCACCGGCCCCGACACCGAAACCGGGATGCCTCGGGTCTTGACCTTAAAGCCACAGATCCGGGCGACGATGTGAAAATAGCGCTGTGTGTAGCCGATGCAGCTGTGCGGCCGCAGCGCCAGCAGCACCAGATACGGCCCCATGGCGATCAGCGTCCAGAAGACGAAGCCGAGAAAGCGGACAATGCCGACGAAACGATTGGTCATGACCGGCCCTTATTGCTGGCCCGAGACATCGCGGCCGGTACGATCATAGTGCTTGGCGTATTTGGCCGTCACCAGCTCGGTCTTGACCATGACGCAGACATCGGTGGTGTTGAACTGATGGTCGATCACCGCCCCATCGCCGACAAAGCCGCCCAAGCGCAGATAACCCTTGATCAGCGGCGGCAGCGAGGCCAAGGCGCGGCGCGGATTAAGGCTGTCCTTGTCGGCCAAATTCATGTCCACATACAGATCGGGTAAGGCACGGGGGCGGATTTCCTCGGGCGCCAGGTGGTGATGGTGCAGATAGGATAATTGCGTCGCCAGCGCCGCCGGATCGGTGCCCGGCAACGACGCGCACCCGAACATCAGTTCGATGCCGCGATCCCAGACGTAATTGGCAATGCCCGACCACATGACCTGCATGGTCGTGCCGGTGCGATAATCGACATCGACGCATGAACGGCCCAGTTCCATGAACTTGCCGCCTTTATCAAGAATCTTGGCGATATCGTATTCGCTGGCCGTATAGAACTTGCCGTGAGCTTCGCCCACTTCGCGGCGGATCAGGCGATAGGTGCCGACCACGGCGCGGCCACCACTGCCGCGGGCCGGATCAAGCACCAGCAGGTGATCGCAAATATCGTCGAAGGGATCGAAATCAGACTGCTTTGCCGCCATTTCGGCGGACGGCTTGGCCCCCATTTCTTCGTAGAAGACGCGGTAGCGCAACGCCTGGGCCGCAATGATTTCCTCATCATTGGCAGCCAACCGAACCTCAAGGCGCGAACCCCCGGCCTCGGCCCCGTTCTCCTGCGAACTCATGCATCCTCGCCTGATTGAATGGACGCCAAGGAAAAGCCCCCAGCTCCGCCTTGGCTATTTGTCGTCGGAATCGACGCTGGAAGTCAACGGAACTCCGTACAATTCCAAACGGTGGCCAACCAGACGGAAGCCATGTTGGCGGGCGATCTCGCGTTGCAACACCTCGATTTCCGGACTGGTGAACTCGATCACCCGAGCCGAATTGACGTCGATCAGATGGTCGTGATGTTCGCTCGGCGCCTCTTCGTAACGGGCGCGGCCATCGCCGAAATCATGGCGTTCAAGGATATTTTCCTCCTCGAACAGCCGCACCGTCCGGTAAACGGTGGCGATGGAGATCCGCGGATCTTGGGTGGTCGCGCGGCGATAGACCTCCTCCACGTCGGGATGATCCTCGGAATCGGAAAGGACCTTGGCGATGACCCGACGCTGGTCGGTCATCTTCATGCCCTTGTCGATGCAACGCTGCTCAATACGCGAAACCATGGCGGCCCTTGGTCAGGTTCATTCGGGGCAGATCATAAACTAAAGGCGCCGCAAGCGAAATCCCTGCGGCGCCCACAAAAAAATTATGGCGATGATCAGGCGCGGCGAACCGGCCGCTTGCGCGGCTTGGTGCCCAGACCGATCTTCTTGGCCAAGGACGAACGATGCGCGGCATAATTGGGGGCGACCATCGGATAATCGGCCGGCAGACCCCAGCGCTCGCGGTATTCTTCCGGGCTCATGTTATAGGCGGTCTTGAGATGACGCTTCAGCATCTTCAGCTTCTTGCCGTCTTCCAGGCAGATGATGTAATCGGGGTTGACCGACTTCTTCACCGGCACCGCCGGCTGCGGGCGCTCGGGCGCCACCGGCGCACTGCCGACGGAAGCCAGGGTGCGAAAAACCTCGTTGATCAGCTGCGGCAAATCACTGACTGCCACGGTATTATTGGCGACATGCGCCGCCACGATTTCCGTGGTCAGGGACAAAAGGTCGCTGGTGTTCGAACGCTCCGACATTTAAGAGCATGCCTCCGGTTAAGACGAGTGGGCCTTATATAGTTCCTTATTATTCCGCTCGCAATATCCAATAGCAACAATCTAAGTGGCGTAAAACGCATGACTGAACAATTCAACTACTGCCTTGACATAACTAACGACGTCTGCCCGATGACCTTCGTCCGCGCTAAATTGCTGATCGAAAAAATGACCGCTGGTCAGGTGGCCGAAATCAGGCTGCAAGGCACGGAACCTTTGACCAACGTCCCCAAATCACTGGCGGAACTAGGCCATGAAATTGTCAGCATTCAAGCCGAAGACGGCGACGCCGCCCACGGCCCGCATCGGCTGGTGGTTCGCAAGAAATAAGCGCCGGCAGCGGCTCTTGACTTCCGTCAAGAACTCAAAGGCCTATGCGGCTTTTTAAGCCTTATTCAAAGCGGTCAAGATTCCGTGGCCACAATTACGGCGTGCCGAACAGATCGCGGGTCACTTGGCCGAGCAGGCGGCGAAAGCGCGGATCATGGGGACCGCCGACCTTGGCAACCCAGCCCTGCACCGACGACAACAGGCCGGATTGATCGCAAAACGCCGCCAGGACGGTGATCTTGTCGCCAGGATCGGCGGCGGCGGCGGTGGCGATGACCCCGGCGCAAAGATCGCGCGGATCGGCATTGGCCGGCGGATTAAAGACCAAGACGACGCGGAAATCGGGTTTGCCCGCCTGGTCGCGGCGCGCCGTGAACGCCAGTTGCCGGCCGACCAATTGATTGGTCATGGCCGCCGCCGCCGCATCCGCCACCCCTTCGGCGGCGGCGAAGGGGTGGCCGTGAACATCCAGCCACAGCGCCCCCGAGGCGCTGGCATGCACCATGGAACTCCACGCCGCCGCGCTGCGCCACCCGCCGGGAACAGTGGCCGGACCGTCCTCGCACGCCGAGGTCAAAGCCGCAATCACCGCCGCCCCTGCTGAAATCAAACGCTTGAACATGAAATCATCCTCTCGGGGACGCAAAGTTGATACGCACCGCCCAAAACTATACTCTGGGTATCACTGATGGTTGATCTCCCCAAGTTCAGTTGCGCACATCGGGTCAAGCCTGTATGTTTGCTGAACGCGTTATAAACAGTGATGCGTCACGACCCGGAACCCCAATGTAAAGGGCTGGCCCGAGGATGTTAAGGCTAGACGACACCAAGGCCCGCGTTCTGGTCATCGACGCCAGCGCCCATATGCGTCGCCTCGTCATCACCCTGATGACCGCCGTGGGCGTCCGCTTCTGCGAGGAAGCCCGCACCACCATCCAGGCGGCGACGATGATTCTCAAGAATCTGCCCGATCTGATCGTCATCGATCTGAGCGGCGACGCCACCGAGGCCTTGTTGTTCGTCCATCGGCTACGGCGAGGCGAATTCGGCGACCGCCACACCCCGGTTCTCGGCATTTCCTCCAGCGGGCACCACGCCATGCTGGAATTAGCGTGGGAATCCGGCGTCGATGAGATGATCGGCAAACCCATCTCAGCCATTGAAGTCATCCAGCGGGCCGGGGCCTTGCTGGCGGAAAGCGCCCGTCGCGGCGGCGCCGCGCGCTCCGCGGCGGAATAAGATCATGACCGACAGCGTCGACAAGGATGATTCCGTCGATCTGTCTCCCGATGCCTTGGCCCGAGCCGAAGCCGCCCTGGCCCGACTGAGCGATGATTATCTGCGCTGGGTCGAAGCCGATTTGGCCGCCGCCCAAGCCTGTCTCGACAGCGGTGATCTTTCCCGCTTGTACACCATCGTCCACGACATCAAGGGTCAGGCGGCCACCTTCGGCTATCCGTTGGTCACCGCCATCGGCACCCGTCTTTGCCAGATGCTGCACGCCCCTTCGCCCCCGCAAAGCGGCATTTTCCGCCTCTTGCACTCCATGCAAACCGTCATCAGCCACCGCCTGACCGACGATGGGGGGGCACAAGGGCGCGAATTACTGAAACGGCTGGATTGATCGTACCGGCAAACCCCCCATACTATTAAGGCGATTCGTCTTGATGGGATTATCCAATGACCGCCTTGCGTTTGTGTACTCCGCTGGCCGCCGCCATGCTTTTGGCCGCCACCGTGGCTTTGCCGGCCTGGGGGCAAAGCGTGCCGACCTCGCGGCCGCAACTCCAGCAATCCTTTTCCCCGGTGGTCAAGCAAACCGCGCCGGCGGTGGTCAACATCTACACCAAGCGCGTGGTGCGAACCGCCACCTCGCCGCTGCTCAACGATCCGTTCTTCCGGCGCTTCTTCGGTGATTCCCTGCCCCAGGGGATGACGCAAGAGCGGGTGCAAAACAGCCTGGGCTCGGGCGTCATCGTCACCCATGACGGCACGGTGGTGACCAACCACCACGTGGTCAAGGGCGCCGACGAGGTCACCGTGGTGCTGTCCGACCGCCGCGAATTCGAGGCCCGCATCGTCGGCTCGGATGAACGCAGCGACATCGCCGTCCTGAAAATCGAGCCGGGCAAGGAATCCCTGCCGGTCCTGCCCATGGGCGATTCCGACGCCTTGGAAGTGGGCGATCTGGTCATCGCCATCGGCAATCCCTTTGGCGTCGGCCAGACGGTGACCAGCGGCATCGTTTCCGCCCTGGCCCGCACCAATATCGGCATCACCGATTACCGTTCCTTCATCCAAACCGACGCCGCCATCAATCCCGGCAATTCCGGCGGCGCCCTGGTCGACATGAATGGCCAGTTGATCGGCATCAACAGCGCCATCTTCTCGAAAGGCGGCGGTTCCAACGGGATCGGCTTCGCCATTCCCACCTCGTTGGTCCGCACGGTCCTGGCCAGCATCAAGGAAAGCGGCAAGGTGATCCGGCCATGGCTGGGGGCGTCGGGGCAGGCGGTGACCAACGAACTGGCCCAGGCCATCGGTCTGGCCCGACCGGTGGGCATCTTGATCAACAACATCCACAAGGACGGCCCGGCCGCCCGCGCCGGCTTGAAATCCGGCGACGTCATCACCGCCATCAACGAGCGCGAGGTCGATGACCCCGAGGGCATGCGCTTTCGTTTGGCCACCTTGGGGCCGGGGGCGGATGCCCGGCTGACGCTGTTGCGTGACGGGGCCGAACGGGTGCTGGCCGTCCACCTGATCGCGCCGCCGGAAACCCCGGCACGCGACGTGACCGAAGTTGGCGGCGCCAATCCCTTTACCGGTTCGGTGATCGCCAACCTCAACCCGGCCCTGGCCGAGGAAATCGGCCTTAACAGCACGGCCGCCGGCGTGGTGGTGCTGAAGATCAAGCGCGGCTCCATCGCCCATCGTCTGCGCATCGAACCCGGCGACATCGTCTTGCGGATCAACGACATCCCCGTCGCCTCCGTCGCCGATGCCCGCAAGGCCTTATCTGTCAACGCCCAATCCTGGGTGCTGACGATTGAACGCGATGGCGAGAAAATGAGTTTGCAGGTGGGCGGTTGAGCTCTTTATTCGAGCGTCCGCAAGATCGTCCCCTGGCCGACCGGATGCGGCCGGCCGGGTTGGAGCAGGTGGTCGGACAAGACCACCTGATCGGCCCCGAGGGTCCATTGGGGCGCATGCTCGCCGCCGGACGACTGACCAGCAGCATCTTGTGGGGACCACCCGGCTGTGGCAAGACCACCATCGCCCGCCTGCTGGCGGCGCGCACCGATTTGCATTTCGAGCCCCTGAGTGCGGTTTTTTCCGGCGTCGCCGATCTGCGCAAGGTGTTCGACGCCGCCGCCAAGCGCAAGGAAACCGGACGCGGCACGCTTTTGTTCGTCGATGAAATTCATCGCTTCAACCGCGCCCAGCAAGACGGATTCCTGCCCTTTGTCGAAAACGGCACCGTGGTGCTGGTGGGCGCCACCACCGAAAACCCAAGCTTCGAACTGAACGGGGCGTTGCTGTCGCGCTGTCAGGTGTTGGTGCTGCGACGTCTTGACGACGACGCCTTGGACGCCCTGATTGATCGAGCCGAAACCGAGCTGGGCCGCACGCTGCCGCTGACCACCGATTCACGCGCGGCCTTGAAGGCCATGGCCGATGGCGATGGCCGCTATTTCCTTAATCTGATCGAGGCATTGTCGATCCTGCCGGCCGAACCGGCGCTCGACGCCGCCGCCCTGGCCAAGGTGGTGCAGCAACGCGCCCCCGCCTATGACAAGGACCGCGAAGGCCATTACAACCTGATCAGCGCCTTGCATAAATCCCTGCGCGGGTCCGACACCGACGCCGCGCTGTATTGGATGGCCCGCATGCTGGAAGGCGGCGAAGATCCCTTGTACATCTGCCGCCGGCTGACCCGCTTCGCCGTCGAGGATATCGGTCTGGCCGACCCCAACGCCGCCGTCCAGGCGCTGACCGCCTGGGATATCTATGAACGTCTGGGCAGTCCCGAAGGCGAATTGGCCCTGGCCCAATTGGTGGTTTATCTCGGCACCGCGCCCAAATCCAACGCCGCCCATACCGCCTATAAGGCGGCGCGCAAATCGGCCAAGGAGACCGGCAGCTTGATGCCGCCCATGCACATCTTGAACGCGCCGACGCGGATGATGAAGGATCTGGGCTACAACGCCGGCTATCAATACGACCACGACACCGCCGAGGGCTTTTCCGGGCAAAACTATTTCCCCGACGGCATGAACCGGCGGCGCTTCTACGACCCGCCAGAGCGCGGCTTTGAACGCGAGGTGAAAAAGCGTCTGGACTATTGGGATCGGCTGCGCGCCAAAAAGCAGGATGGTCAGGGGTAGCCTGACGCCTTGGCCGCAAGCAACCGCCATCATTTTAGCATTATTCCAAATTACCTAAACCACTGTAATAACCTGATTCTTAACGAGTTTACATGCCTTTTTAGAATTACTCGATTTGTGAAGAATAATTCAGGCTGCGCATGATCGGAGGGTTGAAATCGTACGTCCTTTAGGGGGATTTTTCCCATGCGCTCTTTATTCCCGATTGCCCTTGCAATCACCATGACGGCTTCCGCCGCCTTCGCCGCCGACGAGCCGATCCAGCCGATCGCGGCCGCCAAGATCGCCAACCCGGCCATGGCCGAACTGGGCAAGAAGCTGTTTTTCGATCCGCGCCTGTCCAAGTCGGGCTTCATTTCGTGTAATTCGTGCCACAACCTGTCCATGGGGGGGACCGACAACCTCAAGACCTCCATTGGTCACAACTGGAACAAGGGGCCGATCAACGCCCCCACCGTGCTCAATTCCAGCTTGAACCTGGCCCAATTCTGGGACGGCCGCGCCCTGACCCTGCAAGACCAGGCTGGCGGCCCCATCGCCAATCCGGGCGAGATGGCTTCGACCCACACCCTGGCGCTGTCGGTGCTGCAATCGATCCCCGCCTATGTGGCCGAGTACAAGAAGGTGTTCAATTCGGACAAGATCACCGTCGATGGCGTCACCAAGGCCATTGCCACCTTCGAAGAAACCCTGGTCACCCCCAATGCCCGCTTTGACAAATGGCTGAAGGGCGACAAGAAGGCCCTGACCGCCACTGAACTGGCCGGCTATGAATTGTTCAAGGATTCTGGCTGCACCGCCTGCCATAACGGCGCCGCCGCCGGTGGCAACACCTATCAGAAGATGGGCGTGGTCGAGCCCTACACCGCCTCCAGCCCGGCCGAAGGCCGCGTTGCCGTCACCAAGGATGAAGCCGACCGCTTCTTCTTCAAGGTGCCGACGCTGCGAAATGTCGAACTGACCTATCCCTACTTCCACGACGGCGCCGCAACCACCTTGTCCAGCGCCGTGGACACCATGGGCCGCATTCAGTTGGGCAAGAAATTCTCGGCCGAGGAAAACGGCAAGATCGTCGCCTTCCTCAAGACCCTGACCGGCGATCAGCCCGCTTTCATGCTGCCGATCCTGCCGCCGTCCAACGATTCAACCCCGCAGCCCAAGCCCTTCGACTGATCCGTCGGGTGGGGCGGGTGATGCCGGCCAACATTCTTGGCCGGTATCTGCCTGCCATTATGGCTGGGGCCGGACGACAATAATGTCGTCCGGCCCCAGTGTTTCAGCAAAGGGGATGCGGGCTGTGCGGAAATGGGTGCTGATCGGTCTGGCCGGCATATTCGCCGGAATAATCGGCTGGGGCGGTTTCAACACCGCGCTTGAAGCCACCAACCAGATGGCGTTTTGCATCTCGTGTCACGAAATGCGCGATACCGTTTATGGCGAGTATCAGCAATCGTCCCATTTCCTCAACCCCTCCGGAATCCGCGCCACCTGCGCCGATTGCCATGTGCCGCGCGATTGGTCGCACAAACTGATCCGCAAGATGCAAGCCAGCGGCGAAGTGTTTCATTGGGCCATCGGCTCCATCGACAGCCCGGAAAAGTTCGAAGCCAAGCGCCACACCTTGGCTGTACGGGAATGGGACCGCATGCGGGCCGGCGATTCGCAAGAATGCCGCAACTGCCATTCCTTCGAGGCCATGGCCTTTCATAAACAATCCATCAAAGCCGCCCGCGCCATGCGCGACGCGGCCAAGGACGGCAAGACCTGTATCGATTGCCATAAGGCGATCGCCCACAAGATGCCGGACGTCACCGCCCATCACCGCCGCATGTTCACCGCCCTGTCAGCCATTGCGGCAAAGACACTCCCCGCGGTTGGCGACGTGGTCACCGGGGTGGAAAGCCGGCCGCTTTCTCCAACCCCGCATGCCCCATCAGAGGGACAGTTGATGGCCGGGCACGCTGTCCGGGTGGTGGATGTGGCGGAAGGCTTCGTCAAGATCGACATCGGCGGCTGGCGCCGCGATGGCACCCAAAGCGTTCTCTATGCCCGTCAAGGCAAACGCATCACCTTGGCCATTCTGGAAGAACCGGCCCTGGCGCGATTGCGTCCCGGCCGCGAGGTCGAAGACGCCGATACCGGCCAAACCTGGACCGAAACGCATTTGCAAGCCTGGGTTCCAGCCGGCGGATTTCTGCGTGATCCCCAGCCGCTTTGGGATTACGCCGACCGCATGGCCGAGGATAATTGCACCTTGTGCCATGTCCGTCGCCCGGCCGCGGCTTATCTGGCCAATGATTGGGTCGGCCATATGAATTCCATGAAGCGGCTGACGCCGCTCAGCGACGCCGAGGCCGGCTTGTTGCTGACCGATCTTCAACGTCAAGCCAAGGATGGAGAGAAGTAACGCCAAATCCCCGTGGGTGAAAACTCATGGTGAAATTCATCGGGATTTGGTTAGGCCCACGGGGCCGGGCGGCTTATGCCGCACACCCCATCATCATTCCCCCAATGCGGGAATGATGATGGGCGCAAGACGCGCCAAATTCAGCTATGCGGAAGCCGACGCAAGCGGATAACCACCTCCACCGCTTCGATCATCATGCCCGGCGGCGGCTCGGGCAAGCCGGCGATCAGCGGCTGCGGATCGGGGATATCCTCGATGCGGCCGGTCCGAGCATCATAGAAATGATGATGTTCCTTGGTGTTGGTGCAGAAAAAATGACGATCCCCACAGCCGACTCGACGCAGTAAATCCGCCTCGGAAAAATGGTTGAGGGTGTTGTAGACCGTGGCCAGGGAAAATTCATGGCCCGCATCGACCAGTTCCTGATGAAAGGATTCCGGCGTCAGATGGCGGTGACCCCCGTCAAGGATAGCGCGCAAAATGGTCATTCTCGGTGTGGTCGGACGGATACCGGCCTCACGCAGCATATTTTGTTCTGGTGCTTGATGGCGGACAAGCATGGATCGAAACCTCCCACCAAAGGGGATGCCCGTGTGGCTGGGCATAGGGCGATGGTACGTCCGTAACATGGAATCATTCAAGGTAAGATGGGCCTTATTGGAATGGTTCCAAGATAAACTATAATCGTTTTTATCGATTAGTTTTAAATTTTAATCCATTTCACCGATCACCCGCCTCTCCGTATCATCAGCCCCAGGAAATACCGGGACAGGAGAGAGGCCATGATCAAGATGATGAAGATGACCAGCCAGCTGAGCTTGCATCTGGTCGTCGCCGTGGCCGTCACCTATGCCTTGACCGGATCCCTGGCCCTGGGAGGGCTGATCGCACTGATCGAACCGGTGTGCAACGTCGTCGCCAGCCACCTGCACGACAAGGCTTGGGCCAAGCTGGGGCCCCGGATCAGCGTCGGCTGAAGAAAGTCCCGAGGCCGTCTCCGCCCTCGGGACAATCTTCTTCCCGCTCACCCTTTGCAAGGACCCGCGCGGGCAGGATCAAGTATTGTCCACCACTTCGGAATCGGGGCCATTGGCCTTCACCGAATTAATCCCGGTTTCCATGCCTTGCTCGCTTTCATAGGCCTGGCTGGTTCCGATAATCTCGTGATTGCCGGCCTTGAGAACAAAGCGATGTTTGCCGCCGGCGGCAGCAAGGCGGTCATAGCGAGCGTCAAGGGCGCTATTTACACGAACGGATTCGATGCCCTTCTTCGCCCCCGCCTTTTCTTTGTAGGTCTCGCTGGTCAGGATTTTTTCTCCGTTCCCAGCCTTCAAATTGAAAAAGAACTCGCCGTTCTTTGCCGTCTCGATCACGTATTTTCCCATCACCCGCTCCATTTCTATCCCATGTGGCCATTCCACATAGGACATATGATACAGATGATGGCGGCACCAGAAAGTTGTATTTCATCGCGCCCACAGCAAAAACCCCGGAGCATGATCGCTCCGGGGTTTTTGCTTTCGCGCTTTCGTCCGCAATCATCCCGGCCAAAACCGGGATGATTCAGGCCGATTTCAGGCGAATTCGATGATCTTTTGATCCACCGCCAACGATTCACCCGGCTGGGCGTGAATCTTGCCGATGGTGCCATCGCGTTCAGCCTTGAGGATGTTTTCCATCTTCATGGCTTCGACCACGGCCAAAGCCTCGCCGGCCTTGACTTCCTGACCTTCCACCACCTCGACCGCGCGCAGCAGGCCGGGCATGGGCGACAGCAGGTACTTGGACATATCCGGCGGCGCCTTGAACGGCATCAGCTTGTTCAAAATTGCCGCCTGACGGGTGAGGACGATGGCCTTCACCCGGCTGCCCGCATGGGCCAAGGTATAGGACACGCCGTCGCGATCGACCTGAACGCAAACGTTGCGGCCTTCGATGGTGCCCCGGAACAGGGGCTGGCCGATCTGCCAGTCGGTCTTGACGCTGACCGCCTCGCCGCCGATGACCACGGCAAAGCCGCCTTCGGCCGGCCGGGTTTCGACGTCATGGTATTGACCGTTGAGCACCACCGTCCACTGAACCGGCACCTTCATCTCGTGACCGGGGAACTGCCCGCTCACCTTGATGTTACGGGCGCTGATGGCCGCCTTGACCGCCGCCGCCACGGCGATCAGCACGGTCGGATCATCGGCCGGCAGATCGTTGGCGTGGAAGCCGTTGGCATATTCCTCGGCGATGAAATTGGTGGTGATGTTGCCCTTAACGAATCGATCCTTGCTCATCAGCGAGGCCAGGAACGGAATGTTGTGCGACAGGCCACGGATGTAATAGGCGTCGAGCGCGTCGCGCATGTGATTGATGGCGGCGTCGCGGGTCGGACCATAGGTGATCAGCTTGGCGATCATCGGATCGTAGAACATGCTGATCTCGCCGCCTTCATAGACGCCGGTATCGACGCGCACCTGCGGGCTTTCGGCCGGCGGCTGGTAGCGGGTCAGACGACCGGTCGAAGGCAGGAAGTTGCGGAACGGGTCCTCGGCGTAAACGCGGGCTTCCATGGCCCACCCGTTCAGCTTCACCTGTTCTTGGGTGATCGGCAGCTTTTCGCCGGCGGCGACCTTGATCATCAGCTCGACCAGATCAAGGCCGGTGATCATTTCGGTCACCGGATGCTCGACCTGCAAGCGGGTGTTCATTTCCAGGAAATAGAACTCGCCGGTGGCGCCGCCGACGATGAATTCGACGGTCCCGGCCGATTTGTACTGCACCGACTTGGCCAAGGCACAGGCTTGTTCGCCCATGGCCTTGCGCATTTCCGGGCTGAGGAAGGGCGACGGCGCTTCTTCGATCACCTTTTGGTGACGCCGCTGGATCGAGCATTCGCGCTCGCCCAGATAGATGGTGTTGCCGAAGCTGTCGGCCAGGACCTGGATTTCGATGTGGCGCGGCTGTTCGATGAACTTTTCGATGAAGACGCGATCATCGGCAAAGGACGACTTGGCTTCGTTGGTGGCCGAGACA
Source organism: Magnetospirillum sulfuroxidans (assembly GCF_018224925.1). Taxonomy (GTDB): domain Bacteria; phylum Pseudomonadota; class Alphaproteobacteria; order Rhodospirillales; family Magnetospirillaceae; genus Magnetospirillum; species Magnetospirillum sulfuroxidans. The sequence goes on along the minus strand of NZ_JAGTUF010000015.1, from coordinate 48,081 downwards.
AAACCCTCGCGGGCTTCGGCTTCGTTCCACGCCAGACGCATGCCCTTGCCGCCGCCGCCGGCGGAGGCCTTGATCATCACCGGATAGCCGATCTCGCCGGCGATCTTGACCGCATGCTCGGCATCGGTGATGACATCCATGTGGCCGGGAACGGTGTTGACGCCGGCTTGGCGGGCCAGCTTCTTCGACTCGATCTTGTCGCCCATGCAGAAAATGGCATGGCCATCGGGACCGATGAAGGCGATGCCGGCAGCCGCCAGCTTCTCTTGGAACTCGCGCTTTTCCGACAGGAAGCCATAGCCGGGATGCACCGCCTGGGCGCCGGTCTTCTGGCAGGCTTCGACGATCTTGTCGGCCAGCAGATAGGACTGGGCCGAAGGCGGCGGGCCCAGATGCACGGCTTCGTCAGCCATCTGCACATGCAGCGCATCCTTGTCGGCGTCGGAATACACCGCCACCGTCTTGATGCCCATTTTCTTGGCGGTCTTGATGACACGACAAGCGATTTCGCCGCGATTGGCGATCAGAATCTTGGTGAACATGCGGGGTCCCCCCATCACAGCGGAATGTTGCCGTGCTTGCGCACCGGCCGTTCCAGCTTCTTGTCCTTCAGCATGGCCAGCGAGCGGCAAATGCGCTTCCTGGTCGAGTGCGGCATGATGACGTCATCGATGAAGCCACGATGGCCGGCAATGAAGGGATTGGCGAATTTCTGCCGATATTCCTCGGTGCGCGCGGCGATCTTGTCGGCATCGCCGATGTCTTGGCGGAAGATGATCTCCACCGCGCCCTTGGGTCCCATCACCGCGATTTCGGCCGTCGGCCAAGCGAAGTTGACGTCGCCCTTCAGGTGCTTCGAGCTCATCACGTCGTACGCGCCGCCATAGGCCTTGCGGGTGATGACGGTGATCTTGGGCACCGTGCACTCGGCATAGGCGTACAGCAGCTTGGCGCCGTGCTTGATGATGCCGCCGTATTCCTGGGCGGTGCCGGGCAGGAAGCCGGGCACATCGACGAAGGTCACCACCGGAATGTTGAAGGCATCGCAAAAGCGGACGAAGCGGGCCGCCTTGATCGACGAATCGATATCCAGACAACCGGCCAACACCATGGGCTGGTTGGCGACGATACCGACGGTCGAGCCTTCCATGCGGGCGAAACCGACGATGATATTGCCGGCATAGCCGGGCTGAACCTCGAAGAAATCGCCTTCATCGACGACTTTGAGGATCAGTTCCTTCATGTCGTAGGGCTTGTTGGTGTTGTCGGGGATCAGGGTATCGAGGCTCATTTCCTTGCGTTCGGGGCCATCAGCGGTGGGACGCACCGGCGGCTTTTCACGGTTGGAACTGGGCAGGAAATCCATGAAGCGGCGCAGTTGCAGCAACGCCTCGACGTCATTTTCAAAGGCCAGATCGGCGACGCCCGATTTGGTCGAATGGGTGATGGCGCCGCCCAGTTCCTCGGCGGTGACCGTCTCGTGCGTCACCGTCTTGACCACGTCGGGACCGGTCACGAACATATACGAGCTGTCCTTGACCATGAAGATGTAGTCGGTCATGGCCGGGCTGTACACGGCGCCGCCGGCGCACGGGCCCATGATCATGGAAATCTGCGGCACCACGCCCGAAGCATCGACGTTCCTTTGGAACACTTCGGCATAGCCGGCCAAGCTGGCGACGCCTTCCTGGATACGGGCGCCGCCCGAATCGTTCAGGCCAATCACCGGAGCGCCGACCTGGACCGCCTTGTCCATGATCTTGCAGATCTTTTCGGCATGGGCTTCCGACAGCGAGCCGCCGAACACGGTGAAATCCTGGGAGAACACGAACACCAAGCGGCCGTTGATGGTGCCGTAACCGGTCACCACGCCATCGCCGGGGATGGATTGCTGGTCCATGCCGAAATCGGTGCAGCGATGTTCCTTGAACATATCCCATTCTTCGAACGAGTCGGGATCAAGCAACAATTCGATGCGTTCGCGGGCGCTCAGCTTGCCCTTGGCATGTTGCGAAGCGATACGCTTTTCCCCCCCACCCAAACGGGCGCGGTTTCGCTTTTCTTCCAATTGACGAATGATTTCCTGCATCCGATTCCCCCTGGTGTCCCGCCCCGAAAGCGCGTTTCGCTTTCGGGATTGACGGGCCACCCAACTTGATTGAACTGCGCGGCCACGCCGCACCGGTATCAGGGCTTCGCCGTTCGGCGTCGATGGGGTCAGTAAAGCCCCCACCCTTATGGTCAGGGAAGTGCAGATACCATTCCCACGACTGTCATGCCACCGAAAAAACACGGCCCACGAATACCAAATTATTTACCGCAAAGCGGCAGAAAACTGCCGAATTAGCCGCCACGGCCGAAATCAGGCGCTGCCGCAAGATTATTACCGGTAAGTGGAAGGTTTTCAGCCCTCGGATCGCGAGAATTTAGGCCGTCCGGGAATCCGTCGCATTCCAAGGGTTGAATGATGCCCCTCTCAAAACAGATTCATCCCCATTGAATGATCTACCTTTAATTGATAAATCTGAATACCAGACTCACGGAGCTGTATTCGGTCATGCGCATCACCCTTATAACTTTTATTTTTCTAGCGCTGACCCATACCGCGACAGCCGACACCTCCCATACGGCCACACCCAAAGCCGGGGGATGCTCTTTGCCTGAATACGATGACTATGTCAGAAAAATAGTGAATGCAGCAGTCAAGGAAGAAAAAGATCACAACAACACTACTCGAATGAATGAAATAAGAATGCTCGCAAAGCGCTCTATATCTTTTAATGTGATACCAACACCGACACGAGCTTCTTTTGGTAATTTTTTCATTTTAGACTTAAGAATTGAAAATAATCTTCCAGTTTCTATCGGAATTGACCCCAAAAAAATATCAATTAAACTTCCAGTCAATTCTACAACAAATAATAATGAAGAATTCATCAGCACAAAAGGCGTTCAACACAGCGCCAATAGTGACAACACTTGCGCCAGTGATGACACGGAACAAATTATATTATCAACCGGCCACGATGCTGTCTTGCGATGGAAGTGCTCTCCGAAAATATCCATCCCAGAATATCTAATTGACCGGCCGGAAATGGAGCAAAGCGTTAAAATTGATGGCACCGTCAATATGTTGACAAATGAAAGTAACGCAACTGATAGTCAAAATAATAAAGAAAACACAAAAAATCCGTTAACCTACCCATTCTCCTTTACCCACAAAATAAAATTTGAAACACCTCTCGTTTGGACATTTGTCGGCGCGATCTTCGGCGGCATTTTGTCGATAGTATGGCAGTTTTTTCATGAAGATATAGAACACAAAATCGAAAATTTGCCGCTGAATAAACGTATTGCCATGTCAATAGCCAGAAGAAAAATAGGGTACTATGTCTTGAAAAAATTCGTTGTCCTATCCTTTGCCGTGCTCTTAGTTTTGCTAATTGATATGTCGAGCAGCGGATTTCTATTTGTGAACATAAAGTTGTTTGGCATTTTCGGCGCGGCTCTTGCTGGATTTTTGATATGCCAGATGTTGCGCGATTCAAACCTTGAAAAAGTCAAACACTTATTCGGCGGCAACTAATCTAAACAAGCGACAACAAATCCGCCGCCGCCTGAATATCGCGCAGCAATTCGGCCCGGCGGTCGGCGGCTTCGTAATCGTCGCCCCACAATGCCATCTGATAGGCTTCGTCCAGATTAGAGGCGGTGAAACATTCCTCGCCGCTCAGCCGCCCCTCGGTCAGGGCCAGGGCCAGCACCAACGAGCCCGAGGCGGAACACGCCGCCTGCGCCACCGTCAGCCGCCAGAGGTCATAGCCATCAAGCCGGGCGCGCAAGGCGGTCAGCGCCGCCGCCGGCTGGTCGATGGCGATCACCCCGGTGGTGACACGCAGGCCGGCGGCCAGATGCGCCTGGCTCCAATCCAGCAACGGCTGCCACTCTCGCGTCTGTAACGCCACCAGATCGGACGGAGATTCGGCCCGATAGCACAACAGATCGGTGGCGGCATAGGCAACCATCTGGTCGACGATCACCGCCCGTTCCGGCCCCACCCGATCCAGTGCGGTGCTGGCCAATTGGGTCAGCGGCATGGAATACGGCTTGATTTCACCGTCTTGCGCATCCCATTCGGCGGCGATGGCCCAGGCCAGTTTTTCGCTGGGGACTTGCAGCGCGCGGCCCGCCGGGGTTTTGACGCCGCGCCCATCCAATTGCACGGCGAAGCCGGCATCGCTGGCGGCGATGCCGGCCTGTTTATGGAAGCGCTTTATGGTCTTACCCAGCATGGCCCCGATCCTCGTGGCGAAAGAAAGCTGCCGAAATACGGCAAAATCAGCGTCCGAACAAGCTTTCCAACACGCCGCCGCCGCCCTTGGCCGTCGGCGCCGCCTTGCCCATGGCTAAGGCCGTCCGGCAGGGATTGTCGTCCGCCATGACTTTATCCATCAACAATTCGCCCAAGAGCGACAGACCGGCGGTGGCCGCCGCCGCCCCCACCGACAAGGCGGCGCGTGCCGTTCCCATTTCATCCACCGACAGACTGGGGGACATCAGGGTTCCGCGCAGACGGGTCAGTCCGGCGAATTGCCCCCCCACCGACAGCCCCAACCCTTCCTTGGCGCGCGGGGTGAAGCCCAAGTCCAGGCTTTCATCGTGTAAGCTGATGGTGCCGGCTCCGACCACGTCGATGCCTTCGGTCTGAACCGCGATGCCTTTATCGGTGGCGGCCAAACCGTTCTTGACCCTGAAATTGACGATGGCGCAGCTCATCTGGGTGGTCTCGCGCGATTTTGCCAACGGGTTCAAAATAGCCAGAACATGGCTGATCACATCGCCGCCGGCCCAACTGAAAGCCTGGTTATTCACCTGCCCGGGGCCAAGGTTCAGCACCGCCGAGCCATTGGCGCTGGCCATCAGCGCCCGCAGATCGCCGCCATTGCCTTTCAACGCCAGCTTCAGATCGCCGATGCCGCCACTCAACAGATCGCTGCCGGCATCGTGCGCCGCCTTACCGAAATTCACCCCGGTGGCGGTCATCTGCAACGAAACCACCGGCCGCGCTGGCCGGGCCTCGACGGTCAGCCCGCCCTCGACCGCGCCGCCGGCAAAAGCGGCGTGAAAGGCCGGAACGGTCAGGGTGGAATTTTGTAAAATCGCCTCGGCCGTGACCGCGTTCAACGTCACCGTCGACAGCACCAGCTTTTCCAGCTTCAGTCCGATCTCGGCGTCGTAAGCGCGCAACAGATCCACCGGCACCGCCGCCGCCGGAATGACCCGGCCGCCATCGACCGCGGCGGTGGGTTTGCCCAAAAAATCACTCACATTCAGCTGCGGTGCGGCTAAATCAGCCTTAAGCCTTGGCCGTTTGCCGGAATAAAGCGTGATGTCGCCGGTCACATCGCTGGACCCGGCGTGAAGCTTAAGGTCGGATGCCGCCCACATGTCCTTGCCATCGCGCAAGGTGACGCCCAACCGCAAGGGTCCCATGGACGGCAAGTCATGGCCAAGGACCCGGCCCAGACGGGCCAGATCATCGGTTTCAGCCTGAACCGAAACCTCGATGCCAGCCAAGCCGACCACATCCCTGACCGCCCCCTTGACGCTGGCGAACATGACGTCGCGACGCCCGGCGCTGGCATCAAGATCACTGATCCCGATCACCCCGCCGCCATCGCCAAGACGGGCGGACAGCCGCATCGGCCCCATGGAACCATTGCCCGCCCCCTGCAAACCGGTCAAGCGCAGCAGATCGCCCATTTCATCGGTCTGAAAGCTGACTTTCAGGTCTAACCCGGCAAAGTCGGCCAAATTGCCGATGGCGCCATCCACGGCGATAATGATCCCCGGTGCGGAACCTTTCAGCGTCACCGGCCAAGGCTTTCCAGCCAAGGCCGCGGCCAGATTGCCGATCTTACCGGTGAATTCAAAATTCTTGCCGATGGCATCGCCGACCACCGAAACACCAACCGCCCCCGCGTTGCCTTGTTCCGGCATCAGCGCCAATTTATGCACCCCGATGGTGGTCTGTCGGCCGCCATCGTCGCGCCACGTCACCTTGGCGTTCTTGATCTTCAATTCGCGCAGATTGAAGCGGGTCGGCGTGCCGGTAACCTGAGGCTTGCCGGTGTCGGCCAAGCGCCAATTGCCCTTTTCCAGCAAGATATGGGGGGATGAAAGGATCAGCCGCTGAATCAGGATTTCCTTGCGCAGCAAAGCCGGCAGGGCCACCTCGGCCTCGATGCGCTCGATCGTGATCATCTCGGGACGAGAGCCGCCCGCCACGTTGGACAAGGTGATATTTTCCGCGATCAGCGACGGCACCAGCCCCAGGCGCAACTTGACCGGCCCGCCAAACGTCAGTTTGCGGCCCGTCTCGGCTTCGACCAGATCGGCGACATAGCCCTTGTAGGTGTCGAAATCGATGGCTTTGGTGGCGGCGATCAGCGCCACGGTGACCGCGACCGCCCCGGCGGCGACCAGCTTGACGGCGAAACTCAAGCGCATGGGGGTTTTCCGATCAACGACGCGGCGATATCCGCCAGATTTTCGAAGCTATCAACCACCAGGGCAGCCCCGGCCTCATGCAATTCCTCCAGGCCATGATAGCCCCACGACACCCCCAGCCCGGCAACCTTGGCCGATCGGGCCATCTGCATGTCATAAGCGGTGTCGCCGATCATCACCATGCGAGACACATCCACCCCGGTTTCGGCGGCGGCGCGCAGCAGCATGCCGGGATTGGGTTTGCCCGGATTGTCGTCGGCGGTCTGGATGGTGACAAAGCGCCCATGCAGGGCGTGACTGTCGAGCATGGAATGCACCCCGCGCAGGGACTTTCCGGTGGCCAACCCCAACAGCCAGCCGGCGGCCTCCATCTCCTCCAGCGCCGCGCGGACGCCGGGGAACAAGGGTTCCTCGCGTTCGGGCAGCAAGCGCAGGGCACGAAAGGCTTCCTTATAGGATTCAGCCACCGCCCGATGCAGATTGCCCGGCGCCCACGGCAGCAAAACCTGACAGGCTTCCACCAATGACAAGCCGATGATGCGGCGCACGTCGGCGGGATCGGGGACGCCAAGCTCCATATGAGCCCAGGCCTCGGTCATGGCGGTGACGATATTGTGTTCGGAATCGATGAGGGTTCCGTCCACGTCGAAAACGACTATGCGTAATTCGTCCAAGGCAAGAAGACTCTACGATTATTACCCCAGCGTGACCGGTTGATCACGATTGGCAAGTATTTCGTCCGCTGTCGGCCGGGGTCAAGAAAAACGTGACGTCATCAGCCTTTGGCCTTTGATTTCCAAGTGGCTTGCTGAAATGGACGGCACGGAAAGATGAGAGCTTTTTTCCGTCTCGGCGACTTTGGCCTCTCCCTGGGGGAAATCCGCGGGTGTTGTTGACGGCGCACGGCCCGTGCGACGATCCCTTGAGAAGATTGCCAACCTTGCGGACCCGCTCGGCTGACGCGTAGTATCAACCACGCCGCAACCTTTGTCGCCGTGGGAAAGGATGGTCTGCATGACGGCCGCCACCGATGGGGACACGAACGACGCAAGCGCCCCTCCCAATCTTGGAACGGTCGTCTCGGTGCGTGGCAGCGTCGTCGATGCACGGTTCGAGACTCGGCTCCCCCCGATTAATTCGCTCCTGCGCGCCGGGACCGACCAGGCCATCATCATCGAGGTTGTCGCTGATGGTCCGATCCGGACAGGCAGTCCAGGACGCGGCGCAAAGCTTGGCCGACGATGATCGTACGACGCTCATCCACATCGCCCGCACGGCGCTGATGGCGTTCTTGCCGGAATCGGATCATCCCACGAAATCCTGGGCAATCTCCGTCCATAAAAGGAAAAGCATCATGCAAATCCAGATCAATACCGGCCACCACATCGACAGCGACCAAGCTCTGATCACTTGGATCAGCGAGGTGGTGAAAAAAGCCGTTGACCGGCAAAGCGATCAGATCACCCGGATTGAAGTCCACCTGCGCGATGAAAGCGCCGGCAAGGGCGGGCAAAGCGACATCCATTGCACCATGGAAGCGCGCCTCAGAGGGCATCAGCCCTTGGCCATCACGCATGAGGCGGCGACACTTGGTCTTGCGGTCAAAGGCGGCGCCGATAAATTGGCCCGGCTGCTCGAGAACACGCTGGGACAATTGCGCGATCAAGATCCCCGCCGGGTCGGTGATTGAGGATGGCTGCCGTGCTACAGGATATTTTGCACCGCCGCGGCGGTTAGAGTAAGGTCCGCCATTATCTTTCACGGAGTTCCCGCAACCATGCGTTTCGGTTTCCTTGCTTTTGCCGCAACCCTGGCAGTCACGGTCCCCGCTTTTGCTCAAACCGCCGCCGAGCAACCGGCCCCTGCCGCCCAGCCGCAAAATGCCGCCCAGCGCTTCGAGGCTTATGCCACCTCGGAGGGCTACAAAAAAGCCATCGGTCAGATGGCGGTGATGGGCGCAAGCGTTTCCAATCCGGCCTGCAAAGACCAAAAGGCCATGAATCGGGCCGAGTTGATCTTTTACGCCTATCCGCAATTCGACCAGGGACTGCATCCGGTCAGCGGGATTTGGCAGGACCGGATCCGCATGGATAGCTGCGGCAAGACCGCCTATCAGAATATCCTGATGGAGGCTCAGCCCAGCGCTCAGCCCAAGATTGCCCTGATGATGCCAGGCCTGAGCGCGGCCACGCCGCCGACGCAGAATCTGGTGCTCAAGGACGTGATTGGCGGATTAGCGGCGAAGAAATGCACCGATGTCAGCCAGATCATCCCGTTCGACACCGTCGTCAGCAAGGAAACCAAGCCGCGCAAGGTCAACCCCAAGGGGGTGTTGATCGAGGGCGCCTGGCAGGAAGTCTGGACCTTCCAAGCCTGTGGCAAGACCGTCAAGGCCACCGTCGATTTCACCGCCAACGGCAAGGGCGGCATGACCCACAAGGTCAAGCTGTAAGACCGGCCGCCCTTTGAAATGATCCGTTCCGGCGACCGGCAAGCGGCGTCAGAGCCCCACCGTCTCGGCATGAATTGATCCAACGGATCAGTTCATTGACCGGGCGGTATAAGGCCAAATCGCACGGAAAAACGTTATAAAAGGGGGCCAGCGGCCCCCTTTTTTAATCTTGCTCGAAAGCGGCGAAAGGCTTGCCCGCATCGGCTTGGTCAAAGCCAAAGAATTCGAACGACTTGTCCATATGTTCGGGCAGCGGCGCCATCACCACCAGCTCCTTGCCGGTACGCGGATGGGGCAGCCTGACGGCGCGGGCGTGCAAGTGCATCTTGCGCGATACGCCGGTGCCGGAAATAAAGGCCTCGGTGCCGCCATACTTGCCATCCCCCAAGATCGGCGTGCCGATCAGGGCGCAATGGGCTCGCAATTGATGGGTCCGCCCGGTGCGCGGTTCCATTTCCAACCACGCCGTCTTGCGCAACGCGCTATCAACCACCCGGTACCAGGTCACCGCGCGCTTGCCCTCGTCTTCGTCAACCGCCATCTTTTCGCCAGCTCGGCCGGGCAGTTTGGCCAAGGCGGCATCAATGCGCCCTTGGCGCATTTTCGGCACGCCGACCACCAACGCCCAATAGCACTTGCGCGCCGCCCGGCTTTTGAAAGCGGCGGCCAGCTTGGCGGTGGCATTGGCCGAACGCCCCAACAGCAAAACCCCGGACGTATCCTTGTCCAGACGATGAACCAGACGCGGACGGTCGTCGCGTTCGAATTTCAGCGCATCCAGCCAAGCATCGATATGCTTGTCGCCGGTGCCGGTGCCGCCTTGGACGCTGATTCCCGCCGGCTTGTTCAAGGCGATGACATCATCATCCATGTACAAGACCGCATCTTGCAGCATACGGGCAATCTTGTCGTCCACTGGCGGTCGGGCACGATCACCCACCAGATATTTTGGCGCCTCATCCTCGGGAAGCGGCGGCACGCGCACATGCTGCCCCGGATCCAGCCGCTGACTGGCCTTGGCCCGTTTGCCGTCAACGCGGACCTGTCCGGTTCGCAGCCATTTTTCCAGCTGGCCATGGCCCACAATCGGGAAATGCCGCTTGAACCAGCGGTCCAAACGGATATTGATATCTTCTTCGGCGACGGCCAGGATTTGTACGGTGCTCATGGTCGGCAACCTACACCAGGTTACGCACCAACGCCATGGCCGCGAACAGCGCCATGATCGACAGCGTCACCGAGGTGGCGATATAAAGCCCGGCGACCATCCAGTCGTGCCGTTCCACCAACAAGGCGACATCAAGGGAAAAGGTGGAAAAGGTGGTGAATCCCCCCAGCACCCCGGTCAGCAGGAACAGCTTGGCGTCCTGGCTCGGCTGCCAAGCCAGCGCCCCCAGTTCCGCCAACACCCCCATGATGAAACTGCCGACGATGTTGACAAACAAGGTGCCCCACGGAAAACCGGTGCCGATCCATTGCGCCAACACGGCCATGGACAGGTAACGGGCGCAGGCCCCCAAGCCTCCGCCCGCTCCTACCCACAGCAACGCCGTCAAGGTCTGACCAGTCATCATGCATTCTTGGTGGCACGGCCAAGACCGTTTGGCAAGAGATCAGTCAGCCCACGCCACCCGAGTCACCGGGCTGACGCTGACGGTTGCCCGGCCATCGCCGCGCATCCGCAAATGATCGGCGGCGGCCCGCGACAGATCGATGCCGCAGCGGCCACAGCGGTCATTGATCCGCACCTGCACCGCACGCCCATTATCAAGCCGCCGCACCTCGACCACGCTGCCCAACGGCAAAGTGGGGTGAGCCGCGGTCAAGGCGCGCGCGTTGAAAATCTCGCCGCTGGCGGTCCGTCGCCCGTGGTATTTATCCCCATACCACGAAGCGACGGTGACATCAGAAGCAAATGCACTACCAGTAAATATGAAAACACCGACCAGTAATGCTAGTGTTTTTGCAGCGATTATACGCAGCATAAAATTTGTCCCCGAACATGTACCCGTGATGAAATTAATTTCATCAGGCAGATTGTTCAATATTTTTTATTGACTACTTATTTTCATAAAATTATGCACACTTTTTAATGATCAGGAGGGAGCATGATCATCAGCAAACGGGTCTTGATCCATGGCCGTGTCCAAGGCGTCTGGTATCGCGGATGGACGGTTCAGCAGGCCCAGGCCTTGAACCTGAGCGGATGGGTCCGAAATCTGTCCGATGGCGGCGTTGAAGCCTTGTTTCACGGTGCCGCCGACCGGGTCCAGACCATGATTGACGCCTGCTGGCAAGGCCCCGCCGCCGCCCAGGTCAGCACCGTCGGCGTCGAAAACTGCGCCGACATTCCCGCCGCCGGCTTTCATCAGCGGCCCACCTTCTGAGGATGACAAAGGACAGGTTTGGGATGAAACTGAAGAGACGTGAATTCCTAGCCGGAGCCGCCGCCATGGCCGTTACCCCCGCTTTCGCCGCTCAATTGACGCCCAAGACCTTCCCCCAGGACTTCTTGTGGGGGGCGTCAACCTCTGCCTATCAGATCGAAGGCGCGCTCGACGTCGATGGTCGCGGCCCCGATATCTGGGACACCTACACCAAGCAGGGCCGCATCACCGACGGCACCAGCGCCGCACGGGCGTGCGAGCATTACACCCGCTACCCCGAAGATGTGGCGTTGATGAAGGCCGCCCATTTCAACGCCTACCGCTTTTCCATCGCCTGGCCCCGCATCGTCCCCACCGGCACCGGCGCCATCAACGCCAAGGGATTGGATTTCTATGACCGTTTGGTCGATGAAATTCTCAAGGCCGGCATCAAACCCATGGCCTGCCTCTACCACTGGGATTTGCCGCAGCCGTTGCAAGACAAGGGCGGCTGGCAAGGCCGCGAGGTCATCGGCCCGTTCGCCGAATACGCCCGCATCGTCACCGCGCGCCTGGGCGACCGGGTCAAGGACTGGATGATGCTGAACGAACCCAACGTGGTTTCCATCTTCGGCTACGGCCTGACCGATCAGGCGCCGGGTCTGAATTTGGGCGAAATGGGCGTGCTGAAAGCGCTGCACCACCAAAACCTGGCCCAAGGCGCGGCGTTGCGGGCCATCCGCGCCGAACATGCCGATCTGCGCCTGGGCACGGTGACCAATATCCAGCCGGTCCGCCCCGACACCGATTCCGCCGCCGACCGCGCCGCCGCCATCCGCTGGGACGCGGTGTGGAACCGGGTCACCGTCGATGGCCTGTTGCGCGGCCAGCTTCCCGATGTTCTGGCCGAACAGATGGCCCCCATCGTCCAGGCCGGCGACCTTGAGAACATCAAGTTTCCCATCGACCTTCTGGGCATCAATTATTACAGCCGCTGCACCATGAAATACGACCCCGATCACATGTTCCAGGTGTGGTGGGGCGATCCCAAGGCCGAGCGCTATACCTTCATGGGCTGGCCGGTGCAGCCCGACGGCTTGTATGACCTGTTGATGGAATTCAAGAACCTTTATGGCAATCCGGCCACCTTCATCGCTGAGAACGGCTCGGCCTATGACGATGTGGTCGCCGCCGATGGCCAGGTGCACGACCTTGAACGCACCCAATTCCTGCAAGAACACATCGCTCAAGTCGGCCGCGCGCTGGGCGACGGCGCCAACGTCAAGGGCTATCTGGCCTGGTCGTTGTTGGACAATTTCGAATGGTCGTTCGGCCTGTCCAAGCGCTTTGGCCTGATCCGCGTCGATTACGACACGCAAAAACGCACGCCGAAGGACAGCTACAAATGGTACGCCGATTTCGTCAAACAGGCCCGCGGGCTGTAAAAAATCCAAGCCATTCAGCGGCTTCGGCTTAGTTATCAAGTCTGTGGAAAACTTTGTGGACGGAGCTCGCCTCCGTCCACATTTTTGTGTGTGGATAAGTCGGATAAGTCGGGCGTCGCCATAAAAATCAAACACTTGCCTTGTGGAAACAAAAATAGAACAATGCTGCTTGACGCCAGCGCGACCAAACGCCTAGACTGCCGCGCCAAAACCGGAAAAACAGCAGTTTTTCCTTAAAATTCAAACTGTTTGCAAGATAGTGAAATTCTTGGCGGCAGTGCTTACGGAGAAAATGGAATGACGCAGGTGGCCTCCATTTCCCAGCAAATCTGGGACATGAAGTACCGGCTTAAAGACGCCGACAATACACCTGTGGACAAAACCATCGAAGACACCTGGAAGCGCATCGCCCAATCCCTGGCCAGCGTTGAAAAAGACCCCGCCGCCTGGGAAACCCGTTTCGCCGAGGCCCTGGCCGATTTCAAGTTTCTGCCGGCCGGCCGAATCATCTCGGGCGCCGGCACCGGCCGCCGCGTCACCATGTTCAATTGCTTCGTCATGGGCGACATTCCCGATGACATGGCCGGCATCTTCGAGCATCTGAAGGAAGCCGCGCTGACCATGCAGCAGGGCGGCGGCATCGGCTATGATTTCTCCCCCCTTCGCCCCAAGGGCGCCCCGGTCAAGGGCGTTTGCGCCGACGCCTCGGGACCGCTTTCGTTCATGGATGTGTGGGACGCCATGTGCCGCACCATCATGAGCGCCGGTTCGCGCCGCGGCGCCATGATGGCGACCATGCGTTGCGACCATCCCGACATCGAAGCATTCATCGACGCCAAGCATGAATCCGGCCGGTTGCGCATGTTCAACCTGTCGGTGCTGGTCACCGATCCGTTCATGGACGCGGTCAAGCATGACTTGCCGTGGGAACTGGTGTTCGACGGCGTGGTCTATAAATCCCTGCCGGCACGCGCGCTGTGGGACAAGATCATGCACGCCACCTATGCTTTCGCCGAGCCGGGCGTGATCTTCATCGACCGCATCAACCGCTTGAACAATCTGCATTATTGCGAAACCATCCACGCCACCAACCCATGCGGCGAACAGCCGCTGCCGCCTTACGGCGTCTGCCTGCTGGGCTCCATCAACCTGGCCAAGCTGGTGGTCGATCCGTTCGAAAGCGCGGCCGGACTGGACATGGCGAAATTGCGTGATCTGGTCCATGTCGCCGTCCGGATGATGGACAACGTCATCGACGTGTCGCGCTTCCCGCTGCCCCGGCACGAGGACGAGGCCAAGTCCAAGCGCCGGATCGGTCTGGGCGTCACCGGACTGGCCGACGCCCTGATCTTGTGCAATGCCCGCTATGGCGGCGAGGATGCCTTGCGCCTGACCGAGCAATGGATGGCGGCGATCCGGCGCGAGGCTTATCTGGCCTCGGTCGCCTTGGCCAAGGAAAAGGGCGCTTTCCCGCTCTATGAACAAGAGCCTTATCTAGCCGGCGAAACCATCCGGGCGCTGGATGCCGACGTCCAAGCCGCCATCGCCGAACACGGCATTCGCAATGCGCTGCTGACCTCGATCGCCCCCACCGGCACCATTTCCCTGTTCGCCGACAACGTGTCGTCGGGGCTGGAACCGGTGTTCAGCTTCACCTATACCCGCGCCGTGCTGCAAAAAGACGGCAGCCGGCGCGAGGAAGAGGTCAGCGACTACGCCTATCGTCTGTTCCGTCTGCTCAAAGGCGAAAACACCCCGCTGCCCGCCGCCTTCGTCGATGCGCAACAGCTGTCGCCGACCGAGCATGTGGTCATGCAGGCGGCCGTGCAGAAATACATCGACTCGTCCATTTCCAAGACCATCAACGTGCCGGAAAGCATCTCGTTCGAGGATTTCCGCCATGTCTATGAACAGGCCTATGAGGGCGGGTGCAAGGGCTGCACCACCTATCGCCCCAACGACATCACCGGCTCGGTGCTGACGGTGAAGAAGGAAGAGCCCAAGGTCGAGAACCAGCCGCACCTGCCCCTGGGCAAGCCCGCCCCACGGCCCGAGGACGACCTGGAAGCCGGCGGCATCATCCACATGACCCAGCCGCTGGATCGGCCCGAGGCCTTGCCCGGCGCCACCTATAAGGTGCGGTGGCCGGATAGCGACCACGCCATGTACATCACCATCAACGACATCATCGAAAACAACCGCCGCCGGCCGTTCGAAGTGTTCATCAACTCCAAGAACATGGAGCATTACGCCTGGACGGTGGCGCTGACCCGGATGATTTCCGCCGTGTTCCGCCGTGGCGGCGACATCGCTTTCGTCGTCGAGGAATTAAAGGCGGTGTTTGATCCCCGGGGCGGTCAATGGATGGGGGGCAAATACGTGCCGTCCTTGCTGGCCGCCATCGGCGAGGTGATTGAGCGCCACATGATCGCCATCGGCTTCGTCAAAACCGACGATGACGCCGACACCGAACCCGACGACGTGGACCAACGCAAAGTGGTCAACCTGTCCGGCGCCCGACTGCGCCATTGCCCCAAATGCGGCCAGCCGGCCCTGCTGCGCCAGGAGGGCTGCGACACCTGCACCTCGTGCGGCTATTCCAAGTGTGGTGGTTAACAAAAAAATGTTGCGTTAGCCTGGCTCTGAAACGTTAGGTCCTGTCGATGTGGCGCCGCCAAGTCTTTGACTTGGCGGCGCTATTTTATTTCGGCCCCCATCTTTTCTGAAAAAGCCGGTCGTAGGTTATGTTGACTGAAATATGTAGCGTCTGAAGATCATCTAAGGCACCCTTTTAAATCAGGCGGCTAGATGGCTTGCTTCGTTGTCTGGATGGAGCAGGGTGTTGCGAAAGCACGATGCGAAATTTGCCTATGCTGGCGTTCCAATAAATGACGGTACATCTCGGCCTCGCTACGTTGTTAAAAGCCGCGTAACTGGAACGCCGTCGCCAGCGGGCTGCCTTTATGCAGCGCACTTGGCCGGGGTCTATGACAGCCCAAACACCATTGAAGGTGCTCTCAAAGGATTGCGGGCACTTCTGTCGTTTGCTGATGAATGCGGCCATGACCTGGAAGGGCGCCTCCTTCAGGGAGAGCGCATTGAACCAAAGCTCATTCGCGCGTTCGCGCTCTGGCTTGAGCAGCGCTATGGCAAGGCCGACGGTATTATGTCGCAGGCATCCCGTCGGACGTTCAATGCCACCCTGCTTCAAGCCCGAATCGCGGAAGCATGGTTCATCACGATGTATTGGACGGCCGATGATCCGGTGCTGCGTGGCTACGAGATCCAGAACGTCCTAGCGACTCAAAAAGCGGCGTGGGCGCACGTGGCAAAGCGTGTGAAGGAAAAGCCTGTAGCCCCAGATATGGACGAAGAGGACATTCGCAGGATTGATGGGTTCTTGGCTAACGCTGCGATGTCAGCAAACGCCGATCCCATGTGGGTCAGAACCTTCTTGATCTGGCGCTTGGCAATCGAATTCGGGATGCGAATCGGCGAAATTCTGGCCCTTCGTGTAGAAGACTGCCCAAACCGACACCGCCCGACCTTTGAGATTGTCAGGATGGAAGATCGGGACCATGTGGACCCCCGGAGGACCTATGCACCTCGGCCAAAAACCCTTGGGCGATCTCTCGGCATTCTTCTGGCCAACTCGGCTTTTCCCGAATTTGTGTTACGCTACATCAGCGAATATCGGGTCACCTGGAAAACTAGGTCGGACGGTTCCAAGAGAAAGAGCCCCCAAGTCCTGCACCCTTATCTGCTGGTCAACGATGACGGGGCACCATTGCCGCACGTTACGGCACGCAGTCTCGCGACCCGCATCTCCAAGGAAACGGGGGTGCCGTTCCATTGGCATCTGGCGCGCCATGCCTTTTTTAACCGAGCCTACGCGGCAATCGGACGCATTCCGGAAGTTGCCGAGCAAAATGTTCGAATCAATGACCTCGTCTATTGGGGAGGTTGGTCCAGCCCAAAGAGCCTTGATATTTATACAAACAGGGCTCGCAAACATCGGGCGGCCCATGCACTCGCGATCTGGCAAGGGCAGCAGGAAGCATGGACATCTCTTCGCTGAAATATGATCCGGAAAGCGACTATTGGGTGGCCGATACCGGTGAGCGCTTCATCAAGAACGTTTTCCGGGAAGAATCGCCGATATGGATATTGGCCGGGTCGACGGAATGGCGAACCCGATACCAAAATGTCACACACATCCTTTCCTGGCCGCCCCAGCTTCCGGAGGAATTTTCCTCGGCTGCCCGCCTGATCGTTCATCAGCGAATGAAAAAACGATGCCCTAGCTCATTGCAGAAGTATGATCTTCTCCTGAATTCTCTGGCGCGCATCAAGGGGAAGTATGGACCGTCTATTGATTTGGTGGAGCTTAGCGCTATAACGTCAATAGAGTTAATTTGGGCTGAACTGAATGCGAGTGATAGAATTACGTTTCGGGAATTTTATAGAAATTTAACAGACCGCAACTTGTGCGGAGCCACCCGCTATGTAGCTGACCGAATAACTGGGTGGAAAGCGCGCAATGATATTCAAACTCTCCGGGCCGTTCTTCAGTGGGACCCCGACGCCGGCGCTCTTTCAACATCGGAACTTGAGGTTCTGCGCCGTGTCCTCGAGGATCCGACGAGTGACCAGACAGCTGCGGACCATTTCGTCCGTGTATCCTTGCGCATATTCCTTGCGACTTTGCGGCGCCCTTCTCAGATCCTGCAAATTCCGGCTGATGGCTTTCGCGAAATAAACAGTGCGATAGGAAGCCAATTCTTCCTCAATATCCCCAAGGTCAAAGCCCAAGCGGGCGAGAGCAACGAATGGGAATGCATCCCTGCTTCGCTTGCCAAGGACATCCAAAACTATAGAGCGCGGCCAAACGTCCAGCCTGTGTGCCAAAAAAGCGGCATCTTATTGCCACACATCGTCTGGGGCTGCGAAGAGGCCGAGCTCAGCACTGCCTATTTCAACAGCGTTTGCAAAGCATGGTTCTCCCGGCAGGCCATGACCAGCCCCCGGACAAAAAGGTTGATGGCATTTGCGACAACGCGGCTTCGCCACACCGGAGCCACCCAATTGGCGATGCAAGGATACTCTCGGCAACTCATCCAGGATGTCCTGCAACACGACAGCCCCCAGTCGGCCCAGGCCTATATCGACTCTGTCGGCGCGGATACCCTCCCACTATTTGAGCAGATGAGCGACCGGCTTGGATCGCGCTTTTCCGACCTCAAGAACGCTTGGTTTCAAGGGCGAATTATTGACACCAATCGTTCCGCCGGCCCGCCGATAATTGTTCCAGGGGCAGCGGCCCCTGCCGTTGTCGGCGCGTGCGGCAGTGCGTCCTCCTGCCAACACCATCCACTCTTCAGTTGCTATCTCTGCCAGTACTTTCTGGCCTTCCGGCAGGCCAATCACATGAAAGCGCTCGATTTCATTGAACACGAATACCAAAGGTGGCGAGATACCGAGATTGGCGCATCACGCTCCAAGGCTATGAAGGATTTCGAGCGCACAGCCGCCGGCATCCAAGACGTCATGGACCGCATCGATCGTGAGATGGAAAGGGATAAGGCATGACGGCCTCCCAACCACTCCTCGAACGCATCCCGCACGGAGCAGATCTCCTCGCGTCTATGCCTCGCTTCGTCGCCGGCCTGCCGTCTGGCGTATCTTTCGACGACGACGTCTGGAACCTCGCGCCGCTTCATCGCTCATCCAAGGTTCGAACCTTCAACATTGATTTTGGGAGAATTGGCAACCTGGACCTCCGGGAGCTTGCGAAAATCCGTGTGGCGGAGCTCATTACTCGACGTCGAATTGCCCCGACGGCCGCCGCGTTGACCTGTTCCGCATTTGCGCTCCTCTCACAGGTCCTCCAAGCTCGGTCGGTCATGACCTTGACCTCCGACGACTTCCAACGGGCCCGCGACATTGCATATCAAGTGTCCAAGAAAACTGCAGGTCGGCATCTTTCGGATTTGGCGCGCCATGGCGTATGGCTCAACTTGCATCTGGGCCTGCATGTGGTCTTTAAGGCGCCACGATCCAGCGCCCTTGATTACGGTCGAACCGGATCTGAGCAGGGACGATGTGAAAAACTCATCCCCAACGAAATTCTTTCCGAAATCCTTTCCTATCGGATCGGTACGGAAACCTCGGAGCGCGATCGCTTCTATATCTCAGCCTTGGCGATCGCGATTGCTACCGGCCTTCGGGTTTCGGAGCTCATGACACTTCCGGTGGATTGCCTGATCAACGACGAGCGGGCACTCCTCATTCGGCATTTCCCCGCGAAGAATGGTCGAGAGTTTGCTCGACCGGTCGTCCCCGAGCTTAGGGATGTGGTCGAGGAGGCCGTGTCGTTCATACGGAAGCATACGGCGGAAGGACGAGCACTCGCCCGTAGGCTGCAGCAAACGAGGTCGATCGATTGGGGTCGCGTATTCGCGTCAGAAAGCTCCGAAACCATTTCTTACTTTGTCAGGCGCTGGGCCAAAAACTTCATTGAAGCCCCTGAAAACCGTCTCATTGATCCACGCATGGCTTGGTACTCAAAGACATCCAGATGGTTGCCGATCGAAGACGCATACGAACGGCATCAGGGAAATGCGTCGGCTATTGCTCGTGACTTGGGAGTTAACCGAAACACGATTCCAAAACTCCTTGCGCAAACTGCCGCGTCGCGAAGGGGTAAGTTTGATTTTGGCTCGAGGACAGTC
Organism: Magnetospirillum sulfuroxidans; assembly: GCF_018224925.1. GTDB lineage: Bacteria > Pseudomonadota > Alphaproteobacteria > Rhodospirillales > Magnetospirillaceae > Magnetospirillum > Magnetospirillum sulfuroxidans. The sequence goes on along the minus strand of NZ_JAGTUF010000015.1, from coordinate 28,577 downwards.
GAATCCCTAAAAAGCTTCGACACCGACAAGCGCATCGTTTCTGTGCTGACGTTTGAAGATCAGATTGCCCTGTCGGCAAGGAGGATCGATGCGGTTCCCAAAATCATTGAAGAGGCCGCTTGGTGCCAGATTAAGCAGCGCCATTTCGACGCACCGGCATGGGACGAAGAAATTGAAGATTTGTTCCGCTTGGACACCTCTGTTCTCCGTGATCCGGACACGGGGCGCATCATCCTTGATGCTCCAGATGCGCTTTTTGTGACCCTCAAGAACCAGTTCTCGCCGGCACATTGGGTCAACACGGACAGATTCACAATTCGTGGCGCAAACCATCTAAACCATTGGCTTGGCGGTTATACGCGGGACCAAAACACCGGGAAGGATACCGATTCCGTTTTCAACCGCTTTCAAATCCGTGACCCACGGACAGGTCAGATCGCGAAGATCACCGTTCACGACATCCGGCACTGGCTGAACACGGCCTATGAGGATGGCGGGCTCACCCAGGATCAGATTGCCATTCTGTTCAACCGGAAATCTGTCGCGGCCAATGCGGGATATCTCCACACAAGCGCCGAGGTGCGTGCGGAGCGGATCAGGCAGTCGGTCCGAGATGGCTTGGTTTTAGGCCATGCCGCTTCGGCGCATGCACGTCTCGCGCAGGAAAGCCCGGAAGACGCTGAGACCTATCTGGCCACCGCCACCAAGTTCTACAATCCCATGCCCCACGGCATTTGCCTGCTCAACTGGGCGTCAGAGGTCTGCCCGCATTCCCTGAGTTGCTTGAGCTGCACGAAGAACGAACGCGCCGAGCCACAACCTTGTGAATTCCTCATTATCGACAGGGAAGATCCGCTGCAGGTTGCAGAGATCGAGCGAGTTAACCGGAACGCAGCCGCCATAACAGCGATCATGGCCGAGGACAGCATGACCGCCTCGCCCCAGTTCGCGCATTATGAAAACGTGCGGAAGACGACGGAGCGAATTCTTGAGGAGATCAAGGGATGAGCGCTCAGTCTGGCCGGTCGCACATGCGTGGGCAGAAGCTCCGCGATAAAATCGTGGAGACAATTCGCGCACGCGCTGACGAAGCGGCAAGCCGCGGGGAACGCTACGTTTATAATGCGAGTGAGATAGCGCGGGATTTGGGGATTGCCCGCAGCACACTGCTTCGCAATGAAGCGGTCGTTACCATGGCCCTCGCTGAAATTCAGGCTCGGCGGCGCTACCGTGACGGATCCGCTTCGATCGAGGCCCTAAAGGAGCGCAACGCCCTGCTTCAGGAAACCGTGCAGTCCAAAGACGCAGAGATTGCCCAGTTGCACCGTCACCTAGCCGACCTTTACGAGAGGCTCATTCGGCATTCAGTTGACGTCGGGACTGTCTTCCGGGGCTATGCCGTGGATGCGTCTCATGTGACGGGGTGCTGCATCTTGTGTCGATCAAAAAATATCCCTACGGATGAAGTGTCGAGTGTTATTCCTTTGGCGGGAAGTCCCCGTGGAGACGCCGGATAACGGGATCATTCCCCCTGGCTAAATATGTATGCCGTCGTTGACGTCCCTGGGACACCTATCTTAAGAATCCCACCACTAGGAAAGCCCTGGCGATGGTCAGACCGACTTCACCAGGCGCCGTCGTCACGATTTCACCAGTGCCCTGCACGCCCAGTGGCAGAAGCTGCCGGTACGGCTTGTTGGCGGGGCCCGATACGCGCTTGATCACCCAGCGCCCGTCGCCGAGTAGGACGGCGAAGATCGATCCTTCCGCCGCGCTGAACACGGTTTCGCCGGGGACCTCTGAATCGAGAAGGACGAGATCACCCTTGAACATGAGTGGCTCGGCGCTGTCGCCTTCGGAAATTTCAGCGGCGTTTCCAAAGCGCCCCATCAGGTCCGGCCTGTCCAGAGGGTGGCATGGGGTCTGCTCGGTCGCACCTCCCTCGAAAATGGCGCCGACAACAGGGAAGACGTCGCAATTCGCCGCAGCAATCGCTGAGATGGATTTCCCTCCAAAGCCAGCGACGAGAATGCTATCTCCGTCCATCCGGCACCACCCGATATGCGCCTTGCCGAGGTTCCTGTCGGCGACGACAGCGAACTCGCCCTTCTTCGGTGCGCGGGAATCCCTTTCACAAATCACCATGCTGGATTCCTGGAGGGGAAAGGGTAGCCACTGTGCCGCCTTCCCCACGCCGAAGGCATGATGCGTTTCCGGGCTAATGGTGCGGATCTGGTCCCCGACCGGCGGCAGGTCGGCCTCCAGCCGATACTCGTCCCCCGTAGCGGCCTTCTGTGTTCCAACCTCTGGGACGGCCACATCCGCGCCAGGGCCTGTGTCTCCTTCGCTGGCGGCCGCGAGACCGATGACCGTCACCATCGCCGCAGGTGCCGGGGCGCCGACGATCGGGTTATTCGCATTCGCCGCCATCGGCACAGGCTTGGGCGCAACCCTGTTGACCAGGATATCCAGGCACTGTTCCCGCAGATCCATGAAGCGGTCCAGCATGTCATCCACGGCCTTGGCGTGGGTCAGTGTCAGGTCTTCATATCCCTGAAAATGGTGAGACCACTGCAAGGCTTGAGCCAAGGTTTCCTTGGCAGGATTGCCGTCGGGTAACAGGTCCAACAACTGGCGGAAAGGCTCGGCGTTCTGAACCGCGCCGGGACGCTTCACCAAGTTTTGAACGCGAACGCGTAATGGGTCCAGGGTCGGGTGGTCGTGAACGGGCTCTGCAGCCTCGGCTAACAGGTTGACCAAGGTGTGCTCCATGAAGGAACGGGCTTCATTGCAGAAAACCTTGATCTTGGCTCCATTCGTCTCGTCGCGCCGCCACTCGTCCCTGTAAGAGTTCAGCGTCAGCTCATCCAACTCCAGGCGGACACATTCCTGGATTTTGCCCCGTGGAACGATCCGATACGCCTCCATCTGGTCGCTAAGCGCGGCGCCCATGCGGCAGTCGCCCGCACGTGCAACCCGGGCCGTGAATACCCGGTCGAAGGTCATGATCAACGGACGGAAGCCTTCGCTGGTGCAGCTGACAATCCCCTTCGCCAACCGGACCTGATTGCGCTCGTCGAACAGAAGCTGCGGATCGTCCAGCAGGACCAGCGACAAACCGCCGCTCCGTTTCCAGACGCTTTGCAGCAGGGCGAGGACGAAGCTGAACAGCAACGCCCTGACCTGTGACGAGTTGGCGATGTTGTTGGCGCTCCCTCTGGCACCTTCGACCTCTGCCGGGATATGGAGAGCGACACCGTCATAGCGGACCAATCCCGCCTCAGGCCCCGCGTAACCAGGTGCCTGGTAGAAATCCCGCCAATAACGGTCCATCTCGGTATTCAGGTCGCGGAACAGCCCGTCCACCTGAACATCGACCACGCGCTTGAGTGCCGCCAGCCTGCCCACGGCTTCCGCCGCTGCGACGGCGTCCTCGGCCGCCTTTCTTGCCGCAATCCAGGCGTCGTAGTGGTTGGTAAGGGCCTTGAGGATTTCCCGGGCTTGGCCGACGGGACGATAGTCCTTGAGCAGCGAGCGTAGTTCGCGGACCTTGCCGGCCAGGCTCTCAGCGGGGATGGCTTCTGCGACACCGTAGGCCTCATTCACCAGCGTCGCCCGGGCTTCCCTGGTCGAGAGTGCCCAGCTTCGCAGGTCCAGCAGGCCGTTAAGCACTTGGCTGGCCTTGTCGATCCTTGTTCCTTCAAAAACTGGATCCAGTGCAGGCAAGGCGGAAACGGGGCACGGGGGCAGAGCCACCGCTGCAGCCTCAAATGCAGTGGTGGCCTGGGCCGTCAGATGCTTAAGGGCCGAGAATGTGGCCAAGGCCTTATCGACATTCCCTGCGACCGATACCGCCCATCCGGCGGGCGATGGAGCTCTATCCTGCTTCCCCCAAAGCTTTGTGCACGCCTTGACAGCTTCGGGAATGCCTTCCAGCAGTTCCGTCCGCGCAGAGACGATAAAATCCTCCGGCGTAAACTTTATATCCTCAGTCTCCGCCGCACCTGCCGCGATGGCGGCGGCCACGGGCATTCCCAGAACATCATCCACGACCGTATCATCCAGTGCGCGGAGACAGGTGGGACAATCCGCAGGTGGGATCGCTAACCCATCCTCCTTCAGGCCGGCGGCGATGCGGGCGTGATGCCGCCGACGCTTAATCTTGAGTTCCTCGGCCTGAAGGGCGGCGAAGTCGTTCGCCCGCTTCACCGTCTCCGCGATCGCACCGCGCACGTTGTCGACATCCTCGTCGGACAGGTTCTCGGCTGCAGCCACCAGGGCCGCTAAGCCGGCGGAGTCCAGCGTCGGTGCCGACAGCAAGTCGATCACCCTGACAAGATCATCGTCCAGGCCGTCCAGTTCGACCTTGTCCTCCTCGACCCCGGCCGCAGCCGCGACGGCCGCGCGCACCTTAGAAGCTCGCTCATCCAGGTCTTTCTCGAGTTCGGCCAGCTTGGCCTGACACTCGCTTCCATTCCCATCGGGCACGGGCGGCATAGGTGGGGATGCGGCATCCTTGAAGACTTCAGCAAGAACGGCGATCTGCTGCTTGAACCCCGCCGCTTCTTTGTCTGCGGCAGTTTTCAGGGTCTTCTGATAGGTCTTCCCCAGATATTCCTTCATTTTTAGGGCGGTTTTCTCAGCCAGTCCGGCCACTTCCCGAAAGCCGGTTAACGCTCGGACGCCATCGGCCAGCGATTCCTTCTGACCCAGCTTCAGGTGGGCAAGCCGGGCCATGTGCAGCGCACTCAGGTCGACGGCCAGAGGTGATATTCCCAAGGCGGTTGCGAAATGTCCGTCAAAGACCGCACCATCTTTCTCCAAAATGGTGGAGAAAACGTTCTTATTTCCCTGTACGACCTTCCGGCAAATCGTGGTTTTCGTGCCGTCATCGGCTTCAAACAAGGCAGTCACTGCGGTAGTCACGAACTCAGCCTTGCCGAAGCGAGCTTCATATTGGGCAAGGGTTGGCATCGGAACGACGCTCGGCAAAGGCAGAGTGATACCGTTGTCCAGAGTATAATCGTTGATCTGCCCGGCATCAGCGAAGTGCTCGAAGTCCGGCGTGCTCGACACCTTTCCGGTCAGCAGGAAGGTCAGCACCCGCGCCAGCGAACTTTTGCCGGCTCCATTGGGACCTTGGGCAAGGAACAGCGGGCGGGAGATGAGAATGGGGATATCTGGGGCATCGGACCCATCGGGCATGCAGAATGGCTGAAGACCCCCGAATTGCCGGATCGTCAAAGAAACCAGCGACCACACCCGCTGATCATCCGCCAAGACAGCGACCGCTGGTTTAGCAGGAAGCCTGCCCTTTGCCATCCAGGTCACAAGGCCCGCCATATCCACACTCCCCTTTTCAGGGGGCGACGCCAGGTACCGCTTTCCTACCGGGTCACCAAGGAACCAGGCCAAGGCCATCCGCGCCTTCTCATCCTCGATGACAAAGGATGTCCCGTTGGACAGGTCCAGGGTTTCGCCGCAGGCCAGCAAGGCCAGCAGATCGTCAGTGGTCAGGCCCGAGGCTTGGATGTTGGGGGTTTTGTCGCCGTTGGTCATGGTTAGCCACGTGCCTTCTTCAATTTGCGGATTGCGTAGAACAGCGCTCCGCCCACCAGCAGGGTTACGGTGCCGGAAATCTTCCAGAACCAAGTGTCGAGCTCGTAAATTTGGGCTTCGTGTGCGCCGTAGATACTGCTGATGGCAGATACCGGCACGAACAGGGCCGCGAGGATGGTCAGGTTGCGGATCAGTCCGGTTTCCTGGCGCTCGAGGTCCAGCCGGGTAAGCTGGTCGGCGGCGTGGAGTTCGTCTTCCACGTCCTTGAAGGTCTCAGGGATTTGGTTCACCTCTCGCAGGAACTCGTACACCCGATTGCCCATGGGGTAACTTGAGATGCGATGCGCCAGAAATTCCCGGCGGAAGCGGGTGAACGTGCGCCGCAATGCGCCATCGTCTTCGGCGCCGCCCATGAACCGGTCCAGGTACGCGGTGATAGTGATGCGCTGATAAAGTACCGAGGCGATCATAGGCACATAGTAGCGATGGGTGTTTTCCGGCTGACCGCCCCGCGCCTCGCCGCCATGGACCAGAACCATCCGGTTCCGCCATTCATGCAGACGCCAGTTTTCCCACTCCTGGACGAACTGATCGGCGATGGCGGACCTGATGTTTTTACTGGGACCGTACTGCTCGACTTCATCCTCGATGCCGAGGCTGATATGGGTGATGAGATTGGTCAGGTCCGGCGAAGTCCAGTCAGGGACCTCCGGACGGGGGAGCAGGATCAAAGCGGGGGCGGCGTTGCCAAACCAATGCAGCGCGCCGTTGACCCGGCGGGTGTCCTCTTCGTCGTTGAGCTTGAGCAGCTTCGCCATTACCCAGTCCCTAAGGGTGCCGACGTCGCACCCGCCGGCATGCCAAGCAGCGAGCTTGTCACCCTCGAACTTCGGCAGCCACTCGGATGCCGTTTTGGACAGCCAGCGAATTTTGGCATCATCAAGCGGGCCGCAGGCAGACAGGCGAACGACAAGGATGGCGGTCTCGGGGAAGCGGAACAGATCCACCCATGTGACCTCGGCCAATGCGGCACCATCACTCCCGATCATATGCGGGGTCTCTTGCCAAACTTCCAGCGGGAAGGTCCAGCGCTTGGAAGTACGGCTATCGAATGTCGCCGGCATGTACCAGGAGCGGGCGCTGGGGATAAAAAATTCGCTGTCCGCAGCAACTGAATCAGCCTGTTGGTTGGGGATTCTGGTTACCCAGGGGCGCCAGCCGACTTCCTTCAAGCGCTCGTAATCAGCCTCATTCAGACAGAGAGGGGCGAATAGATACGCTGTCCACATTGGCGCTGCATACCCTGGGGCAGAGGATCGTCATGATGGCAAAACAACAGATTGCAATCAACTTTTTATCGATGCGGCCTGCACGTAGCGACATGGATTGAGGCTCAAGCCAGCTCCCCAGACCGATACTCAATTCTTTCAGGGCAGTTCATAAACTGGCTGCCCAGGTCGGTGTTCATGATCTCGGGCGGGTCGAAGCGCAGAATGGCCTTGTCGAGGACCTAGACGCAGAAGTCGTGCCCTGTTCCCGGTCTGATGTATTCGAACCTCTGGGACGGCGACATCTGCACCTGGATCGTTACCTTTTGCACCGCTCGCCGTAATGATTTTCCAGCAAAGGTGTGTGGGGCAACGGCGCTCGGAATGGCGGCCAGTCTTTGCAGTTAGATGCAGCTTGCCACGACATGGATGAGCGGTTGTGGGCCGCTATAGATTCCTTGCGATCATAGCCAGGAGGGACACATGCTCACGACGCTCTTCAAGAAAGCGCTTATCATTCCCGGACTACTGTTCCTGTCCGCCTGTGAGACGATGGATGTCGGGTCCGTTGGTAGTTGGTTCGGTTCCGACAAGCCTGCTTCGACCCAGGTGATGGTTTCGCGGCCAGCCATGCCGCCGGCCTTACAGAGCAAGCGTATTCCAGCTCGCCCCGAAGACCTGAACCATTTTGACCCGATTCAGGCGGCCGTCGCTGACGCCTGGGCGCAAGCTCAATTCGGCAGGTTTGACCTCGCCATGAACGAAATCAAGACGAAGCTTAGCACCGGCGGAGAGGCCAATCCCGAGCTGGTGGCTCGTGCCTACGCTGGAATCGCGACCTTGGCTCTTAAAGCAGGAGACCTTAACGCGGCACGTGCTGCGGCCGCCGAAGCCTTGTCGCGCATCAAGCATCCCGGAGCGGCGATGCCGCCTGGGATGATCCTCCCCGTCTGCGTCTATCAGCGGCTGGGTCAGCATCGACCCTCGGCGAATTGCCCGCGAGGAGACGACAATCTTGCCACGGCTATGGCGCGCTAACACAAACCCGAAAGGAAATCCGAAATGCTGAAGAAGCTTCTTGCAACGACTGCGCTATGCAGTCTCATCCTCGGGGCATCGCCAAGCCTTGCCCAGCAAAACTCCATCAACGGGATGGGTGATCTGGGGCAGGATCTGGACCAGCAGCAGCAGGTCTTCGAGACGAAAACATCGACACTCGCTGCCCGGCTTGAGGCCGAAATGGCCGATGCCGAGGAAAAGACCCGTGCGATTTCCGCAATCGAGCAACAGCTGAAATCTGCGTCTAAACGCGACCGCCTGACCCAGCAAGCGCTCAAGAGCGAGCTTACCGAGGCCGTCGCGGTCCAACTGGCCGCCACGTACAAGGTCGTTTCCACGTACCACGAAATCCTCGGCGTGGCCTACGACAACCTGGATGCCGTCGGGACGCGGATGCGTTCCCGTCGCAACACTGAGGATACGGCAAAGCTGTCCCAAGATCTTCAGGCTTATACGAACAAGGCGAAGCTGCAGGCGGAGGCGCTGGAGAAGGTGACTTTGGAATTCGAGCGCTCGCCCGACAGCGGCACGACGAAGGCTCTGCTGGCTGCGATGAAGACCACCTTCACGCGTGTTTACAATGAACGGGAGAGTCTCGCTCGGCGCCTGAAGAACGGAAAGAACATGGATGCCCTCGTCGGCAAGATTATGCACGACAAGAGTATCGTTGCCCAGGCCGCGATTCAGACGGGCGAGCTAAAGCGATCGATCGAAATTGCGGCAGAACGCCTGAAAGACACGATTGAATACAACAAAGCGTCGACAACCATAGGCGTCATGACAAATGCGGCAGGTGGTGCAGGCAAGGGGATTAGTACGGTGACGAGTTGGTTCGACGGGGTTAGTCGCCTCATCTATGGCGATTTCCTGGACAACGATTCTCCGTCGAGTGACCTTGAACACGACATCCTCCAGGCGTCCGGCTCTTATGGCCTTCAGGAACAGCTGAATGCGGTGAAGTCGTGGCGATGACTATCTGGGCGGCCTTCCTTTAGCAAGCGAGGTCGCCTGCATCGCCGCCCTGACCTATTCATAGCAGTTACCATCTTAATCCCCCCATGCAGCGCTTTGCAGTTTCAGCCCCTGTCGTCCCGGAGTCCCCCCCCCCGTTAGTCTTGAACTTCCACCATGATACCGGAGGCCGAAATGAGAAAGACTTTCATGGCTATGGCAGCAGGTTTGATCATGACGCCCTTGTCCGGGCTTGCTGCCGATGACGTCTCCAGAAATTTGGCTCGTGGTCTCGAACGGGATTTGCTGATCCATTCGGAAGAAGTTCTGACGACTTTCGTTCGCCAGGGGACAGCCAGCGACCGTGCAGTTCGCAAGTCCGCCCAGTTGTATATGACCACCAAGCTACAGATCGAGAGCTTGCAGGGGCAGGGTGCTGGTGATGATAGCCCTGCCTATTACTCGGAAGTTCCCGTCTATCTGCTGCTTAAGGCCTGTGGCTTCGCCTATTCAGACCTCCAAAATCCATTCGGTGCGCTTGCCGGCGTCGAGTATTGGCTGCCCTCCGAGACGGGACCGACCAACTTCTTTCAGAGCAGGAGGTAACCATGGCTGAAAGCAATCGCCCCAAGCATCCGCACAAACTGAACCGCCTGGAAGTCTCGGCATTGCGCGTTTTCGCTGTCACCCAGGCCGGTGGTTTGCTGCTTTCGGCCCTCGGGGTCGGCCTGCTTCTGCTACTTGCCGCTTGGCTTGTCATAGCCATGACCGGCACGCGACCGGGGCCCGCCTGGTTTTCGGCACTCGACACCTATGTCGGGAAGTTCTGGCCGGTTTTCCTTGCGATGTGGATCGCCTGCCTGTGGGTCGGCTGCGTGGCTGGGCTTCAACGGGTCGGCGCCATCAAGCTCACGCGCAAGGCTTGGCGTATCCTCGATGATTTCACCTACCGCAATCGTGAGGCCGGAACATCTCTTGGCTTCCTCTTTACCGGCGTGGCCATTGTCATGGCGCTGGTTGGCTACATGGGGACGCAGGGTGAAGCTGGAGCTCTGTCCACGCTTTTGCTCAATTTCGGCCTTGCTGTCGGGACGAGCATTGCTGGCCAAGTAGTGCAACTCACCGGGTTCTTTGTCGAGGGGCTGATTCCCGACGATGAGACACAAGGAGGGTGACATGAACAACGCCAACATGCGACGGGAAGGATTGCGGCCCCCGACCTCCGCACTGGACATGGCTTTGATCACGATTTTTATCGTGCTGACCATGGTGACACCGGATGCCCGTAAGGTCCTGTTTACCCAAGCGGATGTGGCTAGCCGCCCGACAGATCACGCGAGCCAATTATCTCCCCTTATCCTGATGCCCGTCCCGACTGGTGAGTTGATCACCTATACGACCCAGAATGGCGAGAACTTTACCTACCAGCAGGTCCTTGACCTACCGCACGAGCGGTTGAAGGACGGAGTGGCATTAGCCATCCCCAAGGACCACCCCATCACGGAATACGTCGATGCGGCGACCCCCTTCCTAAACGCCAAGATCTCAGTGGGACTCGCCACGCTGGCCAAGCAGAAGGAGGCACAGAGATGAAAATCCTTCTCGCACTGCTCCTCGGTATCGGGGTCGCCTTGGCCTATCGGGTCTCTCAGGAATGGGAGAAGCTAGACCGCGCAATTCCCAAGATCGATGCGCTTCTTGTTGGTCCGCCGACCGGAAGTACGACGACGGCGCCTGCGGCAATAGCAGCGCGCGACGAGCAGGTATCACCTGCCCCCGCCCCCCTACCTTCGCCCAACCCTTCCCCGGCGGCGGGTTCCCCAGTTGGAGGTATACGTCGCACTGAGGCCGCTTTACCGACCGTCATCGCCGAAAAGCCGATCGCTTTGCCGCCGCTAGAGGAGCATGTGGTGCGCCCCCGACCCACGCCCCGCATGCTTCCGCCGCCCGCTCCCGACGAGCGGCCCGTCGCGGAAGTGCAGCGCAAGCCTGCACCTGCCATAGTGGAAAGGGAAAGCGCCTACACCCCCATGGATATTCAACGCAAATTGACCAGTGCCAGCTCGGTTCTGGATGGCATGTTGCGGGGAGCAGAGCGATGAACACCAAAAGCGACAACGACGATCTGAAAAGCAATATCCGCGCCTTGCGACGCATGGCCCATCGACAGGCGCTCGTTCTTGCCGCCCTGGCCACCATCGGGACGGCCGGCTATCTCGCGGCAAGGACAGACACCGACAATGCCGTGGCGGCCGTGGGCGAGCAAGCGGATGCGCGACAACAGTCCGCCACAGCTCCCCAGCCTGCTCCAGCCGACCGGCAAGAGACCGTCGCGGCTGTCGCCCCCCATCCAGACGCTGTAGCTTCTCCCCAGCATCCTTCTGTTCCCGAGATGGGGACGCAATCGCAGCCGAAATCTGGTGAAGAGAAGCCCCGGGAAACCAAAGCCACACGCGAGCGGTCGGTTGCGAAAGCGGCGATCACGGCGCCGGCTCGCCCGACAGCCTTGCCTTCCGAGCGGTCGAAACACACTGCTTCAGCTAGCGAACCGCCCACACAACCGGCACAGAACAGCCGCACCGAGCCCGCCGCCGAGCATCATTCCGGCACACCATCCAATGTTACGGCGATGCCGGCTGTCCTGCCCGCCAAGGCCGAAACTGGTCAGGTCCATCCTGTTACTGCGGTGGTGCGAAGCGAGCCACCGATGATAGATCCTGGACGCCAAGCCAGCGACATTTCGCACAACTCAAAACCAAGCGTGACGCTGCGCCCGGAGCTGACCCCTTTGCAGAAAATCGTGTCGTCGCAGGATCGGGCGCTTCAATCGCTGAATACGATTCCCAATCGCCAGTGAGGGAAAGATGCACGCCGTTGAACAGGCAATTGTACGCCGTCCAAAGACCATGACCGTCGTCGGCCTGGCGCTGATCGTCGGCCTGCTGATGCTCTGGAAGGCACGCCCCCCCTCCGAGGACCGGGAAATGCTGTTCGAGCAGTCGCAATCGACCGGCGCTGCCGCGTCAGGGGACCATCCGCCCTCTCCTGATGCGGCTGTATCGGTTGTCCTCCCCCAGCCGCAGAGGGTTACGCCGGTAGCGTTCAACGTCCAGGTGTTCGAGGTCGGGTCGATGCCGATTGCTTTTTCCGAGCGTGAAGGCAGCTCGCCGGCACCGAAGAAGTCGGAACAGCCCTCCCTTCGGCCGAAGCCGAAACGCACAATGGCATCCGTACCAACCGCGAAACCCGTGGAACAGGCGCAGCCGTTGCCGCAACTTTCAGCGCCTGCGGCCCAGCCGGTGGACATGGCCCCTGCACCACCGGCGGCGCCGGGGGATCAGCAGGTCGCGGCTATGTCGGCTGCGCCCTCCGTGAGCCGCAAGGGAACGGTTCCTGTCCTGCACTTCAACTGGGAGGAGACGCTCGGTCTCGAAAACTATGTTGCTCTCATGGTTCGCCAGGGCGGCTGGTTCTTCACCCGCACCAATGACAGATTGGGGCCACCGGTCGACCTGGTGGCCCGAAAGGTGACGGTTTTCACCGGCACGCGCAACCTCATGGCCATCGAGCGCCCCCATGCCGTCGATGGCAAATTAATTGCGGCGGCTCTTTCCAACACCCAGCTCGACCCTGGACTGCGCCGTGATCAGGTGGTTCTTGTTCCATCCGTTTGGTTCGACAAGGTTCTTTGGAGCTTTGTACAAAATGCGATAGAGAGCAAGGGGGCTACTCTCGATGACTTTGCCGAGGTCCGTGGTCGTTATCTCAGCCAGGGTCACGGATATGCAATCGAGCTGATCGATGCTGTCGACCGGAAAGGTGGGCACCCAATTCAGCTTGATGGGGTAATGGAACTTGAATGAAGCATCCGGCAAAGCGAGTGAGTGAAAATTCCAAATCCATTACAGCGTCCGGTGCGGGAAGTGCAATTTTCTATAAAAATTCAGAAGCGGGGGACAACATGAAGTATGAAGAAATACTAGCAATGGAAGGTGAAGACATTATCTTTGAGATAATCAACAATGGGAATTTCATGAAAGACGCAACTATCAGTGAGACAAAGGAGTTTCTTCAGCTTCTTGCCGAACACCCTACATTCCCTGCAGCACTCGATAGGTGGCGCCGTGACTATGCCCTGAGGCAAGGCATTGACCTTGTTCGGGTAAAATCACTGATCAACACCCATAGAAGCGATTGGATTACTGGCAAGACCCTCTGGATTTGGTCCGATGGCGAACCGACTGCGGAAGAAACTCCTCACCGAACGAATTTTTTTGATTATTTGCTTTCGGCCAGCAAGCACGGCCACGACCAAGCCCTCGTCAATCAGTTTCCGCAACAGCTTCTCGGTCTTGGGTATGCCTGCGTGACCAACGAAGGAGCCGATTTCATTACCGCCGAACTCATCGGTTGAAACTGGAGCTGTGCCATTTCCCAACGTCCTATCCGCCCCAGCACTGGACCGATGCCCAGCAATAGGGGTGACTTGAGGACAGTCGTTGTGTCGGATCCCTGTGCTTACAGGAGCCCTTCTTACTGATTTCGGCCATAGCCTCCTCCTCGGTTACGACGCCAATCTCAAGGGCATGGGTGCCGGTATTTTCCGGGATGGCGGGAATGTTGGCGTTGCGGTAGTCGATCTGGACCTGCCGCTGCAGTTCGGCGCGGTCAGCGTCGGGGTTGGCGGCCCAACGTTGATGGAACCGCCGCGTCAACTCGATGGCATGGGTGCTCAACACCGTCCATGAATGAGCAGTAACGGTTTCAACGCCGGCATGCAGGAATACGGATGGAAGCATCACCACTTCCGCCGGCAAGTCGTGATTGGCCCGGGCGCCATCGCAGCAAGTGAGACCGGCATATTCCAGGTCGGGAAGGCGCTGGGTCAGCAGAGACCGGATCGAGAGGCGGCGCCAACCAACGTGGGAGGCCTCCCAGCCCAAGCCCGAGCGGTCGAGCCCATCCGGGCCACCAACTGCGGTGCCGTGGCCAATATACTCGAATCGGCGACACGATCTTAGGCGGCGCAGCACCTCTTCCGGTACCTGATGGTTGTTTGCTTCGGCAACAAAGGGAGAGTGGCGGCCTGAAATCTCCAGAACTGCCGCCTCCGCCCCCGCGATGGAATTATCCCACAGGCCATAGGCTTCGGTCGGGGCGCTCTTGGTGCGGTTCCTGCGCAGCAGCACCGAGGCGTTGGGGCTGAAAGCGATGCTGAGTTTGTCAAGCAGGGCATCGGTGGGCTTGGTCAAGCCGCAACGGGCCGCCAGCCATGGCCAACGGTTGACAGCCTTGCCCAACCGTAGGGCCGTCATCAGCCGACGCAGGCGGCGCTGCAGTGGGGAACGGTAGCCGGCCACCTGTAGCGGCAGCAGGACCAAGGGGCCACACGGCACCATCAGCATGGACGCGAATCCCGCCTTCGACACAGCATCGGCCAACGGCGCAGTCATGCCGGCCAGCCAGTCGGAAAGTTGCTCCAGGTCGTCGAGATAAGGGGTGATCTTGGTCTCGAGGATAGCACGGGCGACATCGGCGCTCTCGGCCTCGCCGATCCAGGCCAGGGCAACATGGTTGGCCCTCCGCAGTTCATTGAAGCCGTCGGCGGCCTCTAACGTCTCCCATGCCTGCAAGGCAGTGGAGAAATCCCCGTAGAGATTGAGATGGGCCTGGAGGCGGTTCTCGATCTCCCAGCCGGGGGCGGCGAGTCGTTCGGCAGTGATAGTCCCGTCAGGTGGGACGATGAAGGCCCAGCCGCTGAAAGATGTCACCGACAGGTAGACCAGCGGCTTGCCGGTTGCCTGCGCCGCAGCCCGGGCCGCTGAGGCGTCAGGGGGCGAGAAGTGCCGCTCGAGGCCAGGAATCTTTTCGAGTTCCGCGACCGACCGCTCCAGATCGGCCCAGGCCGCTTTGACCGTAGCGGCATCGCCGTTCTTGGCCTGAACGGTAGAGGTCCAGCGGGTGCGGGCATCATCGTAGCGTTTGCGGAGATCTTGGAGCTCCGCCCCTGACAGATGAGCGTCGAGGTCGATCTCGAACAGGCGCAGGATGTCCCCCTGTAGACTCGCCTGCTCCCCCTCCAGCCACGACACCGCCTTGTCGGCATGGCCCTGCATCTGTTCGGCATGGGCGGCGAGACGGGCCAGCTTCTCGGTGGCACCGATCCACTGCTCCTTGTCCTCGCGCCGGGGCAAGGCCCGGCGCAGGATGCGGGCGACCTCGCCCAGCTTGGCGAACAGGGCGGTAGCCTCGGCGAAGCGCTTGCGCTCCACTAGCTTGCCGGCGTCTTCAACCATCACCGCCATCTGATTGGCGACTACGTCGAGATGGCCGCCTTCGATGAGACGGTCGAGGATGGCGAAGGCGCGGTCGCGCAGGACAGGGTCGTCACTAGCGCCAAACGCCTTCATCAGCGTACTGGCCAATTCAGCCACATAGAAGGGTAGTTCCGGATCGGTGGCCAGCTCAGCAGACTTCGCAGCGAGCTCCGCCATCTCCAAAGCCTTGTCAAGGTCGCGAATGCCATCAGGAGCAGTGCGATAGTAGGCCGAAATTTCGTTGTATGTCTCCTCGGCCAGACCCGGTATTGCAAGCCAATGAGCTTGATCTTCAAAACTAGGCCAGATTTCAGCGCGATTGGAAAACAGGTCGTAGAGATGAATATGTGCACGAGCAAACTCCCTCAATACAGGATATGCTTGCTCTGCAATCTTATCGAGGCCACACACTAACCTAATATTTCCAATTGCCTCATAAATACAAAAGCAATCATCACAACAAATTTTCTGAAAATAAATAGCAAGCCCGATGGCTTTTGATGTTGCTATAGATATTTTTGATTCAAGTTTTTGTACTATTTTCGGATAATCCACCGCCTGCAAAAATAACTTTTCGTCCCCATAACTTACAGATATCACGTCATCCTTCTTCCCATTCCCTGTGTACTTCCGGGTATGGACATATTCCTCAGAAAATTGCAGCGCAATTGCAACAAAATAAAAGCTGTCGCGAGGACTTAGCGTAAAGAATGTATCCGCGTCAGAGGGCTGCAATCCACTCAAGTCCCCGCTGGCACAAATAAAAATACCTTCAGATGGAGCTCCGTAGAATGAAACGTTTCCCCGCCCCACTCTAATGTGTGCCCTTGCGCCAGACGCCCCAATCCCGGAACTAATTTGACGCCCCCCATGGGCATCATATGACCCAACTCCAGAAACCAGGCTTAATCCACGGACAACACGTGTTTTTTTGAAATCTCCTGAACTCACCGCCGCACTAAACAGTTTGTTTGCGTCCACATCATTCTTACGGGCACGCTCTGCATTCGCGCCCTGCAGCAACCCATAGCAACTTTTGGAAAACTCATCACCGCACGTGCGGTAAGCGGCGATCGCAGCATCAAATCGACGCTGACCGTATAGGCTTGACAATAGATATTCCGATACATCGCTATGAAATGGGTTAAGAAATCCAGCTGCAATCAGATTCAACTCCGCTTCAAGGTGGCGCCCAAGAGAAGAAAGACAATACGCAATCGCTTGATGAAATGTGCTGCAACTAGCATCAGACGCACGCCACGACGACAAAACAGGCATTCTTTGGCTGTCATTAAAGGCTCCGCTGCGGCGCATCAGCAATCTACCTTCAATTTCCTTTTTTATTGACATTTCAATGAATGAAATTGCTAACTCATACTTATGCTGCCGCAAGAGGCAGGCGCCATACTCAAACAGAGTAAATATGCCATTCGAGCGCCTCAATGCCTTGATAAAGAATCTCTCAGCGTCTTGATATTTATGATGATCACGAAGTAAGCACGCCTTACTCACGTAACTAAGACCATCAACTGTATCGCCTATAATTATCGACGCATCCATGTAATTGATTGTCGCATCAAATGACTCCCGCTGAAGGCAACCAAGCAAGTGAAATATACGCGGATCAGTGTACTTGTCATCCGACGAGTGCGCCAGCCTAGCAGCCTCATCGTATTCCCCAGTATAAGATAAAAATAAAATATTTTTAACAGCCTCGCTGCCAGCGCAATATCTATTTAGAAGAGACTCGCAACTCACTTCTCGATCAAAATCTACACCGTCAATTATGCTGTTATCAGGATAAGAAAAATTCGCAACTCTACTTTTATGCTTCAGCAGAAGCCCAGCTAGAGCATCCTTTCCTTCATGCAGCCGCCCATGTCGCATGGCAGACAAATAAGATAGAAACATATAGATGTCATCCTCGGAGAGGTTCCTTGAAACAACCTCCAATGACAGCATGTCAACTTCAGGCCGCACCCGGGGATAGTTAATTTTAGCCAAGCGCTTATCTTCAAATACAAATCTTAAAGAGAAAAATCGGTGTATCCAGTCTCCGTTCTCAAAATCAGGATCTATTTCTTTTTTATTGGACTCAGAAAATTGTGAAGCCGGCTTTGTGCTGATTATCACGCTACCATCATCTTTGCGAAGGGCCGCGGCGGCGCCCCGGTGCGTGGGATTGCGCTCCAAGCACTGCCGAAATTTCTTCGCCGCGATCTTCTGCGCTCCGGATTTTAAATAGCGCATCCCTTCCTGATAGAGCTTTTCCGCTTCGTTTTCAGCCGACATCTCCGCCTCCCTGCATTCCATGCCCCAGCCCCCCCATAGCCATTCCCCAGCATTGCACCGAGGCCCAGGCATAGGGATGCCCAGACGGCAGTCGCTTGGTGGGATCGGGCCAGGGATCTTCCATCGCCTCGGCTATTGCTTCGGCTTCTTCCTCGGTAATGACGACTGACACGTCGAATGCATGTCGCCCCGTCAGATTGGGCGCAACGTTGGAATCGCGGTATTCGACCTGTATCTGGCGCTGCAATTCAGCACGGTCGGCTTCGGGGTTGGCGGCCCAACGTTGGTGGAAACGCCTGGACAGCTCAATGGCATGACTGTTGAGTACGGTCCAGGAATGGGCGGAGACAGTGCGCGCCCCAGCGTACAAAAGCGCCGTTGGCAACAAGACCACCTCGGACGGGACGTCCGGATTCGCTCGCGCTCCGTCACATGCCGTGAGGTCGGCGTGATCGAGATGGGGGAATTCATCAGCCAGCAAGGAGCGGATCGATAGCCGTGTCCAGTGCCGCCCGACTTTCCAGGCCAAACCGGACAGGTCGAGGGCCCGGGGGCCGGCAACGGCGGAACCGTGGCCCAGGTAGGCGAAGTGTCGGGCGGAGCGCAGGCGGGCAAGCACCTCTTCGGGATCCAAGTCGCGATTCTCTTCGGCGGCATGCGGGGTGTGGCGAGCGACAATTTCGCAGGTCGCCTGGCCTTTGCTATCGAGTTCATCGTCCCACAGACCATAGGCGCCAATGCTTGGGCGTTCCCCAACCTCCTTCCGGCGCAACAGCACCGAGGCGTTGGGGCTGAAAACCAGGCTAATCTTGTCCAACACCGCCTCTTGCGGCGGTTCCAGCCCGCAGTGGCCTTTTCCGGGGTGGCATTTAACGGTATCGGCCAAGCCCAAGGCGGTAACCAGCCGACGAAGACGGCGCTGTTGCGTTGGTCGATAGGCGGCCAGCTGCAGCGGCAGCAGTACCAACTCCCCACAAGGAACCACCACCACGGACGTAAAGCCGTAGCGTTTCACCATATCAACCAGTGGCGCCATCACTTCGACCAAGTCCCGCGACAAAAGTTCGAGATCGTCGAGGAAATGAGTGATACGAGGCTCCAGCCGAGAACGGGCGATATCGGCGTCCTCTGCGTCCGTGATCCATGTCATGGCGGGATGGCGTTGGTTTGCCAGATCATCAAGCCCTTTGGCCTCGCGCAACGCCTTCCAGGCCTGCAACGCAGTGCGAAAATCGTCGTAACGGCGCAGGTGTCGATGCAATCGTTGACTTAGCCATTTACCATCCACGGACAGTTTCGTGCCGATGACGCGGCCCTTGGGCGTCGCCATGAAGGCCAGCACGCCGTGATCGGTTGCCGAAAGGTAAACTAGGGGCTTGCCCATGGCCCTCGCCGCCGCCCGTGCTGCGCCGGCAGCGGCGGGTGCAAGCTGTGGGCCGAAGCCCAGCTCCTCGAGCTCGCCTGTGATCTTCTCGAGGGCACGCCACGCAGCCTGTGTTTCGGCGGCTCGGCCATTACGGCCGGCCTCCACCCAGCGGTCGCGCGCCGTCTCATAGTCCAGCTGCACCGCCTGCCACGCGTCGGGCAGGTGACCCAGATTAACTTCATATAGGCGCAGCAGGTCCGATTGAAGACTTGCCTGTCCCGCTTCAAGCCAGGCCACGGCACGCTCCGGTTTGCCGCGCAGGTACCAGGCATGGGCGGCCATCCGCCCGAGCGTTTCACTCGCGCCGATCCAATGTTCCTTGTCTTCACGCATCGGAAGATTGCGCCGCAGGATGCGGGCGATTTCACCAAGCCGATCGAAGAGGTCGGTGGCGTCGCGAAGCCGCCGGCCGATTCGCAAAGCGGCCTGGGGCAAATATTTGGGGGCCTCCAGAAGACGCCCCGCATCGGCGACCAACCGGCCCATGTGCCCGGCAAGAACGTCCAGATGACCACCGGCCAACATATCGTCCAGGATGCCGTAGGCCCGAATTCGCGCCTCGCGGTGACTGGAACGGGCGAAGGCTTTCAGCAGCAGCCCAGCCAGTTCGGTCCGATAGGCCGGCAATTGCGGATCACCCGCCTTCTCTGCCAAGGTGACAGCCCTCTCGGTCAGCGCCACGGCCCGGTTGAAGTCGCGGAGATCGCGGGGGTGGGCGCGGTAATAGCGGGAGTAGCTGTCATAGGTGTCCTCGGCCACGCCAATGCTGGACAGCCAGTGACTCTGCTCCTTCCACGGCACCTTGGCGCCGTCAGCGTCAGAAAACATTTCCGACGCGGCTAGATGCAGTCGGGCCGCGAAGACCAGCAGAGGAAGGAGAGGCGTGAAGCGCTCGTCTTCAAAATTCAATTTGGCAAAATGCCCCAGCGCCTCACACAGAAGGGCCGGGCCATCACTCGGTTCCAGTGAATAGCAAAAGCCGAAGAATATGCCCCGCCCCAACACGGCTCGTTCATCCTCCGAGAAAATCGAGACATCAAGCTGTGATAGGCATGGCGGCGTCGCGCCCAACAATAGGACCGCGTCGACGCGGTAGCCCTCATCGAAATAGGCCGCCGCCAGATGATGGGCGCTGTCAAGGCGGGTCGCACGGCCGTATCGGTCGCGTAGGCGGAACAGCGTCTCGTGCGCTGTGGCGTCAAGGGGATTGCCCCCCAGATGGGACTTCAGGTCAGCATTGGATTGGGCGTAGTCTGAAAGAATGGCCGGAGGGGGCAACATCGCAGCTGCTGCGGCGGCCGTGGCGTTCGCGAGTTGGGACACCCTATCGCCAGCCACCTCCAAAACACTCTCAATATGACCAACTAGTTCACGAATTTGTTCCTGATTTATCGAGTTTGCGCTTCGAGCACTTCCTTTTGAAGCTTCAAGGTCATTACGCATTTCTTGTCTAATCCGCCTAAAATAAGGCGACTTCTCGAGTGCTTCGCTAAGGGATAGCCTCGCTATAAGATTGATCGGCCCTGTGTTGCCATGTTCGTGCTGAAGCGCAAGCTCCCGCATGTGAACGGTAGCATCTATATGGTGATCGTTCAGAGCGCTGGGCTCAACTTGAAGGTAGTTAAGTAATTCGCGACATAAATGCCTTACTGTCGACCACCTATCAGCTAAGGCATATGATGCTATGGCGTTATACAGAGCCAAACCATTCGCATGCTGCCCCACTATTTTTAACTTGGAAGATATATCACGATATGATTCCAGGTATAAGTCTGCAGATAGATCATATTCATCTACATTAAAATAGCAGACAGCCAGGCCGATCTTGTAACCGATGTGGCCACTTGCTGAGCGGTACGCCCTCTGCATTAACGCTTTTGTTTCCAAATCAAAGCTATATAGCGACTGAGATATCACTCCCACCCGGGATTCATCACGCGACCTCACGTACGCATAATTAAAACAATACTCATGATTTTCTGGATCGAGTGAAACTGCTTTTGAGAACGCCTCCATTGCCGCGCGCCAATGATCACAAACGGAGTAATAAATGCCCATGAAATTGTGGTGCGCCGCATCCTTATCGTCAAAGCTGAATGGTGGCGGTATGTCATAATAGCCGGATTTACATCGACTTTCGTGTGGCACACCATCCCATTCCATAGCACCATGCCGATGGCGCAGGCTGCCAAACATGTCCCAAACCAATGTTCTGGTGCGCTCGTTTTCCGTGGCGGATGGGCTACCCCTACACTTTTGCGGCGCGGATCCTTCCTCAAAATAAATATCAAAATAATGAGGGAAAACAGATGGGAGCACTGCCTCGCCATGCAAAAAGGCGAAGTCGTTTGTGCGCCACTTGGATATATCTATTTGGCGCCAGCCCTTCATGCTGCCTCATAATTCCCAGACTCAAAGGATGTGGCCACATCGAGCAGCTTTCTCGTTTCCACCCAGTCTTGCCGCCTTTGCACATGCCTTCCCAAAACCCCCCGATATACCGGCTCACACGCCGTTTTCATCCATTCATGGGCGGTTGCAGCTGCTATCGGACCCGACATGCGCTTGCCCGCCATCAGCCTAACCGCCATGGTCAACGCCTCTGACTGATTGATCACCTCGCCCGGGATGTTACTGATTCGAAAGCCCTGGATTCCTTGCTGCTTGGCGTAATGACCGAGCAAGCCGGCATACTGGTAGGACACTGGCAGCTTGGTCGAATAGGGCGCGCTGTGGGGCAGGCAGGAATCCATATCGATGAGATACCCTCGGCCACTAGTGGTGATCATGACGTTCCGGTCGCATAGATCAGAGTACCAATGCTTGCGACGGTTGGCATCAAAGAGTGCAACGAAGACGTCAGAGGCGATCTGGGCCGGATCGTAAGAGCCAGGCGCGGCCTCGGACAACAGAACGCCATCAAGGGCTTCCGTAAACAGGTAATACTCGTCGCCATCCCGGCTGATGCCGGCGACGCGCGGCGAACGTTGGAACGGCTGGCGTTGGGCCAAGCTTTGGACCAGCAGGTTCCACCCGGTAAAGCCGTGCTTGTGGCGCTTGACGAAATAGCGCCTGCCGTCCAATTCGATGAAGGCAAACTGGGCCGGCGGGTTCTGGGTCTTCCAGTCCAGCTTACGGCTATCGAAGGAATGGCGCTTACCGTCGATGATCACCGCATTCATCATGCGTCGTCCTCCAGTTCAATCACCACGAGGGTCTTATCGTCGTGCGTTGACGGCCTGTATCGAGACAGGTTGTCTCTGATCGTGTTGCTGGGCAGATGGCCCAACTGTGCCGCCATCATGGCATCCAGGCGACCGATACCGTCGCTGCCAGCCGCCACCAGGGTCACATCCGCGACGCCCCCGACCTTCAGGTCACGGGGGTCGCTGGTGATGAAGCGATAGCTGTCGCTGTCCATACGCCGGAGGCGAAGGAACAGACGGCTTTCCGGATAGCTGATCCGCGCGGCCTTGCGGCCATGCGCGAGCAACTTGCAGTCGCCCGAAATCGCGTAATCCAGTGCACCTTCAGTTGAGAGCCGCCCACAAAGAAAGGTCGCCGAGAAGTCGAGGTGGCTGTGATGAGTGCAGCCGGTCATGGCCAGATCGTCGGGATCCAGGGCGAAGGCCTGGTCAAGAAGATCCCTGCCGTCGGCAGTGCCCATCAGGTCGTCGAGGGTATTGCTCCAGCGGTCGATCACGGCGGAGATGACCCCGCTCACCACCAGCTCTGGGAAGTTCGGATTTTGTCGGCGTGTGCGGCGAAAAGCGTCGGCAAATTCCCGTCCTAAATCCTGGGCCAGACGGCGCGAGGAAAACTGGGAACCGATCACCGCGCTTTCGCTTGTGCCATCCGCTACCCAAAAGCCCATTTGGTTCCCCGCAAGAAGGAAGCCGCCAGCATCCTCGCCCAATCCCTGGTCATCTGCCTTGCGCGGCCCAGCGGTCATATGGACTTCCGCCGAAAACGTGCGACGACCGGCAAATTCCGGAACAATGTCACCGGAAGCCCAGGCAATCCCGACACCACGAAAGGCCGTCGCATCAGCGGGCTTTGCCGGTGTGAGAAACTTCAGCAATTTGTTCATGGTTCCGCCCCCTTTCCTGTCAGGTAGGTGATCGGCGGGTTATGCCCGTCGATCACCTCCCGGGCGCTGTTATTCGGCCGCATCGCGCATGCGGGTGGTGGTGGAGCGGCTGGGAACGCACATCGGACAGAATCCGCTGGAAGCCGAGGCCATCTTAAACAGCCCCCGCAGGCTGGCGATCTGCTGCGGGCGAGTCACCGCGAAGAATTGGCGGGCATTATGCTCCGGGCAGAAGCTAGCAGCTTTTTGCAGCTCAATGGCTCCGGCATCCTCGACATCACCGAAATAGGAGGTGATCAGAGGATCCACGCCCTCGCCGGCGAACGGATTGGCGAGGGCGCCGCCGCCATTGTGCTCGCCATCCGACAGCAACACGCAACGGTAGTTCGGGACGACGATCGTGCCGCCCGCATCTGTCAAGGTGGTGTGCATAATCGGCTTGACGTCTTTCGGACCACCCCAGGGAGACAGGTCGCCGGAGCTAACCAATCTATCGCGCATCCGTTTGGCCTCGTTCAGCGCCAAGTTGATGTTGGTGCCGTTGTTGTTGCGCCGCATCGCTTGGCTCAGGAAGGCCGCCAGATCGGCGGGGGTGGTGAAGCGCGAAAAGATTTCCTCCAGCGAGGCGAACAACACCACCTCCAAGTCCGAGGAAAACGTGACAACGGCGACATACGCATCCATGGGGTTGGAAATATCGCGAAGATCAAAGATGCCGCCAGCCGCCGATGCGACGAACAGGTCGGCGCGGGTTGCGGTCGCCGGAGGGGCGACAGGGACGAAAACCGATGGGGAACGATCGATGAACAGCGAAGCCAGCCCGATGGCGCGGCGGTTTTCGTCGGCCTCGGCCTGGGCATAGACCGCCAGCGCTTTGCTGTTTTCGACCAGCGCGGGGTTTTCGTCCTCGGAAATCACCTCGACCAGATAGCCGACGCCGGCGCATTCCGGGCGGTCACAAAAGCCGGTCGGCGTCATCTGGTCGAACATGTGGGATGGATCGTTGGTGCATTGGTACTTGATTGGCATGGTCATAAACTCCCCAGGATCTGTCGGAGAGCCGTACAGCTGACACTTGCCAGCAATAGATCCCGACTGGGTTTGGCTTCACCTTGTTCCGTGTGATGACGGAAGCGGGTGGGCATGGGGAAATGGTGCCATCTCGCCTCTGCTGTGTCCGAGCGGGAGAAGCTGTAATCAACTGCGAGAGCGGCGGCACGAAATACCTCGGTGATTCGAGGGATCGGATCGGCGTCCGGCGGGCCCAGGGGGACCACGAGGAGATCGTTCAAGGACCAGAGACGCGGCTCCAACACCTCCACCAAGAACCCGCGGCACTTGGGATGGGGACAGAAGCCCGACGGGCTACACTTTTCGATGATGTGGCGGTGGTCTTCGCTGCATTGGAACGGCATGGCTCTACTCCCTCTGTCGTTACCACTCAGCGGCGCTCTATTTCCGCTTCGGACTCCGCCTGAGGAGAATTCCGAGGCGAATTGGTGCCCCCATCATCCTGACCCATAGTTGGCCGTCGGCCGTTGGTCATCAGGAAGTCGAGAAACGGGTGGAGGCCAAGGCCGGCACAGCTTGTGTGGGGGATCGGCGTCAGCTTCAGTTCGGTGGTCTTGTCTTTCATGGTGGCGTTCTCCTTGGTCGGTTTATTCGATGCGTGCGCATGATGACGGGGGTTTGATAACTGTAAAAAGCTGCATTTATTGCCATTAGCTGCAGCAATGTATATTGATAGCTAGAGTTGGTATGGGTAGCATTCCAGACGTTTGGCTAATGACGATGGAGGTTGCCATGCCCGAGTTTCCCTATGGACGGATGAAGCTGGAGGCCCTGTGCCTCAGCCCCCTCAACGTCAACAAGGTTCCCTATGAGCCCGCCAACGAAGACGGGTTGCCCCGGGCCATCGGAGCCGCTCTTGGCAAGGACGAGCCGGTCTCCATCAACGATTCCCTTTCCCGTCCGGCCAAGAATCAGCCGGAGAAACGGGCCGTTCCGGGTGATATCGAGAGCAGGGGAGAGCTTTCGAGGAATGCTCTCCAAGGGCTGCTGCTGCTGTTTCCAGGGCTGACTCCCGAGATGGTCGCCGAGAAAAATTTCGACATGTTCAAGGCGGTATTGGGCGAACGCGTTGAAATGATGCGGGCCGGAAAGATCGCTTATGATGAGGTGGAGTGGCGCAAGGCCAATACCTTCATTTTCAGTGTTGATCTCCTGCCCCTTAATCAGGACATGATCCACATAGAGCAGCGGATTCAGCCCGCGGGGCCGAGCCTCATGCTGGTCCCTGACGACCCGGAAGCCACCAAGACGCAGATCGACACCTATCCCTGCGATAGGCCGGTCCGTGTGCGACTGTATCCCCGGTCCTATCCCGGTACCGATGAAGCAAGCTATTTCTACCTGCTTTCCATCGATCCGGGCGGACGTATGTATTGGCTGGCGCCCTCGACCATCCTTCCCAATAACGATGTCTATGATGGGCACGGCGGGCAGCCGATCTTCTTTCCCCAGGATGCCGATGGGGAGCGCAGGTACGTCCGGACCTCCAAGCTGACGGGTTCGACGACGGTTGTCATGATCGTCAGCGCGAAGCCCTTGGGCTTCCAGCTTGACAAGCTTGGCCCAAAACATCCGCCGCGTGAAATTACCATTCAGGAACTGGAAGCGATCCAGAGCCGCCTGAAGACCGCTGGCGACTGGCTTGCCGAGAAGTTCATCTATTTTACGGAGAAGGACCCCTCCGACGTTTCCGCCAGTCTCTGATCCTCCCACCTGTCGGAGGTCCGGTGCGGTTGGAACACCGCCCGGACCTCCGTTCGTTCTAGCGCGCAGGCGTGTCGGACGGATTCTTTGAAGAGGTTTGCTGAATGGGCAAAGGACTTCCTGCAGTAAATTCTTCGCCTGTCCCAAATTGGTAAGCGTGCTCACCACAAGCTCTCCATCGTAGGGCGGTGTTTGTCTCCGCGAGCTGTCTCTTTTCCCTCCGGTTTACGTCGGAACCGTGCTGGTGTCGGCATACGCACAAACAGGAACACCGGTTCCTCTTGAGGGCATGCCCACTCGTCGAATTCAGTCGTAATGGGGAGGCCTGAGGAAACATGCCGACCGGCGGCCAGCACCTCGGCCCCGACGGCTACTCCCAAGCGGCCCAGGAAATCGTTGCCGCCATTGATCTGATCCGCTGAGGCACAGTAGAGGTTGGGCCAGAGCGTCCGCAGACCTGGCAACCACGTCGGCGGGAGCCAACACAAGCGGCTGAACGGTTGGGCGCCGTGGAAGGAGCGGGCGAGGAGGTCCCGGAATTCCACCGGGGTGTACTCAAGAACGACAAGTCCATCCAACTTCGTCCCCTCCACACTTTTGTGTTCACCCCTGTCCATGCGGCCGTCGTGATCGCGGAGGGTCACGACATCCGTAAGCCACACGGCGGCATGCGACCGAACTGCGAACAGGAACTGCCCCACTTACAGTGCTTTCCGGTGCACCGAACGCTGTTCGTGCCGCCGCCCCCAGAGTGACAGTCAGAGGAACCGTCAGCGCGGCCCTGGCGCGCCATGTGATGCCAGGAATAGGTACTAGAGTTCGCAGTCGTCGTCGGCTTGATCTGTAAGGTCATGGTCCGTCTCCTCGACAAATTCGATTGAACGGGGTCTTCACCGCTCGGTCATCCCTCCGGCGGACACGCCACGGCAGAATCGACGAAGGTCATTTCACACCACCGCCTTTCCCGACACATCCCCGGCCCCGACTGCAAATCGCTGCACGCCTGCAGGGCGAGATGCAGCCGATTGCAGCGCAGGCCGGGCTCCCGTTCGTTTGCGGCCTGGAGTTCACTGTTCTCGTCACAGGGATGAAAATTGGAGATTCGGATGAACCAGCCTCAGCGAGCGACCAAGCCGACGCCGACGAGGGAACTCCGGCTTCCTGCGGAAGCCCTTCACGCGATCGATTGCTACGCGGACACGGTCCGAGAGGCAGCTTCAATTTCCCAATTGGCGCAACAGCTCGGCCGCCCTGCTCACCCGGTGCTGAAGGCGCGCGGCATCTATCGTTGGATCGCTCAATTTGTTGCCTATGACGTGGAGGCCTTCTTTACCGGCCGGATCGCCGACGACGATCCCCAGGTAGTCTTGTCCCGACGCAAGGGCATGTGTGGCGGCTACGCCCGGCTCTTTGAGGCGCTAT
This sequence comes from Magnetospirillum sulfuroxidans, assembly GCF_018224925.1. Lineage (GTDB taxonomy): Bacteria > Pseudomonadota > Alphaproteobacteria > Rhodospirillales > Magnetospirillaceae > Magnetospirillum > Magnetospirillum sulfuroxidans. The sequence continues at coordinate 1,418 of NZ_JAGTUF010000015.1, read as the reverse complement.
GCCACGCCTGCGGATTGACGGCCGTTACGCTGGTGGGCAAGGTCAAAGGCTATAGTTTCGCGACGAACGGATCCCTGGGCGGCCACGCCTGGAATGCGGTCTTTCTGGAGGGGGGCTGGCGTCTGGTCGACGTCACCTGGGGCAGCGGCGCCATCGATGCCGACAGAAATTTTAGTCGCTCTTTCAAGGACCACTATTTCGCGGTTCCGCCCCATCAGCTTGCCAACAGCCATTTTCCGGATGATCCCGCGTGGCAATTGATGACGCTGCCTCTCGATCTGGACACCTTCATCAACCAGCCCCGCATTAGCGTCGCTGCATTCAACCTTGGCATCGCCCCCGCTAGCCACAGGAACCGGCGGATTAACGCTCCGCGTCACCTCGCGATTTCGTTCCATGCTGGCACCGATGCCAAACTCCTTGCCAAAATTGGCGGAATTCAGGCGTTGCCCAGCCAGCGCTGCGAGTTCGTCGCCTTTCACGCCCCTCGAGCGGGTATCAGAACCATCGAACTGACATTGCCCAAAGACGGGCTTTATCGGTTGCAGCTGTTCGCCAATGCCGGAAACAGCAACCAGTACGACCTAGCTCTAGAGTATCTGATCCAGGCTTGCGGAAGGTAAACCTGAGGGAGAGTGAACATGCACATCGGGCAAATCGACATCCTCCGCCATTTGAAGAAATCGGCCAGTGCATCAGTGCGTTACCTACGCGATGCCATCCGTAAGATCACGCCCATTACCACGGATAAAGAAATATGGGTGTGCAGCCGAGATCCCAGCCACCGCTACACGACGCTTCCCTCTGAGGATGGCTTTTGCGGCCATGCAGAGTGCTATGGCGTCGGGTACCTGGAACGTCAAGCTCAGCCAAATCGGGGGGGCAGGCGCACCTCTGTGGCGGCTCTCGTTGGAGCCTTTGCTATTGGAGTGACTTTGGTTTCCGGTGTTTCTACCCTGATGCCTTTGTCGATGCGTAACTACGCCACTGATGAAAGCACACGGATACATCTTCTGATCCGCTTCTTTGGATTTTGCGCAGAGGAACGGTATGCGGAAGCCTACCGCATGCTGGCGGCAGCTACTCAGGAACAGACATCCCCGGAATATTTCACTCAGCAGATGAGAAGATTCGGAGCGCTCGTGATCACGGACGCAAGCCCAATGCGCGATGATGGGTTGCGCACGCATTTGATTAGCCGGGACATATACGGAAACATTCATAACTTTATCTCAGATGCCAGAGTTGCATGTGGCGCAACCGGGTGCGCCATTACGGATTTTTCAATCAATATCTTCTATATTTCTAGGCGGTGACCCGTGCTCTGCTGCTGGTTTGGCGTAATACCAATTCCCGATAATTGCGACTCATGGCGGGGATTCCCAAGGAGGCGCTGATCTGATTCAACATGGCAAACG
>NZ_JAGTUF010000014.1 GCF_018224925.1 Magnetospirillum sulfuroxidans | reverse complement strand
ATAAAAGCCCGTGCCGCTTCGAGGCCGAAGCTGCATAGACAGAGAAACGCTCTCCACTCTTTCCGGGCAAGTCCAGTCGAAAGATGACCGAATTCCGTGGAGCACCGTTGACCGCGGCGTACTTCCGTCCCCGGATCTCGGTGGTGAACCCCTTGCAGAAATCGATAGCAATGACGAGCGGCGGTTCCGCAGCCTCTGCGTCGAACACCTCCGCCGCGAGCCAAACCATACCTTTCGGTTAGCCCAGGCTTCGGCATCGGCCTTGCGGTCAAAGGTTTTCGATTGTTGGGGAAAGCCTTGGCGGCGAATCTTCGCCTGCCAGCCGATCAGTTCGCCGTCGCGATTGAAGCGTTTGGTGATGGCCGTCACGGGGCGGGACATTCCGGGATAGCGCCTAACGGCTCCGTCTCCCGCATTCGTCCCGCAAATGCAATCACCTGTCTGATCCTGGTGATTGGACCCATCGACAAACCGCAGTTTCCTGCGGTTTGTCGATGGTCGGAGTGAGAGGATTCGAACCTCCGGCCCCTGCCTCCCGAAGACAGTGCTCTACCAGGCTGAGCTACACTCCGGTCGCCTGCGAGGCCGTTCTTATAGCGCCATCCCCCGCCCCCTGCAAACGGATTTTTGCGCTTTTCCGCCGAATATCATCCCAACAGATGCGGGATGCCATCGACCGCCAGCAACAGCGCCAAAATGAAGAAAGCCAAGGCGGCGACAATATGAACCACACGGAGCGGCAACACCCGCGTCGCGGCCTGACCGACCAGCACCGCCGGCACGTTGGCGACCATCATCCCCAGCGTCGTCCCCATGGTCACCAGCAGCCAATCATGGTAACGCGCGGCCAGGGCAATGGTGGCGATCTGGGTCTTGTCGCCCATCTCCAGCACAAAAAACGCCACCACCGTGGTGATGAAAACCCCTAAACGCGGAGCATTTGGCGCCGCGTCGTCATCGACCTTGTCAGGGATCAGCACCCAGATGCCCATGGCGACAAAAGATGCCGCCAGCGCCCAGCGCAGGGCGTCAGGCCCGATCAGCGAGGCCACCCACGCCCCGACAAGGGCCGCACCGGCATGGTTGGCGATGGTGGCGACGAAAATCCCCAAGATGATGGGCAGCGGACGGCGGAACTTGGCCGCCAGCAGCAAGGCCAGCAACTGGGTTTTGTCGCCGATTTCGGCGATGGCGACAATGCCGCTTGAGACGAGAAAAGCTTCCACGGGAACGATCCAAGGCCGGGCAAGACACACAAGGCTGCGACAGTCCCCGCCCGGCCGGACGGAACCCGCAACCCATGGTCTTGCCAAACCGATCCGGCCGAACGCGCCACAGCCCGCTTCTGACGAAGATCGAGCCAAGTCTGTTGACGCGCCCCCTTCTGCAAGCGAAGGCGGCTACTCCCCAAAGGAGGTGAGCAAAATAGCCCTGGTTCAGACATCGCGCAAGCACAGAAAAACCCCGCCGGTTCGCACCGGCGGGGCTGTTCGTACCCTGTAACCCGTCTACTCGGATCAGACCGAGTAGTACATGGTGAATTCGACCGGGTGCGGGGTGTGTTCGAACTTGAAGACTTCTTCGAACTTCAGATCGATGTAGGCCTCGATGAATTCCTTCGAGAAGACATCGCCCTTGCACAGGAAGTCGTTATCAGCGCGGAGCGATTCCAGCGCTTCACGCAAGCTGCCGCACACGGTCGGAACCTGCTTGAGTTCCTCGGGGGGCAGATCATACAGGTTCTTGTCCATGGCTTCGCCCGGATGCACCTTGTTGGCGATACCGTCAAGGCCGGCCATCAGCATGGCGGAGAAGGCCAGGTACGGGTTCGCGCCCGGATCGGGGAAGCGGATTTCGACGCGCTTGGCCTTCGGGCTGGTCGCGTACGGAATGCGGCAGGAAGCCGAACGGTTGCGGGCCGAGTAAGCCAGCAGCACCGGAGCTTCGAAGCCGGGGATCAGACGCTTGTACGAGTTGGTCAGCGGGTTGGTGAAGGCGTTCAGCGCCTTGGCATGCTTGATGATGCCGCCGATGTAGTACAGGGCAGTGTCCGACAGGTCGGCATAGCCCGAACCGGCGAACAGCGGCTTGCCGTCCTTCCAGATGGACTGGTGCACATGCATGCCCGAGCCGTTATCGCCATAGATCGGCTTGGGCATGAAGGTGGCCGACTTGCCGTAGGAAGCGGCGACGTTGTGGACCACGTACTTGTAGATCTGCATCCAGTCGGCGGCCTGAACCATGGTGCCGAACTTGCAGCCCAATTCGTGCTGCGAAGAAGCGACTTCATGGTGATGCTTTTCGACCGGCAGGCCCATTTCGCCCATGATGGTCAGCATCTCGGCGCGCATATCGACCGAGGCATCCACCGGCGGAACCGGGAAATAGCCGCCCTTGACGCCCGGACGATGGCCCAGATTGCCTTCCTGGAATTCCTTGCCCGAGGCTTCGGCGCCATCTTCCGACGACAGCTCGTAATAGCCGACGTTCATGCCGGTCTTGAACTTGACGTCGTCGAACACGAAGAATTCGGCTTCCGGGCCGAAGAAGGCGGTGTCGCCAGCGCCCGATTCGACCACATAGCGCTCGGCGCGCTTGGCGATGGCGCGGGGATCGCGGTCATACAGCTGGCCGGTGGCCGGCTCGATGATGTCACAGAAGATGATCATCTGCGCCTGAGCGGCGAAGGGGTCCATGACGGCGGTAGAGCTATCGGGCATCAGCACCATGTCGGACTGATCGATCGCCTTCCAACCAGCGATGGAGGAGCCGTCGAACATCAGACCTTCGGTCAGCATGTCTTCGTCCACGGTGGAGACGTGCTGGGCAGTGTGCTGCCACTTGCCGCGCGGATCGGTGAAACGGAAATCGACGTACTTGACGTCGTTTTCCTTGATCATTTCAAGGACCTTCTTGACGTTGTCGGCCATGGTCACAATTCCTGTTCGATGTGGAAAAATAAATGCGGGTGCCTTCCGATAGCCGGAAAGCCTAAATGGCGTCGTTGCCCTTTTCGCCGGTACGGATGCGGATCGCTTCCTCGACCGGAGAAATGAAGATCTTGCCGTCGCCGATGCGGCCCGTATGGGCAGCCTGCTGGATGGCTTCGATCGCCCGTTCGACCAAGCCGTCATCAATGACCAGCTCGATCTTCACCTTGGGCAGGAAGTCCACCACGTACTCGGCGCCGCGGTACAATTCGGTATGACCCTTTTGGCGGCCGAACCCCTTGGCCTCGGTAACGGTCAGACCCTGAAGCCCGACTTCATGCAGGGCTTCCTTAACTTCATCCAGCTTAAAGGGCTTGATGATCGCTTCGATCTTTTTCATGAAACCGCGTCTCTCGAAAAGCGTGGAACCAGCGGCAAAGCGCGGGTCATCATTTAGCACGCCTCATGCCAGTTCTGCCACCAAGAAAACTGCGGGCTTTAAGATCAACGCGCCCAAGAAAGTGCTGATTTTTCGGGCATTTCCGCCCAATGAATAGGCAGCTTCCCCCATCTTCGAGATAATGGCAGAGTGCGGGCTCGGAACCACCGTAAAGAGTCCCCCTCGATGCCTCGCGCCAATTCCGTTTTCGCCGCCTGCGGCACCACCATTTTTGAAACCATGTCGCGCCTGGCCCAACGCCATGACGCCATCAATTTGGGTCAAGGCTTCCCCGAGGGGCTGGAGCCGAGCGCGGTGATCGAACAACTGGCGCGGGCGGCGGCCGATGGCCCCCATCAATATCCGTCGATGATGGGCCTGCCGGCCCTGCGCCATGCGGTGGCGGCGCATGAATGCCGGTTTTGGGGCACCGGGGTAAGTGAAGCCGAAGTCATGGTGACGTCGGGCGCCACCGAGGCGCTGGCCGCCTGCTTGTTCGCCCTGATCGAACCGGGCGACGAAGTGGTGGTGCTGGAACCCCTTTACGATTCCTATCTGCCGATCATCCGCCGGGCCGGCGGCGTGCCGCGCATCGTCCGACTACAGGCCCCAAACTGGTCGTTGCCGCGCCAGCAATTGGCCGATGCCTTCGGCCCCAAGACCAAATTGATGATCCTCAACAGCCCGGCCAATCCGTGCGGCAAGGTGTTCGACGCCGACGAACTGGCCTTTATCGCCCAATTGCTGGAACGCCACGACGCCATCGCCATATGCGACGAGGTCTACGAGCATCTGACCTATGACGACCTGCCGCATATTCCGCTGATGAGCCTGCCCGGCATGCGTCAGCGCTGCGCCAAGATCGGTTCGGCCGGCAAGATCTTCTCGCTCACCGGCTGGAAGGTCGGCTGGGTGGTGGCGGCGCCGGAATTACTTAATCCCATCGCCAAGGCGCACCAATATTTGACCTTCACCACCGCCCCGGCCCTGCAAAGCGCCGTCGCCTGGGGCCTGAACCACGCCAGCGCCTATATCGCCAGCCTGCCCGCCACCCTGAGCGCCCGGCGCGACCGCTTGGCTCATGGCTTGGCCGCAATCGGCCTTACCCCCCTGCCCTGCCAGGGATCGTATTTCCTGTCGGCGGATTTCCGCCCGCTGGGGTTTAGCGGGACCGACCTGGAATTCTGCGTCCATATCACCGAAAAGGCCGGAATCACCGCCATCCCCATCAGCGCATTCTTTGAAAGCGCCCCCCCTGGCGATTACGCCCGCTTTTGCTTCGCCAAGACCGACCAAGCCATCGACGAGGCGTTACGGCGTCTCAGGCGTCACTTTGGCGGGTAAGCCAATCCAAGATCAGCGCGGCGCACGGCCGCCAGTAATGCTGGTCCGCCATCAGCCCGTGGGGAGCGCCGGGCAAAACGTGCAATTCGGCCCGCCAATGGTGCGCCGTTTCGGTGAACGCGCTGACCGGCAGGAATTTGTCGGCATCGCCGCCAATCACCAAGGCCGGCACCGCCGTTCCGGCCGGGGGCCACGGCCGCGGCGGCATCAATAATTCGGCGCTGACCCGCGTCGATTCCTTTTGCAAATGGTCCATCATCCACGCCACATGGGCCGGATCGGTCTGATCCGAGAACAACGCCCGGTGCATGATCGCCGCCGACACCACCCCCGGCCCCAGGCTTTGCAACAGACCAAGCTGGAACAAGACATCCGGGGCATGGGCCATCATGTGCAGGCTGGATGAGCCCAAGCCCGATGGCGGCGTCGAAGCCAGCATGACCAGCCCGGCCACCGGATGGCCGGCGGCAACCACATGCTGGGCGATCAGCCCGCCCATGGAATGGCCGATCAAAATCGGCGGGCGGTCAAGGGAATCGACCAGCAAGGCCACATCGGCGACATAATCGGCCAACGACGCCCATTCGACACTGCCGCTGGAACCGCCATGCCCCCGCAGCGACAAGGCGCGACATTCATACCCTTGCCCGGCGAAGAACGGCAGGAAAGTGTCGGCCCAGATCCAGGCGGCACAGTACGACCCATGGACGAAGAGCAGCGGCGGATGGGAATCGCCCACCGCCGCCGCCGGCACATGAATAACTTCCAGGGTCACGGGCAGGCTCCGGTTTGATTTCCCGCCATCATGCCGAGGAGCCGATCACCCCGCCATCCTTTTTGGTGATGGCCACCACCGACGGGCGCGGCGGCATGCCGGCCTGGAAATCGGGGAAGCGCGTCGATGGCGCGTCGAAGGTCGACCCCTTGTCCTCACCCGGATGCTGAACGGCGACGAACAACGTCTTGCCATCGGGGGTGAACATCGGCCCGCACATCTCCGCCCCGCGCGGACAGGCATAGAAAAACCGCGACAACGCCCGGAACGGCCCTTCGGTCTCCATGGCGTACATGCCGTCGGGAATCCCGTTCTCGGCCTGGGACGATCCCTGATCGGTGGCTATCCACAACCGACCGGCGGGATCGAACGCCATGTTGTCCGGCGCCGACATCCAGCCGGATGGCGATGTCTGCGGATGATAGCGGCCCTGGTCCTTGGGACCGGCCAACAAGAACACCGTCCAGGTGTATTCCAGCGCGGTGTGATCCACATGGCCGTCCACGCGTGGCGGGATCATCTCGATCACGTGACCATGGGCATTGTTGGCGCGCGGATTGGCGGCGTTGGTCTGTTCTGCCTGGCGCTTGGTGTTGTTCGTGCACATCATGTAGACCTTGCCGGTGACCGGATTGGTCTCGACATCCTCGGGCCGGTCCATCGGGGTGGCGCCCATCAGATCGGCGGCGCGGCGGGCGTCGATCACCACATCGGCCTGGGAATTGAAACCATGATCCCGGTTCAGCAAAGCGTTGCCGAAAATCAGCGGCAGCCAGGTCAGCCGGCCATCGTCGTGGAACTTGGCCACATATAAGACGCCGTCATCCAGCAAGCGCAGATTGGCGGCGCGATTGCCGTGGTCGATCTTGCCATGGGTGACGAAGCGGTACAGATATTCGAAGCGCTCGTCATCCCCGGTATAAACGCTGACCCGACCGTTGCCGTTGACCACCACGTTGGCGGCTTCATGCTTGAAACGGCCCAGCGCCGTGCGCTTGACCGGCACCGATCGGGGATCGTGCGGATCGACTTCCACCAGCCAGCCGAAGCGGTTGGGCTCGTTCGGCTCGGTGGCGACGTTGAAGCGATCGAAATGCTTGCCCCAGGAATATTCCGGCTTGCCGACGATGCCGACTCGCTTGTGCGCCGCCGCTTCCGCCCCATGAGGGACGCCCGAAAAATATTGATGGAAATTCTCTTCCGCCGTCAGCACCGTGCCCCACGGCGTCAAGCCACCGGCGCAATTGTTCAAGGTCCCGCGCAAAGCCAGACCGCTGGGATCGGCCGTGGTCTTAAGCCGGTCATGGCCGGCGGCGGGGCCAGACACCGCCATCGGCGTCTCCACGGTGATCCGGCGGGCATAGACGGAATTTTCCACCACCCGCCAGTTTCCGGCCAGTTTCCGCACCTCGATCACCGACAGACCATGGGCGGCCAATTCGATTTCCGCCTGTTCCCGCGTTACCTTGGCGACCGCGTCCTTGTCGGTCAAGCCGGGGAACATCAGCCAGGAATCGGTATATTCGTGGTTGATCACCAACAGCCCGTGTTCGGAATGATCCGATCCAAGCGGCAGCGGACAATAGCCGATATGATCGTTGTTATAGCCGAATTGCCGGGCCTGAGCGGCGGCGCTTTGGCGCAGCGGATCGAAAGCCGGCGCATCGGCGGTGACCTTGTCCCCCCAGCGGATCACTATCTGGGCGTCATAGCCCGCCGCCACCTGATGATTTTCGGCGATGGTGTGCGGCGCTTCGGCGAAGGTCAGGCTGGGACCGGCCATGCCCGCCGCCCGCGCTTCGGCCGAGAACGTCACATGGCGCACCAAGGCGGTGGCGGCCATGCCGCCAAGCACGGCGCGGCGCGACAAGACGCTGTCGATGATGCTGGCGAAATCGGGTTCAGCCGAAGCGTTGACGCCGATATCTTCCGGGTCCATGTCGGGGGCCATGCGCGATCTTCCTTGGTTCACGGAAACATGATCGCAGTCTAATCAAGCCTCCGCTCACCGGGGTGAAGATTGCATGACACGAAAAATAGACAAATCGCCCCTTGACGAGCCCCCCCGGCGTTAGGTACACATGCGGCCTTCGCGGTGGCGGGTGTAGCTCAGTCGGTTAGAGCGCCAGGTTGTGGTCCTGGATGTCGTCGGTTCGAATCCGATCACTCGCCCCATCCCCCCCTTTCGGGTCAGGCCCTGTTTTTCAGCCCGGACAGCCAGTCCGGCAGCTGCATCATGCTGTCCAGCCGCGCATAATGCGGATGCCCCAGCGGCGGCTCGGCTTGTTCATGCGCCCAGACCGGACCGGCATACGGGATGTGCACCGCCCACGCCCCGGCGGCCAAGGCCGGCACGATGTCGGACCGCACCGAATTTCCGACCATCACGCATTCTTGCGGCGTGACGCCGTGCTTGGCGAACAGGCGGCGATACAACGCCTCATCCTTTTCACTGACCACCTCCACCGCCTCGAACAGCTCGGCCAGCCCGGAACGGGCCAGCTTGGCCTCCTGGTCCATCAGATCACCCTTGGTGATCAGCATGATCCTGAAGCCCTGCCTTTTCACGGTGGCGACAGCCGGGGCAACGCCGTCCAGCAGATGGGCGGGATGGGCCAGCATTTCCTTGGCGCGAACGATCAATTCCTCGATCACCGCCACCGGCACCTGCCCGTCGGAAACCTTGATCGCGGTTTCGATCATCGACAGGGCAAAGCCTTTGATGCCATAGCCGAACAGGGCAAGATTGGCGATTTCCGTCGCCAACAGCTTTTCCGCCAGATGATCGGCCGGACAATAAGGCGCCAGCAATTGCTTGAAGCGGTCCTGCGTCGCCCAGAACAGCGGCTCGTTATGCCAAAGGGTATCGTCACCGTCGAACGCCACCAGCATCATGTCAACGCCTGTTCCAGTCGCCGCAACGGAGCCTCGCCGCCGGGCAGGCCGAAGCGCAGCCATGTGGGCCGCAAGGCGAAGGCGCGGACCAAGATACCGGCGCGGCCCAGACGATCATAAAGATTGCCGGCATCGGGATGTTCCACCAGCCGGAACAGACTGGTTCCGCCCAATCCGTGCAGCCCCGCCTTGGTCAGCACCGCATCCAGACGGCCGGCGGCGTTGGCCAGATGGGCACGGCTGGCATCAGCCCAGACCCGATCAGAAAGCGCCGCCGCGCCAATGGCCAGCGCCGGCCCCGAAACCGGCCAAGGCCCCAATTGTGCCGCCACCGCCGCCAACAATTCGGGCGCCGCCAGACAAAAGCCCAGACGCAAGCCGGCCAGACCATAGAACTTGCCGAACGAGCGCAGCACCATTAGGCCAGAACCCACATGGCCGGCCCCCACATGGCTGGCCACCGACAGATCGGGGGCAACGTCGGCAAAGGCTTCGTCCACCACCACCAGGGCGAAACGTTCGCTCAGCGCCTGGATTTCGGCCACGGTGAATTGACGGCCATCGGGATTGTTGGGATTGACCAGCACCACGACATCGGCGCCGGCGGCATCGGCGGGGATGGCCACTTCGCTCACCGCATGGCCGGCGGCCTTCCAGGCGGCGACATGCTCGCCATAGGTGGGCGACACCACCGCCACCCGGCGCGGCGACACGCTGCGGGCCACGGCCTGGATCAGGGCGGAACTGCCCGGCCCGGCCAGCACCTGATCGACCGCACAGCCATAAGCCCCGGCGGCCGAAGCGCGCAAGGCGGTCTCTTCCGCCTCACCCGGCAGACGCCGCCAGGATTCAGCCGGCAGATGCGGCAGCGCGTAAGGCCAGGGATTAAGGCCGGTGGACAGATCCAGCCAATTGTGTTCCGGCTTGCCCCAGCGCCGTTCCGCCGCCGCCAGATCGCCACCATGAATGGGAAGACTCATCGCCATGTCGCCAATACCGCCTGAATGTGATCTTCCTTGAACGGCCGGCGATGCCGTGGCCGCGCCCCATCCAAGAACACCGGCAGCAGCACTTCGGCGATATCATCGCCATCCTGGCCCACCCGCACCAGATCACGGTCTTGCCACTGCGGGTGCGCCGCCACTTCCGTTGGATCAAGCACCGGCTCGAAACAGCAATCGGCCGGACACAGCAGCGCCGCCCACGCGTCGCGGTCGCGCGTCAGGAACAGGGCTTCCAGTTCGGAAATCAGTTCATTTTGCGGCATAGGTTCCGATTGCCGGTGAATCCATTCCTCGCGCCCGACGGCAACACAAAAGGCGCGCCAGAACTTTTCCTCGATGGCCCCCAGGACGACGAAGCGGCCATCCCTGGCCCGGTAAATCCGATAAAAGGCGGCGCCGCCATTGATGATGTCGTCTTCGCGCCGGGCCTCGCCACGACGATGGGCGGTGGTCAGCACCCCGCCCATCCATGACAGCGCCGCTTCCGACAAGCTGATATCCAGCCGCGCCCCCTTCCCGGTGCGGCCCCGGCGCAGCAGCGCCGCCAAGATCCCTTGGACCGCCAGCATGGCCCCGGCATGATCGGCCAAGGGCGGAAAAGTCATCACCGGCCGGGCGGCAATGCCGCTGGCGGCCAAACCGCCGGTCAGCGCCACATAGGTCAAATCATGGCCGGCGACCAAAGCGTGCGGCCCGGTCTGGCCATAGCCGGACAGCGAACACTGGATCAGACGCGGATTGAGCCGCGCCAATTCGGCCGCATCAAAGCCCAGGCGGTCCAGCACGCCGGGACGATAGGCTTCGACCAGCACATCGGCGACGGTCAGCAGCTTGGCCAGGGCGGCCTTGCCCTCGGCGGTCTTAAGGTCCAGCCGCACCACCACCTTGTTGCGGTTGGCCAATTTATAGAACGCGGTGGTGCCGTCGGCGTCCACCGGGCCCATGCTGCGCATGGGATCGCCGGCGGGCGGCTCGACCTTCACCACCTCGGCCCCCAGATCGGACAGCCACTGAGTGGCATAGGGGCCGGGAATATATTGGGTCAGGTCCAGAACGCGGGTCCCGGCAAGACATTCGGCAAGCATGGAAAAACCTCCACTGACGGACCATCAGGGAAGCAGGCCCGTCCGCCGGGGTCAAGTGCTCCAGGTCGGTTTACGCTTTTCGGTAAAGGCGGCCAGCCCCTCGCGGCCTTCGTCGCCGGCGCGTTGCTCCGCGAAGCGATGGGCAATCAGGCGCATCAGATCGGGGCCGTGCTCGGCCGCGTCGATGACGCGGATGGCTTCCTTGGAACCGGCCTGAGCTCCGGGCGCCCCCTTCAGGCAGGCCTCGACCATGCGGTCGCGGGCCTCGGCCAGATTGTCCGCGGCCAGCACCGCATGCACCAGCCCCAGCCGGAACGCTTCCCGCGCATCGAACCGTTCCGCCGTCAGCCAATAGCGCCGACAGGCGCGGGCCCCCATGGCGGCGACAACCTGCGGGCCGATAATCGTCGGCTCCAGCCCCAGGCGAACCTCGGTCAGGGCAAAGCTCGCCTCTTCCGAAGCCAGGGCCACATCGGCGGCGGCGACCAAGCCAACGCCGCCGCCCAGGGCGGCACCGTTGACCACGGCGATCACCGGCTTGGGACAGCGGTCGATGGCGTCCATCAGCACCGCCAGCATCATGGCGTCACGCTGATTGTCTTCCTTGGAGGACCCGGCCGATTGGCGAACCCAGCCCACATCCAGACCGGCGCAAAAGCTTTTACCCTCGGCTTCCAAGACGATGACCCGGACCGCCTCGGCCACCCCCAGCTTCTGGAAAGCCTGAGTCAGGTTGATCACCTGTGCTTCGTCCAAAGCGTTATGAACCCGAGGGCGGGTCAACGTCACCGTGGCGACCGCGCCCTCAATTTTCACATGCAGACCATTTTCCATCAGCAAGCCCCCGACGGCACATCCACCCCGCCGCCACAATGCGCCTGCCCGGAAAAAATGTCACTCCACCAGATCACGATAAGCATGCCAAGAGGCATGGCCGATCAACGGCAAGGTAACGATCAGCCCAACGAAGAACAAAGCCATGCCGAACAAGGTGAAAAAGCTGATCAATCCAGCCCACAACATCATCGGCCGCCAGTTCCGGCGCACCGCGTCGACGCTGGTCAGCATGGCGGTCATGGCGTCGCATTCGGGACGATGCAGCAACATGGGCACGGCGATGGCGGTCATGGCGAACACCCCGGCCGCCAGCACCCCGCCGCTGATCAGTCCGACCAGCAAAAAGGACAAGCTTTGCGGCGACAGCAAGATCGTATCGAGCACATGATCAAGCGAAGGCGGGGCCGAACCGAAGAACAGCATGAATTCCAGCATGGCCAGACGAACCCAGGCGAGAAAGGCGATCAGCAAGAAGGCGCCCACCAGGGCGATCTGGGTTCCGTTGCGGCGAAAGGCGGCCACGATATCGCCAAAGCCCATGCCGGCGCCGTCTTCCAGCCGGCGGCTGGCTTCATAAAGCCCCACCGCCGCCACCGGCCCGACCAAGGCAAAGCCGAACATCAGCGGCAAGATAAGATAGCCGAACCCGACCGCCTCCAGGCCGTAGAACAGCAAGAAGCCGATGGCGGTGAACAGACCGCCATAAAGATAACTGACGGCGGGGCTGAGACACATGTCCCGCCATCCCGCCGACAACCATTGCCAAGGATGATTCAAGGTGATGGGGCGCACGTGTATGGGCAACACGGCCCCTGTACGGGTGACGGTATGCATCTCCGGTCCTCCCTTGAAGGCGATACGCTTCAAGGCAAGCACATGGGGATTGGCAATCCCGACTTAAAGGGCTGTCAATGCCCGCAGGAACAACCGCCGCCACCGCAATCGTCATCATCACCGTCGCCCGACGTTTCCGGCCCAGAATCGTCTTCGCGGAAGATGGCGCCCTGATAGATGCGCACGCTGCGCTCGTCCAGGCTGGCGTCGATGAAATTGCGGCCATCTTCGTCCACCCGCATCTCCATGCCCAGGCGGCCTTGCTCGATGGCGGTGATGACCTCGGTTTCGCTGGTATCGAACGCTTTGGCGACGGCGCCGACCAAGGCATTGATCTCGTCAAACATTTCACGGTTTTCCATGGGGCCTCCCAACATGCGCCGAGGCCTTATAGCCAAACCACCGGGCCGCTGTCACGCCTCAAGCATGAAATGCAGAAATTCCTCGGTCGAGGGCGCCGGTCGAAAGCCGCAGCGCCGGAACAACGCTTCGCTGGCCTGATTGCCCGACCGCACCGCCGCCAGCACCCGCGCGCCAGGATGACCGGCGCGCAAGACGTCGATCGCGGCAGGCAACAACCGCCGGCCAAGCCCATGACCGCGCTGGGCCGGCGTCACGGCAATGCTGACTTCCCATAAATCCTTGGCCGCATCACGGTTGAAGCGCACGAAGCCGCATGGCTGGGGGCCGAAACATCCGATCAGAAACAAACAATCAGGGTCCCCGATCACCCGCGCCAGCCAGCGGCAATGGTCGTCCCAGCCGATTTCGCCGCTTTGGCGCGATTGCGCCCGCGTCACCGCATCGTTTCGCCATGCCAGCAAAGCGGCGGCATCATCGAAGATGGCATGGCGCAGGGTCAGGGGCACAAGATCAGGTCCGCAGATTGACGAGCGAGCCGCGCGCCAAGGCCGAGGACTTGCCCCCGGATTGCGACAAGCTCGACAAAGCCTGCACCAGCCCCTCGCTGATGCCTTTGTTATAGCTCAACCCCTGGGCCGCCGTGGCCAACACGTCATAACGGGCCGAGACTTGCTGAATCGCCGCGTCAACCGCCACCTTGGCCGCCTCGGTCGCGGTTTGGTCGGCCACGCTCAGCCCCGACAAGCCTAAACTTTCGCTGTCCAGGGGTTGGGTGGCGATGGTGACGACCCCGCCCAAAGTGGACGTCTGAATGCGCACCGTCGAACTGGGGTCCGAAATCAGGTTCAAACCGCCGACAGCGGATTGAGCCACGGTCTGATCAATACCGGCAATCAACCTGCCGATATCCGATTGCACGGAAAAACGGGTTGCATCGGTGCGCTGGCTGGGAATGGAAAGACCATCGGCAACATCCAGCTTGCCGCGCAAGGCATAAAGCGAATCCAGTATCGTCCCGGCCCCGCTGACCGCCGCCTGCGCCGCCAGCCGCCCCTCGGCCAAGGTGAAATTACGACTGCTGGAACCCGTCTGTCCGGCGGCACTGTTGGCCACTTGGCCAAAGCGGCGGAACGCCGCACCGGTGACTTGCGTCACCGCATACAGATCATCCAACCTGCCGACAGAACGCGATACCGCTTCCATGACCGTGCACTTTCCGTCACGCCGACCGCCCAGTCCGCAGGAACGTACAGGAACATACGGGGGCGGTTGCATTTCTGCCTGGGGATTATACCACCAGCAGACCCGCGCATTCAACTCGGGCGAAAAAGCTGACGACTTTCACCGCCGCCAGTGTTATATTTTGGGCTGGACAAGCAGAAAGTGCAGGTCCTTGTTTGCACAGCCACCCAGACACAGGCGATAGAACGTCGACCTAAGGCAGGTGATCCATGGCCGTCTCATCCTTACTGCAAACGCAGTTCAACCTTTATCAGGGCACGTCCGACAACAGTCTTCTGCGCGTCAAATTGGCGCAGGCGGAGCGACTGAAAAAGGAATATGCGGCCATTGAAGATAAGTATGACGGCTCGGTTCAAGCCAGTTACGAAGCCAAGCTGGAGGCGGCGGTCGAAGCCAAGGCCGGCATGTCCAAGTCGTTGCAGCAGGTGCAATCGGCGCTCGGCAAGATGGACGACATCCGCAACAAGCTGTTGGAGATGCGTTCCGCCGCCAATATCGGATCGGCCGAAGCGTTCGACTACGCCTATTCCACCTTATCGACCATGGTGGGATCTTCCTGGTTGGACAGCGACAACCTGATAGCCAACAACCGGACCTCGTCGATGACGTGGCCGGAAAAGACCAGCATCGCCTTTGGCGGCGGCTATCAGGTGCAAGTGACCAATTACTTCCTTGGCAGCGATTACGCCATCGAGCTCGATGACGGAAGCGGCGCCGCGCGCCCCAACCTCAGCACCAACAAGCTGGAAGGCGGGTCCCTGGAAGGCGTCGACTTCGCCGACATCACTAATCCGGTCATCAACGGCGACCAGATCAGTTTCGACGTCGGTGGCACCACCTATACCGGCACCTTGCATCGGGGCGGTGGCGGCGTCATGAACGCCTGGTCCTATGAAAACTTCGCCGGCTCCGATCCGGATGCGGCCAGAAGCTTGGCCATGTCCGACATTGACGACGCGCTTGAGCGCATCCGCAAGGCGGAAACCCAGTGGAACATCGCCGGGGCACAGCTGGAAAGCGCATTCAATCGCTTGGGCGTGGCCCAAGACGATGCGCAAAAAGAGTTCGAGGAAATCTCGTACGAGCAACTGGATGCCAAGAATGCCGAGAAAAAGGCCGCCAAGGCTCGGTTTGACTTGGCCACCAACGGCTTGGCCCTGACCGCCAGCCGCTCGACCGATTTCATCTATCAAATGTTCATAAGCAGCCCCATCGCCGATAAAAAGAGCATCCTTGAGATCGTGGGCGGTTATTGACGCATCCGGCTTCGCGCCAGCGAAATATTAACCTTTATCCAGCCATGCTTGCGCACGGATAGAACGTCCGCCTTTCGTACGCGAGGTTTGCCTTGGCCATTCTCAACAGTTTTCGTCATGACATCGACACCAAGTTGGACGGAAAGTCCGTTTTGGTCACCGGCGGCACCGGATCGTTCGGTCGTCAGTTTATCAAAACCGTGCTTGAGAGCTATAAGGTCGGCCGCCTGATCGTCTTTTCCCGCGACGAACAAAAGCATTTTGAAATGCAGCGGCATTTCCCCGAAGACAAATACCCAGCCATCCGCTACTTCCTCGGCGACGTCCGCGACTTTGATCGCCTGAACCGTGCCTTTCGCGGCGTTGATGTGGTCATCCACGCCGCTGCGCAAAAGCACGTGCCGTTGGCTGAATACAACCCGACCGAGTGCCTGCACACCAATGTGTGGGGGGCGGAAAACGTGGTCCGTGCCGCCATCGACAACAACGTCGAAGCGGTGGTGGCGCTATCCACCGACAAGGCCGTCAACCCTGTCAACCTGTACGGCGCCAGCAAGCTGGCGGCGGAAAAGGTCTTTGTCGCCGCCAACAATATCGCCGGCCGTGCCCATACCCGCTTTTCCGTCGTCCGTTATGGCAACGTCGTCGGCTCCAAGGGATCGGTGGTGCCGTTTTATCAAGACCTGCTGGCCGGCGGCGCCGATCATTTGCCGATCACCGATGCCCGCATGACCCGGTTTTGGATCACCTTGCAACAAGGCGTCGATTTCGTCCTTTCCAGTTATGCCACCATGAAGGGCGGCGAAATCTTCATTCCGAAGATTCCGTCCATGCGCATCAGCGATCTGGCCACCTGCCTGGCCCCCAAGCTGCCGCACAAGATCATCGGCATTCGTCCGGGCGAAAAACTGCACGAAGTGATGGTTTCAGAAGAAGAAGCCCGCACCACCCGCGAATTGGCCGACCGCTATCTGGTCTATCCGGCTTTGTCGTTTTGGACCCAAGCCGATATGCCGGCTGACGCCAAGCACGTCCCGGAAGATTTCCGCTATGCCAGCGACACCAATGATTGGTGGCTGAGCGACGCCGAATTGTTGAGCATGATCAGCCGCACCTTGCTGTAGGAGGTTGCCATGATCGCCGTGCTGGGCCTGGGCAGCATCGGCATGCGCCATGCCCGCAACGCCCTGGCCCTGGGTCAGGACGTGATCGGCTTCGACCCTGCGGCTGAGCGCCGGCATCTGCTGGAAGCCGCGGGCGCCGACGCCACCGACGATGGCGCTGACGCCATCGCCCGCGCCCGCGCCGTCGTCATCGCCACCCCATCGGAATGCCATTTGGACGATCTGGCCGATTGCCTGGCCGCCGGCCGTCATGTCCTGGTGGAAAAGCCGTTGGCCCATCGCGCTGCCGGCTTGGCCGCTCTGCTTGATCGGGCCGAGAAAGAGGGTTTGGTGGTGGCGGTGGCGATGATGCTGCGGCTACATCCGGCGGTGATCCGCGCCCGCGCCATTTTGGCGTCGGGCGCCTTGGGGACGCCGCTCTGGGGGCGCTTTCTCGCCGCGCTGTACCTGCCCGAATGGCGCCCCGGCCAAGACTGGACCCAAGGCTACGCCAACGATCCGCGCACCGGCGGCGCTTTGTTCGATTACATCCACGAAGTCGATTTAGCCACCCATCTGTTGGGACCGGCACAAGCGCTGGCCTGCGTCGCCGGCCATTCCGGCACGATTGGTCTGACCGCCGAAGACAGCGCCGATGTGATCCTCGGCCATGCCGGAATCATCCATTCCAACATCCACGTCGATTACGTCACCCGTCCACGCCGGCGTTTCGGCGAAATCGCCGGCACCGCCGGCCTGTTGCGGCTGGACCTGGACAACCGCCGCGTGGAATGGCACGACACCAGCGGCCGGATCATCGAAGACACCCAATACCCCGGCTCTTATGCCGATGATTACCTCGCCGAGATGGCCGCGTTCATCGCCGCCATCGGCCCGCACGCCCCGTCACCGCCCTGCACCGGCCGCGAGGCCTTGGCGGTGCTCGAATGCCTGATTTCCGCCCGCACCCTAGCCGGATTACCCACATGAAGACCGTCGCCATCATTCAGGCCCGCCTGTCCTCCACCCGTCTGCCCGGCAAGGTGTTGCTGCCGTTGGCCGGTCGACCGGTGTTGGAATGGGTGGCGCGCGCCGGCCAGGCCATTCCCGGCATTGACGCCGTGGTCATCGCCACCAGCGATCAGCCCGATGACGACGCGGTGGCCGCCTGGGCCGATGGTTACGGCATTGCCTGTCATCGCGGTCCGCTTGATGACGTGCTGACCCGCTTCGCTCTGGCCGCCCAGGCCGAAAATGCCGATATCCTCTTGCGCCTGACCGGCGATTGTCCGTTGCTTGACCCGCAAGTCTGCGGCCAGGTTCTGGCCTTGTTGAAGCGGCAAGGCCTGGATTATGCCAGCAACGCCGCGCCGCAGACTTGGCCCGACGGATTGGATTGCGAGGCTTTCACCCGCGCCGCCCTGGACACCGCGCGGACCGAGGCCATCGCCCCGGCCGAGCGTGAGCATGTCACCCCCTTCATCCGCGACCGCCGCGACCGCTTCCGCGTCGGCGGTCTGCCCAGTCCGCTGCCCGGTCTGCACACCGAACGCTGGACCCTGGACGAAAGCCGCGACCTGGAATTCCTGCATCACGTCACCGCCTTGTTGCCTGACACCAGCCGGCCGCCATCGCATCTTGAAATTCTGGCGGTACTCGACGCCCATCCGGCCTTGCGCAGCCTCAACGCCCGTATCGTCCGCAACGAGGGCGCGGCCAAAAGCTTGCGCGAAACCCCGCCGCCGCCGTTCTTTGGCACGAAGGCCTCGGCCACATGGCTGGAACGGGCGGAAAAGGTCATTCCGCTGGCCAGCCAAACCTTTTCCAAAAGCCGCATTCAATACCCCGAGGGCTCGCCCCTGTTCCTCACCCATGGCCAGGGCGGCCGGGTTTGGGATGTCGACGGCAATCGCTATGTGGATATGGTCTGCGGTCTGTTGCCGGTGGTCTTGGGCTATCAGGACCCCGACGTCGATCAGGCCATCCGCGATCAATTGGCCAACGGCATCTCGTTCAGCTTGCCCACCACTTTGGAAACCGAACTGGCCGAACGCCTGACCCGCCTTATTCCCTGCGCCGAAAAGGTCCGTTATGGCAAGAACGGCACCGACGCCACCAGCGCCGCCATCCGTCTGGCCCGCGCCTTCACGGGCCGCGACCGGATCGCCACCTGCGGCTATCACGGCTGGCAGGATTGGTATATCGGCGCCACCTCGCGCCACAAGGGCATCCCAACGGCGGTGCGTGACCTGACCCACACCGTGCCCTACAACGATCTGGCGGCGGTGGATAAGCTTTTCAGCGCCCATCCCGGCCAGTTCGCCGCCCTGATCATGGAACCCATGAACGCGGTTGATCCCGCCCCCGGCTATTTGCAGGGATTGAAGGATCTGGTCCACGCCCATGGCGCGCTGCTGGTGTTCGACGAAGTCATCACCGGTTTCCGCTATGCCCTTGGCGGCGCGCAATCGCTGTTCGGCGTTACCCCCGATCTCGCCTCGTTCGGCAAGGCCATGGGCAACGGCATGCCCATTTCCGCCATCGTCGGCCGGGCCGAGGTGATGCGAGAAATGGAAGATGTGTTCATTTCCGGCACTTTTGGCGGCGAGGCCCTGTCCTTGGCCGCCGCCATCGCCACCATCGACAAAATGGAACGCGAGCCGGTGATCGAAAAATTGTGGAACTTGGGGGCCACCCTGGCCGATGGCGTCGCCGCCCTTACCGTCAGGCATGGACTGGCCGAGGTGATTTCCCTGGTCGGGCGGGCGCCGTGGAAAATCATTGCGGTCAAGGATCATCCGGCCGCCCGCAAGGAAGCGATCAAGACCCTGTTCGCTCGTGAAATGCTGCATTCAGGCGTGCTGTTCCTGGCCAGCCACAACGTCTGCTATGCCCATGACAGCGACGACGTCGCCACCGTGCTGGGGGCATGGGACCGGGCCTTGGCCAAGGTGGCGGCGGAACTGGCCACCGGACAATTGGAAGCCCGCCTGCCCTACCCCGTCGTCATGCCGGTATTCCAGGTAAGGTAAGGTAAGGCCAAATCCCCGCGCGTGAAACCCATGGGGATTTGGTTTTAGACATAGCGACCGTCACATGGCGACAGGATCAGTTCTCGGGCCAGCGTTTGTGCAGCCACAGCCATTGGCCGGGCCGTTCGCGCACCCATTCACCGATCTGGTCGTTGATGGTGTTCATCAGGTTCAGCGTGTCCTGGTGGGCGTCGCCGGACAAGGTTTGCAGCACCGGCGGAAACAAGGTGATGCGGAACCGGGCGCCGCCCAACCGTTCCACCCGCGCCGGCACCACCGGGCATTTGAAACGCACGGCGAAACGCCCGACCGCCGGAGCGGTCATCGCCTCACGTCCCAGGAAGGGGACGGCGATGCCGTCATTCATCTTTTGATCGACCAGCATGCCCACATGGCCGCCGGTCTTCATCACCTCCATGATCGCCCGCGCCCCCTCTGGCCCCTTGGCGATCTGCCCGCCGCTGGCGGCGGCGGCGCGATACCGCCGGTACAAAGCCTCGGTCCAGGGATTATTGGCGGCGCGATAGACCAAGGTGATGGGAACGCCTTCGCGCATGGCGCACAGGCCCGCCAGTTCCCAATTGCCCAGATGGGCGGAAACGAACAGGCCCGGCATGCCGTCATCGCGCAGGGCGTGGATATGCTCGACCCCGATCACCTCGACCCGATTGTCCATCAGCCAGTCCAAATGCGGAAACTCGCCGACCACCCGTCCCAGATTTTCCCACATCTCAACAATGACGGTCTCGATTTCCGCGCGGCTTTTATCGGGGAACGTCCGCGCCAGATTGCGCCGCGCCACCGCCGAGACCTTGAGATGCGGCCCGATGATCCGGGTCAATCCCCCAGCCAGCCCCGAGGCCCAATCGACCGGCAGATTACGCAACACGGCCAAAAACATCCCGGCCGCCAGGGCTTCCAGTCTTTGCCGCAACGGCTTGGAAATCAGCGCCATGACAAACGCTCCAACAGATGATCCACCGCCGTCGGGTCTTGCCACTGCAAGCTGACGGTCAGAACCTGAACCCGCCCCCGCAGGTCTTCGGGCAGACGCACCGCATCCTTGGCGGTGGTCACCGCGATCGCCCCCTGGGCCGCCGCTTCATCCAGCAATTCAAGCACCTCGCCCCGACCATAGGCGTGATGATCGGTGAAAGGATAGGCGGCCACCACTTCGGCCCCGCATTGGCGCAATGTGGTGAAAAACTTCTCGGGCCGACCGATGCCGGCAAAAGCCAGAACCTTGGCCCCGCGCAAAGCCTGGGCTTCGGGACCGGGCACAAGGCGGGCGCGCAGCACGGGCAAAGCCCCGATCCAAGCCGCGACGCCGGCGTGATCGTCACCGATCAGCACCACCGCATCGGCACGGGCCAGCCCTTCGGCCACCGGTTCGCGGCAGGGACCGGCGGGAATAACCCGGCCATTGCCAAAACCATAGCCGCCATCGACCACCACCAGCGCCAGATCATGGCGCAACGAACCGTTTTGGAAGCCGTCATCCATGATCAGCGCCTCGGCCGCCAATTCGGCGGCGGCGATGGCGCCATCGGGGCGGCATCGCGACACCCAGGTGGGGGCATGGGCGGCCAGCAGCAAGGCTTCGTCGCCGACGCGTTCGGCGTTGTGGCGCAGCGGATCGACCAGACGCGGCCCGACCTCGGTACCGCCATAGCCACGAGTGAGAAAATGCGGTTGATGCCCCCGCGCCCGCAGGTCGGCGGCCAAAGCCAGGCAAACCGGAGTCTTGCCGGCGCCGCCAGCGACGATATTGCCGACGCAAATAACCGGCATGGCGGCACGAAAGCCGCCCCCCGCTTGGCGTTTGCGGCGGCCGCCCCAGGCATACAGACGCGCCAACGGCGCCAGCAGACGTGCCGGCCACCCCTGATGGCGCCAGAATTCAGGCGCGCGCATCCAACGCCTCCAACCAGGGACGCAATGCGCCGATCACCGCATCCAGGGCACCGGCCTCGGCCTCGCTCCACCCCAGGGCGGCGGCGCGTCGATCCCGCAATATTTCCGGAGCGGCCAGCAATTTTTCCACCGCCTGGGTCAGCGCGACTTCGTCCGCCACCGTTTCCGCCGCTTTGGCGGCCAGCATGGACGGCACCATGTCGGGAAAATTGCTCATGCGCGGGCCGAACAGAACCGCCGCCCCCAGCCGCGCCGGTTCGAACGGATTCTGCCCCCCCTCGACACACAGGCTTTTGCCCATGAACACGATGGGGGCCAGCCGATAAAACAAGCCCAATTCCCCCATGGTGTCGGCGATATAGACACCATCATCAACGCCGTCGCCGGCTGAACGCCGTCGCGCCGACAGCCCCAAGGCTTTCAACTCGCTCTGGATTTCGCCGCCCCGGTGGGGATGGCGGGGGACGATCACCGTCAACAAGCGGGGAAACCGTTCGGCCAGATGGCGGTGGACACGCCCCACCAACGCCTCTTCGCCGGAATGGGTGCTGGCGGCCAACCATAAGGGCCGGTCGCCCACGCCGTGGCGCAGACGCGCCAATTCCACCTCGTCGCAAGGCAATGGCGGCACCGCCTGTTTCAAATTGCCCACGCACCGACAATCGCCGCCGCCCAAGACACGCAGCCGCTCGGCGTCGCCCGGCGTCTGTCCCAGGCATAAATCAAACCGGCCCAAGATGTTGGCGATAAAGCCCGGCGCTTTTTTCCACCCATCCAAGGAACGCGGCGACACCCGCCCTTGCACCAGGATCAGCGGCAGCCGGCGGGCCTTTATTTCGCAAAGGATATTGGGCCAAAAATCGGATTCGGCCCACAGCACCAGATCGGGCCGCCAGTGATCAAGGAAACGCCGGATCCAGGCGACGCGATCCACCGGCACGAATTGATGAATCGCCCCGGCCGGCAATCGCTCCGCCATCAGCGTCGCCGACGACACCGTGCCGGTGGTCATCAGCACCCCCAGCTTGCGCGCCAGCAGACGATCAACCAACGGCAACAACGACAAGGCCTCGCCGACGCTGGCGGCGTGCAGCCAGACCAACGGCCCCGGCGGGCGGGATTGGCTGGCAATTCCCTTGCGTTCGGGAAAGCGTCGCGGGTCTTCCTTCCCCCGCGCCATCCGCCGGTTCAGATAAATCGCGATGACAGGCCCCAGCACGCGTGAGGCGATCCGGTAAAGTCCATACATCATGCCGGCGCCACCGGCTCTTGCCCCATCAAGCCGTCGGCCCGGTCGGCCATGGCGTTCAGGGTCTGCTCGATGTGCTGGCGCAAGGCCTCGACCTGATCGACATCGGCATCGCGCCCGACCCAGATCGGCTCACCCCAGATGAACACGCCGCGCCCGAACGGCCGCGGCACCAAAAAGCGATCCCACGACCGCAGCAACGGACGCGGCGACACCGAATAGGTCAGCGGAATGATCGGACATCCCGACAGCTTGGCCAAGGTGATGATGCCGTCGGTGGCCCGCATGCGCGGCCCCTTGGGGCCATCGGGAGTAATGCCGACGCATTCCCCCGCTTTCAGCAGCCGCATCATCGCCCGCAGCGCCGCGACGCCACCGCGAGACGTCGATCCGGTCACCGAACCGATGCCGAAATAAGCCGACGTCCGCACGATCAACTGGCCGTCGCGATGTTCACTGGCCAGCATGTGGATGGGCACGCCCGGTCGCCAGCTTTTCATCATCATCAGCAAGCGGCCATGCCAAAAGGCCAGAATGAACGGCTTGTCCTGATCCCAAAAGGCAACCGGGATATGGCCGTTTTCCACCTGCCAACGCCCGGTCAGCCAAATCAGCCGGATGTACTGCGCCGCCAACCAGCACAGAAAGCCTCGGATGGTTTCGTTCTTACCGATGCGCTTGGCCAATCCCACGCAGGATTCTCCGTTCTAACGCCCTGATCCAGACCAGCCCATTAGCGCTTGTCGCTGACATCGCCAGAGAATTGCAGGGCATACAGGCGGGCATAGACGCCGCCATGGGCCAACAAGGCATTGTGATCCCCCGATTCCACCACCCGCCCGCGATCAAGCACATGGATCAGATCGGCATTGACCACGGTGGACAGGCGATGGGCGATAACGATGGTGGTGCGCCCCTTCATCAGATGCTCCAGCGCCGTCTGCACCTGGCGTTCGGATTCGGTGTCCAACGCGCTGGTCGCTTCATCCAGCAACAAAATGGGGGCGTTCTTCAACATGGCGCGGGCGATGGCCAAGCGCTGACGCTGACCGCCCGACAAATTGAGTCCGCGCTCGCCCACCATGGTGTCATAGCCATCGGGCAGCGACAAAATGAAATCATGGGCGGCGGCGGCACGGGCGGCGGCCTCGATTTCCTCGTCGGTAGCGCCAAAACGGCCATAGGCGATGTTGGCGCGGATGGTGTCGTCGAACAGGACGATTTCCTGGCTGACCAGGGAAATCCGAGCCCGCAGGGAATCCATGCCGACGTCGCGGATATCGGTGCCGTCGATGGCGATATTGCCGTCGGTGACATCGTAAAATCGCGGCAGCAGATTAAGAATGGTGCTTTTGCCCGCCCCCGACGGCCCGACCAGGGCCACCGTCTTGCCGCCGGGAATGTCCATGGACACCCCGTCCAGCGCCGCCTTGATGCCGTCATAGGTGAAGAACACGCCGTCGAAGCGGACATTGCCTTCGCGCAACACCAGATCCTGGGCGCCGGCACGGTCGCGGATCACCGCCTCGGTATCGAGCACCGAGAAACAACGGGACGCGGCGGCCAGGCCTTCTTGCAGGTTGGTGTTCAAATTGGCCAGATTCTTCAACGGCCGATAGGCCAGCATCAACGCGGTGATGAAGGACATGAAGGCGCCCGGCGTGGTCGGGCCTTCGATCACGCGCGAACCGCCATAAACGATGACCACGGTGATGGCGAAACCGCCGAGGAATTCCATGATCGGCGACGACGCCGAACGCACCCGGGCAGCCTTGAAGGTCAGATCGCGCAAGGTGCCGACCAGACCGCCGACCTTGCGATCCTCGTAATCTTCCATGCCATAGGCCTTGACCACGCGGATCCCCTGGATCGCCTGTTCCAGATAGATGGTCAGTTGCGCCTGCTGTTCTTGGGTATTGGCGCTGACCTTGCGCATGCGCTTGCCCAGACGGGCGATCGGCAGCACCGCGATGGGAAAGAAGATGAAGCTGAAAGTGGCCAATTGCCAGTCTTGATAGAACATGGCGGCGATCAGGAACACCGCCTCGGCGGCGTCCTTGCACAGGCCGGTCAAGGCGTTGGAAACGGCGAAGCGCATGGCGGCGACATCGTTGGTCAGCCGCGACAAGATGCGCCCGGTCTGCATGTCATGAAAGAACTGGACGTCAAGCCGCATCAAGTGGCGGAACAGCCGGTTCTGCATGTCGGCGATGACCTGCAAGCCCACTTTCGACAGCAACACCGCCTCGCCATAGCCGGCGAACGACTTGGCGATAAAGGTGCCCAGCACCGCCAAAGCCAGCGGCCACAGCAGCTCAGAGCGCCGATTGACGAAAATGTCGTTGATCACCGGATCCATCAGCAGGGCATAGCCGGCGGTGGCGGCGGCGGAAATACCCATGCACAGGGCGGCCAGGATGACTTTGCCCAGATACGGACGCATCCCCTCCTTGATCAGGCGGCGCATCAGTGATCGGGACGAGTGATCCAGGGAAATCTTGTGTTTGCTCAATTGGTTGCCCATATGCGGCGAAATAGCGCCGGGACCATAGCATGGGTGGGCACACACGCAAACACTTGTCAGTCCAACGCCGCGTCCTCGGTCAAGACAAAGCCGCTGACCCGTTCGGTCGGGGTCACGTACAAGGTGCCGCGGCCGGGCTGATCCAGATGCAGACTGACGTAGCAAAACTCCATGATCTCGCTCAGGCGCTCGCTCTCGACGACAATGAAGAATTCCTCGTTTTCGACGAATTGCACCACGCGGGCACGGGTGCGGCTGTGGTCGGCGACAGCACTGCGCGAGCCGTTGAAAAAGAAATTCCACACCCCCTTCTCCCGCGCCAATCGCGACAAGAACGGCCGGGTGGCGCCGCCGACGACAACGCAGCGGATCAACCAATGGCTCGGCTCAGCGCTCACCGATCAGTTTCTCCAAAATTTCGGGAGGGATATGGGTGGCGGCGCGCTCGACCGGAGTGACATACATGAAGCCCATGCCCGGCGTGTCCAGCTTGCCGGCCAGGAACATGCGCTCGAACACGTAATTCAGCTGGTCGCGCGACACGGCGATGGAAATGACTTCCTTTTCCGCATTCACCGCCACCGCCAGCAACCCCAGTTTTTCCCGCAACCCGGTCCCACGGGCAAAGTGGATGGTGGCGCCTTCGGCCCCGGCCTCGATGGCGGCCTGGACCACGGCATCGGCGCGACCGCGCTGGACGATGCAGGTGATCAGATGAACGTCGGTCAGAACCGGAATGGTCAGGGTCATGATCCCGCCTCCTGCGGGTCGGTCAACAAAATGGGGATGGCGGACAGACGGTGCCGCAAGCGGATGAACAAGCCCAAACCCAGCACCGACAATATCGGACCAAGCGAGGCCAAGGCCAGCAAGCCGAAACCATCGACGGCGCCGACGGCGCCGCCAAAGCCCAACCCCATGGCCAACACCAGCGGCACGGTGACCGGACCGGTGGTGACCCCGGCGCTGTCCCAGCCGACATTGACAAAGGTCTCGGTCGATAACCAGGTCATCACCAGGGCCAAGCCATAGCCGGGCAGCAAGAACCACCACAACGGCAAGGCCAAGACCAGCTTGAGCACCCCCAGCCCCAGGCCGGTGGCGACCCCGGCCGACACCGCCCAGATCAGCATGCGCTTGCCGAAAGCGCCATTGGACAAGGTTTCCACCGTCGCCCCCATGGCGTTAAGCGCCGGCTCGGCGATGGTGGCGCCAAAGCCCAACACCACCGCGAACAAGACGGCGACGGCAACGCCGATGCCGTAATCATACATGGGCGAACCGTTCAGGCCGGGCAAGAAAGCAAAGGCCCCCGGCACCACATTGCCGGTTTGCCCGCCCAGCGCCGCCAACCCATAGCTGAGGCCGATATTGAACAAGGCCATGCCGGCCAAGGCCAAGGCGATGCCGAAGATCAGAACCGGCCGGTCGGCGATGGCGGCACGGGCGAAACGGGCGACCAAAGCCAGAAAAACCACCAAGGGCAAGATGGCGCGCAAGGCCGAGATGATTTCCGCCGCCGGCGTCTTGCTCGTCCATGACGTCTCGGCGGCGGCACGGCCCAAGGCCATGGCCTGATCCGGCGTCACCAAAGCCGCCAGCAGCAAGCCCAGCGCCAGCACGGCCAGCACCGGCAACAGCGACGCCAAGGTAACGATGCCGAAACCAACCAACGAACTTTCGCCCTTGCCGGCCGAACCAGCGACGCCAATGCCCAAGGCCAGGACCAGCGGCACCGTCACCGGCCCGGTGGTGACGCCGCCGCAATCCCAGGCCAACCCGACCAGGGGGGCCAGGGCCGGATCATCGACCATCAACACCGTCAAGCCCAATGCCCCCAGGGTGCACAAGGTGACGGGAATCTTCAGACTCCAGGACCGCAGAAACATCAGCATGCCGATGATGGCGGCCAAGCCGACGCCGATGGCCACCGCCAGCACCAGCCAATGGGCCCAGCCATTGAGCATGGCGTACAAATAAGGCGCGCGCTGGGGCTGGACCAAGGCACCGGCGGCACGCAAGGCGCCGATGGCCGGCTCGGCGAACGTCACCCCCATCCCCAGCATCAACGCCACCACCAGCACCGCCGTCAAACCGTGATGGCGCGGCAGATAATGGCCGATGGTCTCGCCGAACGGCATCAGCCCCAGGCGCAGGCCTTCCATGAACAGCATCAAGCCGACCAAGGTGGCGATCAGGCCGCCGAACACCGACCACGGCTGCTCGATATGCTGGTGCAGCACCAGCAACTGAAAGACCGCCAGATAGACGGCCAGCGGGGCGATGGCGCGAAATTGCTCTCCGACCTTGCCGCCAATATAGGGGCTGAGGATGTTGACCACTTGGGGGGCATTCAAATGGACCCGCCGCCAGCGCGGCGCCCCCGCCTCGGCCCGGCGCTTGGCCGCCAGCCGGGTCAGCTTGCTGAAACTGAGTGACCGCTTGCGGACCCGGGTTTCGCGCCGGTAGTCGCTGTATTTGATCCTTATTTCCTCGGCCACTCTTGCCCCCTTGCCCACCGGCCTTAATGTGCAACGGGATTGGGCCACGAGCAAGCGGCGGTGACGTTAAAACCCGCCGCCTTGGGCCAGATAGATTTCTTCTTCCGGTGTGGTTTCACGTTCCAGCGCTGCGTTTCGATGGGGAAAACGGCCGAAACGTTCGATCACCGCCAGATGCTGGCGAGCGTATTCCAGGCCTTCCGAGTCGTCGCCGGCCTGTTCGAACAGCGACACGCAATATTTCTGATCGGCCAGAACTTCGGAATGTTCGAAGGGCAGATAAAGGAAGCGGCGGCGGATCGGGGCCAGCGCCCGATCATGGCCGCGCAACAAGGCGCCTTCGGCCAAGGCCAGCGCCTTGGAATCGAAGGCGAAGGCCTGATACTTGCCGCGAAAGACATTGCGCGGCACCTGATCGAGCAAAATAATCAAGGCCAGGGCCGTGTCAGCCCGCTCGAGCCAATGATCCAACTGCCCCTGGGCGGCCAGAGCCAGATCGGCGCCGAAGCGTTCGGCCAATTGGCGATCGAAATCCGCATCGGAAGCGAACCAGCGCCGCTCCATGCCCGGAGCGAACCAAAATTCGACAATGGCGGTCGCGCGCGGATCGGTCACTGAGCCGGTCCCTGGCGCTCGGCGACCCGGCTCAGGACTTCGGTCTTCTCGTCATCGGACGACCGTTTCCAGCCACGGATTTCCTCGATGGTGCGGCCGCAGCCGATGCAATAGCCGTCATCGTCGATCTGGCAAACGGAAATACAAGGCGATTCCACGCTCAACGTCGCTTTCCTCCGGTTCAAACCCGCCCGAACGGGCGGCCAAACCCCAACATGGTGCCTGCCCTTTGGGCGGACAAGCCCCTTTCTCCCTGGCACCGCACCGATTTTTGCGCGTATCCTCGGGTCAAACAACCGAGAGGACGTCCCAATGTTGCACGGCAAGGTTCTGGTGGCACAAGGGGGCGGACCGACCGCCGTCATCAATCAATCCATGACCGGGGTGGTGCTGGAAGCCCGCAAGTTCCGCAACGTCGATCTGGTCTATGGCGGCTATCACGGCGTGCGCGGCATCATCAACGAGGACTTCCTCGACCTGACGCAAGAGACCAGCCACAATCTGGAAATGGTCGCCGACACCCCGTCCTCGGCCCTGGGCTCGACCCGGGACAAGCCCGACCTGAAATATTGCCAGGAAGTGTTCAAAGTCCTGCAAGCCCACGGCATCGCCTATTTCTTCTATATCGGCGGCAACGATTCATCCGACACCGTGCGCATCGTCTCGGAAGAAGCGCGCAAGGCCGGCTATCCGCTGCGCTGCATCCATATCCCCAAGACCATCGACAACGATCTGGTCCACAACGACCACACCCCCGGCTTCCCCTCGGCGGCGCGCTTCGTCGCTCAGTCGTTCATGGGCGCCAACCTGGACAACGCTGCCCTGCCCGGCGTCTATCTGGCGGTGGTCATGGGCCGCCATGCCGGCTTTCTCACCGCCGCCTCGGCCTTGGGCAAGAAATTTCCCGATGACGGCCCGCATCTGATCTATCTGCCGGAGCGCACCTTCAAGGTCGACAGCTTCCTGTCCGATGTCAAAGCCACCCAGGAAAAATACGGCCGCTGCGTCATCGCCGTATCCGAGGGCATCCACGACGAATCGGGCAACCCGATCATCACCCAACTGGCCCAGGAAATCGAAAAGGATGCCCACGGCAACATCCAATTATCGGGCACCGGCGCCTTGGCCGACCTGCTGTGTCAGGAAATCAAGGGCAAGCTGGGGATCAAGCGGGTCCGCGGCGACACTTTCGGCTATCTGCAACGCTCGTTCGTCGGCTGTGTCTCCGACGTCGATCAGCGCGAGGCGCGCGAAGTCGGGGAAAAAGCGGTGCAATTCGCCATGTGGGGCCAGCAAGACGGCTCGGTGACCATCCACCGCACCGGCTTTTATTCGGTCGATTACAAGCTGATGCCGCTGGACATGGTCGCCGGCAAGACCAGGGTGATGGAAGACGAATTCATCGCCGCCAACGGTACCGATGTCACCGACGCCTTCCGCCTGTACCTGCGCCCGCTGTTGGGCAAGGGCATGCCCGACGCCTTCCGGCTGCGCGGCAATCGGGTGCCCAAGCTGCTGGGACGCTAACGCCCTTTCGGCGCGGCGGGGCTATTCCCCCGCCCCCGCCGGGAGTCGCACCGTCACCGTCGTGCCGGATTGCGGGGCGGAATCCAGCATCACCGTGCCGCCGTGCAATTCGACGAAACGCCGCACCAGGGCAAGACCCAGACCGGCGCCGTCCTGGCCGTCGTGAATGGTGCGGACAAAGCTGTTGAACACCCGCTCCATGTCTTCGGGGGGGATACCGGGGCCGGTATCGCCGACGATCAGGGCCATTTCGCCTTTCCGCCGTTCGGCCTTGACGACGATGGCGCCGCCATTGGGGGTGTATTTCACCGCATTGCCGATCAGATTGAACATCACCTGACGCAAACGACGTTGGTCGGCGACGATCCAGCCGATATCCAGCGGACAATCGAAATCAAGTTGCAGCTTTTTTTCGCGCACCCGCTCGCGCACCAGCCCCAACACCGAGGACAGCATGGGGTGGATGTCCACCGTATCCAGTTCCAAGGTCAAGTGCCCAGCCTCGATGGCGGCAAGGTCAAGGATATCGGCCACCAGGGATTTCAGGGCATTGCCGGCCTCGACGATGCCTTTCATGTAATCGTGCTGGCGTTTGGTCAACTTGCCGAAATAATCGGAATCCAGCATTTCGGCGAAGCCGATAATCGTGGTCAAGGGCTTGGCCACCTCGGCCGAGACATTGGCGATGAATTCGCTTTTCAAGGTGTCGGCGGCGGCCAGGGCCTCGTTGCGCTCGATCAAGGCGCGCTCGACCCGGGCGGTGTCGGTGACATCCAAGAAGGCCAACAGGCTGGCGCCGTCGGGCAACGGCACCGAGGCGCAATCCAAGATCACCCCGTCTTGGCGCTCCAGCCGCCATTCGCCGCCGTGGCGGGCGCCGACTTGGGCCAGCAGGCGTTCGCGGGCGCTCCCCCAAATCGAGGCGCGGTCGGGCCGGCCTTCGAAATAAGGCCGCAACCGTTCGACCAGTTCATTCAGATGCGGCTCTCCCGCCAGTTCGGCATCGGTCAGTCCCCACATGCGGGCAAAGGCCGGATTGGACAGTTTCAGCCGACGATCATCGCCGAACACCGCCAAGCCTTCGTGCAGGTGATCCAGCGTCGCCCGCTGCACCGCCATGGCGGTGTTGAACGAACGCTCCATCGCCAAGGTGTCGGTGAAATCCTCGTAGGTGAAGATCAGCCCGCCATAGGGATGCGGCGACACCACCCGGCGCAAGGTGCGGCCGTCGGGCAGATGCATCAGCGTCTCGATGGGATCTATCAACGAGATGAACCGGCGCAGCTCCTGTTCTTTCGACGCCCGATAATCCGCGGTTTCGGGCAGCAGACGGCGGTCGCGCAGGGCGTCAAGCACGGCGCCGTAAGTGGGCTGCGCTTCCAGCCATTCGCGGTCCAGTCGCCACAACCGGGTGAAGGCGGTGTTGAAGAAGGCCAGTCTGGTGTCGGTGGTAAAGATGGCGATGGCGGTCGATAGCCGTTCCAGCACTTCCACCTGGGCACTGACATGGTGGCTGAGCTGTTCTTGCAATTCCTCGATACGGGTATGATCCTCGATGAAACCGGCGGTCAGCAAGGTGTCGCCCACGGCGATGGGCGTCTCGGTGACATGGGCTAGCCGCCGTTCGCCGGCCAGCACCAGATGAAAGCTGGCCGAACGCGGTTCCCCGGCGGCGCGGGCGCGGGCGGCCAGGGCGCGGGCTTCGCGCACATGATCATCGGAAGCCAGTTCCACCTGGGCCTGCACCGCCGCTTCGGGGCTGGCCGTTTCCACCGCCGCCGCATAAGCGCGATTGACCATCAGCACCGACAAATCCTCGTCACGCAGCCATACCGGCATCGGCAAGGAATCGATCAGGGCTTTCAGATGGGTGGTGTCGACGGCCAAGGCTTGCAGCGAACGCGCCAGATCGTCAACCGCGCCGGCGCTGTCGCTGACATCGCGAAACCAGACCAGATCGGCCAGGGTCTCGCCGGCGGGCGACGCGGCGCGCACGCCCATGGCGCGGATACGGCGGCCGCCATCGGCCATGGCCAGATCCAGCTCGAAAACCTCGCCTTCGTCGCGCAAGCGGTTCATCATCGCGGTCAGCCGCCCCGCATCCTCGGGGATGAAAACCGCCAGCACGTCGTCCAGCGACGAATCCAGCCCGCGCGGCAGTCCCAGCAGGATCGCCAGCCGGCGCGAACAGCCGAATTCATCAAGCCAACATAAATAGCCGTCGGAGCTGGAGCCCAGACATTCCCGCAGCGCCTCGACCCGCGCCTCGGCCAAAGCCGCCAACTGGCTGACCCGGTTCAGCCGCAGCCGGGCCCAGACAATGACCGGCAACAACACCGAGGCCAGAACACCGGCCCCCAGCGCCATGACCACCGGATCGGCCCAGGCCGTCATGGCTTCGACCCCGGTGCCGTCCTGAGCCCAGGCGGCCGGCGCGGCCGAAAGGGCGGCAAACGTCATCCAAGCCCGTACCCTGCGCATGTCACCCCCTCATGGTCCGGTCCAGACAGACGGTTCATGGGCATGAACCGTCTGTCTGGACCGGACCATGGAATCAACGAATTGTGCACTGACCCATCCGCCCCGAGAGTGCCGCCGAAATGCCGACAACACAAGCGCTTGGGCAATGCAGACAGGCATGCTACACCCCTTTGCATCGAACCGGAGCCTTTGGAATGCTGCAAAAAACCTATGATTGGATGATGGAAAAGGCTGCGCACCGCCATGCCATCTGGTGGTTGGCGCTGATTTCGTTCGTCGAAAGCTCGTTCTTTCCCATTCCGCCCGATCTGATGCTCATTCCCTTGGTCCTGGCCAGCCCAAGCCGTTGGTGGCGCATCGCCCTGGTGTGCACGCTGTCATCGGTGGCCGGCGGCTATCTGGGCTATGCCATCGGCTATTTCTTCATGGACACCGTCGGCGTGGCCATTTTGAACCTGTTCCATCTGGCCGAGAAATTCGAGGCGTTCCGCCCCCTGGTGGATCAGTACGGCGCCTGGGTCATCATCGTCAAAGGGGCGACGCCCATCCCCTATAAGCTGATCACCATCGCCGCCGGCGCCTTCCACTTTGATCTGGCGCAATTCACCATCGCCAGCATCGTTGCCCGCGCCATGCGCTTTTTCATCGTCGCCGCCTTGCTGTGGAAATTCGGCCCCCCCATCCGCGACTTCGTCGAAAAGCGCCTGACCTTGGTGATGACCGCTACCGTGGCGCTGATCGTCGTCGGCGTTTTAGCGGTCAAGCTTCTTTAGGGCGCGATGCCTTGAATGTGGCTCAGGGGCTCGGTTTTTGCTCGCCGCGTCAGCTTCGGTCGGCACAGCCGGTCAGCAGGCCCCGCCGATGCAGCGGACCACCGCATCTTGCAATTGCCGGGAATTGACCGGCTTGCGCAACAGCGGGAAACCGGTGGAAGCCGCGTCGCGCAGCGTTTCGATGGAGGTTTCCCCGGTCACCAGCAAACCGGGAATGTCATGGCCAAAGGCCTGACGCAGCAAGCTGATCGCCTGGGTTCCGGTGTTGCCTTCGGCCAACCGATAATCGGCAACGATGAAATCCGGCGCCCGCCGCAGCACCATCAACTGGGTCAAGGCGGAACTGGCGCAATCGGCGCCGACGAAGCGATACCCCCAAGCTTCAAACATCAGTTCGTAAGCCATCAACACCATGGGCTCGTCTTCAATCACAACGATCAAGGGCGGATTGTCAAAGCCTTCTCTCGCCACGGCAGCAGCCATGTTCCAATCCTATGAAAACCCAATGAACACGGCCCTATAATGGCTAAATTTCAATGTTTCTCACAGCCTCCTATCGGTATGGCTGCCGCCCATCTTTAGTCGGCATACGTTCTACCTATTTTGTAAGACGTTGCCTGACGGGTTGCCTTTGGCGACAAAATTAGCTCTTACTTCAATATTCAGGAATTCGGGAGTCCGCCACTCCCCCCGACCCGAGGCCGATACCCCCCATGACCGATACCGTGCTACCGCTTTCCCCCGGCGCCCTGACCGAGGCCGACCTGGATCCCACCCTGGATCTGGTGGAAGCGATCAACCGCCTGCGCCGCGAAAAGAACGCCGTCATCCTGGCCCATTATTATCAAGAGGGTGAAATTCAGGATCTGGCCGACTTTGTTGGCGATTCGCTGGACCTGTCGCGCAAAGCGGCGGCGACCACTGCCGATATGATCGTCTTTTGCGGCGTCCGCTTCATGGGCGAAGTGGCGAAAATCCTGTCGCCGTCCAAAATCGTGGTCATCCCCGACGCCGAAGCCGGTTGCTCGTTGGAGGAATCCTGCCGCCCCGAGCCTTTCGCCGCCTTCCGCGCCAAGCACCCCGATCATGTCGCGGTGACCTATATCAACTGTTCCGCCGACATCAAGGCGCTGTCCGACGTCATCGTCACCTCGTCCAATGCCGAGGTGATCGTCAATTCCCTGCCCCTGGACAAGCCGATCCTGTTTGCCCCCGACCGTCACCTTGGCGCCTTTATCGCCAAGAAAACCGGGCGCGAGATGACATTGTGGCCGGGCAGCTGCATCATCCACGAGCAATTCTCGGAAAAGGAACTGGTCAAGCTCAAGACCCGCCATCCCCAGGCCCTGGTCGCCGCCCACCCGGAATGCCCGGAAACGGTGCTGCGCCATGCCGATTACATCGGCTCGACCAAGGGCATCTTGGAATACGTGGTCAAGACCGATAACCAGGAATTCATCATCGCCACCGAGCCGCACATCATCCACCAGATGACCAAGGCGGCGCCGGGCAAGACCTTCATTCCCGCCCCATTCGCCGAAGGGGAATGCGCGTCATGCGCCGATTGCCCGTTCATGGCCAAGAACACCCTGGAAAAGATCTATCTGGCCATGGCCAATGCCGGCCCGGCCATCGAGGTCCCCGAGGATCTGCGCATCAAGGCGCTGAAACCCTTGGAGCGCATGCTGGAATTGTCGGCCTCCGTTCCCATGGGAGGCAGCAGCAATGCCCAATAAGATCGACATGATCGACGCCCGCCGGGTCATCTTGGCGGCGTTGAGCGAAGATGTCGGCGGCAATGATCTGGAAGCCGGCGACATCACCTCGACCTCGGTCATTCCCGCCGATTTGCGCTTTAAGGGCGTCATGCAGGCGCGACACGCCATGATCATTTCGGGCCTGCCGGTGGCGGCCGAGGCCTTTCGCATGGTGGCGCCCGAAACCCGCTTCGCCGCCAAGGTCAGCGACGGGCAAAAGGTCCCCCCCGGCACCATCCTGGCCGAAATCGAAGGCCCGGCGCGCGGCTTGTTGACGGCTGAACGCACGGCGCTCAATCTGTTGCAGTTGATGAGCGGCATCGCCACCGTCACCGCCGAATATGCCGACCGGATCGCCGGCACCGGCTGTACGTTGCTGGACACCAGGAAGACCATTCCCGGCCTGCGCAAATTGTCCAAATACGCCACCTTGTGCGGCGGGGCGAAAAACCATCGCATCGGCCTTTATGACGGCGTGCTGATCAAGGACAACCACATCGCCGTCTGCGGCGGTGTCGGCCAGGCGGTGCGGGCGGCCAAGAATGCCGGCCACCCCAATATCGAAGCCGAATGCGACACCTTGGCCCAGGTGACCGAAGCGGTGGAAGCCGGCGCCGATATCGTGCTGCTGGACAACATGACCCCCGACACCCTGCGTCAGGCGGTGGCGGTGGTGGCCGGCCGCTGCAAGACCGAGGCTTCGGGCGGCGTCACGCTTGAAACCATCCGCGCCATTGCCGAAACCGGCGTCGATTTCGTCTCGGTCGGCCGCATCACCCAATCCGCCCCGGCCGTTGATATCGGCCTGGACTGGAGCTGAGAGGACTTTTCCCATGTCCTATGATCTTTTGATCATCGGTTCCGGCGCCGCCGGTCTGTCGCTGGCCTTGCGCGTGCTTGAGGCCAAGCCCCAAGCCCGCATCGCCATCTTGGCCAAGGGGCCGCTGTCCGAAGGCAGCACCATGTACGCCCAAGGCGGCATCGCCGCCGTATTGGACGCCACCGACACCACCGACGCCCATCTGGCCGATACGCTGACCGCTGGCGGCGGTCTGTGCAACGCCGACACCGTGCGCTTCGTCGTCGATAACGCCAAGCCGGCCATTCAATGGCTGATCGACCAAGGCGTGCTGTTCGACCGTGAAGGCGGCGATTACCACCTGACCCGCGAGGGGGGCCATTCGCACCGCCGGGTTATCCATTCCGCCGACGCCACCGGAAAAGCGGTCCAGACCGCCCTGATGGAACGCATCATCGAATCGGGGGCCGAGGTGTTCGAACACCACATCGCCGTCGATCTGATCCGCGAGCGCCTGGGCGGCGGCCGCCTGGGCCGCTGTGTCGGCGCCTATGGGCTGGACCGCTCCAGCGGTCACGTCCGCACCTTCCCGGCCCGGTCGGTGGTTCTGGCCACCGGCGGCGCCAGCCGCGTCTATCTGTATTCGTCCAATCCCGACGGCTCGACCGGCGACGGCATCGCCATGGCTTGGCGCGCCGGCTGCCGTGTCGCCAACATGGAATTCTCGCAATTCCATCCCACCTGCCTTTATCACCCCAAAGCCAAGACCTTCCTGGTTACCGAGGCGGTGCGCGGCGAGGGCGGCCATCTGTTGCGTCCCGATGGCAGCCGATTCATGGACGATTACGACCCGCGCGGCGAGCTGGCCCCGCGTGACGTGGTCGCCCGCGCCATCGATGACGTGATGAAGCGGTTGGGTTGCTCCAACGTCTATCTGGACATCAGCCACAAGCCGGCCGATTTCATCACCAGCCATTTCCCCACCGTCCACGCCGAATGCCTGAAATTCGGCATCGACATGACCAAGGAACCGATCCCGGTGGTGCCCGCCGCCCATTACACCTGTGGCGGCGTCTTGACCGATCTGTCCGGCCGCACCGACGTCCCCAATCTCTATGCCATCGGCGAAGTCTCGTGCACGGGTCTGCACGGAGCCAACCGCATGGCGTCCAACTCGCTGCTGGAATGTCTGGTGTTCGGCGCCGCCGCCGCCGGCGACATCGCCGGCAAGCTGGCCGCGATCGCGCCGCCGCCGGTCTTGGCCGCCTGGGACGAAAGCTGGGTCACCGATTCGGATGAAGAAGTGGTGGTCGCCCATAACTGGGACGAATTGCGCCGCTTCATGTGGGATTATGTCGGCATCGTGCGGTCAACCAAGCGACTGGAACGGGCCAAGCACCGCATCAAATTGCTGTTGTCGGAAATCGCCGAATATTACGGCACCTTCCGCGTCACCAACAATCTGCTGGAACTGCGCAATCTGGCCATGGTTGCCGATCTGATCGTGCGTTCGGCCCTGGCGCGCCGGGAAAGCCGTGGTCTGCACTACACCATCGACTACCCCAAACGCGATTCCATCGCTCCGGTGCAAAACACCATCCTAATTCCCAAGAACTTCACTGCCCAACGGCAAAGCTGATCAGAGGCGTCAAGGGATGAGCGATCTCTCCAATTCCCGGCGCAAGGTGTTCGCCTCCGGCTCGCTCATCTTCGAGGAAGGGGCGGCGGGTTCGGAAGCCTATGTGGTCGAATATGGCCGCGTCGCCGTCTATAAGACGGTGCAAGGACGCCATATTTCCATCGGCACCATCCTGCAAGGCGGCATCTTCGGCGAAATGGCGTTGATCGACGACCAGCCGCGCATGGCCTCGGCCCTGGCCGAAGAGGAAACCGCCTGCGTCGTCATCGGCAAGGAGCGGCTGACCGAACAACTGGAAAAAGCCCCCAAGGGGGTCCGGGTCATCGTCGGCGCCCTGTTGGGCAATATCCGCCTGATGGGGGCCGAGTTGGCCGAAGCCCGCATTGTCTTGTCCGAGACCGAACCGTCATGAAACGCCGGCTTTTCCTCGGGGCCGTCCTGGCCTTGCCCGCCCTGCCCGCCTTAGCCTCGGGCGGCGCCAAGGGCAATGAGGTTTTCGTGAAACTCCCCACCGTCAACGTCGAATATTGGGATGAAGCCGGTATTTTCCATATGGTCGTGGTCGATGCCAGCGTCGTCTTCCACGAACAAGGGACCAAGATAGACAAAACCATCGGCATTCTCATCAGCCATGCCCTGTCGGCCATGACCTGGGAAGAATTTTCGCGCGGCAACCCCGCCGCAACCGTCAAGGCCATCGCTCTTGATCTGGTGCGCAAGCAGCCGGGGGCGGAAAAAGCGGTGGAAGTCTTGTTGGGACGTCTAATCATCCGCTGAGGCCCCTCATGAAGCATTTGATCGTGCTGATGACGATGCTGTTGCTGCAAACGCCTGCCTTGGCCCAGGAAAGCGCGGCGCTGGCCACCGACCCCACCGACTGGCATCTTCAGGTCGCCGCCATCATCGCCGCCAATGACGCCCCCGTTGGCGATCCGTTGACCGCCCCTCTGATCGCCTGCGCCGGCACCGCCTGTTCCCATCACAGCGTCATCGCCCTGTTCAACGACGAAGCCGACGAAATCCGCCGCCAATTTAACGGCGATGCCGATGCGGCGACGGAACGCCAGGAAATTGGCCGCGCCATTGCCCTGATGGAAAGCTTTGTCGGCGCCCGCAACGGCAGTTGGGCCGATTCCCCCGGCAACCGGCATCTGGATTGGGACGATCCGACGCAATTGGATTGCGTCTCGGAGGCCGTCAACACCCGCTCGTATCTCGGTCGGATGCTGCTTGCCGGTCTGCTGACACAGCATCGCCTGGGGCAATTGGTGACCCGCTACACCGTCTTCTTGCAACATGTGGCGGTGACTGTCATCGACGACGCCGACAGCGAATTCGTGGTCGATTCCTGGGTTGGCGCCAATGGCGAGGAACCCGAAATTCAACCCTATGGCGACTGGCGGTTGGAGTGGGGCGTCTAAAGACACTTGCTGCGCACACACCCAAAGAGCATGCTATCCCCCCCGAACGATCAGATAGGGATACGCCATGAAGCCGGAAGAGGTCTTTGCCTCGCTAACCGCTTTTCAGCAGGCTTTGGCCGGTCATTTCGACTGGCTGCATCGCTGGTATCAGGCCGTGTTGAACCGCGAGGAAGGGGCAAGGATTCCCGATCCGGCGTCCATCGCCTGCCCGTTCGACCACTGGCACCGCAATGCCGGCGATACCCCGTTCGCCCAGTTTTCCGGTTTTGCCCAATTGGCTGTCGAACATGACGAAGTACACGACAAGGCGGCCCAATTGTCCGGCCGCGCCCAGGCCGGATTGACCGTCACCACCTCGGATTACGAAACGCTGATGATGTCGGTGCTGGAATTCGGCGCCACCGCGCAAAGCGTCGAGCGCGAAGTGTGGAAGGTCCTGGCCACCGTCGATCCGCTGACCGGGCTGGCCAACCGTCAATCCATGCGTAGTCACCTGATGGGGGAACGTGACCGGTCCTTGCGGCAAAAACTGCCTTTGGCCTTGGCCTTGGCCGACATCGATCACTTCAAGAAGATCAATGACGGTTTCGGCCATGCCCAAGGCGACAAGGTGTTGCGGGCGGTGGCGACGGTGCTCAAGGCCACCGTGCGCCCTTACGACGTGGTCTATCGCTATGGCGGCGAGGAATTCCTGCTGTGCCTGCCCGGCACCAATGCCGAGAACGGCGCCTTGGTGCTGGAACGCATTCGCGCCGCCATCGAGGCGCTGGCCCTGAGCGATGAACGCGGAACCCCGATCCCGGTCACCGCCACCTTCGGCATTGCCGAAATCAACGCCGATCTGTCGGTCGATGACGCCATCGAACAGGCCGACCGTGCCCTTTATGACGGCAAACTGAACGGCCGCAACCGGGTGGTGATCGCACCCTGATCCCTCGACTTGTCGCCCCCGTTGCGGCATCTTGATGAGCACAGGGAAGGAAGGGCGGATGGCACGCGAACCAGAAATCATCGCCGCCTATCGTAAGGCGGCGGAAGCCGGGGAAGTGACGGCGCAATTCAGCCTGGGCGAAGCCTATCGCCAGGGGTTGAAGGTGACCCGCGATCCGGCCGAGGCCGTTCTTTGGCTGCACCGCGCCGCCGCCCAGGGGCACCCACAAGCCGGCCGCTCGCTGCAACAGATGCAGGCCCAGGGCTTCGATATCACTCCTCCCGCCGACACCCCGTCGCGGCACCAGCAAAGCCTGGACGAATTGCTCGACAGCCTGAAGCCGGCCACCGCCCCCGAAGGCGATGGCGGCATGGATGCCCCCTTGCCGGCACCCGAACCCGATGCCGACCCCTTGGACCTGGAAGGCGGCTTCGTCGATATCGATTCCTTGAAACAAGCCAACACCCCCGCCGCCTGGGTCAGCCTGGGCAATGCCTACCGCTTGGGTCACGGAACCGAGGTCGACGAGGTCGAGGCCGTTTCCTGGTACGGCAAGGCGGCCAAGGCCAACGACCCGCACGGCCAGTATTCGCTGGCCTTGATGTATGATCAGGGATTGGGCGTGCGCGCCAACGACAGCGAGGCCTTGCGCTGGTATCTTGCCGCCGCCAAGGCCGGCGATGCCGAAGCCCAATACAATCTGGCCAACATGATCCGCGCCGGCCGCGGCTGCCCGGCCGATGCCAAGGTGGCCGAGCAATGGTACAAGAAGGCCGCCGCCCAAGGCGATGCCGCCGCCTTGTTCAGCCTGGGGACCTTGTACGAATCCGGCCACGGCATCGAGATCGACAGCGCCAAGGCCCAGGATTTTTACCGCCAGGCCGCCGCCAAGGGCGTCGCCGAAGCGCAGTTCAATCTGGGCAACATGCTGCGCGGCAGCGATGGCGAGGCCGCGCTTGATTTTTATACCCAAGCGTCGGAACAGGGACTGATTCAGGCCCAAATCAATTTGGGGCTGATGCTGCAAGACAGCGATCCCACCTCGGCCGCCTATTGGCTGCGCCGCGCCGCCTTGGCCGGCAACGATATCGCCATGCTCAATCTGGCTGGAATGCATCTGAGCGGGCACGGCGTCCATAAGGATGAGATCGAGGCCCATCTGTGGCTGGAAGTGGTCGCCGGCCAAACGCGCGAGGCCAAGATCGCCGCCGCCGCACAACAGGCCGCCGCCGCCTTGGCCCGCATCATCGGCGCCGACGGCGTGGCGCAATCGCGCCAGCGCCGCGCCCGCCGCGGCTTGGGGGGCTGATCCATGGCCAGCCCCAACGTCTCGTTTGAAATCCAGGTCATGGCCGACAAGCATTGGGTTGTCGCCCAATTCGCCGATGACGAGGATAAGGCCAAGGCCTTCGCCGACAACCTGCTGCAAAAGGGCAACCACAGCGCGGTCCGGGTGGTGCGCGACTTCCGCCGTCTGGACGGCCTGCACACCGAAACGGTTATACAAGAAAAGACGACGACATTACGGGCTTCCGTCGCCGACGTGTCGCTGTCACCGGTCAGTGACGCCCCTTTGTGCACCCAATTGGCCGATTTCTTCGCCCCCGAAGCCCGGCTGACCATGGGACGGCTGGTGCGCAAATATCTCGACGACGTGACGGTCACCCCCACCGAGATGTTGCATTCGGCCGCTGAAATGAAGCGCTTCGCCGACAAGGGCAGTCTGCTGTTCGCCGCCATTGACCGGATAGCGACATTGCAGGCGGCGGCCGCTGGCGGGGACGCCAAGGCCCGTCGCGACTTCTTGTCGAAAAGCTGGGACGAATTGGTGGCGCGGGGGCGCAAATTCGCCGCCCGCAAGCTCAAGGTGCCCAAGACCTTGGCCGACATCCTGGCCGAGGTGGAAAAGGGCGGCGAGGAACACCCCTATCTGTGCCTGTCGATGATCAGCCTCAGGCTTTTGGAATCGCGGTCGTGGTTGGGGAAATTGGAGATCTTGATCGGCTGGGCCGGCGAAGCCGCCACCACCCCGATCCTGCCGATGATCGACGGCATCATTGCCGACATCGTCGTTTCGGCCCAACTGATTCAAGATCTGCTGGGCTTCCAGTCCAATCTGGGGGCGGCGCTGATCCAATTGTGCAATCTGGCCGAGGGCAAGGCCGAACCGGCCAAATTCTCACCGGAAATCTTTGGCGGCCTCAATGCCCTGTTCGCCACCGGCACACTTGAACAGGCCAAGACGGTCCTGCTGTCGCGGGTAATCCGCGAATTGGGGGGGGCCAATCCGCTATCGCGCAACGAACCCAAGCAGGAATTCGAAACCTTCTGCAAGGTCATGCACCGGGTGGTCAGCCACAAGGGCGTGCTGGGCGGCGGCGCCATGGCCGAGGCCATCTTGCACCGCATCACCCGCATCCATGCCCATCTGGGCACGGTGACGGCCTCGCAGGCCATCGATTTGGCCCTGTCGGCCTTCAGCGATCATACGCTGGGGGTTCAATACCTGCTGGCCCTGGCCGATGGGCCGCTGGGGCGCGGCATGGGGGCCGGCCTGACCGATCTGCTGATCGCCAAAGTGCGCGAGGCCGACCACATCAACAAATGGGTGCCGATCCGCAAGCCGCCGCCAGAACGGATGACCGCATTGGCCGCCGCCAATCGCAACCTGCTGGCCGCCGAGGCTCTGGAAACCGAAACCCGTGGTGGTCTGGGCCGCCATGTCGACGAGGTCCTGGCCCGTTATCTGCTGGACGAGGAAGTGATCGAAAAGATCGACAAGCCCGACGATCCATTGGCGCTGCGCGCCATCCGCCTGATCAAGTTCTGCGGTTCCGGCGTTTTGATCGAAGGCAAGTCGCTGGACCTGGCGCGGTCGCGCGTAATCGAACATTTGCGCCAACCGCAATTCGAGGAAAAGTTCCTGGCCAGTGTCCCTGAAACGGGTAAGGCTGAGCAACACCTGCGAGAATTCCACAAACTTTTGCTGCAAACCGGCTTCCGCTGAGGGTTTCAAGCATTTCTCCCATTGACGGGAAAGTGGGGCTCTGGCATTGGGGTGGGGATACGGATGGGTCCGCACTTTAAAATCTTACAGGGGAACGATTACCCATGAATAAG
This sequence comes from Magnetospirillum sulfuroxidans, assembly GCF_018224925.1. Classification (GTDB taxonomy): domain Bacteria; phylum Pseudomonadota; class Alphaproteobacteria; order Rhodospirillales; family Magnetospirillaceae; genus Magnetospirillum; species Magnetospirillum sulfuroxidans. The sequence goes on along the minus strand of NZ_JAGTUF010000014.1, from coordinate 57,594 downwards.
GCTGATCTGGTTTCGCGCGTCGCCGAGCTTTCTGGCCTGACCAAGGCTGATTCGGAAAAGGCCGTCGATGGCGTGTTCGAAGCGATCACCGCGGCCCTGAAGGGCGGCGATGAGGTGCGTCTGGTTGGTTTCGGCAGCTTCTCGGTCGCGAGCCGCGCCGCTTCGGAAGGCCGCAACCCCCGCACTGGCGAAAAGATTCAAATCCCCGCCTCGAAGCAGCCGAAATTCTCGGCTGGCAAGGGTCTGAAGGAAGCCGTCAACGGCAAGTAAGATCGGGACTTTCCCAATCTTCACCCCCCGCCCCCATGGGTCGGGGGGTTTTTCTTTGTCCGCCACCATTGAGCTTTTTCCCCGCCCCCCCATCTTGTGCACTGATCCGTGCAGACGGCCCCCCCGAACCATCTGCACGGATCAGTGCATAATTCGTTGATTTCGGGGGCCGATTCTCCAGACAGGCGGCTCATGCAAATGAACCTTTTCTCTGGATCGGACCACGAGGGGCGGATGGGATTTTCAGGGCTCCGCTTGACGCCCCGCAAACAGATTCCTAGAGTGATGCCCAAGACCTGTCGGCGCCTCCACTGGCTCCGATACGACAAACAGAGCGCAAGGAAGACGGCTATGATGAATGTGACTGACCAGACCTTCGAGGCCGATGTTCTTAAGGCCTCTGGCCCGGTCCTGGTGGATTTCTGGGCCGAATGGTGCGGCCCGTGCCGCCAGATCGCCCCGACCCTGGAAGAATTGGCCAAGGACCTGGAAGGGAAGCTGACCGTCGCCAAGATCAATATCGACGAGAATCCGGGCACTCCGGGCAAGTACGGCGTGCGCGGCATCCCCACCTTGATGATTTTCAAGGATGGCCAGGTCGCCGCCACCAAGATCGGCGCTCTGCCGAAAAGCAAACTGGTGGAATGGGTCCAGTCCAGCCTGTAAGGCCTGGTTTGGTCATCACCTGTATTCAAGGCCCCGTCCACTGGATGGGGCCTTTTGTTTTCCGCCGACAAAAAAAGGGCGAGCCAAGGCCCGCCCCTAAGTCTTGAGGAGGAGATACGCTTTACGATCGTTCTCCCGCCGCCGTCTCGGGACGGCGGCTGGCGGCACTATAACCACAATCGCCTACCCTTTGGAATAGCCTTATGATGAAGTGGATATTTTCCCAATGAAGCGACATTACCCGGCAACCGGCCGAAACCGTGGGCCGATCTTGGATGCCTTGCGGCCATGGCTCCCACCCGAAGGGGTGGTTTTGGAAATCGCATCGGGTAGTGGCGAACATGCCTGCTGGTTTACGTCGCAGGTCCCGGGATTGCGCTGGCAACCCAGCGATGGCGACCCTGATTGCCTTGGCTCCATCGCCGCATGGCGCCATGACGAGGGACTGACCGATCGGATCGCCCCGCCCCTGCTGCTGGATGTCGCCCAGTTGCCCTGGCCCGTCGAAAGCGCCGACATGGTCTTTTGCGCCAACATGATCCACATCAGCCCGTGGGAATCCTGCGTCGGGCTGATGGAAGGCGCCGGCCGCATCTTGCCGGCTGGCGGCATCTTGGCCGTCTATGGACCGTTCAAGCGCGGCGGCCAGAGCGCTCCCTCGAACACCGCCTTCGATGCCGATCTGCGTTCCCGTGATCCGCGTTGGGGGGTGCGCGATCTGGAGGCGGTCGATGCCCTGGCCCAGGCGGCCGGACTTGAACTGCAAGACACCATCGCCATGCCCGCCAACAATCTGAGCGTCGTCTGGCGCAAACGCCCTTGACATTAGAAACAGATACAGTTACATATCTCGCATGAGCAAGAATTGCCGTTTCGCCGTTGCCGTTCACACCTGCGCCTTGCTGGGCATGGAGGATGGACAGCCCCTCACCTCGGAATGGATCGCCGGCAGCGTCAATACCAACCCGGTGGTCATCCGCCGCATTTTGTCAGCCTTGGCCAAGGCTGAGTTAGTGACCTCGATCCGCGGAAGCAACGGCGGCTCGTTGCTGGCCAAAGCGCCGGAGCACATCACCTTGTTGGACATCCAACGGGCGGTGGACGATGACGATACGCCAGCCTTGCACAACCAGCCGCCCAACCAGAAATGCCCGGTGGGGCGCGGCATCCAACCGGTCTTGCGCCGGGTTCTCGATCGGGCCGAAGCGGCGCGGGAAGCCGTCTTGGCCACCACCTTGCTCGCGGAAGTCATCGGCAACATCCGCGCCTGCCAGTAAAATTTACCTTCAAATGTAACCGTAATAACAACCATTACAAAGGAAGCCCCATGACCAGCATCGCCATCGTCTATCATTCCGGCTTCGGCCACACCGCCGCCGTCGCCCAGGCGGTCGCCGACGGCGCCAACGAAGTGGCCGGCACCACCACCCATCTGGTTCCGGTCGAAGATTTCGAAGCCAAGCAGGCGCTGCTTGATGGCGCCGACGCCATCATCTTCGGCAGCCCCACATACATGGGCTCGGCCTCCGCCGGCTTTAAGACCTTCATGGATGCCACCGCCAAGATCTGGTATGGCCGCGGCTGGCAAGACAAGCTGGCGGCGGGTTTCACCGTCTCCGCCAGCCAAAGCGGCGACAAACTGGCCACGCTTCAGCAATTGGCGGTTTTCGCCGCCCAGCACGGCATGGTCTGGGTTGGCCTGGGCCTGTTGCCCGGCAACAACAATTCCAAGGGCAGCGTCGATGATCTGAACCGCTTGGGCAGCTTCCTTGGCGCCATGGCCCAGGCCAATGCCGATGAAGCGGCCGAGCTGACGCCGCCGCAATCCGACCGCAAGACCGCCGCCCATCTTGGCCGCCGGGTCGCCGAGGCCGCCCAACGCTGGGCACGCTAGAGTGCAGAGCGTTAAATCGGAAGCGCCTGTAGAATTGCTTCGCAAATGGGCTATCGCCCAAACCCATCCGGGGCGGCAGCCCCGTCACGAAATGATCCTGACTTAACGCTCGGCGCTCTAAATCCGTTGCCGCCAGGCGCGCATTCATTGCGCCACGGGCAGCAAAAAGCCCGCACCACCAAGGTGGTGCGGGCTGCTTGTTCGCGTTGATCCCCTGCCGGTGGCAGGATCGGCAACAGCTTAGTACATGTGCTGACCACCGTTGATCGACATGGTCGAACCGGTAATGAAATCGGCATTGTCAGCGATCAGGAACATCACGCCACGGGCGATATCGTCGGCACGGCCCAAGCGGCCCACCGGGATCTTGGCGATGATCTTTTCCAGCACCGCCGGCGGCACGGCGCGGACCATTTCGGTGTCCACATAGCCGGGAGCGATGGCGTTGACGGTGATGTTCTTGGCCGCGCCTTCCTGGGCCAAGGCCTTGGTGAAGCCATGGATGCCCGACTTGGCGGCGGCATAATTGACCTGACCGTACTGGCCGGCCTGACCATTGATCGAGCCGATATTGACGATGCGGCCAAAGCCACGCTCGCGCATGGATTCGATCATCAGACGGGCCAAGTTGAAGCAGCTGGTCAGATTGGTGTGAATGACCTCTTCCCACATCTGATAGCTCATGCGGTGAAGAGTGGCGTCACGGGTGATGCCGGCATTGTTGACCAGAATTTCGATCGGGCCGAGATCCTGGGTGATCTTTTGCACCGATGTTTCGCATTCAGCGTAATTGGACACGTCCCAACGATAAGCCGGAATACCGGTTTCTTCGGTGAACTGACGCGCCGCTTCGACATTGCCGAAATAATTGGCGGCAACGCGATAGCCATTGGCCTTCAAGGTTTCAGAAATGCAACGGCCGATACCGCGAGTACCACCGGTAACAAGTGCAACACGCCCCATGGTTATCTCCTATTTCTCTGCATTGGCCGGTTCTTTGTCCGGCTTTTTCGTTTCCACCCGGATTATTAAGGGGAGCCGCCGGGCGGGTCGCGGCTCCCCGATTGTTGAGCTCAAGCCGTGCGACGCCGGGATTTTCCCCTTGCGCGCCCGGCCTGGGCGTTTACCGACAAATCACCGTTCGATGCACATGGCGATGCCCATGCCGCCGCCGATGCACAAGGTCGCCAGGCCCTTCTTGGCGTCGCGCTTGATCATTTCGTGGATCAGCGAGACCAGAACGCGGCAGCCCGAAGCGCCGATGGGGTGGCCGATGGCGATGGCGCCGCCATTGACGTTGACCTTGGCGGTATCCCAGCCCATGCCCTTGTTGACGGCGATGGCCTGCGAGGCGAAGGCTTCGTTGGCTTCGATCAGGTCAAGCTGTTCATGGGTCCAGCCGGCCTTTTCCAGGGCCGCCTTGGACGCCGGAATCGGACCGACGCCCATGACCTTGGGATCGACGCCAGCGGTGGCCCAGCTCTTGATCTTGGCCAGCGGCTTCAGGCCGCGCCTGGCCGCTTCCTCGGCGGTCATCAACACCACGGCGGCGGCGCCGTCATTGATGCCCGAGGCATTGCCGGCGGTGACGGTGCCGGCCTTGTCAAAAGCGGGACGCAGCTTGGCCATGGCTTCGACGGTAGCGCCGCCACGGACGTATTCGTCGGTGTCGAACAGCTTTTCTTCCCTCTTGACCATGATCTTGACCGGAACGATTTCGTCCTTGAAACGGCCGGACTTGACGGCGGCTTCGGCCTTGTTTTGCGAAGCGACGGCGAATTCGTCCTGTTCCTCGCGGGTGATGCCGTATTCCTTGGCCACGTTCTCGGCGGTGACGCCCATGTGATAGGCGTTGAACACGTCGGTCAGGCCGTCATTGATCATGGTGTCGACAAAGCCCATCGGCCCCATCTTGATGCCGCCGCGCAGATAGCCGGCATGCTGCGAATTGCTCATGCTTTCGTGGCCACCGGCCACCACCACCTTGGAATCGCCGGCCAGGATGGCCTGCATCCCCAAAGCCACGGCGCGCAGGCCCGAACCACAAACCTGGTTGATGGTCATGGCGGTGGAGCCGATCGGCAATCCGGCCTTGAGCGCCGCCTGACGGGCGGTGTTCATGCCGTTGCCGGCGGACAGGATATGCCCCATCAGCACTTCGGACACGTCTTCGGCCGGGACGCTGGCGCGGGCCAGGACTTCGCGGATGACGATCTCGCCCAGCTGCGCAGCCTGGTAGCCGGAAAGGGAACCGCTGAACGACCCAACGGGGGTCCGGGCGGCGGAAACGATAACGATGTCGGTCATGACAGGCTGCTCCTTAGAGATAGACATAATTGGTCGTTGTCAGGACTAATTTTAAAACAATCTTCAAGTTTCTAGTACGGTGACGCACCATCGCGCAACCGATTCATTGCAACAGGGAACGTTTCAACCATCGAGCCAGGGGGGTATAGACCTCGGTGCCGGCCCGTGCGGATAACAGCATACCCACATGCCCTCCGCGCACCAGCACGGTTTTTGCTCCCCTGATGGCTGTGGCCAGCGGGGCGGCGGAATCGGGGGGAACGATGCGGTCGCGCTCGGGAATCAAGGCCAGAACCGGCAGATCCAGGGCGGCGGGGTCGACCACTTGGCCGCCGACGCGCCAACGCCCCTCCATGGTATCGTTGTCGCCATACCAGCCCGACAGGCATTCACGGGCCACCGGCCCCGCCAGATCGACGCCATCATTGGCCCAATCTTCCAGGGCGACGAAATCCCGCGCCCGCGCGCTGCCGCGCTTGAGCCGGGCGAAAGCGGCGAATTTACGCGCGGTCAAGCCGGGATCGAGCGAGGCGAACAAGGCCTGCAAGATATCCACCGGCAACGTCCGCGTCACCGCGATCAAGCCGGCCAGCGCCGGCCCCAAGGCGTGCAGCAATTTACCGTGGGCTTCGCGTCCGGCGTGGAAATTCCACGGCGTCGCCAACAGGGCCAAGCCCTTAAGGTCGCCACTCCGCCGCAAGGCCAAGGCCAAGGCCAAATCACCGCCCATGCAATAGCCGACCACCGCCGGCTTGCGGCCGGTCAAGGCCACAACATGATCCAACGCCGCCTCCAGCCGGCCGGCGATGTAATCGGTCAAGGTGAAATCACGCTCCGCATCGCCCGGCGCGTCCCAATCCACCAAAAACGGCGACAGCCCGCGCGCCGCCAAGGCCCGCACCAGACTGCGCCGTTCGGTCAGATCAAGGATATAAGAGCGATTGATCAGCGACGGCACCACCAGGACCGGCGGTCCGTCGCCGCCACCCGCGCGGTAATCCAGCAACCGGGTCGAGCCCTGGCTCCACACCACCGGCGCCGCCGGCACATGGCGGCGATAGCCGTGTTGGCGATACAAGGCGACGCCATCAAGCACCGATTGATGACGCCTTAACGTTTCCGCCTCGATGGCCGCCTCAAAACATTTCCACCCGTCGGGTCCGGCGGCGTCGAGGCTTGCCTTCAGCTCCGCCGCCTTGTCCGCCAATCTGGGATTCCAAGGCAGCGATCCGTTCTTCCAAAGCGGCAAGGCGACGTTCGAGCCCATCAGGGTCGAGGCATGAGCCATCAGATGCAGCGGCAACGGGCGGGGCCCCTGACGCAGCGGGGACTGGTTGGGCGGTTGGGGTTCTGACGCACGCCGATGGGGCATCCGGGACCTGGACCTCGCTGGCGGAATCGGCGCCGGCGGATGCCGCATGGACAAAGGCGTTCGCCCCTTCGGTCATGGCGGCAATGCCATGGGCGAGCGCTTCGGCCAGCGCCGGTTCATTGGCCATGGCCGTCACCTGTTCTTGCCACAGATCAAGGTAACGGCGCGCAAGCGAACTGAAATCCGGCGGCGCTTCAGACATGGGTCAAGCATACTCCCGACGTTGGTTTTTGACCAGCCCGGCAACGCCTTGGCATATTGCAGTGCCGTGAAAAATATCTTGCCATTCGGCGCGATTGCGAAAACTCTGGTAGCATAGAATGAAAATCCAACAGCGGAAGCGAAGCCAAGATGTCCGAGACCAAAAGCGCGCCCCAGGCGCCGATCACCATTAAGAAATACGCCAATCGCCGGCTTTATAACACGGCCACTTCCAGCTACGTAACGCTGGATCACTTGGCGCAGATGGTCAAGGAAGGCACCGATTTCGTCGTCTACGACGCCAAAAGCGGCGAGGATATCACCCGGTCCGTGCTGACCCAGATTATCGTCGAAGAAGAATCCAAGGGGGGGCAGAACCTGCTGCCCATCGGCTTCCTGCGCCAGTTGATCGGCTTTTACGGCGACTCGCTTGGCGGACTGGTCCCGCGCTACCTGGAACATTCCATGCAGTCTTTCGCCACCAACGAACACCAGATGCGTCAGGTGATGGAAAAGGCCCTGGACGGCCTGTTCCCCTTCGGCCAGTTGGAAGAAGTCGGCAAACAGAACATGGCCTTTTTCGAATCGGCGATGAAAATGTTCACCCCCAATTTCTTCCAATTGGGCGAAGACGGCCTGCCGAAGATGCCGCTGGCGCCCTCCATGGAGGAATTGCAGAATCAATTGGCGGCGCTGCAACAGCAAATCAGCGCCTTGTCGAAGAAATAATATCGACAAACGCTCACCGCTGAATTTGATCCCATTGCCCGCCGCTTGTCGGCGGGCTTATGCTGTGTACTGGTTTCCGGTCCGTTGGCAGGAGGTCGCCCTTGGGCGATTTGACCACATCCTCGCTTGATCCCCGCACCGCCCCGTTGCAGATACGGCCGGCGGCCAGTGCGGCCGTGCGCGCCGCCGACCCCAGCAAGGAACGATTCGAGGTTGGCGAGAAGAAGGTCGCCAATCAAGACAATGTGGCGGTCGAAGACCAGGCACAACACTTCACGGTCGATGCCGACGAATCCGGCGATTTTTCTTCTGCCCCCCTGCAATCCCGGTCGGCCAGCGGCGGGCGCGGATTGCTGGGGGCCTTCACCAACTTTTTGGCGAAAATCTTTACCCAAGGCGATGGCGCCGCCGACAGCGCCGCCTCGACCCGGCTGAACGGCATCGGCGCTTATGGCCGCGCCACATCGCAGACCAATGCCAATCCCTTATCGGGCTTCGCCAGTGACGTCCAGGCCCCCGGCTTGCCGCGCCTCGCCTCGGGACGCATCCTCGATCTGACCATATAAGTCAGCGCCAAGCCGGCTATCGCACCACCGCCGACGGCCTAAATTCATCGAATTTCGGATATCCACACTGGTATGACCGCTTGCGAGAGCGCATATACCCTAACAGGCAGCAACCCTGACGCTTGCGCCTTTGGGCGGAAGAAGCGCTGCCGACGTTGCCAACGACCAATGATGCCGGCAAACCATCACTCCGGGGTTGCATTGCATGGGTGACAATATAAACAAAATAAATATTATTTTATTCTGTATAGATTCCAGACCTCATACGTTTTCCGTCTCGAACATTGCGTAGGCTGTTGCCAGTTATCAGATTTCCGACTATGGAAAAGGACGACTTAACTATGCCCGATACAGCGGACATCACCTACAACCCACCACACCAACAAAGTCAGCATCGCCCCATGACCGCAGAGAAAGATCCCTCCGTTGCCCGCCCGGCCAACCGCGCCAACGATACCGACCGTCACGTCGGCATTCGAATTCGCGAGCGGCGCATCATGCTCGGCTTGTCCCAGCAACAGATGGCCGATTTGATCGGAGTGACCTATCAGCAGGCCCATAAATACGAACGCGGCATCAACCGCATTTCCGCCGGCCGGCTGTATGAGATCGCTCAGGTTCTGGGAGTTCCGGTCAGCTATTTCTTTGAAGGGCTGGACAACCAACGCGCAACTGACCTGAGCGCCCGCCAACGCATGTGCCTGGAGCTGGCCCGCAATTTTTCCAGCATCCAAAACGAAAAGCACCAGGAAGCATTGTCGCAGATGGCCCGGGCTTTGGCCGCCGAAGGCTGAGCCGCCCCCATCGCATCAAAACAGCAAAGGGCGGCCTTGGGCCGCCCTTTGCCGTCAGCCCTCAGACAACCTTTGAATGGCCCACTGGGCGGCATCCACCACGACTGGATTGTTATCGGCAAGCAATCGCATGGCCGCCGGCAACACCGAAGCATCTCCGCTATTGCCCATGGCGATCAGCACATTGCGCATCATCCGATCGCGGCCGATGCGTTTGACCGGCGAAGCGGCAAATACCTGGCGAAAGCTGGCATCGTCCAGCCCGGCCAGATCAGCCAGACGCGGCGCCTGCATTTCCAGGCGAGGGAAGAATTCAGGCTCGGCCGTGGCCGGCGAGAATTTATTCCATGGGCACACCGCCATGCAATCGTCACAGCCGTAAATGCGATTCCCCAGCAAGGGCCGTAATTCCTCGGCGATCGCCCCTTTATGCTCGATGGTCAGATAGGAAATGCAGCGGCGCGGCTCGATCCGGCCATGTCCGTCCAGCGCCCCGGTCGGGCAGGCCGTAACGCAAGCCCGGCACGAGCCGCAATGATCGGGTTCGGCCGCATCAGCGGGCAAAGCCAAGCTGGTATAGATTTCTCCCAAGAACAGCCACGAGCCGAAACGGCGCGACACCACATTGGTGTGCCGCCCCTGCCAGCCCACGCCGGACCCGGCGGCGATGGGCTTTTCCATCACCGGGGCGGTATCGACGAAAACCTTAAGATCGCCGCCCAGGCTGTCCACCATCCAGCGCGCCAACGCCTTCAGCCGCTTCTTCACCACATCGTGGTAATCCTTGCCGCGGGCATAGACGCTGATGTTGCCGCGTTCGGGATGGGCCAACAGCGACAGAGCATCGCCCTTGGGGGTGTAATTGCTGCCCAGCACCACCACCGCGCGGACGTGCGGCCACAAACCTTGTGGGCTGGCGCGCTGTTCCATGCGCTCGGCCATCCAGGTCATCTCGCCGTGGCGGCCCTCGGCCACGTATTGATCCAGATGGCGACGCCAAGCCGGATCGGCCGTCGCCGGGGCAAAGCCGACCGTATCGAAACCCAGCTCCATGGCCTTGGCCCGGATCAGCGACTTTGCCGGCGGCCCGCTTATGTGATCCTGGGGAGCCGTCGCCACGCCCCGGCCTCCTTCGCGCATGGATGCATTGATTTGTTAGCCCCGGCCGCGATAGGCGGGCACCCCCTGGTCGGGCAGCCACAGGCCGCTGGGGGGCGTCCCGGTTTGCCAAAAGACGTCAATGGGGATCCCGCCGCGCGGATACCAATAACCACCGATGCGCAGCCATTGCGCTTCGGTCGCTTCCGCCACCCTTTTGCCGATCATCACCGTACAGGCTTCATGGAAGGCGCCGTGGTTGCGAAAACTGCCCAGAAACAGCTTTAACGATTTCGATTCGACCAGATGCGCCCCCGGCACGTAATCGATGACCAGATGGGCGAAATCGGGCTGACCGGTCATCGGACACAGCGACGTGAATTCCGGCGCGGTGAAGCGCACGCAATAAACCGTATCGGGGTGGGGATTGGGCACCACTTCCAGCACCGCCTGCTCTGGGTCGGCGGGCAGGCTGGCGGCTTGGCCCAATTGGGTCAGGTGCGGGTAATCGGCCATGTCTATGCCCCGTTCATCTTCTTGATGGTGTTGGTGGTGCTTTGGCCCTGAACCAGATTGGCCAACACCACCTTGCCGCCCCAGCTCATGACATCGGCGGCGCCAACCACGGTTTCCACCGTGTAATCGGCGCCCTTGACCAAGATATCGGGGCGCAGATGGCGGATCAGCTGCAACGGCGTGTCTTCGCCGAAGATCACCACCAGATCAACCATGGACAACGAGGCGAGAACGGTCGCCCGCGCCGCCTCGGATTGCACCGGTCGGGTCGGCCCCTTGAGGCGCCCGACCGAAGCATCGGAGTTAAGGCCGACCACCAGCCGGTCGCAGGCCGCCCGCGCCTGGGTCAGCAGCGAGATATGACCGGGATGCAACAGATCGAAACAGCCATTGGTGAAACCGACGCTTTCGCCCTTGCGGCGCCAGATCTCGGCCACATCGGCGGCGCCGTCCCAGCCCAAAACCTTGGTTTCGCCCAGCATCAGCTCGTCGTGATGCAAGGCCGCCACCACTTCATCGGCATAGGCGACAGCGGTGCCAACCTTGGCGACAACAATGCCGGCGGCGACATTGGCCAACCGGGCGCCGTCCAGCAGCGAGCCGCCGGCGGCCAAAGCGGCGGCCAAGGTGGCGACCACGGTATCGCCGGCGCCGGAGACGTCGAACACCTCGCGCGCTTCCGCCGGCAGGTGATGCACCTGACCGTCATCGGTCACCAACGTCATGCCGTCCTGCGAGCGGGTCGCCAACACGGCGCCGATCCCACAACTGTCAATGAGATGGCGACAGGCGGCGACGATGGCTTCGTCACCGTCCACGTTCATGCCGGTGGCTTCCTGCAATTCCTTGCGATTGGGCGTAAGCACGGTGGCGCCGCGATAGCGGCTGTAATCATTGCCCTTGGGATCAACCACAACCGGCTTGCCGGCAGCATGGGCGGCGGCGATCAGTTCCGCCGGAACCGGGGCGCACAACACCCCCTTGCCGTAATCGGACAAAACGACGCAGCCCGATTGGGCAATCAAGCCACGGGCGCGATCAAGCACCTGTTTCAGGCTGTGCGCGGCCAGCGGCATGCTGGTTTCGCGATCGGCGCGCAGCAATTGCTGGGAAGAGGCGAAAAAGCGGGTCTTGATGGTGGTCTGGCGCTTGCCCTCGACCACCAGACACGGATCGATGCCGGCATGATCGCCCAACAGCCGCCCGACCTCGCGCCCGGCATCGTCATCGCCGACGACGGCGACAAAAGTCGGTATCGCCCCCAGGGCGACCAGATTGCGCACCACATTGCCGGCGCCGCCCAGCATGGCCGCCTCGCGTTCGATGCGCAGCACCGGGATCGGCGCCTCGGGCGAAATGCGCTCGACCGCGCCATAAACAAAGCGGTCCAGCATGGCGTCGCCGACACATAACACCGGCTTGTCCTTCAACCCGGCAACCCGTTCGGCCAGCACAGAAAGTTCGGTCATGGATGAGTCCCGAAAAGTGTCCAACCGGTCAGCTAACCCAAGGGCCGCACGGTTGCAAGGAAAATGCCGTCACCACGTCATAAAGACCGCCCCGCCATCGTGACCGGGCCGCCTTCAAGCAATCGGTCGATCATCGCTAAAACGGCAATGCCTGTCATCACTGACACGCAAGGATTGAAGCGAAGTCGAAGCGGCCTTTGGGAAATGTTCATTTCGTTCTAGGCTCACCCGACGTCGCGATGTATTTTGGATACTCACTTAACCTTGCCGGTTTGCACCGACAAGGACAACGCCGCCCGATCCGCGTGGTCGAATTGGGCATGCTTTCGCCAGAACGGGGAAAAGATGAACGCGACCGCGTTCGGGGACAAGCCGCAGGAAATCGTCACGTCAGAGAATCTTCTCTTTGACGCGGCGGAACGCGTGGGCCGTATCCGTGAAGGACGCCAGGCCCTGCACCTGCATCTGTCGCGCCTGCTGCCTCCCAACCGCGAAGAAGCCAAGATCCGGATCGCCTTCCGCATGTTCGAGAGCATGGTCGACATGTTCCGCGGCCAGATGTTCTTGTTGACCAACAACGACATCATGCTGATCTGCAAGGATGCGCGGCTGGCCGATCTGGACGCCATCGTCTACAAGCTGCGCGCCCTGTTCTCGAAAGACCCCCTGACCTATTCCGAGACGGTGGATGGCGAAGACCGCTTCGTCACCTTTTATGACCTGGAAAGCGAATACGACACATTTTTCGCTGTCTGCGGCGACTTGCTGGCCGACGCCAAGAAACGGATCGTCCAAGCGCGCAACGCCACCCCAATCCAGCCGCTGGATGCCCGCAACCTGACCAAGGTGCTGGAACGCATCGGCGTCACCGATATCGCCGGCGTGGTCCGCCGCCAGCCATGCATCCGCTTTTCCGACAAGATGACGGCGGAAGTGGCCTTTCAGGAATTCTATATGTCGATCATGGACCTGCAAAAGGTCCTGGCCCCCGACGTCAACATCCTGGCCAATCGCTGGCTGTTCCAACATCTGTCGCAAGTTCTCGATCTGCGGGTTCTGTCGGTGCTGCAAGATGCCGGCTTTCGCAAGACCCCCACCGCTTTTTCCGTCAACCTGAACATGGCCACCGTGGACACCCAGGTGTTCAAACAATTCGAGGCCGCCATCCGCGGCAAGGCCGGTTTGGTGGTCGAATTCCAGTTGGTGGACATCTTCAACAATCTGGACGGTTTTTTCCGTGCCCGCGACTTCCTGCGCTCGCACGGACACAAGACGGTTCTGGACGGCATGAGCCCGATCACCCTGCAATTCATGGATGCCGAGCGCTATGATTGCGACTTCGTCAAGGTCAACTGGAGCCCGGACATGGCCGACGAGGTGGTGACGGCCGAACTGCATCAAGCCCTTGGCCCGGTGGGATTCCGGCGCGTCATCCTGGCCCGTTGCGACACAGAGACCTCGATCACCTGGGGCATGGGCCAAGGCATTCATCACTTCCAGGGACGCTTTCTTGATTCCATGGTCGCCGCCGTCACCATGGCGCAATGCGACAAGGCCAGCGCCTGCACCCTCGCTCAATGCAACCAGCGTCACGGCGTCATCTCGGGCCGGCCTCGGGTCGATTGCGGCAACAACGACATGCTTGACCTGTTTCCGCCGCTCAAGGTTTTCAGGTAGGATCGCCCCATGCTTGGAAGCCCGCCCGTCGCCAAAGCCCGCGTCGCCAGCCAGGAACACCTGCTGCTGGATTACCTCAACCGGCTGGAACGGCACCGCAGCGAACGGCGCGCCGTGCACATTCATCTGTCGGGCCTGTCGGCCCAGAATCGGCGCGAGCAGCATTTGCGCATCGCCGCCGCCACCTTCGACAATCTGGTCAAGATGTTGCAAGCCCAGTCCTTCACCCTGGGCAATGCCGATCTGATGGTGGTCTACAAGGCCCAAGCCCAAGACGAGATCGAATCCTCCATCGTCAAGCTGCGTTTCTTGTTTTCCGACGACCAACTGATCGTCGATGACGTGCAAAAGGGCACGTTGTGCACGTGGTACGATCTGGAAAAGGAATACGACACCCTGGTCGCCCTGGCGCAGAAGATGCTGGCGGCGGAACAGGCGCGGCGGCGGGCCGACCAGGAAAAAGCCGGCATCGAAGCCCGGATCCAGCTCAAGCCCAAGGGCGCCCCGTTCACGCCGGAATTGCTGGCCCGGGTCGAGGCTGGGTTGGGACAAGCCGATCTGTCCAACCTGATGCGCCGTCAGGCGGTATGCGCCATCGTCGGCCAATCGCCGCCGCAACCGGTCTTCCACGAATTGTTCATTTCCATTGCCGATTTGCGGCAGACGTTGATGCCCAACGTCAACATGAATTCCAGCCCGTGGCTGTTCCAGCAACTGACGGAAACCTTGGATCGCCGGGTACTGTCATTGCTCAACAAGCACGACGACCGCACCTTGGAAGGCGATATCAGCCTGAACCTCAACGTCTCGACCATCCTGTCGCCGGAATTCATGGTGTTCGACGACAACGTCAAGGCCGGCATGCGCGGCACCATCGTGCTGGAATTGCAGAAAGTGGATATTTTCGCCGATCTGGGCGCCTATCTCTTCGCCCGCGACTTCGCCCATGATCGCGGTTATCGCATCTGTGTCGATGGGCTGGCCTATTCCATGCTGCCCTTTGTCGACCGCGAGCGTCTGGGCGCCGACCTGATCAAGCTGATCTGGGACCCGGCGTTGACCGACGAAAAGGATCAAAAGACCGACGCCTTGCGCCGCATTGGCGTCACCCGCATCATCTTGGCCCGTTGCGACACGCCCTCGGCGATCGAATACGGCCATTCCGTCGGCGTCACCCTGTTTCAGGGGCGCCATGTGGAACAGACATTACTGAGCGATGTCCGCCGACGCGGCATTGGCCGCACCCGACCGCGCGCCTGAGGAACAAGTCTGCCGACAACCGCCGCCTTGGCAACCGCCCCCTGCCAACCTCCGGCGCGCCGCGCCAAGGTCTCGGCGCGGCGGCGGAGTTCGCGTTCAGGCGGGGCCGATCAGCCCTTGTTGCCTTCCAGCAGACCTTCGGAAATTTGCAGATTGACGTTGATCAGGGCGTCGATGGTTGCCTCGCTGGCGGCTTCGGCCCCGGCCAGGGTCTTTTCGGCAACGAAATTGGCCAGACGGATCAGGTTTTCCACCACCTGCGCCGATGCCATGCAGCCATCGCCGGTAATCAGAGTGCGTAGCGCCACCCACACCATCAGGTTAAGTTCCAGCGCTTCGGCCAATTTGCTGCGGTCGGTCTTGGCTTGGTCCAGGAAGATGGCGGCGCGGGACAATTGGAACGCCTGTTCCTCGATCGCGGACAGAGTAGTCGATTCGGACATGGATCCTCCTGCCTGGAAACAACGGCGACGTTTGGCCGCTCGTCAAGAGCATTGGTAAAAGCAACCGGGAGAAAAGCCGAAACGATCCCTATTCAATGATCGCCGACAGACTCCACAAAAAACTTACTACCTTTTGATTGAGCGCGCAACCGCCACCCCCAAGAAGTATGGCCCCAAGCCTGCGTTCATGGCAGCATGACGTAAGACTTTCTGAATGATATCGCGGGGATGAATTGATGACTATTTTGGTGACCGGGGCCGCCGGATTCATTGGCTCGGCCCTGACCCGCCGCTTAGTCGCCCTAGGTCGAGGTCCGGTGATCGCCCTGGACCGCCTCGGCTATGCCGCCTGCCTGGATGCCCTGCCCCCCTTGCCTTCACCCCATGCCTTTATTCGCGCCGACATCCGCGACGGCGCCGCCGTGGATGCCGTTCTCCAGCAATACCGGCCCCAGGCGATCTTTCATCTGGCGGCGGAAACCCACGTGGATCGCTCCATTGACCATCCCGGCGATTTCATCGAGCACAATATCCTCGGCACGTTTCAATTGCTGGAAGCGGTGCGCCGCTATTGGCGCCCCCTGCCCTGCCCCGATGATTTCCGCTTTGTCCATGTGTCCACGGACGAAGTCTTCGGTAGCCTGGAAGCCGATGATGCGCTGTTTTCCACCACCTCGCCCTATCGCCCCAACTCACCCTATTCCGCCAGTAAGGCAGCATCCGATCATCTGGCCCGGGCATGGATGACCACTTACGGTCTGCCGGTGATCGTCACCAATTGCAGCAACAATTTCGGCCCCTGGCAATTCCCGGAAAAACTGATCCCCCTGGTCATTCAAAAAGCCCTGAGCGGCCTGCCTTTGCCCGTCTATGGCGATGGCGGCCACCGGCGGGATTGGTTGCATGTGGACGATCACGCCGCCGGCCTGCTGGCCGCGCTGGAGCGAGGCCAGCCGGGGCAAACCTATCTGTTCGGCGCGGGCGAGGATCGCAGCAATCTTGAGGTAGTGAACACCATCTGCCACCAATTGGATCAATTGCGTCCAGATCCGGCCGGCCCACGCCAGCGCCTGATCAGTTTCGTCGCCGACCGCCCCGGCCATGACCGCCGTTACGGCATTGATGCCAGCCATGCCAGGGACAGCCTCGGCTGGCAGGCCGAGACCACGTTCAGCGCCGGTATCGCCAGCACCATCGGCTGGTGCCTGGATCACCCGGATTGGGCGGGGCGCGACTATCACGGCCCGCGATTGGGATTGAGTTAAATCCGTTCCTCGGGATCGGGGGCGACCAGGCGGACCGGGCGGCCCAACAATTCCTCGATATCGGTGCTGCCATCGGCCCGCAAAGGGATGGCATCGACGAATTCGATGCGGCCCGGCACTTCGCGCAAGCCGCGCCGCGCCGCCACCCACACCTGCAGCTCGCGGGCCAGATGGACGTCACCACTGCCGCCGGCGGTGGCGATAAAGGCCTTCAGCCCGCCATCGGCCAAGCCGGTCACGCCGGCGGCGGCGACACGCGGATGCCAGGTCAGGGCGGTTTCAATTTCACTCAGCGCCACCGGTTGGCCATCAATGGTGACCACGCCGGGCAAGGGATCGGCGGCATCGGGCCAGATGTAGCCGTCCAGATCACGGTGACCGGCCTGCGACGACGGCAACCAGCCATTGACCAGCCGACCGCCATGCCAGGCATCCCGCGCCCACCGCCCCAAGCAAGCCCCCGGAGCCTTGGGAGCCAAGGCCAGAAAACCGGAATCGCCGGCCCGCAACACCCGGCCCAAGCCGTCCACCGCCTCGACGGTGATGCCGGGCGCCGCCTTGCCGGGCGAACCGGGGCGAATTTCCATCACACTGGCGTTATTGGCGACGACAGCGCCGATTTCCAATGTTCCCCAGATTTCATGGGCAGCAATGCCGAAAACTTTGGCCACCAAATCGCGCAGCCCGGTTTCCAGCGGTTGCGGCCCGCTGCCCAGCACACGCGGCAACGGATGCGGCGTCGTCGCCGCCAATTGGGTCAGTTGGGCCAAATGGTCGGGCGGCATCCACGCCACCCGCACGCCTTGACGCGCCATCAGCCCCAGATGAGCCTGGGCGTCTTGATCATGCGGCCCGGCCACCACCGGCACACCGTGATGCCAAGCCGGCAACACCGCCCACATCAGGGCGGGAAAGCTCATCCAATCGGCCGAGGTCCACAAGATGTCGCCAAATTGCGGAAAGAAGCCCAAGCCGAATTCCACCGCCGGCAAATTCCCCAGCAGCGCGCCATGCCCGTGCAAAAAGCCGGTGGGCTTACCCATGGCCGATTCGGGATAGGCCAGCAAGGCCGGGGTGTCCAGGCCGCTGACCACCGGAGCAAAGGCGTCGCTGGCCCCGTGCAGGGCGGCCCAGAGATCTTCACCGCAGTCACCGCAATCGCCCGCCAGCAAAAGCGTGGTCAAAGCGGGGGCGCCGTGCCGGGCGTTATTGATCCGGGCGGCCATGAAATCGGCTGCCACCGCCGCCCGCGCCCCCGAATCGGCCAACCGCCAAGCCAGCGGCTCCTCGCCCAAGGACAACGGCAACGGCACCAGCACCGCCCCCATTTTCAACACGGCCAGCACCGCTGCCGCCGCTTCCACCGAGGGGGCCAAGGCCACCGCGACCCGATCGCCTTGGCCAATGCCGCGCGCGCTTAAGACATTGGCCAGCCGGTTGGACAGCAGCCGCAGCATGTGGAAGGTATGACGCTCGACCGAACCGTCGGCGGCCTCGACGATCAGCGCCGTCCGATGACCGTCAGCCCCCGCCATGGTCTGCCGGTCGCAGACGTCGAACGCCATGTTGTAACGCTCCGGCAAGCGCCACCGGAAGGTGCGGCACGCCTCTTCGTATGAACGGGCGGCTTTCAGCATGACGGCGTCTCGATCATCGCAGCGGCATCAACTCTTCGAACCACAGATAGGTGTCGGTATCATCCAGCACCACGCCGTCAAACCCGGCATCGACGATACCAACCAGCGTCTTGCCCAGCAATTCCTTCCATTGCGCATTTTCCATCACGGTGATGTAGGCGCCGGGATCATCGCTATCGGGGGCAAACAGGAATGGCGGGGCGCCGACCCGCCAGTCCTTTTGCCAATACCAGCGCCAATCATAGGCCCGGCCCAGCGACAGAACCGCGAACACCAGCCGGCGCGAGCCCAGCTTTTTGTATTTGAGCCGCAAGACATCGGCATAAGACAGGCCATCGACACCGCGATACGCGACATCGACCAGCAACATGTCGTGATTGGTACGTTCCATCGCGCCAACCCACTCGGCCTTGCTGCCGAACTGATTGGCGCGCAGCACCGGCAGCCAGTTGCGGGCCTGGTTGAGGGTTGGCACCGGATCGGCGTTTTCCCCCCAGGGATGACCCGAGGGGATGCGATTGAGGACCTCATCGCCATCATGGGCATAGGTCAGAACCCGATCGCGAATCCCATCGCGATAGGCGGCTTGCACGTCCTTCGCCGTCTTGCATTGCTCCAGCGACAAGATGCGGCGTCCGGCCTGACGCATGGCGTCGATGGCATAAAGGCTGCGGCGCTGGCGCTCCAGTTTTTCCGCCTCGCGCTTGACCTCGGCGGCGCGCCGGATTTCCTCGGCCGGATCGATGCTGAACGGCCCCATCGGTTGCGGCAAGGCGGGGCGATAGACGCCCCTGGCCCGTTCATCGGCCAACACCTTATCCAGATCCTGGCGTTCCTTGATCGCCTGATCCAGCGGCTTGCCAAAGGCTTCGGCGCCGCAATACAGGTTGTCCATGACCAGCCCGTCAACGGCATTGACGTAGGGACGGAATGGCTGGCCCAAGGGATGACGCTTTTCGAAAAAGCGCCCATCCGGGTCTTGCACCTCGTCCCATTCGGCTTCGCGCCCGCCCTTGACCACCAATTCGCTGCCGTTCCTGACCAGCACGACGAAATCGTTTTTGCGAGCCTTGGCGTAGCGCCCCAATTCGATGACCACCGAACGCCAGATCTCGCGGTGATTGGGCACCGCTTCGGGCGGCGGAGGCTGCCAGTCACGCGGCTTGTCCAAGGCCAAGGCCGGAGCGGCCAGCAGCAAGAACAGCGGAACCACGGCGGCGGCAAGCTTGCTCATGCGGCCATTTCCTTCACCAATTCGGCCAAAGCCAAGGCCGAGGTCAGGCCCGGCGATTCGATCCCGTACAAGGCGATCACCCCGCGCCCGCCATGCTGGGCCGGACCATGGATGGCGAAATCCGCCGCCGCCTCGCCCTCGGCATTGATCTTGGGGCGAATGCCGGCATAGGCCGGTTCCAGCGCGCCATCGGCCAGCCCCGGCCAATAGCGGCGGATCGCGGCATAGAAAAGGTCGGCGCGGCGCGGATCAACGGTGTAATCCTCGGCCGTCACCCATTCGACATCGGGACCAAAGCGCCCACGCCCGCCCATGTCGATGGTGTAATGCACCCCCAGCCCAGCGGCCACCGGCACCGGATAGACCAGACGCGAAAACGGCATGCGCCCCGTCAGGGTGAAGTAATTCCCCTTGCACAGATAATCCTTCGGCACCGCCGCCAATCCCAACGACCGGGCCAGCGGGCACGACGCCAGACCGGCGGCGATGATCACGGTCCGGGCCAGCAGGCGCAGGGGCTCACCCCCGCCCACCTGCAACAGCACGCCGTCATCGGTGACCTGGCCACCGGTCACCGGCGCATGCACGGCGACTCCCCCGCCCCGGCTTTCGATGCCCCCTTGCAGGGCCAGCATCAGGGCGTGGGTGTCGATGATGCCGGTATGGGCGGAAAACAACGCGGCTTTGCAGGTGAGCGCCGGCTCCAGCGCCATCGCCTCGGCGGCGGAAATGGCGTTCAGGCCACTGACGCCGTTGATCCGGCCCTTTTCCAAAATGTCGTCCAGCTTGGCGACCTCGGCCGCGTCGGTGGCGACGATCAGCTTGCCGCACAGGGAAAACGGCACGCCATGATCGGCGGCGAAGCGACGCAGCAAGGCATTGCCCTGCACGCACAACCGCGCTTTCAGACTGCCGGCGGGATAATACATGCCGGCGTGGATGACTTCGGAATTGCGCGACGAAATACCGCCGCCGATGGCCGGCCCCGCCTCAAGGACCATGACCTCGCGTCCGGCCATGGCCAGGGCACGGGCAGCGGCAAGACCGACGATTCCGGCGCCGATGACGGCGCAATCGATCCGTTCAAGGCCCCCATCCGTCAATCGCTTGTTCCTTTCAGTCACGAAAACATCAACATGTCGCGGAACAATAACACCACCGGACTCGACCGCAAAGGCTCTGGGCGTTGCTCGCCCTCAGCGGCTTGGGTACAGTGCGGCCATGCGCACTTTATCCTCGGTCTGCCCGCACGATTGCCCCTCGGCCTGTCCCGTCGATGTCGACGTCCTTGATGACGGCCGCATCGGCCGCCTGCATGGCGGCAAGATGCCTTATACCGAGGGGGTGATCTGCGCCAAGGTCGCCCGTTATGGCGAACGTGTCCATCACCCCGACCGCATCACCACCCCGCTGCGCCGGATCGGCGACAAGGGCGCCGGCCGCTTCGCCCCCATTTCCTGGGACGAGGCGCTGGACGAGATCACCCACCGTTTCCAAAGTGCCGCGTCCAAGGATGGCGCCCAAGCGGTGTGGCCTTATTTTTATGCCGGCACCATGGGGCTGGTGCAGATGGGCGCGACCAATCGGTTGCGCCGGGCCATGGGCTATTCCGGCCAGTCAAAGACCATCTGTTCTTCCATCGCCGGGGCCGGCTGGATGGCCGGGGTGGGGGCCAAATGGGGCATCGACCCGCGCGAGATGGTCCAGTCCGACCTGATCGTGATCTGGGGCGCCAATCCCGCCGCCACCCAGGTGCATCTGATGGGGCTGATGGCGCAGGCGCGCAAGACGCGCGGGGCCAAGCTGGTGGTGATCGATCCCTATCGCACGCCGACGGCGGAAAAAGCCGACCTGCACCTGATGCTCCGCCCCGGCAGCGATGCCGCCCTGGCGTGCGCCGTCATGCACGTGCTGTTCCGCGACGGCTTGACCGATGCCGATTATCTGGCCCGCTATGGCGACGGCACCGACGCCCTGCGCGCCCATGTGGCCAGCCGCACCCCCGCCTGGGCCGCCGCCATCACCGGGCTGACGACAACCGCCATCGAGGATTTCGCCCGTCTCTACGGCGCCACCAAACGCAGCCTGATCCGCCTGGGCTATGGCATGAGCCGATCCCGCAACGGCGCCGTCAACCTGCACGCCGCGTCGTGCTTGCCGGTGCTGACCGGGGCCTGGGCCCATGCCGGCGGTGGCGCCACCCAAAGCCTGTCGGGCAGCTTTGCGCTTGATCGAAGCCTGATGGACGCCCTTGATATTCCCGAACCGCCGGTCCGGCAGTTGGACATGAGCCGCATCGGCGCCATCCTGACCGGCGAGGCCGACGCCTTGCGCCATGGCCCGCCAGTCACCGCCATGCTGATCCAGGGCTGCAACCCGGCCACCGTCGCCCCCGAAACCGCCAAGGTCCGGCGCGGGCTGGCCGGCGACGACCTGTTCGTCGCCGTGCACGAGCAGGTGATGACCCAGACCGCCCGTTTCGCCGATCTGGTCCTGCCGGCAACCACCTTTGTCGAACATGCCGATCTGTACACGGCTTACGGCCATACTTTCCTTCAGGTCGCCAAGCCGGTGATCGCCCCCATCGGCGAGTCGCGGTCCAATCACTGGCTGGTCAGCCAATTGGCGCACCGGCTGGGCGTCAGCCACCCCAGCTTCAGCATGGACGAATGGACGCTGATCGAGGCCTGCCTGCGGGCCTCGAACCTGCCCGATGCCGAGACCCTGCATGCCCGCCGCTGGCTCGATTGCGCGCTTCCCTTTGCCCAGGCGCACTTTATTGACGGCTTCGGCCATGGCGGCAAATTCCGCTTTGCCCCCGACTGGTCGGCCATCGGCCCCGATCATGCTGGCCTGCCGGCCCTGCCCGACCATCTGGACATTGTCGAAAACGCCGATGCGGTGCATCCGTTCCGGTTGATCACCCCGCCTTCGCGCCATTTTCTCAACACCAGCTTCACCGAGACCGCGACCTCGCGCCGACTGGCCGGCAGGCCCACCGCGCTGATCCATACCGCCGATGCCGCCCGCCTGGGGATCGCCGATGGCGATTGCATCGTGTTGGGGAACCGGCGCGGCGGCGTCAGCGTTCATGCCCACCCCACCGACGGCATCGCCATCGGCGTGGTGGCGGTGGAAGGCATCTGGCCCGACGAAGCCTTTATCGGCGGCATCGGCATCAACACTCTGATCGGCGCCGATCCGGTGCCGCCCAATGGCGGCGCCGCCTTCCATGATTGCGCCGTCTGGATCAAAAACACCGCTTCGGGGGAAAGCGCATGAGCAAACGAGCCCACGTCATCGTCGTCGGCAATGAAAAGGGCGGCACCGGTAAATCCACCGTGTCCATGCACCTGATCGTCAGTCTGCTCGGGCGCGGCCTCAGCGTCGGCTCCATCGACTTGGACGCCCGTCAGGCGACCCTGACCCGCTATGTGCAAAACCGGCAAAACCGCAAGGATTTCGCCAGGTTGGGCCTAAAGGCGCCCAACCATGTGGCGCTGCCGCCCACCACCGACCGCGATGCCGACGAGCGCCGATTATTAGAGACCTTTTCTCAGTTAAGCGCGCTGCACGATGTGTTGGTCATCGATACCCCCGGCTCCGACCATTATCTGTCGCGGCTGGGACATTCCTTTGCCCATACCCTGATCACGCCGTTGAACGATTCCTTGATCGATCTTGACGTGCTGGCCCGCGTCGAACCGGAAACCCTGAAAATAACCCGCCCCAGCCATTACGCTGAAATGGTTTGGGACACCAAGAAGACCCGCGCCATGCGCGGTGAAAAAGCGGTGGTCGACTGGATCGTGCTGCGCAACCGCCTCGCCCATCTGGATGCTCGCAACAAGCAGACCATGGAAAAACTGCTGGCTGACTTGGCCCGCCGCATCGGCTTTCGCATCGCCCCCGGCTTGGGCGAACGGGTGATCTATCGCTCGTTGTTTCTGGAAGGCCTGACCTTGCTGGACCTGCGCCATGGCATTCCCGGCTTTGATCTCAACCTCAGCAACGTTGCCGCCCGTCAGGAACTGCGCGCCCTGGTCGATGCCATCGGCCTCGACGGATTGGCGGCAGAGCAAGCCTGACGCCCGCCCCTCCAGCGAACCGCCAGCGAAAAATGCGTCATATCAAGGCGTTAGTGCTTGGCCCCAGCCTCGATCGTCTCGGCCGCGGGCTGTTGGATGATGACGCCGTACCAGCCCATGCCGGCATAGGTTTCATAGCCCGGAGTGAGGGCAAAGCCGATGACATTGCCTAATTCATCCACATAGGCCCCCATCTGCCCCTGATCCGCCCGCAGCCGGACAGCGTCCGTCAAGACGCCGACACCGTCGGAAGCGGCCAGAATCTTAAGCTGTCGATCAACCAAAAGGCAGCGGGTGCGGGCCTTTTCCTCGCTGCGCAGCCGCACGCCCTTAAGCACCGCGTCGGCCTGCGGCTCCCAATCAAAGAAGATGCCGAGCACGCCCAAGGGCTTGCCATCGGTTTCGCCTCTCTCGCGGATGGCGGTGGCATAGGTGGCGACCAAAGCACCATCAAGGCTGGCATTGGCCTGGATATCGGCCATGGAGAAATCGTTGCCGCTGGCCGTCGCCATGGCGTCAAGAAACCATTTCTCACGCGAGACGTCGGTCCCCACCGCCTTGGAATAGCGGGCGGGGCGGCCATTGGCGACAACCCGGCCATTGGCGTCGGCGACCCACAAATCCAGATAGACGGTGTACGAATCCAAGATCACGCCCAACCGCCGCGCGGCATGGGCGGTGGCGGCAAGGTCATCGCGGGTCAGGCAATCGACCATGGCCGAATCGGTGGCCCACCAGCGCACATCGCACGAACGTTCATAGAGATTGCGGTCGATGATTTCAATCATGTTCAAGGCCAGATCGGCCAGACGCGAGCCGCGCAACTGACCGATCAAGGCTTGCCCCAGATTCATCAGATCGCGGATCGTCGACGATAATTCGCCTTCCAGCGCCTGAGTGATCGAATCGATGCTTTGCGAGACGTTCTTGACCTCGTTGGCGACCACGGCAAATCCCTTGCCGGCATCGCCCGCTCGCGTCGCCTCGATCAACGCGTTCAAAGACAAGATACGCGTCGTACCCGTAACCTTTTTGATGGCCCGGATCTTATCGTTGGCGACATCGTGAACAGCACGGGTCAGTTCAAGAATTCGTTCCGGCTCAGACATGCAATCCCCCCAGCACAAAAGACTATTTTTTATGCACACCCCATTTCCCAGGTTAATTTATAGGCATTTTCTTTGTGTTTCAACAGCCACCCGTGGCTTGGATCACAAAGGCCCGATTAAAATAAAAAAACCCCGCCGAAGCGGGGTTGTTTTAAATTATTGCGCGAAGGCTTGGGCAATCAGTCCTCGCGGTGCGTGCGCTCCATGCGCTCGTGGCGTTCTTGCGCCTCGATCGACAAGGTGGCGATGGCCCGAGCTTCAAGCCGGCGAATGGTGATCGGCTCTCCGGTTTCCTCGCAATATCCATAGGAGCCGTCAAGCAGACGCTCCAGCGCCGCGTCGATCTTCGCGATCAACTTACGCTCACGGTCGCGGGTCCGCAATTCCAAGGCCCGGTCGGTTTCGGCCGAGGCACGGTCAGCGATATCGGGTTCCTGCAACCCACCTTCTTGCAGATGGGCCAAGGTCTCATCGGATTCGCGCAGCAATTCCGACCGCCAAGACAGCAGTTTTTGACGAAAATATTCCTTCATGTTTTCATTCATGAAGGGCTCGTCCTCAGATGGACGGTAATCCTGCGGCAGAGTGACGGTCATCCAATCCCCCGATTTGTGTCGGTTCGGTCAAGTCGCGACGCAATATATGGGGTGACCCACCCCACCGCAAGCGCCGATGTTCAGGTTGGGTTCGATCGCCGGGAAAGAAAACGGCAATGCGGCGCTTAACGGCCGCGACTGAGCTTGGCGATTTCCACTTCGGCTCGCAACTCGATCTCGTCAAGAAGCGCCGATAACCGCGGGTCAGGGCATGATTCCTTGCGGGCGCGGACCATCTCGGACAATTGCACCAGCTTGGATTCCGGCACCGTTCCCAACAAAAGTCCGTGCCGCAACTCTTCCAGCCGATCCAAAATATCCTCGGCGTGGCGAATATGGCGCTGCCGCGCCTCGCGGTCGGTGGAATCCCCCACCGACTGGGCCATCAACAGCGCATCAACAACACCGATCGCCGCCGGAGCCTCGGCGGCGTAGACGTCATCCATGGTCTCCATGGCGTCAACCAGGGCTTGCTTGAATTCGTTTTTCTTGCCGTCGGCTTTGCCGACACGGCGGGCCCCTCCAGACGCGGCAGAGCCCGAACCGACCCCGGAAACCTTCATGAAAGTCCTGTGGCTGTGGGTTGACGGATACCCGCACAGTGTAGCCTTCCTGCTCTGTCGGTGATAGCCGCTATTTCTGCCGGGCTCCCCACGCCAAAGCGGCAAGTTTTGCCGGGCATCGGATGGAAAAAAACCGCACCTCAAATATACAGATCATTGATTTATATGTATTTTTTAACATGGCACGGACTTCGCAAGGATGTTTCGGCAAAATTCTGTTCGCTGCGTTTGCCGAGGACGCCATGACCCGTATCGCCACAGCCAAAGCCGCTTCATCCACCGCAATCCGGGCCTTCGCCCTGGCTGCCGGGCTGGTGGCCGCGACCATCCTGGCCATGCCGCCGACCGCCTTTGGCGCGTCGCGCATCAAGGATATCGCCGATTATGAAGGCGTGCGGGACAACCTGCTGGTCGGGTACGGCTTGGTCGTCGGCCTGTCGGGAACCGGCGACGACCTGACCAACGCGCCGTTCACCAAGGAATCCTTGGTTGCCATGCTGGAACGCCTGGGCGTCAACATCCGCGAACAAGGCGGCGCCATCGCCACCGTCAAGCCCAAGAACGTCGCCGCCGTCATGGTCACCGCCACGCTGCCGGCTTTTGCCCGCCAGGGCACTCGGGTCGATGTTTCGGTTTCGGCCATGGGCGATTCCAAGTCGCTGATGGGCGGCACCCTTTTGGTCACCCCGCTGGTCGGCGCCGATGGTGAAATCTATGCCGTGGCTCAAGGCGGCCTGGCCGGCGTCGGCATCGTCGCCACCGGCGGCGGCGGCGGCGGCGCCGGTGGTTCGACCACCGTGCAAAAAGGGGTGCCGACCGGCGGCAAGATCGCCAATGGCGCCATCGTCGAGCGGGAATTGCCGTTCGAAATGGCCCATCTGGAAGCGGTCAAGCTGTCCTTGCGCAACCCCGATTTCACCACCGCCAATCGCACCGCCCAAGCGGTCAACGCCTTCTTGGGCAGCAACGTCGCCCGCCCCACCGATCCGTCCACCGTCCAGATCATGGTTCCGCCCGAATATCGCGGCAACGTCGTCGGCCTGTTGACCGATATCGAGCAATTGCGGGTCGAGCCCGACCAGATGGCCAAGATCGTCATCGACGAAGCCACCGGCACCATCGTCATGGGCGAAAACGTTCGCATCAGCACCGTGGCCATCGCCCAAGGCCAGTTGACCATCCGCATCACCGAGACCCCGCAGGTCTCGCAGCCCTCGCCGTTTTCGACCACCGGCGACACCACCGTGGTCAACCGCACCGACATCCAAATCGACGAAGGCCAGCAAAACAAGCTGAGCGTCGTCCCCCATGGCGTCACCTTGCAGGAACTGGTCAACGGCCTCAACAATCTGGGCATCGGCCCGCGCGACCTGATCTCGATCCTGCATGCGATCAAGGCCTCTGGCGCCTTGCAAGCCGATATCGAGGTGATGTGATGAACGTCAACACCGACAGCGCCCAACTGGCCGCCAGCGCCCCCAAGGCGATCAACACCCACGCCGTCAATGCCGAGCAGGCCAAGGCCGTCGGCAAGCAATTCGAGTCCATGTTCATGAGCCAGATGTTGCAACACATGTTCGAAGGCATCAAATCCGAGGAAGGCCCGTTCGGCGGCGGCCATGCCGAAGCCATGTTCCGCCCCATGCTGCTGGATGAATATGCCAAGATGGTCTCGAACCGCCCGGGGGGGATCGGCCTTGCCGATCAAGTGACCCGGTCGCTGTTGAAGAATCAGGAGGTTTAAGCGATGACCGAGACTGAAGCCGCGACCCCCGCGCTTTCCATCGACGATATCGTCTGGGCCTGCACCAATCTGTGCGAGTTGCTGGAATTCGAAAACGACGCGCTGATCCATCACGATTCGCGCACCGTGCGCGAATTGGCCGAGAACAAGGCCGCCTTGGCCCGTATCTACGAAAACGCCATCGCCCCGTTGGCCGACGAACCGCAACTGGCCGAGACGCTGGAACCGGAACAAAAAGAAGAACTGACCGCCCTGGGCATCCGTCTCAAAGGGTTGGTGGAAGAAAATGCCCGGCGCCTGAAAGCCGAGATAGAAGCAACCCAGATGCTGATGGACGCCATGGTCACCGCGGTGAAGGCCAACGCGACCAGCGCCGTCAGCTATGGCCCCGCCGGCCAATACGGCGCCGCGGCCACTGGCGAACAGAATTCCTTGGCCTTCAACCAGACCCTGTGATGCCGATCACGGCGGGAGCAAAGCCATGTCACTGACCCTTGGACTGAACACGGCGCTATCGGGACTGCTGACCAGCCAGCGGGCGCTCGACACCATCGCCCAAAACGTCACCAACGTGAACACCAAGGGCTATGTCCGCAAGGTGATGAACCAGGAATCCCGGGTTCTCAACGGCAACGGCGCCGGTGTCCAGGTCGGTTCGGTCACCCGCATGGTCAACGAAGGCCTGCTGAAGGATATCCGCAAGCAAACCGCCACCTTGGGCAAGTTGCAGGCCGAGCAGGAATACTATCCGCGTATCGACGACCTGTTCGGCAATGTCGCCGACAATACCTCCATCGCCCACAAGATGAACGACCTGTACAAAGCCTTTGAATTGCTGGGCACCCAGGTCAACAAGCCGGCGATCCAGTGGTCGACGGTGCAGTCGGGCGAAGATGCGGCCCAATTGCTGGACCGGATGACCGAGCAATTGCAGGGCCTACGTCTGGAAGCCGACCGCGACATCGAAAGCACGGTTAATCTGATCAACGACAAGCTGGCCTCGATCCACGACCTCAACCAGAAGATCGTCAAGAATTCCGCGGTCGCCACCGGCACCACCGATCTGGAAGACAAGCGCGACCTGGCGATCACCGAATTGGCCTCGATGATCGACATTCAGTACTACAAGCGCCAAGACGGTTCGATGATCGTCTACACCAATTCCGGCGAGATGCTGGTCGATAATCAGGACCAGCCGCTGAATTACAGCGCCAATACGAAGATCGACACCTGGATGACCTCGTCCGGCGGCCAGTTCAACAAGATCACCGTGGCCGGCGGCAGCTCCGACCTGGGCCCCCTGATCCAGGGCGGCCAGTTGCGGGCGCTGCTGGACATGCGCGACAAGACGGTCACCGACTTGCAGTCCAACCTGGACGAAATGGCCGTCACCATGCGCGAAGCGCTTAATCTGGCGCACAATCGCGGCACCTCGTACCCCAACGTCTCGTCTCGTTACGAAGGCACCCGGACCTTCGCCAAGCAGGGCAACATCGCGCCGACGCCGACGGCGCCGGCCAATCCGGACACCAGCGCCCGTTTCATGTTTGGTTCGACCACCCTGACGACGGCCAATTATACCAATCTGACCATCGCCGCCAGCGGCGCCAATCCGTGGCAATCGGTGATGACCGCCAGCGCAGGCACGCCGTTTTCCGGCCTGTCCGCCGGTTCGACCTTCTCCATCGACAGCGCCGAGGATTCCACCAATAACGGCACCTACCGCGTGATCTCGGTCGGCGGCGCCGGCGCCAATATCACCGTGGAAAAGGTCAATCCACGTCAGACCATCCAATTGTCGGGCACCGAAGACGTGTCCCTGGCCATTTTTGACAGCACCGGCGCGCAAGCCTACCAGACCACCTTGAACGCCATCATGCAGACCAACTACTCTGGATCTTATACGTCGGCGACGGCGGGAACCGGGCGGTCTTTGTCTGATTTCGCCGCCAAGGGCGACCACGACGAATGGGCGATCAATGAAGTGAGCGCCCATGTCGAGGGCTGGCTGCGCTCGTTGGGGCCGGAATATGCCAACGCCACCGCCAATCTGAATTCCGAAGGGAAGCTGATCATCGATACCGGCGTGCCGACGCAATCGCTGGCGTTTCGCGATCAGGTCAGCAGCGCCGGCGGCGCCGCCGCCACCGACGCTACCATCTCCTTTGACGTTGATGGCGATGGCGCCACCGACCAGACGGTCAAGGGCTTTTCCAATTTCTTTGGCCTCAACGACTTTTATGTCAACTCGGCCCAGAACTCGATCTTCGATTCGGCGATCCAGCCATCGACCTTCAAGACCAGCACCACCCGCGACTTGTCCATTCTGGATGGCACCGGCCAATTGGGGCCAACCATTTCCATCCCGCAGGGCTCGAGCCTGGAAGACATCGCCAAGTACATCAATCAGTTCAGCCGCACCACCGAATCGGCGTCACAAAGCGCCAATAGCAGTTTCATCCTGACCTCGGCCGCCACCATCTCGGTTTCCAACGGCAGCGGCACGGTCTCGACCGCCACCGTCGGTCCGGGCGCGGTGTCGCTGGAAGAAATTGCCGGGAAGCTGACCACCGGCTCCGTTGTCGGCTCGGTCGTCCAAGACGGCAATGGCTATCGCCTGCGCTTGGAAAGCACCGCCGGCTCGGAATTGTCGGTCAGCTTTTCCGGCGGCGCCATGACTGGCGGCAGCCTGGAAAGCGCTCTGGGCATGAACAAGCAGCAACGGCTTTCCGCCTCGGTGATTCCCGAGGGCTCGGGGTATCGCCTGCGCGTGGTCAATGCCGAAAACAAGGAGGTGTACATGGCCTCCAGCCTGGACGTGAACGGCAACAACCTGCTCAGTGAAATCGGTCTGCAACGGGCGGCCACCCGCCAGGCCGGCACCTTGAGCGTCCGCGCCGATTTGCAGACCGCCCCGGAAAAACTGGGTCGCGGCACCGTTCAATGGAATAGCGACCTCAATAAGTATTACCTGTCCGAAGGCGACAACACCACTGCCCTCAGCATGGCCGAAGCGATGAACGCCAAGCGCACCATGAACAGCGCCGGCGGATTATATTCGGGCAATTACTCCCTGAGCGAATATGCCGCCTCGACCATTTCCCTGGTCGCCGGCGATGCCTCGCACTCGGCCGACAGCTTGGAGTATCAGCAGACCTTGAACCAATCGCTGGACTTCCAATACACTTCGTTCAGCGGTGTCAATCTGGACGAAGAAGTGTCCTCCATGATCGACTTTCAGCAAGCGTATTCGGCCACCGCCAAAGTGATTACCGTTCTCCAGGAAATGCTGGAAACGCTCACCAACATGATTAAGTAACGGAGGACGCCATGACTCGCATCGCAACCTATGGCTCCAACCAGATGTATCTGTCGCGCGTGACCGCGCTGAACGAACGTATCAACAAGCTGACTCTTCAGGTGCTCACCGAAAAGAAGTCGCAGAATTACACCGGCATCTCGAAAGACAGCAACCGGCTGATCAATTTCGAGAATGAAAAGGCCCGCGCCAATGCCTTCATCACCAACAACGACATGGCGCAGACCCGCATCAAGGCCGCCGACGTGTCGATGACCGCCGTCGAAAAGACGATGAAGGCCTTCAAGGACCGCCTGGAAACCTTTTATGCCAACGAAAACCGGTCACAACAAGACGTCGAGAACATCCAGAACTGGGCCTTCCAGTCGATGATCGACATGCAATCCTATCTGTCGTCCAGCGCCGATGGACAATACCTGTTCTCGGGCGGCCGCGTTTCCACCGAGCCGGTCAAATTGGCCGCCGGCAGCCTGGCGGGGTTTCAAGATATCTATGACGGCAACAGCGTCACCTATCCGACCACGCGGGCCGCCCATATGCTGGACATCACCACCGACACCAGCATCACCGGCAATCTGAGCTTCAACGCCGCCAACGGCACCATCACCGCCGCCAATGCCGGCACTCTGTCCGACATTCCGGTGGGATCGCGCATCACCGCCGCCGGCGCGGCCGCCGGCAACAACCAAAGCTATACGGTGGTCGGCAATACCGGCACCCAGCTCAAGGTGTCGCGCCTGACCACCGAAGGCCCCACCGCCGGCACCATCAGCTATTACACCGATGATTCGAAATCCACCACCAACGTGGCCGCGAACCTGACCTTCGTCCCCGGCACCGATACCATCACCGTGTCCAACGCCACCGGCTTCACCGCCGGCCAAACCTTCACCGTGGCAGGCACGACCGGCAATGACGGCGTCTACGAGGTTCAGTCCATCACCGCCGGTCCGCCCGACACCATCACCATCGCCAGCGCCAAGATCGGCACCACCGAGACCGTGGCCGCCACCCTGTCGGCGGATTCGTGGTACCAGGGCGATAACATCAACATCGAACAGCGTATCGACCAAAACCGCACCGTCAGCATCGGAGTCTTCGCGTCGGACCCGGCCTTTGAAAAGGCGATCCGGGCCATGGGCATGATCGCCCAAGGGGCTTATGGCACATCGGGCGGCTTGGAAAACAACCTCGACCGGATCGAAGGCGCCCGTTTTCTTATTCAGGACGCGCTCAATCACCCGGCCAGCGCCAGCCCGCCCTTTGGCCCCGAGGCCAGCAGCGACCTTGAATCGGTGCGCTCGCAATTGGGCGTGACCCAGGGCCTGATCAAGACGACGACGGAAACGCACAAATCCTATGTCGGCTTTCTTGACGAGCGCATTACCTCCATGGAAAACGTCAACAAGGAAGAAGCCATCACCTTGCTGCTGGACGATCAGCGCGCCCTTGAGGCCGGCTATCAGACCTTGGCCAAGGTCCGCGAAATGTCGCTGCTCAACTTCCTCAACTAAGCATCATCTTGAAACAAAAAGCCCGACCCGGAAATCTTCGGGTCGGGCTTTTGCTGTTAACGCAGCATCTGGAATGCGGCGTGAAGAATAGCAACGGCCATGACGGCCACCGCGACCCAGGAATAATGCTCGGGATTCACGACACCCCCAAAGCCAATAACGCCCATCACTGTTGATCTGACGATAGAGAGACTATCGCAATTAAAACAACATGAATGCAACGGTGAAATCGACGAAACACAGCTATATTCCAGGAGAGTAAAATTAGAGGGATTATGGAAATAAATGAGGCCACCCCCTATTTTAGCTTATTGCCGGCTCCGACAAGGGCGTGCATTTTTAATTGATACGCACATATTTACATTTATATATGCGCAGCCACTGCGAATTTATCGCCCTTTCCTTGCTCTCTCCTGCTACGAACCAACCGGGATGATCAAAAAGGCGGCCAGAATCAGTCATCTTCATAATATCCCTTGTCGGCCGCGCGATGGCAGGCGGGGCAATTGGATTTCGTCACCACCTTGGGGTCTTTCCACACCTTGTCGGCGAAGCGGTGCTTGCGTTCGAAATCGGGGTTTTCGGTGATTTTCTGCGGAGTTCCCCCCGGCGACACCCATTTCATGTATTTCCACGCCCGCCCCTTCATCTGCACATCGCCGGCATTGGCGGTCAGATAAGCACGGATCGCCTGGGTTTTATCGGCGGGCAGGCTGGCGTCCTCGCCGAAATGGTCGGACAATTCGTCCATCATCCGGTTCCATGACCGCGCCGGCAGAAAAGCGGGCTGAAAGGCCATATGACAGGCCCCGCATTCCTTTTGCACCAAGGGATCCGTCACCGGCGGCACCCAATCCTCGGCCAAGGCTGGCGATATCCAGGTCATCAGGACGGCAAGGGCAATGACGCTGCGGCGCATGATCACTGCCCCGCCATAAACGTGATGTAATCGCCCTTTTCCAGGGCCGAACATTCCCGCCCCAGCACGCTTTTGCAATCCCGCCCGAACTGCTTTTCCACATCGTCGCGGTTGGTGAAGCGTTTGGGATTGGCCGACACCGCCACCGGATCGATGGTGCGCCCGGTCTTGGCGTTCTGCCCCGAATTGCGAGGATTATCAGTGTGACACGCCGTGCAAGACGGCGTCCGCGGATCGCCGCCGGCCCATTTGGTCCGGAACAACGCTTCGCCTCGTTGGGATGAGAACGCGGTAAAGCTGACATCGGCCTTTTTCGCCTGGGTGGCGTAATCGGCCAAGATGGCGTCACGGGCGGAATCAGCGGCGAGCGCAGCCACCGGCAGTATGAACAGGGCGGCAACCAGGATCGGACGGATCATCGGGAATGCTCCTTGGCAGAGGCGGAAAGGCGGATGTGGGAAACGGCGTCGCCAATTCGCCCCAGCAAACGCTTGCCGCCATAAATGAAAACGACAAAGCCGATATGGCCGAAGATGACCCACAAGGACGCCGTGGCGATGGCTTCGTGCGGGTGTTCCAGCCATGTGAAGACATCGGCCAGCGCCCCCGACAGGGCCGCCAAACCAACAATGATCATCAACGCCGCCGCGAACCACGCAAACAGGGGGTGACGCCCCTTGCGAACCGCGAACCAGGCCGTCACCGCCCCGAAGCTGGGGCGTCGCAGCCGCAACGGCCCCGCCGCCGGGGCGACCATGGCCGCCAGCAACCGCACGACGATGGCCGCCAGGACGGCATAGCCGGCAAACAAATGCATGGAATAGGTGTCTTCATCGGCCGTCAGATAGGCGACCAGGAAGGCGCCGCCGACCCAGGCGTGCCAGATTTTAATCAGCGTGTATTGAAGCTTGGGGGACATGGAGCAACCCTCCGATCAATCGTCGTCGCGGTCTTCGCCGTGACGCCCGGATTTGCGGTCATGGCCGCGTTCACGCTCATGCTCGCGCTTGCCAAGATCATTTTTGCTCGGCCGGATATATCCGTTATCGCTTTGAGACGCCTTGGCCTCAGCCGGCAGGGGGGCCGATCGGGTGACATTGGTCTGGGCGGTATTGGCGCTCACAGAGCCATTGTCTTTGGCTTGGGCGAAAACCGCAGCGGCCGAGCCGACCAACACTGCCGCGACCAATCCGTGAATGAGCATTTTTCCAAGCATCTGATCCCTCCTGGGGCTGTCGATGCCAAGAACAATATCAATCACAACCTGAACAGGTTCTGAGCGGCCCATTCAGCTTGGGTTCAGCTTCGCGATCCGATGCTGACCGGCGAAATCCTCTCGCCGC
Organism: Magnetospirillum sulfuroxidans; assembly: GCF_018224925.1. GTDB lineage: Bacteria > Pseudomonadota > Alphaproteobacteria > Rhodospirillales > Magnetospirillaceae > Magnetospirillum > Magnetospirillum sulfuroxidans. The sequence continues at coordinate 23,001 of NZ_JAGTUF010000014.1, read as the reverse complement.
CGTGATGCTTGATCACAGCGTGGGCGGGGGCGAAGATATAAATCAGTAGGGGATTTGGTTTCAGTGCCCAGGGCGGGGCGGAGAACCGGGCCGGCCCACAGGTGGGCGGGCGGGGCCGGCATCGTCCTCATCATCAGGCTCTTTCGAGCGCAAGACGAAGCCGCGCAAGGCCCAGCCGGCGGCATAGCCGACGCCGATACCAAACCACAGGCCGGCGAACAAGAAGATCAACGCCCGCCGGATGGCCTCGTCGCCATCGCCAAAAGCCCCCAAGGCCCACAACATCGGGGTGGCGAACAAGATCGCCACGGCAACCACGACGCCCAAACGAACCCAGCCGCCGGGACGAAGCCACGTAAAGCGCACCGACATCTTTTCTCTCCCGCAGCCTTGCCGCCAATTGTGCGGCCTTCTTTTCCCCCGAGCAACCGACCATCGTATGAATTGAGGGAAAATTAAGGATAAGCCTGCAAATCTATCCGTGACAACTTGCTGCCCACGAACGTATCAAAGATGCGTCGGGCAGGAAGGTACCGGTCGCCAGAATTGGATCGGGAAAAGGAGAATGGGCATGGCGTCTGACCGCGCCAATTTTGAGATCCAGGCCATGAAAGATGGCCGCTGGATACAGCAATCCCTGGTCGGCGACCAGAATGCGGCGGTTTCTGCCGCCAAAAAGCTGTTAACCGACAAAAAATGCGAAGGCGCGCGGGTCATCCGCAACTGGGCGCGCGGCGATGGCACCTTCGACGAGAAGGAAATCTTCTCGCAGACCCAAGTGGTGCGCGATGACGGCCCGGTCTATATCGTAAAAATCGAGGAGGCCCCGCCCAAATGCGAGGCTCCAACCGATTATTACGGCTCCCAAAGTCGCGCGGTGACCAATCGCCTGTTCCGCAATTACATGGACAAGGCTTTCGTCACCCCCACCGAATTGATGCACAATTACAAGGAATTGAAGCGCCTGCAGGACAAGGACGCCTTGCTGCCGTCGGCGGTGGATCGTGTCGCCTTCCTGCAAACCAAGGAAGGGGAAGGCGATTCCAAGGCCCGGCGTGAGGAAATCTTCAAATCCTTCGACGAAATGTCGGCCAAGGCCCGCCGTGCCGATGGCCTGAAGCTGCCCAAACTCGATGGCGCTTTCAAGGATATGTACGACCACGTATCCAACCTCGCCGCCGAACCAACCGAGGCCGATTACCTGGCCATGGTGGTGCTGTCGCGCGATCTGGTCGATGTCCGCTCGTGGATTGGCAAGCTGGATCGGCTGTGCCAGTTGGCGGCAACCGAAGGCGATGCCCATGCCCTGACCTTGCTGGATGGGGTGATCGCCGACGTTCTGGGCTCGGCTGTCGTTCAGGAAATCCTGGGGTTTCAGCCCAGCTTGGCGGCGGCGATCTGCGCCATGCTGGATCTGGCCGAAGGAAAATTCAGCACCGAACACAGCGATGCCGGCGAATCGGCGGTAATGCTGAACCAATTGTTCAAGCAACAGAAATTGCCGGAAAGCCGCACCATCCTGATCGACCGGGCGCACCGGCAATTGCGTTCCCCCAACCCGCTATACCGCAACGATCCGGGCAAGGAACGCGAAGCCTTTGTTCAAGTCGTCGGCCGCATGCTTGGCCCCGACGGCCCGCTTTTTGGCCCCGACACCGCCGAAGCCCTGACCACCCGCTATACCCGCATGGTCGATGAAGGCGGCGCCAAGGGCCGCACCATCGCCATCGCCAATTGCTTCAACGTCATGCCCGACATGGCCTATGGCATCATGTATCTGAGCGATCTCGCCGCCAGCCCGTTGGGGCCGGAACATGCCAGCGACATCATGGGACACTTTCAACGCGTCTTAAGCTGCATTTCGATTTTGCGTCTGTGCCAGCGCGGGCTGACGCCCAAGGAAAAGATGATCCGGACAACCGCCGCCCATCGCGCGGTGGCCCGAGCGCCGTTCCCGCCACCGATGAAGGTCAAGGTGTGCAGCCATATCGACGCGATTTTGGAACGTTATCTGATCGAGGAACAGATCATCGAGAAGCTGGACCACCAAGACAGCTCCTTGCATGACCGCGCCATCCGCTTGGTGCAATTTTGCGCCGCCGGCGTTCTGCCCGAGGGTAAAGCCATGACCCGAGCGCGAGAACGGATCTTGGGTTTACTGCGACAACCCCATTTCGACGCCCATTTCGTCGATGGCATCAGCGACCCGCTCAAGGCGCAAAAAGCCTTGCGCGATTTCCACATGCTGCTGGTCCGCGCCGGCTTCGGCGGATAGAAAAAGGCCGGCATCGCTGCCGGCCCGTTTTTCTTCATGGGGCGACTTAACGCTTGCGCTTTTGCAGACGTTCCGTCCGACGCGGCTTGGATGTCGGCTCGGCGTCATCGTTGGGGGCGGGCCGCCCCAGGCGCGGCGCTTCCATCCGCAGACGCACCCACACCTTAGCGAAGAACGCCGCCGAAACCGTCACCGCCGCGAACGACAGCACGAATTGAATCAAGGCGGCGGCGATTTCTGTCCCCTGGCCGGCGGGCAATTGCCCGACCAGATCAGCCCAGGCCAGGGAAATCACCAGGAACGGCAGATTGGCCAACACATATCCAAGGCCGACCGAAATGCCGCCGGCCAAGGTCATTTCCTGCAACGACGCCCCATCCCCGCCGCGCTTATAAAGCGCGATATGGGGCAGGATCAGGAACATGGTGCCGACCAGCAACTGAAACGCTTCCTGCACGGCGATGCCGATAAGCCTGCCGTTTTCCACATCGGCCAAGAAGGACGACAGCAAGATGGTGGGAAAGCTTTCGAAGCCCAACAACACCTGATAGGCAAAGGCCCACAACACATGGCGCGGCCCGATCCTGATGGAAAGCGGACGCCCCGGATCCTCGCCCAAGGCGACGAAGCGCTGCCAGGTGACGGCGAAGGCGCCAAAGGCCAAGCCGTTCAAGGCAAAAGGAATCAAGCCACCGCCGGGCAGGCCCAAGCCGCCGGCGAAGTGGGCCGCCAGCGCCAGCACGAACCACGGAACGATGGCGCGCAGCCACGGCCCCGGCTGTTCAAGCGGCAGTCGGAAGGATTGGGCAAGTTCGGTGGAATAACGATTGAGGCTCATGGGTCACCCTTGACGACGGGAGCGACACCATAGCCCGAGCCCGCGTCACGGCAAAGCCAGCTTTACTTATTCATCTCGAAATAGCCCTGCACCAACATGATCTGCTTGATCAGGTCGTCGGCGGAAATGGGTTTGGTCAGAACCTTCGACGCCCCCATCTGCCGGCTGACTTCGTGCGCTTGCTCGTTCTTGTCGCCGGTCAGGATCAGCACCGGCTTGCGGTTATTCAGATTGGCCTTGTCGGCGCGCAATTCCCGCAGAAATTGGCTGCCATCCATCTTGTCCATGTGCAAATCACACAAGATGACGTCGGGATCGACGTCGCCCGAACGCAGCATTTCCAGCGCATGGGCGCCGTTGGTCGCCTCGGTGATCTGAGCCGGATTGGCCTTGGACAGCAACTTCTTGATGATGTTGCGCATCACTTCTTGGTCATCGATGACCATGACATGCATACCGGGCGAACCGATCTGCATGGAAAGCGCGGCGCCGTCCTTGAACTTTTCCACCTGCTTGGCGACGTCCTTGGGCAGCGGCACCTTGTGATCGCGGCAATGATTGGTCAGCGCCTGACCGACATCTTCGCGCGAAAAAGCAAAGCGGGTTTCGACGCCGCCACGAGTGGCGGCGAAGGTAACGGTCAAGGCGACATCTTGGGCGGGGTCGAAATTCAGGCCCATGGGCGGCAGATCGGGCATGGTCTTGTTGTTTCGTTCGCCATAGCGCCGGATGGCATCCAGGAAATCAGCCCGCGGAAAGACAATAACGCGACGTTCTAATATCATTGAAACCCCCGACACCCCAAATACCAAGGTGAATCGGGGGCGTGATAACGCGTCCGGCGTCAAAACGCCAGACGCATTATGTGACGAGCGATTTCAGTCAACTTTGCTGGTCAGACAACCAAATCCCCTTAAGACGGTCAGCACTTCCGGCGACGACAACGAATAATAAATTCTGGTGGCGTCGCGGCGGGTGCGGACCAGGCCGCCAACCCGCAACTTGGCCAGATGTTGCGACAAAGCCGACGGCCGCAGCCCGACCGTCCGCCGCAACTCGCCGACCGAACGCTCGCCCTGCGCCAGTTCCACCAGCACCATCAGCCGATGGTGATTGCCCATGGCCTGTAGCGCACTGGCAATCCGCCGCATATTCGCCGGCGTCGCCCCCGAACCCGACAACATTTTCGGCAACACCCCCGCTTGGCTTAATTCGGCCAAGGCGCTGCCGACCTCGCCTTCGCTCAGATACAGCCCCTGATCCAGGGCACGTTCCCGCAATTCATTGGGATTAAGAGTGATCAGCGGTCCGGAAAATACCAGCCCGGCCACCAACAAACGTTCCCGCGTCGGCATCAGGCCGGCCTGACGCAAGGCAGCCACCGCCGTATCCATTCCGTGCGCAGTCATAGGTTCCTCCACCAGAGTGTCTGGGCAAATGATAGTCATTCGCATTTGCATCTGGCAAGTGATTTTTCATTTCTTTATCCCCTCAAGACGACAGCGCCGGCCGGGGAACACGCCACATCAAGGATTCCAAGGCATTAGGCCGCATCCAGATGGGTCTTCAACGCCTCGACAAACAGCCGAACCTTGGGCAGCAGCAGCCGGGCCGAAGGATAAACCGCCCAGATCCCCAGACCTTCGGGTTGCGCGTCAATCAAGGGCACCGCAAGCAGACGCCCCGCCGCCACGTCTTCGGCCGCATTCCAATCGGCCAAAATGGTGACGCCAAGCCCGTCCAGGCAGGCTTGATGCAAGGCTTCGATGGAATTGGCGGTAAATCGGCAGGCGATTTTCTGCCGCACCCCTCGCCCACCGCAATCAAAGGCCCAGTGGCTGGTGCCGGAAATAGCCAGACATTCATGCCGCGTCAGATCGTTCAATTGGCGCGGCATGCCATGCGCGGCCACATAAGCCGGCGCCACATAAAGCCGACGCGGGCTGTCGGCCAGTTTGCGCGCCACCAAAGTGCTGTCGCGCAAGGGCGCGATGCGAATGGCCAGGTCAATTCCCTGGGACACAATGTCGACCATGGTATCGACTTGCAGCAGATCAACCCGAACCAGCGGGTTGGCATGCATGAAAGCCGGCAGCATGGCCATCACCACTTTGCGGCCAAAAGGGACCGACGAGGTGACCCGCAACAGGCCCGACGCCCCGGTTTCCGGCGGCCGGATGGCGGCGCGGCCATTGGCCGCCTCCTCCAGCAGCGCCTGCGCATAGGGCAAGAACGCCTCGCCCTCGGCCGTCAGGGCCAGCGCCCGCGTGGTGCGGTGAACAAGCCGAACGGCCAGTTCGCTTTCCAGCGCCGCCAGACGCCGTGTCGCCGCCATGGCGGCGATCTCCAGCTTCCGAGCGGCGGCGGCCAGACTGCCGGCCGAAACAGCTTCGACGAAAACGGCGACATCGGTCAGATTCATTGCATCAAAATCCGTTATGCAGACATATCGAAATGCCACACTACCCATCATATGGATATTATTCGTAAACTTCTCGGCAGACGGCAATGGGCAATCCCAACGCCTCAGCCCTTGAAATCAACGCAGCGCACACGCGGCCGGGAATCGATCATGCAGCCATCTCAAACCCCCCTTGACCCTGGTCCCAGTCCCGAAGGGCTTCGCTCGCCGGGTCTCGGCCGCGGATTGACCCTGTCCATGGCCGTCGCCACCGGTTTGGCGGTGGCCAATATCTATTACAACCAGCCCATGCTGGCGGTGATGCAGCATGATCTGCCCGGCGCCGCCACCGCCTATATCGCCACGACGACGCAATTGGGTTATGCCGCCGGGTTGTTCCTGCTGGTGCCGTTGGGCGATCTGGTCGAACGCCGCCGCCTGATCGTCACCTTGTTCCTGATGTTGGCCCTGGCCTTGACCGCCACCGCACTGGCGCCCAATGCCGCCTTGGTCATCTTGGCCTCGTTGGTGGTGGGGGCGGCGGCCACCGTCGCCCAGCAGATCGTCCCCCTCGCCGCCCATCTGGCGGCGCCAGAGCGGCGGGGCGCCACCGTCGGCACAATCATGGCCGGCCTGCTGTGCGGCATCCTGCTCAGCCGCACCTTGGCCGGCTTGGTCGCCACCCATGCGGGATGGCGGGCGATGTTCTGGTTGGGGGTGCCCTTGGCCTTGGCCGCGGCCGGATGGATGGCGCTGCGCCTGCCCCACAGTCAGCCTGAAAATTCCCTGGGCTATGGCGCGCTGATGCGGTCGTTGACGGGATTATGGCGCGAATTCGCCCAATTGCGATTGGCGGCCGTCACCCAAAGTCTGCTCTTCGCCGCCTTCAGCGCCTTTTGGGCCATCCTGGCCCTGCGCCTGCACGATCCGCGCTTTGGGTTAGGCCCGGACGTCGCCGGCCTGTTCGGGGTGGTCGGCGCCGTCGGCATCCTGGCCGCGCCCCTGGCCGGACACATGGCCGACAAGCGCGGCCCGCACCGGGTGATCGCCGCCGGCGCCATCCTGGTTCTGGTGTCCTGGCTGATCTTCGGTCTTTGGAATTCGCTGATCGGCATGATCGTCGGCGTGACCATCCTGGATTTCGCCATGCAAAGCGCCCTGGTCTCCAACCAACACATCGTTTACGCCCTGCGGCCCCAAGCCCGCGCCCGCATCAACACCATCTTCATGGGCGTCATGTTCCTGGGCGGCGCCGCCGGCTCGGCCGCCGCGACCGTGGCCTGGACCTATGGTGGTTGGCTGGGGGTCACCAGCGTCGGCGTCATCTCGGCGGGATTGGCGACCTTGTTGCAGCTGATCAGCCAAAGCCGCCACGCCCGCGCCGGGTGATGGCGCCTTGACCATCGGGCGTCAGCGAAGAACGGCAATCCTCCCCCTGACGGGATCACTCCGATCCCATCAGGGTTCAGGATTTGGGGTGATCGCCACCCTGCAATTGACGGCGGGCCTCGTGCCAAAGGTGCCCCAGTTTTTCACGGATTTCATGCCCGCCCACCTTGCCGCGCAGATCCTTGACCAGACGCTGCACCAGTTTTTCGTCACCATCATGATCATGGTCGTGGGCATGGGCGACATCATGGGCGTAATCGCGGGCGGCTTGGCCCAGCAACCCCAACAATTCCGCCGCCCATAATCCGGCGATGCGATTGCGCTGCCGCCTGAGATGGGGCTCGGCCTCAGGGGCCGTATCGGTCTTGGACAGGAACGGCATGGTCTTTCCCCCCTTGCTCACGCGGCCGACGAGTGTAATCGAACGGTGGAATCGCCATGGGAATCGCCCCAGGCTTTCAACGCCACCACCACCGGCCGCAAGGTTTCGCCCAGATCGGTCAGGCTATATTCCACCCGAGGCGGAACTTCGGCATAAATGGTGCGCGACACCAGCCCGGAACTTTCCAATTCCCGCAATTGCTTGGTCAGCATGCGCTGGGTGATGTTGGGCAGCTTGCGCCGCAATTCGCTAAACCGATGCACGCCTTCCAGCAGGTGATAGAGCACGACGCCCTTCCACTTGCCGCCGATCTTTTCCAAAGTCGCCTCGACCGGGCAGCCGGGCGAACAATCATAGGTCTTGTGCGCCATGGGAAACCTCATTGGTATCCTTTTGGGTACTATACACCAAAAATGTGCATTCTTGCGAGATTGATCGGTAACACCCCATATATCCGCCACACCAGTCAGCGGAGTTCGATCCATGCGTGCCATTGCCTATCGCCACAGCCTGCCCATCACCGATCCTTCCTCGCTTGAAGATATCGAGCTGCCCGATCCGGTCGCCCAGGGCCGCGACCTGCTGGTCCGCATCGAAGCCATCGCCGTCAATCCGGTGGACACCAAGGTGCGCCGCAATGTCGATCCCGCCGGCGCCGCCAAGGTTCTGGGCTATGACGCCGCCGGCGTCGTCATCGCCACCGGCCCCGAGGTCACCTTGTTCAAGCTCGGCGACCGCGTGTTCCATGCCGGCGCCATCGACCGCCCCGGCAGCAATGCCGAGCTGCATCTGGTCGATGAACGCATCGCCGCAGCCATGCCGGACAGCCTGGATTTCGCCGCCGCCGCCGCCATGCCCCTGACCTTCATCACCGCGTGGGAATTGCTGTTCGACCGCCTGGGGGTCACCGCCGGGGACCGCAAATCGGTGCTGATCGTCGGCGGCGCCGGCGGCGTCGGCTCGGCCGCCATCCAACTGGCCCGTCAGTTGACCGGCCTGACCGTCATCGCCACCGCCTCGCGCCCCGAAAGCCGGCAATGGTGCCTGGATCTGGGCGCTCACCACGTCATCGACCATTCGCAAGACCTGGTTGCGCAATGGCGGGATTTGGACCTGGGCGGCGCCGAGTTGATCCTGGGCCTGACCAATACCGACCAGCACCAGGCCGCCCTGGCCGAGATCATCGCCCCCCAAGGCGCGCTGGGCCTGATCGACGATCCCAAGGGCTTCGACATCGGCCTGTTCAAGCGCAAGGCGGTGTCCATCCATTGGGAATTCATGTTCACCCGCTCGCTGTTCCAAACCAATGACATGATCGCGCAACACGATTTGTTGAAACAGGTGGCCGAACTGGTCGATCAAGGGGTGCTGCGCAGCACCCAGACGCTGGTTTTGGGCCGCATCAACTCCACCAATCTGCGCATGGCCCATGGCCTGATCGAGGACGGCCACGCGGTCGGCAAACTGGTGCTGGCCGGGTTCTGATAGCGCAAAGGGCGGAGCAACACGCTCCGCCCTTTCCAAAAGTCGCGCAAGGCCCTATGTTCCCACGATTCATCCGGCCTTACATAAGAAGTCCATGACCAAGCTCGAGCACATCCGCAACTTCGCCATCATCGCCCATATCGACCATGGCAAATCGACCCTTGCCGACCGCCTGATCCAGGAATGTGGCGCCGTCGAACTGCGCGACATGAAAGAGCAGATGCTCGATTCCATGGATATCGAGCGCGAGCGCGGCATCACCATCAAGGCTCAGACCGTCCGCCTGGCCTATGCGGCCAAGGACGGCAAGACCTATCAGCTCAACCTGATGGACACCCCCGGCCACGTCGATTTCGCCTACGAGGTCAGCCGCTCGCTCGCCGCCTGTGAAGGCTCGATCCTGGTGGTCGACGCCAGCCAAGGCGTCGAGGCGCAGACCCTGGCCAACGTCTATCAAGCCCTGGATGCCGGGCACGAGATCGTGCCGGTCTTGAACAAGATCGACTTGCCGGCAGCCGAGCCGGAACGGGTCAAGCAGCAGGTCGAAGACGTCATCGGCCTGGACGCGTCGGACGCGGTGATGATCTCGGCCAAGTCGGGCATCGGCATCGTCGACGTGCTGGAAGCCCTGGTCACCCGCCTGCCCTGCCCGGAAGGCGACGAGAAAGCCGATTTGCAGGCGCTGCTGGTCGATTCCTGGTACGACGCCTATCTGGGCGTCATCATCCTGGTCCGGGTCAAGAACGGCGTTTTGAAGCGCGGCATGAAGATCCGCATGATGGCCAACGGCTCGGCCTATGAAGTGGATTCGGTCGGTTACTTCACGCCCAAGATGATCAAGGCCGACGCCTTGCGTCCGGGCGAGATGGGCTTCATCACCGCCGGCATCAAGGCGGTGGCCGATACCAATGTCGGCGACACCATCACCGACGACAAGAAACCCGCCGCCACCGCCCTGGCCGGCTTCAAGCCGTCGATCCCGGTGGTGTGGTGCGGCCTGTTCCCCATTGATGCCGCCGATTACGAGGATTTGCGCGACAGCTTGGCCAAGCTGCGCCTGAACGACGCCAGCTTCCAGTACGAGCCGGAAACCTCGGCCGCCCTGGGCTTTGGCTTTCGCTGCGGCTTCTTGGGCCTGCTGCACCTGGAAATCATCCAGGAACGGCTGGAACGCGAATTCAATCTGGACCTGATCACCACGGCGCCTTCGGTGGTCTATCACGTCCACATGACCAACGGCACGATGCAGGAATTGCACAACCCGGCCGACATGCCCGATCAGGGCCTGATCGACCATGTGGAAGAGCCGTGGATCAAGGCGACCATCATGGTGCCCGATGAATATCTGGGCTCCATCTTGCAATTGTGCACCGAACGGCGCGGCCAGCAGCTTGACCTGACCTATGCCGGCAACCGCGCCATGGCCGTCTATAAGCTGCCCTTGAACGAAGTGGTGTTCGATTTCTACGACCGCTTGAAATCCATTTCCCGCGGCTATGCCAGCTTCGATTACGAGATTGATTGCTACACCGAAAGCGATCTGGTCAAGGTCTCCATCCTGGTCAACCAGGAACCCGTCGATGCCCTGGCCTTCATCGTCCACCGCGCCAATGCCGAAAGCCGCGGACGCGGCATCTGTAGCCGACTGAAGGAACTGATCCCGCGTCAGATGTTCCAGATCGCCATTCAAGCCGCCATCGGCGGCCGCATCGTCGCCCGCGAATCCATCAGCGCCCTGCGCAAGGACGTGCTGGCCAAGTGCTATGGCGGCGACGTCAGCCGCAAGCGCAAGCTGCTGGAAAAGCAAAAGGAAGGCAAAAAGCGCATGCGCCAGTTCGGCCGCGTCGAAATCCCGCAATCAGCCTTTCTGGCCGCGCTTAAGATGGGCGACGACTGATACCATATCCCGGTGATCGCAACCGATCCCCGGCGCCCTCGGGTGCCGGGCGCATCGTTGCGCCGGCTTAGAGCGCCGAGCGTTAAATCGGAAGCGCCCGTAGGATTGCTTCGCAAATGGGCTATCGCCCAAACCCACCCGGGGCGAACCCCGGTCCCCTTTGATTTTATTGATTAAAAAGAAGGGGGTCTGGGGTTCACCCCAGGCTGGGCCGGGGCGGCAGCCCCGTCACGAAGTGATCCTGATGTTAACGCCCGGCGCTCTAAGGTTGCACCAGAAGCAGGCGGTGCGCGGTCGCATAACCGGATTGCCAGGGAAATTCGGTGACGACGCACTGGCCCGGATAGCGGGCGAAATCGATCGACCCGACCGCGGTGCCGAGCGCGTCCGCCTCCAGAACGTGCCGGCGCATGAAGGTCGGACGGATCGCCACTTGATGGGGGGCTGCGGTGGCGTCACCCAGCAGAAAAATAGATTTGATATCGGCAAAACGCTGATTGATCACCTTGATGTCGGCGGCCCTTCCGACCATGACGACACTGCCGCAAACCGCCAGTTTGCCGCCACGGTCAAAGGCCCGAATGGCGCTAAACCCGGTAACCGGGCGTGTGCCGACAACCCAGGGCAGCGTCTCGACGGTATCGCCCGCCTGCGTTCCGACCTTTTGTTCGTCGAGCCGATCATAAGTGGCGATCGGCACCCGCTTCACGCATGCGGGTAAGACGAGCATCAGCGCCGCCAGACAAAACCACCCCATCCTCATTTGACGACACTCTGTGCTCGTTGCCTGGGGTCGCGGATCAGCAACTGGAGGCCAATGAGCGGGGCGGCAAATTCGCTACTCCATGCCTGCTCGCTGACCACACACTTTGCCGGTTTGCCGTCACTGCCGCCAATCAGCTTGGCTCCCTTGTCTATTTCTATGGGCTGGAAAACCACATCAATGAATTTGGCGTCGAATTTGAGCACTTTCCGGCTTTGCATCGTGGTCACCGTCACCACCGAACCAGGGGTGGCCATAGCCGCGCGAATCTCCGCCGTGCGATCTTCGGCGGCAAACAGCTTGTAATAACCACACAAGGCCACGCGGCCCTCATGAGCGAAAACCTGCGTCGACAATGCCGCGACCGCCCCCTTCCATGGGAAGGACAGGCTTTGGACAGCTTGGGCGCTATCCATTGGGCGCGATGCAATCGGCTGCATCGCGCCGCCGCCATGAACACATGCCGAAAGCGTGCAAATGCCGGCCGAAATCACGACATTCCGCCAAAGCATGCCCTCCTCCCTTCCCCCTCGAAATCAGGAAATGGTAGGGGGAGAGAAAATAAAAGACAACTTTAAAGCGTTATCGCGTCTTTGGGCACATGGCAAAAAAAGAGGGCTGGGAAAGGATCAGAGAAGGCGCACAAAAAAGCCCGGCATCCGCCGGGCTTTTTCGTATCAGTGCGTCGGCGTCGATTAGACGGCGGCGGCGGCCTGCTTGGAGGCCATGGCCTTGGCGACGCGCTTCTTCAAGCGGCGAGCTTCCAGCGGCAGGCGCGAATCATTGGTGGTCAGCAAGAAGCTATCCAGACCGCCATTGTGTTCAATGGTCTTCAGGCCACGGGTCGTGACCTTCAGGCGAACCATCTGGCCCAGCGCGTCGGACAGGACCGAGGTCTCCTGCAGGTTGGGCAGAAAGCGGCGACGGCTCTTGTTGTTCGCGTGGCTGACGTTGTTACCGGTCAGAACGCCCTTGCCGGTGATGGAGCAACGACGGGCCATGGTGACATCCTCTCTTTTGTTCGCTTGGGGCGCGCGATATCGGCGCCACAGGTAATCCGGGTCCAGGCAATGCTGGGAAGCCGCGTTTTTAAGGGGCGGGGACCCTTTCGTCAAGCGGATTCAGACTCTTTTCGTTCAGCCGAACAGCTTGTCGATATCATCTTGGTTGAACAACTTATCCACATCGGTCTGCGTCACCCCTTGGCCGGGCAATTGCGGGCCGTGCAACAGCTTCTTGTCGGGATCTTTCTCTTCCTTCAACTCGACCACCACCTTGGTCAACTCGTCACGACCCCAGGTGAAGATGATGGAATTGATGCGTTCTTCCACGAATTTCATGGAATTGACCACCTTGGTCACCCGCTGGCCGGTGATGTCTTGAAACGAGCAGGCCTCGAACACCATATTCACCTTGTCGGTGACCTCGTCGAAGATTGCCCTGAGCTTGGGATCCTCGGTGAGGGCTCGGGCGTCGCTCATCAGGGTATCGACCCCCTCGACGCTTTCCATGATGGTGTTGGTGGCGCCTTCGGTCGCCGAAACGATGGCGTCGAGCTGTTCCGACATCGAGCCGAAATGGTCCTCTGCCCCTGGCGGATTAAGCGCCGCCAGCTCCTTGCGGATACGTTGCAAATGGCCGAACAGTCCAACCATTTCCCTTTTCAGGATCAACAAGTCTTGAGCGGAAACGGGGGGCGACGAGGGCATTATAAGTCCTGGGGTTCAGCATGTTGCAAATGCAGCATATCTTGACTGGTCATACAACGCAAAGCGACTGACGCATAGGTATAAAGTCTGAGTCTAATTGTGACGAAACGCGTGAACCAAACGCCGCGCCGCCACGGTCGGCGCCATCAGACCGCTGGTCACTTGACGTTCCAACGTCGGCAGCAAAGCCGCCACGGCGTTGTCATCCTTGAGCGTCTGCAACAAGGTTTCGGCGATTTCATTCCACATCCAGGCCTGGGCCTGTTCGGCCCGACGGCCACTGAATCGGCCACAGCCTTGCATGGTGTCACGGTATTGGCCGATGGTCGACCAGACATCGGCCACCCCGGCGCGTTCCAGCGCCGAACAGGTCAGCACCGGAACCGCCCAGGCGGCGCTGGCCGGCGTCAGCAAATGCAGGGCATTGCTGTAATCTTGCGCCGCTCGCTTGGCCGCCTGCGCCAAATCGCCATCGGCCTTGTTGACGACGATGGCGTCGGCCAATTCGACGATGCCTTTCTTGATGCCTTGCAATTCGTCGCCGCCACCGGGAACCAACAACAGCAAGAACATATCAACCATGTCGGCAACCGCGGTTTCGCTTTGCCCGACACCGACGGTTTCCACCACCACCACGTCAAAGCCGGCGGCCTCGCACACCAACATGGCCTCACGCGTGCGCCGCGCCACCCCGCCCAGGGTGCAGCTTGACGGGCTGGGGCGGATGAAGGCGCGAATATCGCGCGACAATTCCTCCATGCGGGTCTTGTCCCCCAGGATCGAACCGCCGGTGCGCGGCGAGGACGGGTCCACCGCCAGCACCGCCAATTTGTGCCCCTGCTCGACCACGTGCAGGCCAAAGGCCTCGATGAAGGTGGATTTGCCGGCGCCGGGCACGCCGGTGATGCCGACACGGATTGAGCGACCGGAATGGGGCAGGATTTCATGCAGCAGAGCTTCCGCCGCTTCGCGGTGATCGACGCGGGTGGATTCGATCAGCGTAATGGCACGAGCCACCGAGCGACGGTCACCGGCCAAAACGCCTTTGGCCAGGGCAATGGGATCAACGGACAAGACGGGGCGTTCCTATTTCTTTTTGTTCGTGGGCGAATCAACTTCTTGCATCAAGGCGGTGATGGCCATGGCCACCAGCTTGGCCCGGCTTTCATCGTCCAATTGGTCGAGGATCTGACGCTTGGCCCGCTGCACCTTCAACGCATTTTGAATCAACGCCTGACGCTCGGGGGTGACGAACGCCCCGACCTGGGATTGCATGCGGGCGATGTCCTGGTCCCGCGTCGATGGCCCCGGCGCCGGCTTGACCACCTTGGCGGCAGCCTTGGGCGCCATCTGCTGCGCCCGCCGTTCTATGGCCGCCTGGGCATCCTTTTCGAACTTATTCTTGAAAAAACCGAACATGCCGACCTCGTTGGCGTGGAGATTCAGCTTACGCCAAGGCGGGGGCAAAGAAAAAGCCCCCATCCGCATCGGATGGGGGACCTTTTCATCGAATAATCCCGACGGGACGTCCGGTTATTCGGACTTGTAGTTGGGCGCTTCCTTGGTGATGGCGATGTCATGGACATGACTTTCGCGCAAGCCGGCATTGGTGATGCGGCGGAACGTGCAACGGGTTTGCATGTCGCCGATGGTGCCGTTGCCGGTATAGCCCATGCCCGCGCGCAGTCCGCCCACCAACTGATGAACCACGGTGCCCACCGGCCCCTTGTAAGGGACCCGGCCCTCGACGCCTTCGGGGACCAGTTTCAGGCTGTCATTGACGTCGGCCTGGAAATAACGGTCGGCAGAACCGCGCGCCATGGCGCCAATCGAGCCCATGCCGCGATAGGATTTGTACGAGCGTCCCTGGAACAAAAACACCTCGCCCGGACTTTCCTCGGTGCCGGCGAACAACGAACCGATCATCACGCAATCGGCGCCGGCGGCAATCGCCTTGGCAATGTCGCCGGAATACTTGATGCCGCCATCGGCGATCAGACCGATGCCGGCGGCGCGGGTGACCTCGGACACTTCCATGATGGCGGAAAGCTGGGGGACGCCGACACCGGCAACCATGCGGGTGGTGCAGATGGTCCCCGGCCCGATCCCGACCTTGACGGCGTCGGCGCCGACATCGGCCAATGCGCGGGCGGCGTCGGGGGTGGCGATATTGCCGCCGATAACCTGGGACTTGGACGACAACAACTTGATCTGGCGCACGGTCTCGATGACGCCACGGGAATGGCCATGGGCGGTATCGACGACAACGATGTCGACGCCGGCTTCCAGCAGGGCTTCCGCCCGCTTGATGCCATCGAGACCAACGCCGGTGGCGGCGGCGACACGCAGCCGTCCCTGGTCGTCCTTGCAGGCATTGGGGTGGGCCTTGGCCTTTTCGATGTCCTTGACGGTGACCAGACCGGTACAGCGATATTCGCTATCGACCACCAGCAGCTTTTCAATGCGGTACTGGTGCAAAAGGCGCTTGGCCTCTTCCTTTTCCACCCCTTCGCGCACGGTGACCAGATCGGTCTTGGTCATCAGTTCCGACACCGGCTGATTAACGTCCGAGGCAAAGCGGACATCGCGATTGGTGAGGATGCCGACCAGCTTGCCGGAACCGCGCTCGACCACCGGGATCCCGGAAATCTTGAAATCGGCCATCAACCGCAGCGCTTCCGCCAGCGGTTGATCGGGATGGATCGTGACCGGATTGACCACCATGCCCGATTCGAATTTCTTGACCATGCGGACTTCCGCCGCCTGGGCCAGGATATCCAAATTCTTGTGAATGACGCCGATGCCGCCGGCCTGGGCCATGGCGATAGCCAAGCGCGATTCGGTGACGGTGTCCATGGCGGCGGACACCAGCGGGATCCCCAATTCGATGGAGCGGGTGATGCGGGTGCGCGTGTCGGCCGTATTGGGCAACACATCGGATTCCGCCGGCACCAGCAGAACATCGTCGAACGTCAGGGCTTCCTTGATTTGCATGCCAACTCCGTGGGCGGATACGGGATTTGGCGCGCCATCATACACAGAAAAGCTCGGCGCTCAAGCATGCCATGGCGGCATTAACGTTTCATTCATGCTATGATGATCCTTGCCGCGATGACCTTACCGGCCACTGCGGTGGGAGGAAAAGGAGAGAGCCATGCGTTCATCCCATACATGGGTTTGCGTGGCCGACGGTGCCCGCGCCCGTATTTACCGGTGCGATGGCCCGCAACGCGATCTGGAACCGGTTCTCGGCATGGGGGTTCCCGCCATGGGTCCCGCCTGCACCGGACGGATCGCCGGCCAATTGGACCGCGCCGCCACCGAGCGACGCTTCGATCATCTGGTGTTAGTGGGACCACGGGCGGTGCTGGCCGAATTGGAAAGCACCCTGACCGCCCATACCCGCACCATGGTGACCGGCGAGCTGGATCGCGACCTCAGTCGCGCCAGCCCGCGCGAACTGACCGCACATCTGTGCGAGTTGCTGCCACACTGATCACGGCGGGGGGCTGGGAAGGGCCAGCCCTTATCCTTGTTCGCTGTCGCTGTCGCTGTCTCTGCCCCCGTCCCCGCCCTTGAAGCCGGTGGCGATGACGTATGTCTCGGCCGATTCCTTGCGGCTGGCCGGCGGCTTGGCATGGCGCACGGTGGTGAAGTTCTTTTTCAGCAAGTCCAGCAAGGTCTTTTCAGTGCCGCCCTGGAACACCTTGGCCAAGAAGGTTCCCCCAGGGGCCAGCACTTCCAGGGCGAAATGCAGCGCCACCTCGACCAGGCCGATGATGCGCAAATGGTCGGTGGGCGGATGGCCGGTGGTCGGCGCCGCCATGTCCGACACCACCACATCAGCCAGCCCGTCCAAGGCCTGTTTCAGGCGGTCGGGCGAATCGTCGGCCAGGAAGTCGCCCAGCATGCAGGTGGCGCCGGGCACCGGATCGTATTCCAAGATATCCATGCCGACGATCTTGCCGCGCCCGCCGACGCGCTGCACCGCCACCTGAGTCCAGCCGCCGGGCGCGGCCCCCAGATCGACCACCCGCAAACCCGGCTTGAGAATATGAAAGCGGTCATCCAGCTCGATCAGCTTAAAGGCGGCGCGGGATCGGTAGCCCAGCTTGCGAGCCTCTTGCACGTAGGGGTCATTCAACTGCCGTTGCAGCCAGCGGGTGGACGATGGCTTGCGGCCGCGCGCGGTCTTGACCCGCTCGACCAGCATGCGGCTGCCCGATCCCTTGCTGGCGCCGCCGCCCGCGCTCTTACCCTTGGTGCTCATCTTCTACTCCGACCGGGTCCAGATGGCGTCTTCGCGCATCATGGACAGCAAAATACCCTCGCGCACACCACGATCCGCGACACGCAGGCTGGACAATGGCCACAAACGGCACATGGCTTCAAGAATGGCGCAGCCGGCAATCACCAAATCGGCCCGTTCGGTGCCGATGCAGGGATGGGCGACGCGCTCGGACGCGCTCATCCCCAACAACATGGTGGTAACGGCGGCGATATCGGCCAGACGCAGATCCAGCCCATCGATCATCGAGCGGTCGTAGCGTTCCAAATTCAAATGCAGCGCCGCCAAGGTGGTGACCGTCCCCGAGGTCCCCAGCATCTGCACCTCGCCCATCAGCAAGCGACGGGTGATGGCGTGCTCGGCCTCGAACACCGCCAATCGGGTGGCGATCTGGGCGACGGTGACGGCATAGCCGGCGGGGCTGTGCAAAGCCTCGCCCGTCTGTTCGGCCAAGGTGACCACGCCCAGGGGCAGCGACACCACCCCCTGCACCTGGGGACCATCGGCCGCGTTCTTCACCCAAATCAACTCGGTTGAACCACCGCCGATATCGAAGACCAAAGCCCAGGGATATTGCGGCCGCATCAACGACGAACAACCGCCCAGCGCCAGCCGCGCTTCGTCCTTGGCGCAAATAATTTCCAGATCCAACCCGGTTTCAGCCCAGACCCGGTGGGCGAAATCGCCGCAATTGGCGGCACGCCGGCACGCCTCTGTCGCCACCAGCCGAGCTCGGGTCACCCGATTGCGCACCATCTTGTCGGCGCAGGCCCGCAGCGCGGCAATGGTGCGGTCCATGGCGGTGACGGACAACACCCCGCTGGCCGCCAAGCCTTCGCCCAGACGGGTGATGCGGGAAAAGGCGTCAATGACGCGAAACCCCTCTTGGGCGGGACGCGCCACCAGCATGCGGCAATTATTGGTGCCCAAATCCAGCGCCGCGTACACGGCATCGGTCTGGGGGGCGGAAGCAACACTCAACACGGAACTCACAAGGACACAAGGGAACGCCAGGAAGCGGGGCGGCAGGGATGTTACCCGCTTGTCCGCCGCCGACCCAAGGGAAATGTCCATTCCCAAAAAAATCCCTTCCCAAGCCTCACGGCTTTTGTTAGAAGGTGCGCCTCTCGCCGATGGCCATGGCCGTCGACTAGAATCCCTGGTGGGGGATCGTCTAATGGTAGGACAGCGGACTCTGACTCCGCCAGTCTAGGTTCGAATCCTAGTCCCCCAGCCAACTCCGCATTTTCAATAAGTTACAGCGTCTGTCGGTTTCAGCTGTAAACCGGACTTTGTGCCTTTAATCCGGATAGCGACAGGCATAACGCAGACGGATTGGCCGCCAAACGACTTCGCCACATCACTGAAAACAAACACTATTACCACCTGTATGGTGGACTGATAGCCGATCAGTCGTGGAATCCGGAGACTGCATTCTCCATACGACAATTTTCCAATTGGTCCGGCTTATAAGTGTCAGGCCGAGAACTCGGCCAGAGCCCCCCATCTGCCACCTCAAATTCTCTTGAAAAGGCTCCGGTCGCGGCGCTATAGAAGCCTCGCGTCTACGACCTTTTCGATAACTGGCCCCTGATGGCCCTGACTGCCCCGGACGGGAAAACCCGTGCCGGCGGTTTTTGTTTGTCGACGAGGTCGAGCCATGTTTGAGGCTTTGGCCGCATTGATCCGGCAACAATGGGATAATCAGGTGTTCGCCGGCGGCTTGGCACTTGGCGCCTTGGGGGCGGTTGCCGCCTTGTTGGGGCGTTTGGCGTGGGCCGCTTGCCGAGTTCTCGGTTCGCGCCTGTTTCCGTCACTGACCATCGACCGCCGGTCACCGCTGTTCCGCGCCGTCCAGGCGTGGTTGCGCGATCATCCCTATACCCGCACCTGCCGTACGCTCACCGCCTCGACTCCCTCGGAGATGACGGACGATCAGGCTGTCTGGTTGGTGCCGGGCGAAGGCAGCCACTTGCTGCGTCATGGACGGACATGGCTGTGGTTGGACCGGTCACAGGATACCCGCTCGGGTGCATCGGACCAGCAGGGACGGGACAGGGAAACCCTCAAAATTCACGCCTTGGCCTTCCGTCGCGGCGTCCTGACCGCCCTGGTCTCCGACATTCTGCGCAGTCACGGCCAGCGAGCCGGCACTATCGGCCTGCATACGGCGACCAGTTATGGCGAATGGAGCGAGTTGGGCCGAATTAACCGGCGTCCGCTGAACAGCGTGTTCGTTCCCGGTGGTCTTGCGGGTAACTTGCTGGCGGATGCCCGCACATTCCTGAGCCGGGAGGCTTGGTATGGTGAACGAGGTATTCCGTGGCGGCGGGGCTATCTGTTTCGCGGTCCGCCGGGTACCGGCAAGACCAGCCTGATCCGTGCGCTGGCCAGCGAGTTGGACCTGGATTTGGCGTTGGTCGATCTGTCACAGCCGTCATTGGATGATTCGCTGCTGCGCGAGTTGTTGGCCCGGCTGCCTGCCAACGCAGCGTTAGTTCTGGAAGACGTGGATGGCGTGGCGCCTGGGCGGGACGACACCGACCGCAAACTCAGCCTGAGCGGCCTGCTCAACGCGCTGGATGGTCTGGGCGCTTCGGAAGGACGGTTGCTGTTCATGACCCAATCACCCCGAACGCCTCGATCCGGCCTTGATCCGCCCTGGCCGCGTTGATCGCAATGTCGAGGTTGGGTTGCTGGGGGCGGAAGACGTGGAACGCATGGTCGCCCGCTTCTTTCCTGACCGGCCGGATATGTCGGCACAGGTTGTCGCAATGGTTGGACATAGCGGCATCTCAGGAGCGGAGTTGCAGGCGCTGCTGCTTGATCACATAGATCAACCTGAGACGCTGCTCGGAGATGTTTCCGAAACAATGACTGCACCTGATTAATACGACTGCCTCTCCCACCAATAAACGGAAAATTGGCGGAGGGTTTTTCTTGTATTTCATCACTAAAACCAATGTCTAATGCCACTGAGCCTTCTGCCTAAAACACAAGGCGGCCCGTTCCTGCTATGATGCCCGGCCTCCACAGCTCGGAGGCAAGGCGATGCTTCATGATGATCGCTGGCCCAGATGTCCTCGGTTGTTGCCGGGTGAATCCCTGTCGTCCTGGTTCGCCCGGACCGCTGTCGCCAACGGCCTGCGCCCGGTCGAACTGTTCCGTATCGTGCAGCCCGGTGGCGACCGTATTCCCCGCGACCTGGACCGTTATGCCGACGATCCCTTGCTGTATCTGCTCGCAGATCGCACTGGAATGGATCGGGATGCATTGGTACAGGCCACGTTCCGGCACTGGGCCGGAACCGTGTTCGCCCATGATGACGGCCTGAACAAGCTGCCGTGGTTGCCGCCGGCAGGACGCGTAGGCGGTCGCCGCTGCTTTGGCCAACAGTTCTGCCCGTGGTGTCTGAACGCAGATGCCGCCCCCTATCTGCGCCTTAATTGGCGGCTGTCCTTCGTCACGGTGTGCCCCATCCATCAGCGTCTGTTGCTTGATCGCTGTCCGGTATGCAATGAGCCTTTCAGCGTGTTGCGCATGGATCGTGTCCAGGATATGCGGTGTCCGTCCTGCGCCGCTGATCTGCGCCACTGCACTGCGGATACCCCGCCAGTGGATGTGGTGCCGGTTCAGCAGGACTTGCAGCGTGTCATTGGCCAAGGGTGGTGGACTCTCGGCCTCCACGGGCCGGTCTATTCCTTCGCCGCCCTGGATATCCTGGCGGTACTGGTTCGCCTTCTGGCGGGTGGACCACACGCCCATGCCCTGCGCACCTGGGTCGGGGAACAGGCCCCAAACCTGGCGGTGCCGCCGGAAGCCGTTCCCCGTGCCCGCGACGGCGCCTTGCAGACCCCAAGAGCACGAAGCGTGGTTATCGCCATGGCGCACTGGCTGATGGGCGAATGGCCAAAGCGCCTGATCGAGGGCGCCCGCGCCATGGGCATGACCAGCACCGATCTGTGGAAGCGACCGAAGGAGCAATACCCCTTTGCCTTCGCTGACGTGGTGGAATGGCACTTGAAAGCGCCGCACAAAGACAGCAACCGGGACGAGATGGCGGCCGCCAAGGCGATCCTGATGCGGCAAGGAAAGCCGACGACACACCGCAATCTGGTGGCACTGTGCGGCATCAAGCTGAGTGCCATGAGCGATCTGGCCGACGCGGCTTCCGAAAACGCCGCCCCCTGGGGCAAGGGCCGCTACTGGAAGCTCGATGGTGTGTCGCCCGAGGTGAAGGAGGCCGCACGCCGGGCGGCGCACCGTGCCGGCGAGGGCGTCGGGCCGTGGCTCGACGGCCTATTGCGGCGGGAATTGGGCATGCCTGCCCGCAAAACACCTTACGCGTGCCAAAGTGCCGACACATTCGCCGATGAATTTATTTCCGGTTGTGCAGGTTAGGGGGAACTGCGCCATGCCCGTGCGTCGGATCGGCCTTTGTTATCGCAGTGTCAGCGGGTGCGTCCCCATGGGGGATGGTCGCCGAACCGTAGCAGTGGAATCCACCTTGGAACGGGATTTCGCACTGCTCCAGCGGTTCGATGGCAACGTTGTCGGCCTGGAAGAACAGCCGGTCCGCATCAGCTATCGCGATGATGCCGGGGCCAAACGCAGTTACGTCCCGGACTTCCTCGTCACCTACCGCCAAGGGGCACCGAAGTTGGTGGAGGTGAAATTCTCAACCGATCCGGCCCTCTTGGCAGGGACACTGAAGTCACGCTTCGCCGCAGCTTCTACCTTTGCCGCGGATCGAGGCTGGCGCTTCTCGGTGGTCACCGAAATCCATATCCGCACCCCTCGGCTTGGCAATGTCACCTTCCTGTTGCCGTTCCGCGATCGCACCGCAATCCCCGCCTTCAAGGCGACCATCTTGATGGCGCTGCGCTCAGGGGGGCACTCGGCCGAGGGCCTGCTGGACATGTTCGGCACCGACCGAGCGTCGGCTTTGCCGACCCTATGGGGGATGGTGGCCCGGCTTGAGTTGCATGCGGATTTGGACCGTCCCCTCACCATGCGTTCCCAACTTTCCTTGCCGGAGGTCGATCATGGCCGTGCGGTTTAGCTTCAAGCCCGGTTCAACCGTGGCATGGCGCGGAAAGACCTGCTCCATTTTGGAAGCGGTCTCCGCCTCATCCGTCTTGCTGGAAATCACGGACACCAAGGCCCGTGAAGTCGCGGCAGTGGCCGACCTGCGGCCCCTGAAGTCGTGGCAACTAGAGCATTACCCGCTCTGACGGAATCGTTGGGGATTCCCCAGGAGGCGGAAATCTGATTCAAGATGAGGGCTGGTGAGGGAGGCCAGCCTTCATGACCGCACCTCTTTCCAACGACCTTCGCAAACGCCTGATCGCCGCTGTCGAGGGCGGCCAGTCCTGCCGCTCTGCGGCGAAGCGGTTCGGGGTGGCGGCATCGACGGCGATCAAGTTGGTCAACCGCTGGCGCCAAGAGGGCCATACGGAACCGAAGTCCATGGGAGGCGATCGGCACTCGCATCGGCTGGAGGAGCATGCCGAGGAGATCCTCGGGCTGATCGACAAGACGCCGGACATCACCATCGCCGAGATCCAGGCCCAC
>NZ_JAGTUF010000013.1 GCF_018224925.1 Magnetospirillum sulfuroxidans | reverse complement strand
CCCCCCTCCGAACTCAGCAGGAGAAGCGAATCACGATGCAGCCTCAGATGAAAGGGTTTTTCCGCAGCCTGTTAAAGGCTCGATGCTCTAGCTTTAGCGGAAACAAGGTTAAGGACGGCAATCAGAGCGACGCTCAGCCATAGGGTACCTTGCCACCAGCTCTGCCAGATACCATAGCTGACGCAGGCGATGATGAAGCCCGAGACCACGGCGGGGCCGGTGTGGGCGGCGACCCGTCCCGGTTGGCGGCCCAAGGTCCAGAATACCCGGCCCATGAAGGCTGCGGCGAGAATGGCACCGAGCAAGCCCAGTTCCAGCCAGATCTGGATCGGAGCGGAATGGGGATGTAGCGGTAATTGTGCTTCGGAAATGGACGCCCGCTGATTGCCGTTGACGATGATATCGTAGAAAACCTCGTCATCGGCACCGGGAATGACTCGCGACGCATCCAAAGCCCAACCGAAAAACGGTTTTTCCAAGGTTTTGTGAGCGGAAAACCGCCAAATGGTCAAGCGGTGGTGCGATGACGACGATAGCCAGGGGGCGTCATCATAGGCTTGTTGTGACGGCGGGATCTGCAAGGCCAGCGGAAAAGCGACGAGGATTATCGCGGCGGTACCGATGGCGCACAGGCTGGCGGTCAGACGCGGATACCGCCAGAACAGCAGGACAAGGATCGTGGAAACCGGCAGAACCAGTTTCGAGGCCAGGGAATGGCTGGTGGCAATGGCCACCGCTCCACCCAACCATAACAGAACTGCCCATAGGCGCAGGCCTTGTCGCCATAGAGGCAAGGCCGTCGGCACCAGCAGCAGGGCCATCAAGGTTATGCCGCGCGACAGGGACGACAGGCGGCTGTCATGTAATTCTGCGGTAATCGTGTCGCTGCCGGCCTGGGCGGAAAAGCCTGGGGTCAGATGTTCAAGCAGCAAGACTGTGATGGAAAGCGACAGGCCTGCAGCCAAGGCATACAGGAGCCGAATCCGCCATTGCGGCAACAGCATTGAGGTTGCTGCCAGCAGACACAGCCCGCTCAAGAATTCACCTCCCAGAACTAGGCTGGTTTTCAGGGTTTGCGTCTTATCGATGGCCCACAGCGTCGAAATGGCACCGAACAGCACGGTGGCGGCAAGGATGGCCAATAAGCTGCGGTCGAGGCGGGCCCACAGGCGGAAACGCCAACAATCATGTAAGCCGGCTAAGGCGATCAGAATGAATAATGGTGCCATGCCGAGCGGGGCGAATAGGGCAAGAAGTGGCCCCAACAACCCGACCATGAACAGAGCTGGGGCGGTCAGTCCGGTTGTGCTGATTGCTTTGGTCATAATGCCTGGATCATGGTGGCGACGATGCGATCAGAGGCGCGACCATCCCAGAATTCGGGTATCCGTCCGCGCTTGCCGCCGGTTTCCAGAATATTGCGGGCGGCGGTCAGAATGGCGTCGGGGTCACGACCGACCAAGGTATTGGTGCCCTCGCTGATGGTGACGGGGCGCTCGGTGTTGTCGCGCAGGGTCAGGCAGGGCACGCCCAAGGCGGTGGTTTCTTCCTGGATTCCGCCCGAATCAGTCAACACCAGCCGGGCTTGGGCCATCAGCCCCAGCATGGTCAGATAACTGGCCGGCCTCAACGGCAGGATGGCGCAGCCATCAAGGAAATGGTCAAGACCGGCAGCCTGGACGCGGCCTTTGGTGCGTGGATGCAGCGGTAGGATCACCGGCAGGCTTTGGCCGATGGCGTGCAGGCTTTCGAGCAGGCGGCGCAGGATGTCGGGATCATCCACGTTGGCGGGCCGGTGCAACGTGGCGACGGCAAAGGCCGGCGGCTGGGCGAAGCCATGGACGGCCAGGGTTTGCGTCGGCGGCACCGCCCTGGGCAGATTGGCCCGTAAACTGTCGATCATGACATTGCCGACGAAATGGACGCGGGCGGCGGCGATGCCTTCGCGGATCAGGTTGTCGAGGGCAGAGCGTTCAGTGGTGAACAGCATGTCCGACATCTGGTCGGTGAGGATGCGGTTGATCTCTTCCGGCATGGTGCGGTCGCCCGAGCGCAGCCCCGCTTCCACATGCAGCACAGGGATACTTTTTTTCACCGCCACAAGGGCGCAGGCCAGGGTTGAGTTGACGTCACCCACCACCAGGACCACCGGATTGGCGGTCTGATCGACGATGGGCTCGAAACGGCGCATTACTTCGGCGGTCTGTACCGCGTGGCTGCCGGATCCCACTTCCAGGTTCAGATCGGGGGCAGGCAAGCCGAGCTCGCGGAAAAAAGCATCGTTCATTTCCGTATCGTAATGTTGGCCGGTGTGAATCAGGACAGGGCGAAAGCTGCCACTGGCGGCCAAGGCGGCGTGGATGGGTGCTACCTTCATGTAATTTGGCCTAGCACCGACGATGCACAGAACGTTTCTCAGGGATTTAGGCATGCTTGAGCGGCTCTGCGAATGAATTTTCATGCGACCATACAGGACCGGCCCATTAGGTAAAAGCCTCTTCACCGCGCCGGATTTCCTTTTGCCGTTTGCCGACACTTGACAGTATATAGCCAATGATTTTCCGAAGGCAGTCATGAAACAGGTTATCCAAAGCGCCCGTACGGGCAAGCTGTCGCTGAAGCAGGTTCCCGAGCCCAAGGTGCGCGGGGGTACTGTATTGGTGCGCACCGAGGCTTCGCTGATTTCTGCGGGCACCGAGCGCATGGTCATCGACTTCGCCAAGAAGTCGCTGGCCGGCAAGGCCAAGGAACGTCCGGATCTGGTCAAGAAGGTCCTCGACAAGGCCCGTCGCGACGGATTGATGGCCACCTTCAAGACGGTGATGGCCCGACTCGACGAGCCGTTGCCCTTGGGCTATTCCGCCGCCGGTCGGGTGGTGGCCATCGGTAAGGGGCTGGAAGGAACCTTCCACATCGGCCAGCGCGTGGCCATGGCTGGGGCTGGTCTGGCCAACCATGCCGAGTTGAACGTGGTGCCGCGCAATCTGGTCGCCTCGATTCCTGACGATGTCAGCGACGACGAAGCCTGTTTCGGCACCTTGGCCTCCATCGCCATGTCCGGTGTACGCAATCTGGCGCCGCACTTAGGCGACGTGGTGGCGGTCCTCGGCGTCGGTCTGGTCGGGCAGTTGGCTGCGCAATTGCTGGCTTTGTCCGGCGCCCGGGTCATCGCCATCGATGTTGACGCCCAGCGTTTGGCTCTGGCCAAGGCCAATGGCGCCGAGCTGACCTGGGTGTTGGGTCAGGCTGGCCTGCCGGAAGCGGTGGCGGCCCTGACCGGCGGTGTGGGGTGTGACGGCGTGCTGATCGCTGCGGCCACCGATTCGTCCGAACCGTTGGAACTGGCCGCCGAATTGGCGCGTGACCGCGCTGCCCTGGTCATGGTCGGCAAGACCGGTACCGAATTCCCCTATGCCGCCTTCATGAAAAAAGAATTGCGCATTATGGTGTCGCGTTCCTATGGACCGGGCCGTTATGACGAGGATTTCGAGGGGCGCGGCGTCAAGTATCCGGTGGGCTGGGTGCGCTGGACCGAATCCGACAATCTGCGCGAATGCGTCCGGCTGATGAGCTCCAGTTTGCGTCAGCGTCTGGATGTGGCCTCACTCATCACCCATCGCTTTGCTTTCGACAATGCGGAAGACGCCTATGATCTGGTCACCACCCGGCGCGAACCCAGCATGGGCGTGGTGCTTAAATACGACAGCGAAACAAAGCCCGCCGTGGCGCCGGTATTCAATCAGGCGCATCCCGCCGCCGGGGCGTGCGTGCTGGGGGTGATCGGTGCCGGCGCCTTTGCCCGCACCGTGCTGCTGCCGGAACTGAAGCGGCTGCCCGGCATCACCTTCCAGACCATCTGCACCACCCGCGGTCAGACCGCCGACCATGCCGCTCAGGCTTTCGGCTTTGGCCGCGCCACCACCGAAATCGACGACGTGCTCAAGGATCCGGCCATCAATGCGGTGCTGGTGGCCACCCGGCACTCCAATCACGCCGAGCTGACCGCCCGTTGTCTGGCGGCGGGCAAGTCGGTGATCGTGGAAAAACCGTTGGCGCTGGACCACGCCCAGGTCAATCAGGTGATCGCCGCGCGCGAAACCTCGTCCGGCTTCTTCACCGTCGGCTTCAACCGTCGTTTCGCCCCCATGATCGTCGAGGCCGTCTCGCTGCTGGCCCGCCACCAGGGGGCGAAAATGCTGGTGCTGCGCGTCAATGCCGGGGCGCTGCCGGCGGAAAGCTGGGTCAACGCGGCGGAAGAAGGCGGTGGCCGTATTCTGGGTGAGGTCTGCCATTTCGTCGATCTGGCCCGCGCCCTGGCGGCATCCCCCATCATCAGTGTCCAGGCCGACGCCGCCCAGGTCAGCCATGGCGGCTGCGACGATCTGACCGTGACCCTGACGTTCCGCGATGGCTCGCTGGCCACCATTATCTACACCGCCCAAGGCGACTCGGCCTTCTCCAAGGAACGCTTCGAGTGTTTCGCTGGTGGAACAGTCATCGCTATCGACAATTTCCTCACCCTATCGATCACCGAGAATGGCCGCACGCGGGTGGAAAAGGCCAGGATGGGGCAGGACAAGGGCCATCGGGCCGAACTGGCCGCCTTTGCCGCCGCCGTCGCCGCCGGCGGTCCAGCCCCGGTGGATGAGGCTGAATTGGTCGAAACGGCGCGGGCCACCATTGCCGTGCTTGAGTCCTTGCGCGAAGGACGGCGGATCGTTCTGGGGGATTGATGGACCTCTTGGTGCAGATGGGGGGTGGCTTGGCCCTGGCCGCCTTTGCCCTGACGGTGCTGGCGACGCGGCGGGTGCTGGTCTATTTGCGCCAACGGCAAATCCTGGATTTGCCCAACGAACGCTCCAGCCATAGCTTGCCGACGCCGCGCGGCGGCGGTTTGGCGACCACGCCGGTGATGGTGCTGGCCTTGCTGGCCCTGCCCGATTTCCGCTTGCTCGCGGTCGGCGCGGTGGTGCTGCTGGCCATATCCTGGGTCGATGATCGTAAGGGTTTGCCGCCCGTGCCGCGCTTTGCCGCCCAGGCGGTGGTTGTTACCATCTTTTTGCTGCTGCTGCCGGCGGAGAGCCTGGTGTTTCAGGGTTTGCTGCCGGCCTGGGCCGACCACCTGCTGGCCGGGTTGTGCTGGCTGTGGTTCGTCAACCTGTACAATTTCATGGATGGTATCGACGGCATTACCGGGATCGAAACGATTTCCCTGGGATTGGGTGTCGCCTTGGTCGGTGGGGTGGCCGTGGCGGCGCCCGGCTTGGCCATTGCCGCTGTAGCCGCTGGTTTCCTGCTGTTTAACTGGCACCCGGCCAAATTGTTTCTGGGCGATTCAGGCTCGGTGCCGTTCGGTTATGTATTGGGGGGATTGCTGATCCTGCTGGCGGTTCAAGGCCATTTGGCCGCCGCCCTGATCCTGCCTGCCTATTATCTAGCTGATGCCACGATCACCATCAGCCGTCGGGCCCTGGCGGGGGAAAAAATATGGCAGCCGCATCGCCAGCATTTTTATCAACGGGCAGTGCAAGGCGGCAAGCGCCACGATCAGGTGGCCATCGCCATCGCTATTGGCAACGCCGCCTTGGTCGGCTGCGCCATGCTGGCCACCAACGCTCAGGTCGTGCTCGGCTGTGGGCTTGCCATCGTGTCGGTTGCGGTTTTGCTGATCGTGTTGCAACTGTGGTCGCGGGGGGGGCGAGCATGAAAATTCTGGTCACTGGGGCCAGCGGCTTCGTCGGATCACGGCTGGTGGCGGAATTGCTGCGTCGGGGGCATCAGGTGGTGGCCCCCATGCGTCGGCCGCGTCCCTGGGCCGGGGTGGACACCCTGCCCATCGGCGATTTGGGGCCGGACACCGATTGGTTGGCGACTTTGTCCGGCTGCGACGCGGTGGTCCACAGCGCCGCCCGCGCCCATGTTCTTGATGACCGATCCGCTGACCCGTTGGCTGTGTTCCGCCGGGTCAACCGCGACGGCACCCTGCATCTGGCCAAACAGGCGCATCAGGCCGGGGTCAAGTATTTCCTGTTCATTAGTACCATCAAGGTTAACGGCGAAAGCACGCCGCCCGACTGTCCGTTCCGGGCTGAAGACGCGGCTAATCCGCAAGATGCTTACGGCATCGCCAAGGCCGAAGCGGAAGCGGGTCTGCGCACCCTGGATGGCCTGGCTCTGACCGTCTTGCGCCCGCCGCTGGTGCATGGACCGGGGGCCAAGGGCAATCTGGCGGTGTTGATCAAGGCAGTCGCCAGGGGAATGCCCTTGCCGTTGGGGTTAGTTCGTAACCGGCGCTCCATGGTCGGCGTCGACAATTTGGCCGACGCGGTGGCCTTTTTGCTCGACCATCGTCCGGCAGGAAGGTTTCTGATTCGAGACGATGGCGACTTGTCCACCGCCGAGCTGGTTCGGACCCTGGCTGCCGCCCTGGGGCGGTCGCCGCGGCTGTTGCCGGTGCCACCGGTTCTGTTGGCTTTGGCCGCCCATCTGCTGGGCCGCCGGGCTATGGTCGAACGGGTGTTGGAATCGTTGGTGGTGGACGACACCCCCTTGCGCGCCTTAGGCTGGACACCGCCACTTTCCTTGCAGGCGGGCTTGGCCCGCATGGTCCGGGACGACAGATGAACCAATATCCAGAGACGCTGATTCCCGTCATCTTGTCCGGTGGGGCCGGTACCCGGCTGTGGCCGCTGTCGCGCGAGCTGCGGCCCAAGCAATTACTGAAGCTGAATTCAAACCTGAGCTTGTTGCAAGAAACGGCGGGACGCCTGGGCGGGCGGCCCATGGTGGTGTGCAATCAGGAACATCGTTTCATCGTCGCCGAGCAATTGCGCGAGTTGGAGATGGAGCCGCGCGCCATCGTCATCGAACCGGTGGGACGCAACACGGCGCCGGCGGTGGCGGTCACCGCCTTGCTGGCCACGCCCGAGTCCCTGCTGCTGGTGATGCCGTCCGACCATCAGGTGCGTGACGTCGATGCCTTTCGTCAAGCGGTGAGCCAAGCGGTCCCTTTGGCGCAAGCCGGCCAGTTGGTGACCTTCGGCATCCAGCCGACCGAGGCCAATACCGGCTATGGCTATATCAAGCGGGGGGATGGTTTCGCTGTCGAAAAGTTTGTCGAAAAGCCGGACCGCGAGACGGCGGAAGCTTATCTTGCCTTGGGCCAGTATCTGTGGAATGCAGGCATCTTCTTGTTCCAGGCCAAGACCTATCTCGACGAATTAGTCGCGCACCATCCGGCCATGGTCGAGCAATGCCGCGCCGCCTTGGATCAGGGCAGCTCGGATCTGTTCTTTTTCCGTTTGGCGGAGGAGCCCTTTGCCGCCATCAGCGGCGAAAGCATCGATTATGCGGTGATGGAAAACACCAGTCGCGCCGCCGTGATACCGGTGGACATGGGCTGGTCGGATATCGGTTCGTGGTCGGCACTGTGGCAGGAAAGTCATCGCGATGACAAGGGCAACGTGCTGTTGGGCGACGTTATCGCCGAGGGTGTGGATAATTGTTATGTGCGCGCCGATGATCGTCTGGTCGCTGTCATCGGTGTGCGCGATCTGATCGTGGTGGCCACCGACGACGCCGTGCTGGTGGCAGACAAGACCTGCGACCAGGACGTGAAGAAGGTGGTGGAGCGGTTAAAAATAGCCGGTCGGTCCGAGGCTACCCAAGGCAGCCGGACATGGCGGCCCTGGGGCTGGTTTCAGACCATAGACGACGGGCAACGCTATCGAGTCAAGCACATCCAGGTCAATCCGGGAGCAAAATTATCCCTGCAAAAGCACTGGCATCGTTCGGAACATTGGGTAGTGGTGACGGGTACCGCCCTGGTTACCTGTGGCGACAACACCTTTACCTTGCGGGAAAACGAATCCACCTTTATTCCCGCCGGAATGGTCCATCGCTTGGAAAATCCCGGCAAGCTGCCGCTCAGGATCATCGAGGTGCAGTCGGGTGAATATGTTGGGGAAGACGATATCGTCCGCATAGAGGACGATTATGGACGGGGTGTGAGGTAACCCGACATGGGGATGCAGTTGGCCACTTTACTTGTCGCCCCCGTGTTCCTGCTGGTTGCCGTGGGCTTGGGCGGCTGGCTCGTACCGCGAAGTGCTCTGGGTGTCCGCGCCATGGTGGGGGTGGCCCTTGTTTCCGTGGTCGTTTTGTTCGCTCATACCGCCGCTGGCCTGCCGTTGGCCGGGGTTGTCTGGACTCTGACGGTGGCTGGGCTGGGTGGGGTCTTGCGCCGCCCACCGTCACATGACGCCTTGTTTCATCCTCTGGTCGTCCTGGTGGCCGCCCACGCCGTTTTGGGTCTGATCCATGGCGGTGTTGCCTATGTGCCGTGGGGTGACGATGAGTTCATAAATTGGCTGCGTGCGGCCAAACAGCTTTACCTAGCCCGTTGGGATTTCTTGCCGCACATCCAGTTTTCCCTGCCGTCTTATCCCCAGGCTTGGCCCACTCTTTTGGCGCTGCCTTCGATCATGCTCGGGCGGTTCAGTGAGGACATGGCGTCCGTCCTTCCGTTCGCGCTGCATGTGGCCTTCCTTGGCGTGCTGTTCGACTTTGCCGGGGCGTTATCCAATCGGCGCACTGCCTGGGTGCTGGTGCTCTTTGGGTTGACGGTTGAGATTACCTGGAAGCTGCTGCCGCTCAACCTGATGTCGGAACAGCCTCAGATTTACGCCGTGGCCGCCGTGTTCGTGCTTTGCCTATGGGCGGAATTGGGCAAACCGTGCCAGCGTCGATCTTTGCTGTTGGCCGCTGGAATGGTGACGGCCCACGCCTATCTGATCAAGTCGGCGGCACTTCTGTTGGTGCCCGCCTTGATGGTGGTGGTGGGTTGGCCTTTAGTGGTCGGCTGGCGTCAATGGCGGTGCCGGATGGGAACAGTCGCCACGGAAGCGCTGCTGGCGTTGGGGCCGTTCACGGTCGTCTGGTTTGCCTGGAGTCGTTTGGCCGGGGATGGCGACCACTGCGCGACCAGCCTAGACAATTATCTCTCCGCATCGGGAGTAAGGCATCTGCTGGCTGACACTTCGGCCTTATCGGCCTATGTGCGGGCATCGCTGGAGTATTATGCCTCGTATAAGGTGCCGCTCAGCGTTGCCACCGGATTGGGGCTGGCCTTTGGTTTGGCGGCGACGGTTACCCGGAAGGTAACGGTGGCGACGTTAGTTTATGCGCTTCTATATCATGTCGTATTGTTTTGGAGCTACCAGACTTGCCCTGACAGTTTCAATTTCTTCCTGTCCTCACTACAGCGTTACATTCTGGTGCCGCTTCGGGTCTTGCACGTGTTGGGCTTGATCTTGCTGTTCCATGCCCTGCTGCCACGAGTGCCGTTCCCGTCGCGCCGTTTTGGCACCGTGCTGGTTGCTGCTGCCGCATTGTTGGCGGCGGGTCAGGTATGGTTCCTGCATCGTGGTCTTGTGGAAATCCGCCAACGCATCAACGGTGGAGAATTTGCGGCCATAGGGCAGGCGATCAAGGCGTCCGAAGAACCGTTGCGGCGGGTTGTCGCCTCGTGGAACGGTCGGCCGCGGGTTCTGCAAATGGCACGATTCGCCTATGCGTATCCACTTTATCCAACTTACCATTACTTAATGAATGCCGATGGTCGGACCTTGCCTTTCGCCTATTGCCTAGCAACCGGTGAGGGAGAAGTGGTGCGCTTGGACGCCTTGGTGCCCAATGACTGCGTCGGAACTACCTTGGAACAGGAATTGGCGGCCACCGACATCGTCTGGCCGCTGTCGTTATCCCCGCCCATGATCGATAAACTCAGGCCTTGGCTGGATCAGGGCTGTCCCATGGATCTTTCCGGTCAGCTGTTGGTTCGGCGTGGCGATGCCTTCACCTGCGGTCCCCCATGACCTTGCCACCTGCTCTTCACCGCGTCGTGCGGGTGGCCAGTTGGATGATCATGATCGCCGCGTTGGCCTATCTGGCTGGGGTGGTGGTGCATGCGTTGCCTCGATTGGGAGAATTTCTGCGCCGTGAAATGATCGTGCCCATGGTGCTGGCCATCCCCGCCTATACGGTGCTGCTGGGTGTGGTGGCGTTGGGATGGGCGGCGTTGGTGCTGTCCGCCATGCCGCGCGGGCGGTCGTTGCGGGCGCTGGTGGCGGTGTATGGCACGTCGCAACTTGCCAAATATCTGCCTGGCAATGTCTTTCATTTGGTTGGACGGCAAATGCTGGGGCAAGGGCACGGCTTTGCACAAAAAGCCATGGCGGTCGCCTCGGTTCAGGAAGGGGTGTCCGTGCTGGTCGCCTGCGTGGCCTTATCGTTGGGTGCCGAACTGGTGTCCGACTGCGTGATTGTTCCGGTCGCCAAAGGCCTCGGGGCGGCATTCTTGCTGGCGGGAGCGGTTTTGCTGCTGCTGGCGCTGGCCTTTCATCGCCATTTCGGGTCTTTCGGAGCGTACATACATGTACCGGCCCTGCTGGGGGCCTTGTTTTGCCATACGCTGTTCCTGGTGGGCAGTGCCGTGATCGTCCATGCCCTGGCGGGCGCGCTGGTCATGGCACCGCTGTCGTTCGCCACTGTATTGGCCAGTTGGTGCTGGGCTTATCTGTCGGGCTTTGTCACTCCGGCGGCCCCGGGCGGAATCGGTGTGCGCGAGGCTGCTTTCGTCGCCTTGCTGCCGCAACAGGACGAATTGGGCATGGTCCTGGTCCTGGTTTTCGCCATGCGCGTGATTTCGGCGCTGGGGGATCTGTTGTTTGCCGCCATTGCCTTTCGGCTGGGCCGGGTTCAGGCCGGTTGAGCGGCCATGGCGGTACGCATGGCTGCGGCCATGATGGTCAGCGTTGGCGATGCCGCCGGACTATCGGGAAAAACCGTCGAGTCGCACAGATACACCCCGGGCTCCAATCGACCATTGGCATCAACGCCCGCCGTCCCATACGGCAGCGTCCCGGCATAGTGCGAACTGGTTTTTTGACGCAGCAGCGGGACGCTGGGCACCAGGAATCCCTGGCAGCCAAGTGCGCGGCGTAGACTGCGCCATAACCCTACGGGCATGCCACCCGTGCGGCGCAGGGACAGCCTGGGTGCCCCGTTCGCTGCCAATCCCATGCGTATGACTGAGCCATGATCGGAATGAAGGTAAAGCCGACCGATCACCAAATGCTGCCGCAGAAGGCGTCCGACCGGCACCAATGCGGACCATAACCCCCCGGGGGTGAAATAGGCCCAAAGATGATCCATGGCCGGATAAAGCTGTACCGATGCCGATGGCAAGGCCGGGTCTTTCGGGATCACGGTGATGCAGCCGTTGGTCATACCGAAATATCCGGCGTCTTCCGCAGGGGCGACAGTGCCGCCGGTGACCAGGATGGGAAAAGTGAAGACCGGGTTGTCCAGCATGTCCAGAGCGGACACGGCTGGCAGGGTGCGTAACAGAATTTGCGCTGTTCCCAGGCACCCTGCGGCTACGAGGATCAGGTCGAACGGCCCGACCTGTTCCTGCTCTCCTTTCTCCCAAAGGATGGAAAGGGTGCGGGATTGGGAATGGACGGCCAGCACCTTAGCTGCGGTCACCTTGCAAAGCACGCCTTCGGCAATCATCCGCTCGATGGTGATCGAGGCGGAATAGATGGACTGGCGCGGACAACCGGCCATGCAGTCGCCGCTATAGGTACAGCATCGGGTCGTTCCCGGCCGTGTCTCCACCGCTAGGGTCGGCAGAAAAGGTTCCAACCGTAAATCGGGGGAAGAGCTGGTCCTTGCCGCCGCCAAAAGGCGGGCGATGGCTGCGACCGGGCGCAGTGGCGGGCGGTCTCCCGTGCCGCACAGCCCCATTTCGGCGGTGGCCCAGTCGTAGAACGGAGCCAGTTCGGCCTCGTCGATGGGCCAACGCCGCAAGTCGGCGGCGTCAAAACGCATGCCCAGCCCCCCCCAATAGCCGGTCAGACCACCGCGGTCACGGGCTTCCCACAGCCGGCCCCAGCCAGGTACCGGCATGGTGGGGCATTTGGCTCCCCAATGAGTCTTGGGAGGAGGAAAGGACAAGCCGTGCCGCTGCCGTGTCTGTCGGTAAAGGTCGTGCCAGTAACGGGGCGACGGTTCAAGGGAAGGAGGCGGAAGTGGGGGCGGGTCGGGCGGTTCGCGGCGTTCGAACAGGTGAGTTTCAGCCTGGGGAAAGCGTCTTTGCACCCCCAGCAAGGTGCCCGCGGCGGCGGCACCCGAGCCGATGATCGCGATGCGGATTCGCGCTCCTGGGGCCGCCACGACGGCTAGGGCCGCTTCTGCTGGCGGATCAGTTCGGCGATGATGCCGAAGGAGAGTGACTGCATCCCCAACATGACCAGCCCGAACACCAGATTGACGTTGGTCACCGGTTTATCGGTGATGCCCAGAAAATACATCGCTATTTGGATGATGAAGAGTACGCCGCCGATCAACGTACAAATCAGTCCGAACCGGCCAAAAATTCGCATGGGGGCGAACATTGCCAGGATGATCAGAATTTGACTGATGGCGATGATCGGATAGCGCAAGGAAATAAAGGACTGACCGGTGGTACGCGGCCGGAACGACACATCGACCTGGGTGAATCGCATGCCGTTGAAATAGGCGTCTAACAGAATTTGCTGGGAATAATTGTAGTTTCCGGGAATATGGAACTTGCTGAGATAGGCGGCGCCCAGGGCGATGATCCCCGGCTGTCCATCGGTGACCTCCTGTTTGGTCAGGAAGCCCATCAATGCATTGAAGAACTTGTTCCCCAATCTGCGGATCAAGGGCATGCGGTACGCGATGCGGTTGTGCCGATGACCATAAACCAAGTCAGCCCGGTCCTCCAGGATGGGAGAGATAAGGGCGGGAATGTCGGTGGGGTCATGCTGCAGGTCAGCGTCGAACTTGACGACGATGTCCGCTCCCCTTGCGATGGCCTCGTTGATACCGGTACGCACCGCCGCTCCCAGTCCCTGATTGATCCGGTGGGAAACCAGTCCATCGACGCCGGCTTTTTCCGCCTCGGCCACCGTGCGGTCTTTCGAACCGTCGTTGACCAATAAAATGTGAAGGCTGCCGCCCAAGCCGCCGATGGTATCGGCAATGGAACGCAGACCGCTTATCACCGCCGCGATGGAGGATTCCTCGTTATAGGCCGGAACCACCACGAAGAGCTGGAACGGTTTGCATGCGGTCGAATGCTGTTCCGGTTCGTCAGCTTGTGGATGTTTGGCGTCCATGGCTTTCATTTGTCACTGATTTTCTGGCTGTTGCGCGAAATACGACCGAAGTGCGCATACGATATTTTTCGCTTGCGCATGGGGATATCCCGGATAGGTCGGCAGGATCAGGACAGAGTCTGCCACGTGGCGTGTTTGGGGGCAATGGCGTTGGAAGGGGGCGAAGACGTCATAATCGGCGCAATTGCCGATGTGCTGGATGACCACGTCCAATCCAGACCACAGAAGATGTTCCTGGCAGGCTAGGCGGTCCGGCACCTGGATGGCGTAGCCCAGGAAAATGTCCTCGGCTCCGGGTAGGCTTTCAGGATGGGTGATTTCAGGAATCCCGCGCAAGCCGTCGGCGTAGATGCGGGCCAAGGCCAGACGCTGTTCCTGTTGCGTGCTGATCCCCGACAACTGAGTCAGGGCGATACGGGCCTGCATGGGAGTAAGGCGGCAATGCCAAGCGACGGGGAGGGTGTGGCGGACGATCGGATTGCGTTCGGTGGAGAAAAGGGCGGCACCCGTACGTTCACCCACCAAAGCAAGCCGACGGAAAAGGTGCCGGGTCAGCCATGGGAACACGAGACGAGACACCGCCATGGCAATGATGGCGCAATGGATGACTCGCTTGGCCAGCACTGCGGTGGCCACCTCGGGCCATTGGCGGATGGCGGTGCGGATGGTGGTGGCCAGCGTATCATCGTCGGTAATCACCATGCCGCCGAAGAAGCAGTTGACGTTCTTGGCCCTGCCGAAACTGAAGATGCCCACTTGGCCCACCGCCCCTGCCATCCGTCCGTGCCAGCGCCCGCCGAAGGCTTGGGCGACATCTTCGATCAGCACCGAACCATGGGTATCGCACAGGGCGGAAATCGCCGACAAGTCGGCCAACATGCCATGAAGGTGGGTGACGATTACTGCCGCAGTATCGTCGTCGAGTAAGGGGGGCAGTGTGATGGGGTCCAGGTTGCCCGAGCGTGGATCGACATCGGCGAAGACCGGTGTGCCGCCGGCGCAGACGACCATGTTGACGACGTCATATATGGTGTAGGGCGACAGAATCACCTTGCGCCGTTGAGTGCGGGCCAGGATTTCCCTGATCACCAGATATAACCCGACCCGTGCCTGCGGTACCGCCACCGCATGACGGCGTCCGGTCATACGGCAGACTTCGTTTTCAAGCCGGGCCACGTCGTCGCCGTCATGCACCCGTCCCGCCAGGACGTCCCGCGCCGCCGCCATGAAAATGTCGGGGGTGCCATAGAACTTGAAACGCGGCCAAGCGGTCATCTGCCGGATTCCTTCGGCACCAAACTGACGATTTGGTTGTGCCCCAGCATGAAGCGAGAATAGTGAGCCAGTTTCAGGCCGGCCAGCGCGGCGGCGCTTTCTATGCGGGCGCGATCGGGCAGGCCAAGGTTGCGGTCATAGGTGTCCGCCCCGAATATCCCCAGGCGCGCCCCCATGCGGTGCAGTAGGTCGGCCTGCGGCATGGGTGAGGTGACCACGATCCGCCCGCCGGGGTTGAGCCGGGCGGCGAAGCGGGACAGCAGCCCAGGCAAATCGGCCACATAGCCGATTACCGCCATGGCGATGATGGTGTCGAAACCGCTTTGGCCGTCCAACTGGTCGGCGTGCAGGAAGGTATATCCCGGATGCAGGCGCCGTGCCTCGGCCAAGGCGGTCGGGTCGGCGTCCAGGCCGACGAAGCGCTCTGCCGGCACTAGGTCGCACAAACGGCCTCGCCCGCAGCCAAAGTCCAGCACCCGTCCTTGCAGATGGGGACGCACCGTGTCGATGCGGATACGGGCCAGAAGCGGTGAAAATACCCCGTTCACGACGTGCCGTCTGTGTTCAATGACGCTTCCTTTCTTAGAACGCAGAGCACCCACATGGAAAAAAGGCGTGAGTTGAGCTTGTTCAACATGTTTTCCATCGCCATCAACGGACGAGCGTAATACTTGACTGCAGCTGGTGGAATCCTGAAATGCATGGAGCTGAGTACAAACAGATGTGCCAGGTTGCCGCCGTATTGCAGCCGGTCAACCACCGCTTTTCCCTCGAATGCTTTCAGCACAAGGTCGATATCGATCGAGGCTTCGTTGTCCTGGAAATATTGCGGGTCCAGTCGGTACCACAGCTTGCGGGCGCGGTCGAAAGCCGAGCCGCATTCAGGCTCCCACAACAGGAAGCGTCCGCCGGGCTTCAATACCCGGTGCACTTCGGCTAGGCACTGATCCAAATGAGGGTGGCTGTGGTGCAACGATTCGGTGACGACCATGTCGAAGCTGGCATCGGCGAATCCCATGGCGGTCATCGATCCGGTGACCACGGCGGAATCAGTGAACCGACGCCGGAAGATGGCGCATTGGGCGTCCGAGATGTCCAGCCCGACCACTTCGGCCTCATGTTCCTTGAAAAAGAGCGAATTCTGTCCGCCGCCACAGGCCATATCGAGCACGCGGATCCCGCCGAGTGCTACACCCTTCAGGATATCCGCGAACAACTCCTTGCGATACAGCAGGGCGTAGGGGCTGGAATAGCTGGAATCATATTCGCCAGCGATTGCGTTGTAATAAGCTCTCTGTGTGCTCAATGGGTCGGTCAAGGCCTCTGTCCTGGCTGGATTCCTACCGTCATTGCCGCTCAATCCAGTTCGAAGGCGTTCTTGTAATCCAGCTTCAGGGCTGGATCCTGGTCTTCCTTTTTCAGGAAGCAATTGCCGACGGTCAGCACCTCGATTTCGCTGCCCATGAAGCAGCGGAAGGCGTCTTCAGGGGTGCAGACAATGGGCTCGCCGCGGACATTGAAGCTGGTGTTGACCACCACCGGGCAGCCGGTTTTGCCCTTGAAGGCCGAAATCAGCGCGTGATAGCGCGGATTGGTGTCGGCGTGCACGGTCTGGATGCGGGCGGAATAATCCACATGGGTGATGGCCGGCAGGGTGGAGCGCGGCACGTTCAGCTTGTCGATGCCGAACAGGGCGTTTTCTTCCTCGGTCATGGCCCGACGGTGTTGTTCGGCCACCGGGGCGACCAGCAGCATGTAAGGTGAATCGCCGTCGATTTCGAACCATTCCGCCACGTCTTCACGCAGCACCGAGGGGGCGAAGGGGCGGAAGCTTTCGCGGTACTTGACCTTGAGGTTCAGCATTTTTTGCATGCTTGGTGAACGGGGGTCACCCAGGATCGAACGTCCGCCCAGGGCGCGCGGGCCGAATTCCATCCGGCCCTGCATCCAGCCGACGGCTTTTTCGTCCGCCAGGGCCTGGGCGGTTTGTTCGATCAGGTCGTCATCCGACAGCACGGTGAAAACGGCACCGGCAGCTTTCAAGCGGGTCTCGATATCGTCTTGTTGCCATACCGGACCGAGATACGATCCCTTCATGGCGTCCTTGCCGCCGCCGGTCACGCTGCGCGGTTGGCCCTTGTGAATGTGATAGCCGGCCAGGGCCGCCCCCAGGGCGCCACCGGCATCGCCGGCCGCCGGCTGAATCCAGATATTGTCGAAGATGCCTTCGCGCAAAATCTTGCCGTTGGCGACACAGTTCAGGGCCACGCCGCCGGCAAGACACAGATTCTTGGCCCCGGTTTCAGCCCGGATGGACCGGGCCAGTTTTAGCACGATATGCTCGGTGACCGCTTGGATCGACGCCGCCATGTCCATGTGGAACTGGGTCAGCGGGTCCTTATCGGCCTGACGCACTGGTTGACCGAACAACGATGCGAATTTGTCGTTGGTCATGGTCAGGCCGGTACAATAATCAAAGTAGCTCTGGTCCAGGTGGAACGAGCCATCGGCTTTGACATCGACAACCTTGTCCAAGATAAGGGCGGCGTATTTCGGCTCGCCATAGGGCGCCAGCCCCATCACCTTGTATTCGCCGGAATTGACCTTGAAGCCGGTGTAATAGGTGGCGGCGGAATAAAGCAGGCCGAGGGAATGGGGGAAATGCAATTCCTTATGGATTTCCAGGGAATTGCCCGCGCCCATGGCCAAAGAGGTGGTGGTCCACTCGCCGACGCCGTCCATGGTCAGTACGGCGGCATCCTCGAACGGTGACGGGAAAAAGGCCGAGGCGGCGTGCGACAGATGGTGTTCGGCGAACAACATCTTGCCCATCCAGTCGAAATCCGTGGCGAATTTCTTGAATTCCTTCGCCAACAGATCCTTTTGGAACAGCTTTTCCTTCAGCCACACCGGAATGGCGGTCTTGAACGAGGAAAAGCCCCGAGGGGCGAAGGACAGATAGGTTTCCAGCAGCCGTTCGAATTTCAGGAATGGCTTGTCATAAAAGACGACGAAGTCGATATCGTTCAGGCCGATTCCAGCCTCAGCCAAGCAATATTCGATGGCCAGCTTGGGAAAGGCCGCATCGTGTTTTTTGCGGGTGAAGCGCTCTTCTTGGGCGGCGGCAATGATGCGGCCGTCCTCGATCAAAGCGGCGGCACTGTCGTGATACAGCGCGGAAAGGCCAAGAATCTTCACCCGCAACCCCTTTTAGAACAGCGTGTAGATGAACGGTGCCACCGCCGAGCCTTGGCTGAGGATGATCA
Organism: Magnetospirillum sulfuroxidans; assembly: GCF_018224925.1. GTDB lineage: Bacteria > Pseudomonadota > Alphaproteobacteria > Rhodospirillales > Magnetospirillaceae > Magnetospirillum > Magnetospirillum sulfuroxidans. Next base: position 98,703 of record NZ_JAGTUF010000013.1, on the reverse strand, counting down.
GGCCACCGAACAGCACCATCATGACCAAGATGGGCAGCAGCCAATATTTCTTGCGCGCACGCAGGAAAGCCCACAATTCAAGCAGGAACGCCATGGTCACACCTTATTAGAATTGAGTCTTCATGGAATCCGGCTTGGGACCGGGCGGATCACGGGGGATCCAATAGCTGGCGGCGCTTGCGTCGCGCTTGAGCCGCATGGGGTCCTTGCCGGTGGCGCGCATCAGCAGGCCGACCGGGGTGACGGTCAGAAAGAACAGCAGGCCCATGATCAGCGGCGTCATGATTGAATGCAGCAGCAGGCCAAACTTGAACCAAATCAAGTTCAGCGGCTTAAGCAATGCCGGTCGGGCCAGGGCGACGATCAGAAAAAGCACGGCAACGGCCAAGGCCCACAGCCGGATATCACCGCCGCTTTTCAGCGGCCACAGGCCAATAATGGCGAAAACGGCGGTGAAAATGAAGCCGAACGAACGTTCCGATCCCATCTGCGCCGGCGCGGAATGGCCTTGGGTTTCCAGAACCGGAGAGGATTTGTTGCTCATGCCCGTCGCGCCATCGTAAAAACCTCGGCTCTCATAGCATGGGGAAGGAAATGCTTCAAACGCTAACCCCCGGACGCAAGCGCTGTTCCAAAACGTCACACAGGGCGTGGCCGATCAGGATATGCATTTCCTGAATGCGGGCGGTGACCGTCGATGGCACCACGATCAGGGGATCGCACAGACCGACCATCTTGCCGCCATCGCGCCCGGATAGGCCGGCGGCGATACCGCCAAGGCCGCGGGCCGCTTCCAGGGCCTTCAACACATTGGGGCTGTTTCCCGAGGTGCTGATGCCGAGGGCGACGTCGCCGGGGCGCAGCAAGGCTTCGATCTGGCGGGCGAAGATATCGTCATAGGAAAAATCGTTGGAGCACGCGGTCAGGATCGAGGTGTCGGTGGTCAACGCCAAGGCTGCCAGGGCACGACCGTTGGTGCGATAGCGGACCACCAGTTCGGCCGCCAAGTGCTGGGCATCAGCGGCGGAGCCGCCATTACCGAAAAACACGATCTTGCCGCCCTGATTGAGCGATCGGGTGCAGGCCTCGGCAAGAGTGACGAAGGCGGGGCCGACGCTGTCTTTGCTGGCGGCAACGGTCTGTTCATGCTCGATGAATTGATCGGCCAGGAATTGGCGCGGGTCCATGGGTCATCTCCGTCCCCGAAAGTCGCCTCCTTACCTAATGCAACCGTCTTCGCCGTTCAACCTCCATCGGCGAGACTTTTCAGGTGGCGGTTGGCGACCACCAGCATGGACAGATCCAAGTGCGGTGCCGCGCGCAGTTCCGCCACCAGGGAATCGGCGCGGGCGATATCGTCGTGACGGCTTTCACGCCATTGTTCCAGCGCTTGATCCGGGGGTAAATCCGGTGACGCGGTGAGAACCGAATGGGTGATCGCTCGTTGCAGGGCGTGCAGATCCTCGGTGGCGGCATTGATGGCCAGTTTCTGCCAATGGCCGTTGGCGCTTAGCTTTTGCGCCGAAGACCGCAACCAGCCCAGACCAAAGCGATGGCCGACCAGGAAGTAAAGCTGCCCGACCACCGCTACCGGCAAATGATGCACATCGGCCAGACGGACGATATCGGCGGCCGAAGCCAGCATGATCAGCCCGCCGATCTTGGTGGATAAATCGACCGGGGCGCCTTGGGCGACGTATTCTTGCGCACGGGCGGCCATGGCTTCGGCCAGTTCGGTTGGCAAGATGGCGGTGTCCGCCTGTTCCAGGGCGGCGATTCCGGGGGCCAGGCTGGCGATGGCCGCGCCCATGTCCATGGGAGAGGCGACGGAGCGCAGGACCCAGCCGGTGGTGCGTTCCAGCAATCGGTTGGCCTCGGTCAGCAAGGTGATTTGCACCGATGCCGGAACCGATCCATCCAGGGCTTCCACCGCCTGCCACAACGAACGCAAGCCGTAGGTGTCGCGGGCGACGACATAGGCGCGGGCAATATCGGCGGGGCCAAAACCGGTGCGATCCATCATGTCGAGTACGAAGCCGATCCCGACCCGGTTGATCATGGAATTGGTGATGGCGGTGGCGACGATTTCGCGCCGCAATCGGTGACAGCCGATTTGCGCGGCAAAGCGGTCTTGCACGGCCGTGGGGAAATACCGGATCAGATCGGCGGCCATGAACGGATCATCGGGCAGGTCCGAGGCGATGACCGCGTCGTGCAGCCAGATCTTGGCATAGGCCAGCAGCACCGACAGTTCCGGCCGGGTCAGGCCGCGTCGATGGGCGGCGCGTTCCAGCAAGATATCGTCGGTGGGCAGAAACTCGATGGTGCGATCCAACCGCCCGGCCTTTTCCAGCAGACGCATGAACCGGGCGTGACCATCCAAAAACTCGGCGCCGCCGGCTTCCATCACCGACAAGGCTTGGGTTTGCAGGTAATTATCGCGCAGCACCAGCGCGGCGACGTCGTCGGTCATCGAAGCCAACACGTCATCGCGCTGTTTGCCGGTCAGATCGCCGGCGGCGACGATTTCGTTCAGCAAGATCTTGATGTTGACCTCGTGATCCGAGGTATCGACGCCGGCGGAATTGTCGATGGCGTCGGTATTGAGCCTAATCCCGGCCAAGGCCATTTCCACCCGCCCGCGCTGGGTGATGCCCAGATTGGCGCCCTCGCCGATCACCTTGGCGCGGATGTGGCGGCCATCGACGCGGATGGCCTCGTTGGCGCGATCGCCCACCTCGGTGTGACTTTCGTCATGGGCCTTGATGTAGCTGCCGATGCCGCCAAAGAACAGCAGATCGACCGCGGCGGTCAGCAGGACCCGGATCAGGGCATTGGGGGTCAGAACCGTTTGGGGGATGGCGAAGCGTTCGGCCATTTCGGCGGAAATGGCAATGGTTTTGGCCGCGCGTGAAAACACCCCGCCACCGGCTGAAATCAGCGTGGCGTCGTAATCCCCCCAGCCCTTTACCGCCTTGAACAGGCGCTGGCGTTCGCTAAAGGAAAGGGCGGCGTCGGGATTGGGGTCAAGGAAGATATGAGAATGGTTGAAGGCGGCGACCAACCGGGTATGGGGCGAACACAGCATGCCGTTGCCGAAGACGTCGCCTGACATGTCGCCGATGCCGATGGCGGTGAAAGCGGTGGTCTGTATATCGATTCCGCTGTCGCGGAAGTGCCGTTTCACCGCTTCCCAGGCGCCGCGCGCGGTAATGCCCATGGCCTTGTGGTCGTAGCCCTTTGAACCGCCAGAGGCAAAGGCGTCGCCCAGCCAGAACCCGTATTCCAGCGACAAGGCATTGGCGATATCGGAAAAGCTGGCGGTGCCCTTGTCGGCGGCGACCACCAGATAAGGATCGTCGCCGTCGCGGCGGACGATGCCGGCGGGGGGGACCACGGCGCCGGCGCGAAGATTATCGGTCAGATCCAGCAGGCCGCGCATCATGGTCTGATAGCAGGCGATGCCTTCGGCCAGCAGGGCCTCGCGCCCCCCTTCGGCCGGCGGTTGCTTGACGACGAAACCGCCTTTGGCTCCCACCGGCACGATGACCGCGTTCTTGACCATTTGCGCCTTCATCAGGCCCAAAATCTCGGTGCGGAAATCGTCGCGGCGATCCGACCAGCGGATGCCGCCGCGCGCCACCTTGCCGCCGCGCAGATGCACGGCTTCGACTCGGGGGCTATAGACGAAGATCTCCACCTTGGGCCGGGGCAGCGGCAGATCGTCGATCAGGGTCGAATCCAGCTTCAACGACAGATAGTCCAGTCCTTGGAACCAGTTGGTGCGCAAGGTGGCCGAGATCAGGTTGAAGAAACGACGCAAGATGCGGTCGTCATCGGCGCTATCGACCCGATCCAACAGGGCAGTGGTTTGGGCCTCGATGATGCCGGCATCACCGGATAAATGGGTGGGATCGAACAACGCCTTGAACCAGGCGACCAACGTCGCCGTTTGTTCCGGGTTGTCGTAAAGGGCGCGTTCCACATAGCTTTGCGACAGCGGCGAGCCGGCTTGGCGCAGATATTTGGCATAAGCGCGGACGATGACCACTTCGGTCCAGTCAAGACCGGCCATCAGCACCAGCCGGTTGAAGCCGTCGCTTTCGGCGGCGCCGCGCCAGATGGCGGTCAAGGTCTTTTCGAACAGGCTGGCGCGGTCGCCGATATCGATGGCGGCGCCATTGGCCGATTGGACCTGGAAATCGTGCAGCCAGAACGACTGGTCCAGATCGGCGGCGCGGATTTCATGGGGGACTTCGGTGATCACCCGCAGGCCCATGGCTTCCAGAATGGGCAGGATATCCGACAGCGCCACCGTGTCGCCCCGGCGCAGCAATTTCAGCCGGGCTTCATGGGCGGGGGCCTCTACCGGGCGGTACAGGTTCAAGGCGATGTCTTCGCCCGCGGCCACCCGTTCCAGCCGCTCGACATCGCCCAAGGCGGCCAGCGGCATCTGGCGCTCGCGATAGGCGGCGGGAAAGCCATCGCGCCAGCGCCGCGCCAGGGTCAAGCCGCGTCCCTCGCCGTGACTGTGAACCAAGGCTTCTTGCAGGTGATCCGACCATGACCGGGTGGTGATGGCGATGCGGTTTTCCAGCTCGCTTTGGTCGGGATGGGGCGAGGTGCCGGGATGGGTGCGGATGATCAGATGCAGACGGGCCAGCGGACCATCGGATACCTGGGTATAATAAGCGTCCAGGCTGCCGTCATAGGCCTGTTCCAAAATGCGGGTCACCGCCAGGCGCATGGGGGTGTCGTAACGGTCGCGCGGCAGATAGACCAGACACGAGGCAAAGCGGGAAAAATCGTCGTGGCGGACGAATAAGGCGACGCGTGGACGGTCTTGAATGCGCAAGATGCCCAAGGAAATCCGGAACAGTAAATCCTCGGAAATCTGGAATAATTCGTCGCGCGGATAGGTTTCCAAGATATTGGCCAACGCCTTGGCGTCGTGGCTATGGCGGGGAAAGGCGGCGCGAGCTTCGACGCGGGCAACCTTTTGCCGCAACAACGGAATGCTGTCCGGATTGCGGGTATAGGCGGCCGAGGTGAACAAGCCGATAAAGGCGTGCAAGGCCGTCACCCGGCCATTGGCATCGCAATATTTGACGCCGATGACATCCATGTGGGCCGGGCGGTGCACATGCGATGGGTTGACCGACTTTGTCACCAGCAGCAAGCCGGGAGCGTTGACGAAAGCGCGGACTTCGTCGGGCATGGCCGCCAGCGCCATGGCGTCGTCGAACACCATCATTTGACTATTGCGCAAGATACCCAGGCTTTCGCCGCTTTCCGCCGCGACCATGGGGGCCTCGGCCGGGCCGGACAAAGTGAAGCGGCGATAGCCGAGCAAGGTAAAATGGTTGTCGTGCAGCCATTGGAGAAAGGCGACGCTTTCGTTGACATCCTCGGCGGCGGCGCTGCCGCAATTATGGGGTAATTCCGCCGCCACGTTTTGAATGCGATCGCGGATGCCGTGCCAGTCGTTGACGGCGGCGCGGACCTCGGCCAAGACCGTGCTGAGCTGGGTGCAAATCCCGGCATGGGCATGGCTTTCCTGGCGGTCCACCTGGATATGCATGACCGATTCGTTCAGGCTGCCTCCCATTGCCGTCAAGCTGCCGTCGGTGGCGCGATCGACCGGCAGGATGGGGTGCATCAACTGGTGGATGCTCAGACCCAAGGACGACAGCCGCATGGCCACCGAATCCAGCAGGAAGGGCATGTCGTCGTTGACGATCTCGATGACCGAATGGGACGATGTCCAGCCGTCGGCTTCCAGGTCGGGATTGAACATGCGCACGCAAACCTGTCCGGGAACGCGCTGTTTCATGAAGCCCAGCAGGCCAATGGCGATGGCGAAAAATTGGTGCGGGTCGATGGTGTCGAGATCGGCGCCGGGCAATCCGGCCAGCAAGGCGGCGGCGACGATTTCGGCTTGGGGGACGCGCTCATCCTTAAGATGCTGGTGGATGATGGCGGTGACGTCGTTGGCCAAATTGGCCCGCAAGAAATCGCTGCTGTGGTTCATGACGCCATCCCCTTGATTGGGCATTCGGATTTGCCGTTAACCCATTAGGTGGCTTTTGACGGAGCGTTTCAACAGGGGACGGCGCTTATTTTGGCCGTCCTGCCGCCCGACATAATTGCATGATGGCGCGCGAGCAGATTTCCTCGGCCGGCATGCCGGTGGTCTTGCACTCGGTTTCGGCTTCGATCAGCCGTTCCAGGGCTTGGCCGACGCGATCGGCCGGCCAGCGGGAAAGTTGGCGGCGGAAACGATCAACGGCCTTGAAGATGACCGGGGGCTTAAGCGCATTCATCGCCTGTTCGCTTGATTTGCCCTGGGCCATGATGCCGGCAGCCAAATGCAAGCGCTGAAAATGCCGCGACAAGGCGCGCAACACCGCCACCGCATGGGTGCTTTCACGGAACAGGCGGTCCAGCACCCGCTGGGCGGTGGCGTGGTCGCCTTCGGCGGTGGCCATGGCCAGATCGTCCATGGACAGGGCGGCGGTGTCGCCGATACAGGCGAGCGCGTCGTCCAGGCTGACGCGGCCAGGGGCGCCCATGTACAGGGCCAGCTTTTGCAATTCCGACCGGGTCAACCGGCGATCGCCGCCCAGATGATCCATCAGAAAGGCCATGGCCTCGGGTTCGGCGGTGAGCTGATTGGTTTTCAGCTCTTCGGCGATGACCTGTTGCAGGCTGGCGCCTTCGTCGCCATAGCAGGCCAGGGCGGCGGCATTGCTGGCGCCTTCGAACAGCTTACGCAGACTTGAGCGTGGCCCCAATTCCCCCGCTTCGACCACCACCAGGGCATCGCCGACGGGATTGGCAAGGAAGCTTTGGAACAAAGACGACACGGTGTCGCCGCCATCGCGCAGCATCACCACCCGGCGTCCACCGGTCAAGGCCATGGCGGCGGCCTCGTCGGCCAGGCGGGCGGGATCATCTTTCAATGCCGCGGGGGTCAGCTCGGCGACGCGGAACGGGTCGTTGAGATCGGAAAGGACGGTTTTGGCCAGCTTGACCGCACGCTCGCGCACCAAGCCATTATCGGGTCCGAACACCAAGATGGCCCGCATGGCGGGGTCGGGAGCGCGTAAAAAGGCTTCGGCTTTTTGGCCGGAGAGTTTCACGGAATGGTTCCGCTGGGCCGTTTGCCATTGGCGAAATAGGCCGCCACCTGGGCGCGGATGTCTTCGGCCAGATCGGTCAGCGCCCGTTGCTCGGCATCGCGTTCCACCGCCGTGCTGCCGTAACGTGGTCCCAGCAGACGATAGCTGACGACGGAGCGGCTACTGCTGGAAAATACCGGCTTCTCGCTTTGGTAATCGACCAACTGGAAGGTGGCGGTGATGAACAGACGGCCGAGAGAGGCCTTGCCGTCATTGCGCTCGGCCAAGTTTTCTTGGCTCGTGGTCAGTTTGACATTCAGGCTGTGGGTACTGTGCGCCGGCTCCCCCAAGGGGGTGATGCGCTGGACCAAGGCGTTGCGCAGGATTTGACCGGATCGGTCCTCGATCCCGGCGACCCGAATGCCCGCCAGTTCGGCCACCACCGGGTTGGCTTGGGATTGGTTCTTGGCATACATGGGGGTGAAGCCGCAGCCCATTGGGCCCAGCGCCAGCAATCCCACCATCAGAGCGACTTTAGACCACCACATTGACGATCCGGTTCGGTACCACCACCACCTTGCGCGGTGCTTTGCCAGACATTGCCGTGATTACCGCGTCCTGCGCAAGCGCCGTTTGCTCGGCCAGTGTGGCGTCGCAATCCTTGGGCAGTTCGATGGTGGCGCGCAGCTTGCCGTTGACCTGGACGGCGATGGTCACCGAATCCTCGACCAGCAGGCTGGAATCGGCCAGCGGCCAAGCGGTGTCCACCACCGGGACGCTGTGGCCCAGTTCCGCCCACATTTCTTCCGCCAGATGCGGCATCATCGGCGAAATCAGCAAGGCGGCGGCTTCCAGCCCCTGGCGCAGGACCCAATAATCGCCAGCGGCGGCGGGCTTGAAATCACCCAGCGCATTGGTCAGTTCGCGGATGCGGGCGACCGCCTTGTTGAAGTGGAAACGATCCAAATCCTCGGCGACGGCGGCGATGGTCTTGTGGGTCATGCGCCGCAATTTGGTGGCGGCATCGCCCAGTTCCGGCATGACGCTACCGGGCGGCGGCAGGGTGTCGGCGGCGATGATGGTCAGGCGCCACAGGCGGTTGACATAACGCCAAGCGCCGTCGATACCGGCCTCGGTCCATTCCAGATCGCGTTCCGGCGGGCTGTCGGACAGCATGAACAAGCGGGCGGTGTCGGCGCCATAGGTGGCGATGATATGGGCGGGATCGACGACGTTGCGCTTGGATTTGGACATCTTTTCCGAGCGGCCCAAGCTGACCGGCTTGCCGGTCTGGGCGTGGATCAAACCACCGGCTTCGGCCTTGATCACCTCGTCCGGGTACAGCCAAGCGCCGGCTTCATCCTTATAGGTCTCGTGGCAGACCATGCCTTGGGTCAGCAGGCCGGCGAAGGGTTCGGACACCCCCAGATAGCCGCAGGCCTTGAGCGCGCGGGTGAAAAAGCGCGAATACAGCAGATGCAGCACGGCATGTTCGATGCCGCCGATATACTGATCCACCGCCATCCAGTAATCGGCGGCGGCGCGGTCGAAAGCGACGTCGTCGCGGGTGGGCGAACAATAGCGGGCGAAATACCACGACGATTCGAAGAAGGTATCGAAAGTGTCGGTTTCGCGCCGTGCCGGCTTGCCGCAGCACGGACAGGCGACGTCTTTCCAGGTCGGGTGGTGGGCCAGCGGATTGCCGGGCTTGTCGAAGCTGACATCCTCGGGCAGGCGCACCGGCAAATCGGCTTCGGGGACCGGAACCGGGCCGCAGCTGTCGCAATGGATGATCGGGATCGGGCAGCCCCAATAACGCTGGCGCGAGACGCCCCAGTCGCGCAGGCGCCAGTTGACGGTGCGTTCGCCCAGGCCGTCAGTCTCGATGCGGTCATTGGCGCGGGCCTTGGCGGTGACCACGTCCAGGCCGTCAAGGAAGCCGGAATTGAACAGTGTGCCGTCGCCGCTATAAGCCTCGTCACCGATCTGGAAGGTGGCGGGATCGGCGCCTTCGGGCAGCACCACCGGCTTGACCGACAGATTGTATTTGCGGGCGAAATCCAGATCGCGCTGGTCGTGGGCGGGGCAGCCGAAAATGGCGCCCGAGCCATATTCCATCAGCACGAAATTGGCGACGTAAACCGGCAATTCCCAGCCCGGCACCAACGGGTGCAGGGCCTTGATTCCGGTATCCATGCCCTTCTTTTCCGCCGCCTCGACCACCGCTTCCGAGGTGCCCATGCGGTTGCATTCGGCGATGAATTCGGCCAGGGCCGGATTGCCGGCGGCCAATTCGCCGGCCAACGGATGGTTGGGCGAAATGGCCAAAAAGGCGGCGCCGAACAAGGTGTCGGGACGGGTGGTGAAAATCTCGAGTTGGTCGCCGCGCCCCTTGAGGTTCCAGGTCAGCCGCGCCCCTTCGGAACGGCCGATCCAGTTTTCCTGCATGATGCGAACGCGGTCGGGCCAGCGGTCCAAGGTCTTCAGGCTATCAAGCAACTCATCGGCAAAGGCGGTGATCTTGAGGAACCATTGCGACAGCAGCCGCTTTTCCACCAGGGCGCCGGAGCGCCAGCCACGGCCGTCGATGACTTGTTCGTTGGCGAGGACGGTGTTTTCCACCGGGTCCCAATTGACCCAGGATTCCTTGCGATAGACCAGTCCGGCCTTGAGGAAATCCAAAAACATCTTTTGTTCGTGGCGGTAATATTCCGGCTCGCAGGTGGCCAGTTCGCGGCCCCAATCATAGGACAAGCCCATGGATTTGAGCTGTTCGCGCATGGCGGCGATGTTTTCCCGCGTCCACTTGGCCGGATGAACGCCGCGTTCGATGGCGGCATTTTCCGCCGGCAAGCCAAAGGCATCCCAGCCCATGGGGTGCAAGACGTTAAAGCCACGGGCGCGCTTGTAGCGGGCGACGACGTCGCCCAAGGCGTAATTGCGCACGTGGCCCATGTGGATGCGGCCCGACGGATACGGAAACATCTCAAGGACGTAATATTTAGGGCGCGAGGAATCGACGGTGGCGACAAAGGAATCGCGGCGATCCCATTCCTGCTGCCACTTGGTTTCGGTTTCCTTGACGTTATAACGCTCGTCGGTGCGCGACATGGCGGCCGGCCTGTACCTTGCTGAAAGGGGAAATGACGAAGAGGGGCGAAGCGCCCGCCTATTCGGTGGAAACGATGCGCAGCTGCCGGGCGCGGGTCAGAATGGCGTTTTCCAGATCGGTGGCCATCTTGGGTTCGACCCGGACATCGACCCACTGGCCCATGGAATCGCGACCTTGCTTGAAGACCGACACCTTGACGCCGTCGGCGCGCAATGCCCGGTCAAGGATGAAGACATTCAGTTTAAAGCGCTCGTTCGGCGTTTCCGGCAATTGGTACCAATCGGTGATGATGGTGCCGCCAAACGGATCGGCCGAGGCGATGGGCATGAAACCCAAGGTATCAAGCGAGGCGCGCCACAAGAAGGAATTGACGCCAATGCCTTCGCCGGCGCCTTCGCCTTTTTTCTTGTCGCCGAACATGCCTTCGGGGCCAAAAATGGTTTCGCGCTTTTCGTTGCTCATCCGCGGCGAGGTGTCACCTTTGCCACGGGTCGGGAAGACGGCTTGCGAATTGTCGCAGGCGCCCAAGGCAACCAAGGAGAACGCCAAGGCTACGGCCGAGCCAGCCAAGCGGAAAGTCTTCATCGTCGATAATACCCTGTCTTGCCCGCATGTCGCCGGAACGCCCGACGCGTTTCGGCAGAATGCACCTTTGGCGGCCCCGGCGGCAAGCCGCCTTTTTTAAAACGCGGCAAGCCGCCTTTTTTAAAACACGGCAAGCCGCCTTTTAAAAGCTAGGCCTTGGTCCGCTGCGAACAGGCCAGCATGGCATCGCGTTCGCTGTTCCACAGATCGGCATAGCCACACTCGCGGTAATCGTCGAAATAGGGGCCGCCGGTGGTGTAGTGGATCAGGGACAGCTGATCGACCGGCACCTCGGGGTCGTAATCGACCAGATGGCCCCAGCGATGGGGCAACTCGCCGATCAAGGAATCGTCTCCCAGCCACTTGAACTGGTGCAGGTCCAGCCCCGACGCGCTGTTGACGTATTCGGGCGTCAACGCCGTGCATTTGGCGTTGTTGAACAGGACGACGCTGGACCAGTTCTTCTTTTCATACTTGGTCTGCACGGCGCCGAGGAATTTTTCGTCCTCGACCGGGCGGTGGTCGTGCTTGATCACCTGGACCGCATATTTGTCATCGGCCAGGGCGAACAGGCTGGCGACGTCATCCAGCACCAGCATGTCGCAATCGATGAACAGGGACCAACCTTCATAGCCGGACAGATGCGGGGTGAGGAAGCGGGAAAACGAGAAATCGGTGGATTGCAGGGGGTTCCGTTCGCGCCACATCTTTCCGCCCAATTGGTTCAAGGCCAGGGGGATGACCGCGGTCGGGGCCGACGTCCGACGCAAGATGGAATATTGCAAGACGTTAAAGGCGACCGCTTCATGTGGGTCGAAGCCGATGAAGATGCGCAGCATGGGATTTCCCCCGAAAAGACTATGGCTATGGGCGTCATCTAACGCCACCGCCAAGGGTGGCACAAGTCCAATTGCGCGCAGAGCGAAGGGCTTGCCGGGATGTGCCTGTGTGGCTACCGTGCCCCCACCCAGGCTTATCTCCCGAGGACTTCATGGCTCCGCCTTCTCTTCAGCTTCTCGCCGGTCAGGCGCATGCGGCGCTTCAGCGGGGAGATTTGCCGTTAGCGGCCAAATTGTCCCGCCAAGCCCTGGCGCAGCAACCGCGCAATCCTGGTCTTAATCATCTGGCAGGGGTGGTGGCGTTTCATGCCGGGGATTTCGCCGCCGCAGTGAAGTACTTGCGTAAGGCGGCGGAAATGCGGCCGCCGCCGCCCGGCGTGCTGACCGATCTTGGCCAAGCTTTATTGTCCTGGGGACGCAAGGATGAGGCGATCAAAGCGTTTCAGGACGCAACCCGGCTGATGCCGGGCGATGCCGATGCCTGGGATGGCTTGGGCAATGTGTTGGTGGAGGTCAACCGGTTCGACGACGCCATTTCCGCGTTCCGTCACGCACTTTCCCTGGCGGCGGGTCATCCGCGCATTTTGTCCAATCTGGGGTCGGTCTTGGCTCGCGCCGGTCAGACCGATTCGGCGCGCGAAACCTTGGCCGAAGCCGTGCGGCGAACGCCGGGCATGCCCGATCCCGTGGCCAATCTGGCGATGCTGGAGGCCGAGGATGGCGATCCGGCCGCCGGCAAGGCACTGGCGCAACAGGTCCTGGCCAAGGTTCCGCATCATCTGGTCGCCTGGATGGCCCTGGCCAATGCGGAGCAGAAACTGGGTAATCCAGAGGAAGCGGAGCGGTTGCTCGGCCAAGTCCTGGCGGCTCATCCCGGCAATGGCCAAGTCTTGCTGTCGCTGGCCAGCGTGCTTGCCGATCTTGGCCGCAATGACCAAGCGGCGGAACTGTATGATCAGGTGTTGGGACAAAACCGCTCCAATCCCAAGGCGTTGACCGGGCTGGCGCGTATTCATGCCGCTGCCGACGCTTTCGGCGCGGCGCGGGCTTTGCTGCACGAAGCCTTGCAGATTGCACCCGATTGGGTGGCGTCGCGCATGGAATTGGCCCTGCTGGAAGCAGCTTTAGGGCGGTTCCAGCAGGCGGCCCCGCATTGGGTGTGGCGATTCCGGGCGGAAAATCAGCGCCAGCGGCGGCCTTTCCCGCAGCCGACATGGGATGGCGTGTGCCGGCCTGGCCACAAGCTGTTGTTGTGGGGCGAACAGGGGGTGGGTGACGAAGTGCTGTGGCTGTCCCTGGTCCCCGATCTGCTGGCGGCGGGGATGGAGGTGATCATCGAATGTGATGAGCGGCTTCGGGATTTGCTGCGCCGGTCCTTCCCTACCGCGACGGTGGTAACGCGTCAGGACCCGCCCGATCCGGCCTGTCTGGATGCGCAAGTCGTGCAAATGTCGCTGGGCGAATTGTTTTTGCATGTTCCCCGCCAGGACGGCCGTTCCGGGTATCTGCGCGCCGAGGACGACAAGGTGGCCCGGTTGCGGCGGCAGTTGCAGGACCAAGGCGGCGGCAAGCCGCTGATTGGTTTGTCGTGGCGATCCAATGCGGTCAATTACGGTAAGAACAAAACGCTGTCGTTGGATCAATGGAAAGCCATCCTGTCCGTTCCCGATGTCAGTTTCGTCGCGCTGCAATATGGCGATATCGACGCCGATCTGGCCGCCGCCGAGGCGGCGACCGGGGTGCGGGTGCTGCGGGCCGTCGGGATCGACATCATGAACGATCTGGACGGCTTCGCCGCTTTGGTCGCGGCCATGGACAAGGTCATCACCACCAGCAACACCACGGTTCATTTCGCTGGGGCGTTGGGGGTGCAAACCCATGTGCTGCTGCCCAAGGCCCGTGGCCGGTTATGGTATTACGGCGTCGCGGGTTCCTCGTGCCGCTGGTATGCCAACCACCGTCTGTATCGCCAATCGACGCAGGATGGCTGGGATGATGTGTTGGATGCGGTCCGGGCCGCAGCTTTTCCCTGATCAGGCGGGGCGGGATGAGCGTGAAGTCCTTGCTATATTCGCAGCTGCGAACAAAAGTGTTGCATTCATGGCACAGTGGGGAGGGAACGACACAGGCGCGTTTGGTTGCGCTTGACGGTCGGGGGGGTGGCGTGGCCCTATCCGTCATGTTCGTTCATACGGAACGCCATGGCCGGTTCAGGCCGGTTCCGCGTATCCCTAGAGAGGAGTTACCATGAAGAAGATTCTTATCGCCAGCACCGCGCTGGTCGCCGCCGGCATGATCACCGCCGGTTCGGCTTCCGCTTCGGAAAAGATCAAGCTGAACCTGGGCGGCTATTCCAAGTGGTGGGTTGTCGGCGCTTGGCAGGACAGCGGTTACGAAGCCGCCTTCGGCGCTGGTTCGGGCTCGGCCAACAACGTTGACGTCCAGGGCGAAAACGAAGTCTGGTTCGGTGGCTCGACCACCCTGGACAACGGCCTGCAGGTCGGCATCGACATGCAGCTGCGCACCGGCGGCCGCTCCGACAGCAACACCGCCTATGGCACCGCCGACGTCATCGACGAATCCTATGTCTGGGTTTCGGGCGGCTTCGGTAAGGTCATCGTCGGCACCGAAAACAACGGCACCTACCTGCTGCACGTCACCGCTCCGGATGCCGCTGGCAACTGGAACGAAGGCGGCGTGATGATGGGCAACCAGGCCATCGCCCGTCCGGCTTCGGTCACCACCCTGCGCGGCGGCAACACCACCGCCATCCTGACCGACGGCGACGCCGACAAGATCACCTATGTCGCTCCGGCCTTCTACGGCTTGACCCTGGGCGCTTCCTACGTCCCGAACACCAGCGAAGACAACCAGAACGTCTATGGCTCCGGCGGCTCGAGCTTCAGCGCCGCTTCCGAGATCTACGGCGTCGGCGCTCTGTACGCCAACACCTTCGGTGGCGTTGGCGTCAAGGTCTCGGCCGGCTACGTCACCTATGACGTTGCCGCCGCTACCGACCGTTCGCAGGAACTGGCTTTCGGCACCCAGCTGTCCTATGCCGGCTTCACCCTGGGTGGTTCGTACCGCAACCAGTCGGAAAACGCCGCTCAGAACCAGAGCGTTACCAACACCGGTTACGGTTGGGACGTTGGTCTGCAGTACGCCACCGGCCCGTATGCCGTGTCGCTGGCTTACTTCAACTCCAAGGTTCAGGGTTCGGCCACTGTTAACGGTGAAGACGAAGTCACCGCTTACCAGCTGTCGGGCAAGTACAACATGGGCGCCGGCGTCGATCTGCTGGCCTCGGTTGGTCACATCGAATATGACGGCGAAGAAGCCAGCGTTTCGGGTGGCGACGTGAACCACAACGAAGGCTGGACCGTCATGACCGGTCTGTCGCTGCAGTTCTAATTGCCGCGATCCGGGGCGGGTTCGCCCGTCCCGTTTGCGAAAGGCCCCTGCCGCAAGGTGGGGGCCTTTTTGCGTGCGGATACAAATGTTGCAGTTTTGCCACATCCGCCGGCAACTGCGATTCAAGCGCGATCCGTCAATTGACCGTTTCGGTGCGCTGCAATAGCATGCCTTGAAATTAGGCGGCTGAGGCGCTGCTTACATTCTGGTCATACTGAAAGATTGAGGGACACACATGAAAAAGATTCTCGTTGCCAGCACCGCGCTGGTCGCCGCCGGCATGATCACCGCCGGTTCGGCTTCCGCTTCCGAGAAGATCAAGCTGAGCCTGGGCGGCTATTCCAAGTGGTGGGTTGTCGGCGCTTGGCAGGATGACAACTACGAAGCCGCTTTCGGCAAGGGCGCTGGCTCGGCCAATACCGTTGACGTCAAGGGCGACAACGAAATCTGGTTCGACGGCTCGACCAAGCTGGACAACGGCCTGGAAGTCGGCGTCCACATGGAACTGGAAGCCGGTGGCCAGACCGACACCAACACCTCCGCCTCGGCCGCCACCAGCTCGGACATCATCGACAAGTCGTATGTCTATATCTCGGGTGGTTTCGGTAAGGTCATCGTCGGCACCGAATCCAACGGCACCGTGCTGATGCACACCATGGCCCCCGACGCCGCCGGCAACACCGGCGCCGACGGTATCCTGACCGGTGGTCTGGCCATTGCGCGTCCGGCCAACGTTACCGCCAAGGTGACCACCGAGATCGACACCGACGCCGAAGCCGACAAGATCACCTATGTGTCGCCGACCTTCTACGGCTTCACTGTTGGCGGTTCCTATGTTCCGAACGTCAGCGAAGACAACCAGAACGTTTATGGTTCCGGTGGTTCGACCAACAGCGCCGCTGCCGAAATCTACGGCGTTGCCGCCATGTACGCCAACACCTTTGGCGGTCTTGGCGTCAAGGCTTCGGCCGGCTACGTCACTTATGACGTCGATGTTGCCACGGATCGTTCGCAGGAACTGGCTTTCGGCACCCAGCTGTCCTATGCCGGCTTCACCCTGGGCGGCTCCTATCGTAATATCAAGCAGAACCTGGGCGCGACCCCCGGCAGTTTCGCTGGTTCCGACGGTTACGCCTGGGATATCGGTCTGCAGTACGAGACCGGCCCGTACGCCGTCAGCGTGACCTACTTCAACTCGGTCGCCGAAGGCACCGTCGCCGCCGGTGAAGACGAATTCACCGTCTACCAGATGTCGGGCAAGTACAACATGGGCGCCGGCGTCGATCTGCTGGCCACCGTTGGCCATGCCGAATACGCCGACGAAGGCAGTGCCGCCATCGACAACAACGAAGGTTGGTCGGTCATGACCGGTCTG
This sequence comes from Magnetospirillum sulfuroxidans, assembly GCF_018224925.1. Taxonomy (GTDB): domain Bacteria; phylum Pseudomonadota; class Alphaproteobacteria; order Rhodospirillales; family Magnetospirillaceae; genus Magnetospirillum; species Magnetospirillum sulfuroxidans. Next base: position 82,260 of record NZ_JAGTUF010000013.1, on the reverse strand, counting down.
TCGCTGCAGTTCTAATCGAACTACAGAGATTGCGTTGGGGAAAGGGCGGCAGCAATGCCGCCCTTTTTCATGTTTTATCGGGAAAGACCACTGATGGCGGCCCAGCCATGGGCGCAGCCGGGGGGGATGCGGCGCCAGCTTTGGCGATTAAGGCCCCCCAGGGCAATAACGGCAATGTCATGCTGGCGCGCCCACAGGGCAAAGCGCAGCGGCCCGATGCCGCTTTGGCCAGGATGGGAGCCGCTGGCGAAAACCTGCGATAACACACAAAAATCAGCCATCATGGTTTTGGCCCAAGCCACCGCCACGGGCGAATGGGCGGCCATGCCCAAGATCCCGCCCCGGCGTTTCAACCATAACCGGCATGGGGAAGCCCGGCCGGATCGGGCAAGGCCTTCGGCCAAATAAATCCCATCGGCGCCAATTCGCGCCGCCAGCCGCCAATCATTGGCCACCAGCAGGCAAAGCCGTCGTTGCCGGCACAGCCGCGCCACCTGCCGCGCCAAACCGCACCGTCGCGGATCATCATAATGGCGAAAGATCACGCCGCTGCCGACGGGCAACCGGCTGATGGCCGGCAGGGGGTCGGGCAGGCGGTGGTCGTCGGTGAGCAGGAACAGACGTGGAATCCGGCCGGCGGACGAATTGAGTCGGGAGATGGGCTCTGCTAGGGTCATGGCCGTCAGTGTACAGGAGTTTCCCCCCATGTCCGAAGCCGCCCAAAATATCGCCGCCCTGCGCGCCGTCATGGTCGCGGCCGAACAAGCCGCCGGCCGGCCCGCGGGCGCGGTGAACTTGGTCGCGGTGTCGAAAACCCACGATGCCGAGACGATCCGACCGTTTTTGCAGGCGGGATTGCGGGTCTTTGGTGAAAACCGGGTGCAGGAGGCCAAGGGGAAGTGGCCGGAATTGAAGCAGGAATTTCCCGATAGCGAATTACACCTGATCGGGCCGTTGCAGACCAATAAGGTGCGTGAGGCGGTGGCCCTGTTCGATGTCATCGAAACCATCGACCGCCCCAAACTGGCCCGCGCCGTCGCCGAGGAAATCGCCCGCTGCGGCCGGGCGCCGCGTTGCCTGGTCCAGGTCAATGTCGGCCGTGAGGGGCAAAAGGCCGGGATTGATCCCGATCAGGCGGTGGCCTTGGTCGAGTTGTGCCGACGCGAATACGCTTTGCCGGTCACCGGTCTGATGTGCATTCCTCCGGCCGAGGGCGACCCCGCCCCCTATTTCCGCCTGTTGGCCGATCTGGCCCACAAGCTGGGCCTCAGTGATATCAGCATGGGCATGAGTGGGGATTTTCCCACCGCCATCGCCTGTGGCGCCACCCATGTGCGGGTGGGATCAGCCCTGTTCGGGCGGCGCGACAACCACTAAACGGTCACCGGGACGGCACGACTTCAAGAGTTCAAGCAAATCGCCAAGGGCCAAGGCGACGCAGCCTTGTGTCGGCTTGCCGTCGGGGTCAGCCACATGCAGGAAGATGGCGCTGCCCAGGCCGGGAAGCGGGGGCGAATCATTGTGTCCCAGCACGACGACCACGTCGTACAGATGGTCGTCGCGCCACATTTTCTCGCATGAGCCGGGGTGCGGCAGGCGGACCGGACGATTGTAATCGGCGTGGGTGGGATCGTCGCACCAACCGTCATCGGCGTCGATGGCGCGAACGGCCAGGGCGGTATCGGGACGGCTGACCCGGTCGGGACGATAAAGCACGACGCGCAACGGCCATGCCCCTATCGGGGTGGCGCCATCGCCTTCGCGTTTGTCCTGGGACAGGCCGGCGCGGCCGAGGCGGCACTTCAGTTTTAGCCCCCCCGCGTGCAGGTGGCCATCGGCATCAACTTGGATGTCCATGGTTATTGCAAAGTCTGTATGGTGGCGGGATTTTCGGCGCGCGCGGCCAGATTGCCGGCTTTTTGGTACTTATCCAGGGCCGTGTTCATGGATTGCAGCCAATCCGACGAGCCGCCGGCGGGATTGGCGCTGGGCAGCATCGGGTGCTGAGTTCCTGGCGTCAGGCCTTGCTGCGCCATGGCCTTTTGCACGGCGATCGGGTCCGGGGTGTGGCCGGTCAGCGGGCTGCGGCCGGTGACCGGGACATTGGACCGGCTGCTGCCGCCAGAGACGGGCACGGTCACCGGCGGCGGCGCCTGTTCGGCGGCGCTGATGGTCCGGCTGGGCGGGGCCATGAAGCGGGGGGCGCTGGCGGTGTTCAGCGGCATCGGTTTGATGGACGCGACGACAGGGGTGGTGACGGCAGGGGCGGTGGCGGCGGCGGTTTGTGGGGTGACCAAGCCATCGGCGCTGAACATCATCGCCGCGGGAGTGGCGGCGGCGGCGGCGGTGGCGGCGGTCGGCGTCGGGGTTTCGGGCATGGGGATCGCCGGCAGGGCGGATTCTTCTTGCGGTGCGATCGCCGCCATCTGCTTGGGTTTGTCGGTGGTGACGGCTTGGGCGGTGGCGGGCGTGTCCGGGGATGGTGAAGCGGGCGTTTCGCTGGCGACGGCGCTGTCGCTGGCGGCATCATCCTTGAACAGGGCCATGACATGGCCGCCGATATCGTCGCCGGTTTCTTCCTCGACGATGCAGCCGATGGCCGAGGCAACCAGGCCAATGGGGCCGCCGAACAAAGCCCCGCCAGCCAGACGGGCGCCGACGCCGATCTTGTCGCCGGTCAGTTCCTGGTAAAGGGTGTTGACCACCGGAATGTGCTGCAAGGGATTGATGACGTCCAACAGATCCCAAAAGCTGGGTTCATCGTCACCTTCGCCGAACAGGGTCAGGTGCTTGGCGTCCTGCTGCTTTTGTGTCGCCGCGGTGGTGGCGTTTTCGCTGGCGAAAACCGGTGCGAACTGGTTCGGGTCGGTATATCCGGAACTGGCGGCGGCGGAAACGGACATGGTGCACCTCTGAATTGGCCGAACCTTCTATGCAGTGTCCATGCCAGTTCATAACGTGTTGTATATAAAGGATTTAGCTGATGGGTGGGGAAGGTTTGGCCGGGCATTTTCTGCCCAGGGTCTAGAACATATGGCCGCTACGCGTCGCCTTGGTCCGTAAATAGCCCTGATTGTGATCGTTGGAGGCAAAGATGTGCGGCACCCGTTCCGTCACCTGGACGCCGTGGGCGGCCAGGGCGTCGACCTTGCGCGGATTGTTGGTCAGCAGCCGCACCTGCTTGACCCCCAACAGCGCCAGCATGCGAATGGCCGGTTGATAGATGCGTTCGTCGTCGTCGAAACCCAGTTGCAGATTGGCGTCCAAGGTATCGAAGCCGCCATCTTGCAGTTCATAGGCGCGCAGCTTGTTGACCAGCCCAATGCCGCGGCCTTCCTGCGACAGATACAGCAAGATGCCGGATCCGGCCTGGCCGATTTCGGCGATGGCGCCGCGCAACTGATCGCCACAATCACAGCGCAACGAGCCCAGCAAGTCGCCGGTAAAGCATTCCGAATGCAGCCGGGTCAGTACCGGCTGGTCGCCATCGGGTTCGCCGATGATGATGGCCAGATGCTCGATGCCGCCATCGGCGGGGCGAAAGGCGGCGATGCGGGCGTTTTCCGCCCCCGACAGCGGCACTCGGGCTTGGGATACCAGACGCAGAGTGCGGGCGGCATTGAGATTATGGTCGATGACGTCGGCGGCATCGACCACCAGCACGCCTTGTAACAGCAAGGCCCCGGCCGGGGGGATGGCGACGATGGTGGCGGGCAGCAACCGCGCCACCTTGGCCAAGGTGACCGAAGCGGCGGCGGCGGTGTCATCGGCCAGCGCCGTCAAGGTCAGGGCGCTGGTATCGGGACGGCTGACGTCGCGCACCACCGGATCGGCCAGCCAGGCCGCGGCTTCCGCCGTCAGACCGGCGGCCATGTCCAGACGGATCATGCCGGCCTGGGCCGGGGCCAGGCCCAGCACCCCGACACGGCGTCCGGTCAGCACCAAAAAGGGCTTGCTGCCAGACATGGTGGTCAAATTGACCAAACTTTCCGCTGTCGCCGCTTCGGCGGCAAGCACATAGGCGATGCGCCCACCGGCGGCGCGGACGGCGACGACCGCGCCGCGACGCAGTTCCGCCACCGCACGGTCAACGGCGATCAGAGGAGCGGGGGCCGGTTGGGTTGGGCCTGGGGTGGTGTCCAGCAGCTTGGTCATGGTTCGAAAAAATCTTGGTCCACAAAGGGGCTGGCACCATAGCCCTTTTCCAGGCTGGGAAAAAGAGTTGGCGAACCGCCATTTCCGCAAAGCGGCATCTGTATTATATCTGGCACTGTTTTGCCGTACCGCAATGGACGCCCTTGTGACTTTTCGGCCCCGCATTTTGATCGTCGATGATGATTCCGCCTTGCGCCAGCTTCTGATCGAGATGCTGGACCAAGCCGGCTATGACGCCGCCGAACAGGGCGATGTTGCGGCGTTCCAGCTGGTGCTGACCAGCATCCCGCGCGCCGACCAAAACATTCCGCAGGTGATGTTGACCAAGCCGGTGCGCATGGGAAGCCTGTTGACGGCGATCGGCCAAGCCTTGACCGAGGCCTCGCCGCCGTTGCGGATTGGGCCGTGGCGGTTCGATCCGGCGGCGCGTCTGCTGGCCAAGGAGGACGGCACGGTGCGGCTGACCGACAAGGAGGTCGCGATTTTGTCGCATCTGCTGACGGCCGGCGGGGTGGTTCGCCGGGACGATTTGCTGGCGCAAATCTGGGGCTATTCGCCCGAGATCACCACCCACACCCTGGAAACGCATATCTATCGCCTGCGTCAGAAGATCGAAGCCGATCCGGCCCAGGCCCGTTTGCTGCTGACTGAAATCGGCGGCTATCGCCTGAATGGGGAATTCTGATCCATGTGCGGCATTGCCGGCAGTACCCGTGCCACTCCCGATCTGTTGCGGCGCATGGCGATGGTCATGGCCCATCGCGGCCCCGATGCCCAAGACCTCTGGTGTGAGGATGGGGTGGGGCTGGCCCATGCCCGTCTCGCCATCATCGACCTGTCGCCGGGCGGGGCGCAGCCCATGCACAGCGCATGCGGCCGCTGGGTCATTGCCTTCAACGGCGAGATTTACAATCACGCCGCCTTGCGCGCCGAGTTGGAAGCCGTGGGCGAAATGTTCGTTTCCGCCAGCGATACCGAGGTATTGCTGCGGCTGCTGATGCGCGACGGCAGGGCGTGCTTGCATAAGCTGATCGGCATGTTCGCCTTTGCTTTGTGGGACCGGCAGGACCGATCCTTGCTGCTGGTGCGCGATCGTCTGGGGGTCAAGCCGCTGGTGTGGGGGGCTTTGCCCGCTGGCGGCATCGCCTTCGCCTCGGAAATCGACACCTTGCGCTGTCAGCCGGAATTGGATTTGGGCCTGGACCGCCAGGCCTTGTCGGAATATCTCGCCTGTCTGTACGTGCCGGCGCCGCGCACGTTGCATGCGGGCATCCACAAAGTGCCGCCCGGCCAGTGGCTGGAATGGAAGGCGGGCCATATCACCACCGGCACATGGTGGAAGCCGGCCTATACCGGTGCGCGGGCCATCAGCCTGGAGGAAGCGGCGGAGGAGGTGTTGCCATTGCTCGACAGTGCCGTGCGTCTGCGCATGGTCGCCGATGTCGAGGTTGGCTGTTTTCTGTCGGGGGGGATCGATTCCTCGGTCATCGCCGCGCTGATGAGCCGGGCTGCCCAGGAAAGCGGCGCGCCGCCGGTGCGCAGCTTTACCATGACCTTTGATGAACCGGCCTATGATGAACGGGTGGCCGCGCGGGCGGTCGCCGATCATGTGGGGACCATTCACGCCGAGCTTCCCGCCCGTCCCGGCGTTACCGATTTGCTGGACGACATGGTGCGGGCCTTTGGCGAGCCCTTCGGCAATCCCACCGCGTTGTTGATTCACGACTTATCCTTGAGTGCGCGCCAGCATCTCAAGGTCGCCCTGGTCGGCGATGGCGGCGACGAAGTGTTCGCCGGCTATCCCCGCTATCAGGGCGGGCTGTTGGCGGAACGTTATCGCCGTCTGGCGCCAAAGCCGTTGCGGGGCTTGGCCGGCCTGGCGGCGCAGCTTATCCCGGAAAGCAGCGCGGGGCGGCATGGCTGGCGGCGGGCACGGGAATTCCTGAGTGCGGGCACGTTGCCGGCCGATCAGATGTATGCGTCCTGGGTGGAATATTTCGATCCCGAGGAACGGCGGCAAATGCTGGGACTGACGGGGATGCCCACTCGGCCCATCGCTGATCTTTACCGGCAATCGCCGTCCATGGCGGCGCTCGACGCCATGCAGCAAACCGATCTGGTGTCGTTCCTGCCGGGCAATCTGCTGTCTTATGGCGATGCCATGAGCATGGCGGTGGCGCTGGAATTGCGTCACCCCTTCCTTGATCATCGCTTGATCGAATGCGTCGGCACCATGGCGGCGGCCACCCGCTTTGCCGGCGGCAAAAAGGGGATTTTGAAGGCGGTGGCGCGCCGTCTGCTGCCCGCCCATATCGTCGACCGGCCCAAGCTGGGCTTTAACCCGCCCATGGGGGTGTGGCTCAAGACCGATCTCAAGACCCTGGTGGAACAGCGCCTGAACGCCGCCCGCATGGCCGCTTTGGGGCTGGAATGGGCGCCGGTCGCCCGCCTGTTGGCGGAACACCAAGGCGGGCGGCGCGATCATTCCTTGAAGGTCTGGGCGCTGCTGGTTCTGGAAGCGTGGGAGCGCGGGCAGCGGCGCTGAGACGGGTCAAGGCCTGCCGCTGCCCGGTTCCGATCAGCGGGCGGGATTACTCTTTCGGCACCATGCGGCCCAAGCGCTTGCCGCCGAAGATGTGGACATGCAGGTGTGGCACTTCCTGGCCGCCATTGGCGCCGATATTGGAAAGCAGGCGCCAGCCGTCCTCGCTGACGCCGACCATCTTGGCCACCGTGCTGACGGCGCGGAACAAGGCGGCGATTTCCGCATCGCCGGCCCTGGCGGTGAAGTCGTCCATGGAGAGGTAAGCCCCCTTGGGGATCACCAGCACATGCACCGGGGCCTGGGGGGCGATGTCGTGGAAGGCCAGGGTGTGGTCGTCCTCGTACACCTTGTTGCACGGAATCTCGCCGCGCAGGATCTTGGCGAAGACGTTGTTGTTATCGTAAGCCATGACACAACCTCGTTGGGGATGGGTTCGTTGCGGATGGGCTCATTGGGGGCGCGCGTTCTTTTCGGCGATGCCGGAAATGCCTTGGCGGCGGGCCAATTCCGCCCACACATCGGCAGGGTCGATACCGGCATCGGCCCACAGCACCAGCAGATGGTACAGCAGATCGGCACTTTCGGCGGCGATGTCGGCCGGGGTTTCCGATACGGCGGCGATGGCGGTCTCCAGGCCTTCTTCCCCCACTTTCTGGGCGATCTTCTTGCGGCCCTTGGCGAACAGCTTGGCGGTATAGCTGGTTTGGGGATCGGCGCCTTGGCGGCTTTGGATCACCTGAAACAACTGGTCGAGAACGTGGTCGGTCATTGGCGCGGCTTTTCCACCAAAACCCAAAAGTCCATCTGGGTGCGGTTATCGGATTGGGAAATCAGGGGCTCAACCATCTGTGCGCTCTCCCTCAGACCGGTCGCACCGGGATGCCGGCGGCGGCCATGTGGGCTTTGGCCTCGGCGATGGTGAAAGTGCCGAAATGGAAAATCGAGGCGGCAAGGACGGCGGTGGCGTGACCGTCGCGGATGCCTTCGACCAGATGGTCAAGGGTGCCCACCCCGCCCGAGGCGATCACCGGCACGGTGACGGCATCGGCCACGGCGCGGGTCAGCGGCAGGTTGAAACCTTGTTTGGTGCCGTCGCGGTCCATGGAGGTCAGCAGGATTTCCCCCGCGCCATATTGAACCATGCGGCGGGCCCATTGCACCGCGTCGATGCCGGTGGGGTTGCGGCCGCCATGGGTGAAGATTTCGAATTTGCCGTCGCCCACCTGCTTGGCGTCGATGGCGACAACGATGCATTGGCTGCCGAATTTTTCCGCCGCTTCGCGCACGAATTCGGGGCGATGGACGGCGGCGGTGTTGATGGATACCTTGTCGGCGCCGGCCAGCAGCAGCTTGCGGATGTCTTCGACCTGACGGATGCCGCCGCCAACGGTCAAGGGCATGAAACAGGCCTCGGCGGTGCGGCTGACCACGTCATAGATGGTGTCGCGATTGTCGACGCTGGCGGTGATGTCGAGAAAGGTCAGTTCGTCGGCGCCGGCCTTGTCATAGATTTTCGCCTGTTCGACCGGATCGCCGGCGTCAATCAAGTCAACGAAGTTGACGCCTTTGACGACGCGGCCGTCTTTCACGTCCAGGCAGGGGATGACGCGCATCTTCAACATCAAACTTACTCCGCCAGCAAGGCGATGGCCGCGGCCACGTCGATGCGGCCGTCATAGATGGCGCGGCCGGAAATCACCCCGGCGATGCCGGATGCGGCGACCGCTTTCAAGGCCCGCAGATCGTCCAGGGACGACACCCCGCCCGAAGCGATCACCGGGGTGGAAATGGCCTGGGCCAAGGCCGCCGTCGCGGCGGTATTGGGGCCGGCCAGCACGCCGTCGCGGTCGATATCGGTATAGATGATGGCGGCGACGCCGGCATCTTCGAACTTCAAGGCCAAGTCCAGCACGGTCAGGTCAGAGGTCTCGGCCCAGCCTTCCACCGCCACCTTGCCGCCCTTGGCGTCGATCCCGACGGCGATTCGGCCTGGGAAACGCTTGCAGGAATCCTTGACCAGTTGCGGATCGCGCAGCGCCACGGTGCCAAGAATGACCCGCGAAACCCCCTTGTCCAACCACATCTCGATGGTGGCCATGTCGCGGATGCCGCCGCCCAATTGCACCGGCGCGGTGACCGCGTTCAAAATGCTTTCCACCGCCGCGGCATTGACCGGCTTGCCGGCGAAGGCGCCGTTCAGGTCAACCACGTGAATCCACTGAGCGCCGGCATCGGCGAAAGCCTTGGCCTGGGCGCCGGGATCGGTGTTGAACACCGTCGCCTCTTCCATCAGGCCCAGCTTGAGGCGCACGCAATTGCCGTCTTTCAGGTCGATGGCGGGAAACAGGATCATGGTCGGCGTCTCGGCACAGGACGAAGGAAGATGCGCAACCTAGCAAGCTCGGCGTCCGGGGGCAATCATCCCGGCATGTTGAAGAAGGCGCGGATGCGCCCCAGCATCTGCCGCGCCGCGCCCTGGTCGTCGCCGATTTCCATGCTGTCCTGCCCGGCGGCCATGCGCGCCGCCGTCTGGCCTTGGCGTTCGGCCAGGATACGGCTTAGGGTTTCCGCCACCAATGGCCGCCGGTTCAGCAATTCGGCCATGGAATCCTTGCCGATTTCGGTGATCAGACTATCCATGGCCGGAATGACGGTGGCGCCGCAGGGGGCGCCGGTCAGCAGCGACATTTCGCCGAAGACGTGGCCGGGGGCGATCTGGCCGACTTGGGTATGGCTACCGTCGGCGGTGGCGACCGAAACGCAAAGCAGGCCTTCGTTCAACAAGAACAGCGATGACCCCGGCGCGCCCTGATGCAGGATCGGCTTGCCCATGGGCACCACCCGTTGTTCGGCGGTGCGGGCCAAGATGGCCAGATCGTCCTCGGACAAGGCGGAAAAAACCGGCGAGGTTTTCAGCATGCGCTCGATGGAACTGAGTTCGGCCCCCAGCGAACTGCGCATCACCCTGATTTCTTCCATGGGGACCGGCATGCGCAGCCCCGACATGTGGACATTGCGCAAGATGTTGGTGTGGACGGCGAAGCGGATGGAGCTGAGACGGCCGAAATCGGGCGCCCAGTACAGTAACCGCCAGATGACGCCACGGTCGTCATATTCGGCGATGGACACCGACGACGTGCGGTGATGGGCCGCCAGCTCGGGGATCTGTGTCACCGCCGACAGCAAGATGCGCTGGCCCTGTTGGGGGGTGACCTCAAAGGGCAGCGGGATGAGCAACTCGTCGCGGAACCAGGTGTCGGGGCGGGAATAATTGCGGAAGGTTTCGGCGGCGATGTTGCCGTTGGGAACGATGATGGTGACCTCGTCGGTGGTCAGCAGCCGCACCGCCCGCCATGTCATGTCCACCACTTTGCCAGCGACCGCGTCCACCTCGATCCAATCGCCGATGGCGAAGGGTTTTTCGATGGACAGCGCGATGCCGGCGAAGAAATCCGAGATCAGTTCGCGCACGGCAAAGCCGATGACGCCCAAGGTTACCGTCGAGGTGGCCAGCAGCGCGGTCAGCGATTGGTCAAAGACCACTGCCGCCATGGTCACCGCCAGGGTCAGCCACACCATCAGGGCGACCAGATCCATCAGCATTTTCGGCACCGGGGCGCCGCCGTTGCGCCGCGTGGCCAACGGCCAGACGATCAAGGCGAAGCCCTTGTTGATCAGCCAGCCGCCAACCATCCATTGCAGCACCACCAGCGACAGTTCCAGCTTGTCTTGCAAGCTGCCATCCAGCTTGGCGACAAAGGGGGCCTGATCCCATTGCGTCCTGGCGATGATGCTCAATGTCAGCAAGGCCAGCGGCATTCCCAGCCGCCAGACCAGCCGGGCAAGCGCTGCACCCATGCTTTTGTCCCTCTGATTTCCCACCGGGATAAGCCTCGGCCCAGGCCGGTGTAACAAAAGGGATAAAAAACAACTGTGAAGCTTCGGTTACATCAACCGGCGTTCATGACCAATCGCCTGAACGCAATCCTTCGCCGATGGCGATGGCGCGGGTGGCTTGCTTGCCTTCGATTTCCTCGATGAAGCGAGGATGAAGCCCCAGGGATTGCTTGCCGGGCCGCAAGATGGCGACGTTGACGTCTTCATGCAGCCTATCGCCGGCGGCGATGGCGCGGATGGCTTGCAGGCCACGGCGGGCAAAAGCGGCCAGTTCCTGCTCTTCCGTTCGGATATGCTTGATGCCGCTGCCCAGAACCTGCTCGGCCTCGCGGATTTTGCCGACCATCAGCGTCAGTTCGCTGGCCGTCAGGGCAAAGGGGTGATCGGGGCCGGGCAGGGCGTTGTGCAAGGTGAAATGCTTTTCGACGCAGCGCGCCCCACGGATGACGGCGGCGACCGGGGCGGTGATGGGATCACGGGAATGGTCCGACAATCCCGCCGCGCCGCCAAAGGTGTCGCGCAGCCAGTCGATGGTGGCGACGTCGATGGACGATAACGGCGCCGGATATTTGGCCGTGCATTGCAGCAGGCAGAGATCGCGGCCGCCTTGGGTTTGAAAGCGATCGACGGCCCAGGCGATATCCTCGGCGGTGGCGGCGCCGGTGGACAGCACCAGCGGCTTGCCGCCTTTCGCCGCCAGATCGATCAGACGAATATGGCTGAGTTCGTAAGAGGCGATCTTGTGCACGTCAACATGCGGGTCAATGGCCTGGAAATCGGCGGCGGAAAACCCCGTCGACATGAAGCCGATGCCGGTTTTGCGGCAATATTGGGCCAGTTCGGCCAGCATTTCGTAAGGCATGGCCAGATCGGCGAAGATATCGGCGATGTCTTCGCTGACACCGGCATCGGCGAGATAGTCGCTTTGGCCGGCATTGGCGACGTAAACGGTTTGCGGCCGGTAGGTCTGGAACTTGACGAAATCGGCCCCGGCCTCGACGGCGGCATCGATCAGGGCATGGGCCATGGCGCGGTCACGCTTGGCCGTTCCCATGCGCCAGTTCGAGCCGGCCTCGGCGATCACCCGCACCCGGCCCCGGTTCCAAAAGCCTTGGTCAGCAGAAGACGGGGTCATGGGCGATGTCTCCGGCGGTTATGGCTTCCAGCGCAGGAAATTGGCGATCACCTGCAAACCGGTGGCTTGGCTTTTTTCCGGGTGAAATTGGGTGCCGACCATGTTGTCGCGGCCGATCATGGCGGTGATCGGCCCGCCATAGGACACGCGGGCCAATTGGTGGCGCTGATCGGCGCATTGGAACCGGTAGGAATGAACGAAATAGGCGTGCGGGTTGTCGCCCAGATCGGCCAACAGCGGATGCGACCCCGGCACCCAGGCCAGTTCGTTCCAGCCCATATGCGGGACTTTCAATGCCGGATCGGAGGGGGTGATCGGCACCACCTCGCCCTTGATCCAGTCCAGACCGGCATGATTGCCGTGTTCACGCCCCAAGCTGGCCATCAATTGCATGCCGACGCAGATGCCCATGAACGGCCGGCCCTTGTCGATCACCTGTTCGGTCATCGCCGCGACCATGCCGGGCAACGCGTCCAGACCGGCCCGGCAATCGCCAAAGGCGCCGACGCCGGGCAGAACGATACGGTCGGCCTTTAGGATCCTCTCGGCATCGGCGGTGACGACGATTTCCGCCGTCAGGCCCTGTTCGGCGGCGACGCGTTCAAACGCCTTGGCGGCGGAACGCAAATTTCCCGAACCATAATCGACGATGGTCACCAACATATCAGAGCGATCCCCCCAGCACACCCTTGGTCGACGGCACCGCGTCGGCCTTGCGCGGGTCGATCTCGACGGCGTGGCGCAGGGCGCGGGCCAGGGCCTTGAAGCAGGCTTCAATGATGTGGTGGTTGTTTTCACCATACAGGCATTCGACGTGAAGCGTGGCGCCGGCGGCCTGGGCGAAGGCCTGGAACCATTCCTTGAACAATTCGGTGTCCATGTCGCCCAACCGGTCGCGGCGGAAATCCACCTTCCAGATCAGATAGGGGCGGTTGGACAAATCAATGGCGACGCGGACCAGGGTTTCATCCATGGGGATGTAAGCATGGCCATAGCGATTGATGCCCTTGCGCTCGCCCAGCGCCTTGGCCACGGCGGTGCCGATGGCGATGCCCGAATCCTCGGTGGTGTGATGGGCGTCGATGTGCAAATCGCCGTCGGCCTTGACGTCCAGGTCGATCAGGGAATGGCGCGACAATTGTTCCAGCATATGATCAAGGAAACCGATACCGGTATCCACGGTATAGGCGCCCTTGCCATCCAGATTGACGGCGATCTCGATGCTGGTTTCGTTGGTCTTGCGCGCGACGCTGGCTTTGCGCATGGATTCGCTCCTGAAAAACAGACCTTTCAGATATCAGGAATGGCCGAACCGCACCAGACTTCCCTTTTCGTCATTTCCTCCCATATGGGCTATCATCCGCTCACTTTCTTCCGCCCATGGGAAAATTCATGTCCGAAAATCACCCCTCTTGGCATGGCACCACCATCTTATCGGTGCGCAAGAACGGCCGTGTCGTCATTGCCGGCGACGGCCAGGTCTCGTTGGGACAGACGGTGATCAAGGCCAATGCCCGCAAGGTGCGTCGCATCGGCGCGCAAAACGACATTTTGGTCGGCTTTGCCGGGGCCACCGCCGACGCCTTCACGCTTTTGGAACGGCTGGAAGGCAAATTGGAAAAGCATCCCGGGCAATTGACCCGCGCCTGCGTCGAATTGGCCAAGGATTGGCGCACTGATCGTTATTTGCGCCGGTTGGAGGCGATGATGGCGGTGGCCGACAAGGAAGTGTCGCTGGTCCTCACCGGCCAGGGTGACGTCTTGGAGCCGACCGACGGCATTATCGGCATCGGCTCGGGCGGCAATTACGCCCTGGCCGCCGCCCGCGCCTTGATCGACATGGATATCGACGCCGAGGAAATCGTGCGCAAATCCATGGCGGTGGCCGCCGACATCTGCGTCTACACCAACCGTAACGTCATCATCGAAAGCCTGTGACCATGAGCGCCAGCGCCTTTTCCCCGCGTGAGATCGTTTCTGAACTGGACCGTTTCATCGTCGGCCAGAACGACGCCAAGCGCGCCGTCGCCATTGCGTTGCGCAACCGCTGGCGCCGCCAGCAATTGCCCGATTCCCTGCGCGAGGAAGTTCTGCCCAAGAACATCTTGATGATCGGCCCCACCGGCGTCGGCAAGACCGAGATCGCCCGGCGGCTGGCCCGCTTGGCTCAGGCGCCGTTCTTGAAGGTCGAGGCGACCAAGTTCACCGAAGTCGGCTATGTTGGCCGCGATGTCGAACAGATCATCCGCGATCTGGTGGAAATCGCCATCGGCATGACGCGGGAGAAGCTGCGCAAACAGGTGGTGCCCAAGGCCGAGTTGGCGGCCGAGGAACGTCTGCTTGATGTTCTGGTCGGTGAAACCGCCAGCGCCGATACGCGGCAGAAATTCCGCAAGATGCTGCGCGAAGGGGCGCTGGATGGCCGCGAGGTGGAAATCCAGGTGGCTGAAAGCGGCGGTGGCGCCGGCATGCCGACCTTTGACATTCCCGGCATGCCCGGCGGTCAGATGGGGATGATCAATCTGTCCGACATGTTGGGCAAAGCCTTTGGCGGCGGCCGCACCAAGCCGCGCAAGATGAACGTCAAGGACGCCCTGGCAGCGCTGCTATCCGAGGAATCGGACAAGCTTTTGGATCAGGATTCGGTGGTCAAGGACGCCATTTGGGCGGTGGAAAATCACGGCATCGTCTTTATCGACGAAATCGACAAGATTTGCGCCCGTTCGTCCGAACATCATGCCGGCGGCGGCGATGTCAGCCGCGAAGGGGTGCAGCGCGATCTGCTGCCGCTGATCGAAGGCACCACCGTGTCGACCAAGCACGGCAACGTCAAAACCGACCATGTCCTGTTTATCGCCAGCGGCGCCTTTCATCTGGCCAAGCCCAGCGATCTGCTGCCCGAACTTCAGGGCCGCCTACCCATCCGCGTCGAATTGCAGGCGCTGACGCGCGACGATTTCGTTCGCATCCTGACCGAGCCGGAAGCCAGTCTGATCAAGCAATACGTGGCCCTGCTGGGGACCGAAGAGGTGGTCTTGAAATTCGAGGATGGCGCCATCGACGCCATCGCCGATCTGGCGGCCGAGATCAACCGGTCGGTGGAAAATATCGGCGCCCGGCGTCTGCATACGGTGCTGGAACGGCTGCTGGAAGAGATCAGCTTTACCGCCCCGGATCAGTCGCCGGGAACCGAAATCGCCATCACCGCCGATATGGTGCGTGACCGCGTCGGCACCTTGGCGAAAAAGGCCGATCTGGCCAAGTTCATCCTTTAGCGCTGTCCCCTCGGCCCGCCATGTATTGGCCAGGCGCTTTGCACAGAGAAGGCTATTGCATGGCCTAATCGGCAGGAGGGATCAATGATCGAGATTACGCAACGGGCCGCCATGGCCCACGCCGATGGTCAAGCGGCCGGCATACGGATCACCGCTCGGCGTTGTAAAGGCGGGCGGACCACTTTATGATTGAGGTCATAGCAAGGAGTGGCTATGGCTGCCGATTATTCGAAATTGCTGGAAGGCATCCGCCCCAACCGTCTCATGCTCGCCGCCGGCGATGTGGTCATGCGCGCCGGTGACAAGGTCGCGGCTATCTATGCGGTGGAGACTGGGCGTGTGGCGCTGTCGCGTCATGGCAGCGTCGTGCATGTGGCCGATCCTGGCACGTTGTTCGGTGAAAGCGGATTATTCGGCGAAACCAATCCGGTGGATGCGGTGGCCATGGGGCCGGCGGTGGTGCTGGCCTATGCCCAGGCCCAGGTGCTGTTGCATCTGCGCGCCCATCCCGACCTCAATCTGGCCTTTTCCGCCTATCTGGCCCGCCGTCTGAACGCGGCGCGGGCGCGCATCGAATTGGGCAAGCTGCGCGGTGCCCAGGACCGGGTGGTGGCTTTTCTCACGCAGGCCGGGGCGGCGGAAGGTTGGATCAAATTGGGGCAACCCTTATCGCACATTGCCGCTGATATCGGCCTGACCCATGAAGCGTTTTATCGAACCTTGCGCAAGCTGGTGGATGCCGGATTGTTGGAACGCCAGGGCCGACGGGGCTTTTGGCTGAAGGGCGATCATGCATAAGGACCGGTTGGTGGCGGTGGCCTTTACCCTGTGGGCGGTTTTGGTGACCGGGGCCTTTCTTCAGGCCAATGGTGCCTACTTGTTTGGCAAATTGCTGGAACGGCTGGGGCGGTGATGCTGGCCTTTGCCGTGACAGCCGCACTGATTCTGGCTTTGGCCGGATTGGGCCGGCCGCTGGCATGGCGGCTGGGGACATGCCGAAATGGCCAGCACTTGACCGAGGCCGAGCTGTGGGCCTTGGCCCCGTTATTGGGGGCGTTGCCGCTGGCTGTTCTGGTTCAGGTGGTGGGGGCTTGGCGTTACGATCCCCTGAGCATGGCGGTGACGCTGGCTGTGGCCTTGTTGCCTGCCTTGGCGTTCTTGCGCCTGCGTCCCTTTGTGCCCGTGCTGCCGTGGTGGCCGTGGGGATGGATGCTGGCTGTGCTGGTCGGGCTGATGGCGGTGTCGGCCTTGGCCCCTCCGTTGGATCACGACAGCATTCGTTACCACCTGACCTTGCCGCGCCGTGACCTGGAATTGGGACGGATCGGGCTGTGGTTCGGCTGGAGCATCTACGAGTTTTTTCCGCCATTGACCGCTTTGCTGACCCGGCTTGCCTATGCCTTGGGCGGGGCCGCGGCGGCGCAGATGCTTAATGTTTTTTGGGTGGTGATGGCGGCATTGTGGGCTGGTCTGCTGGCGCGGCGGTTGGGCTTGGGGCCGCAAGGTGCGATGGCGGCGGCATTGTTGTTCGTCAGCCAAAGGGTGGTGCTGAATCTGGGGGCGGCGGTGACCACCGATATTCCCTTGGCCGCCTTCATCGGTGCTTTCGCTGCTGTGGCCGTGGCCGGAACCGAGGGGGCGCGCCGTGCTTTGTTGCTGGGTTTGTTGCTGGGCGCGGCAATGGCGACCAAGTATCAGGGAATTGTCGCGGCTGTGGCGATGATGACACCCTTGGCGGTGTTGGCGCTGCTCCGGCGGCGTGGCCTGCCGGCCTTGATTCTGGCGGGAAGTGTCGCCCTGCTGGTGCTCTCGCCGATCTTATTGCGGAATTTCTGGATCACCGGCAATCCTGTGTTTCCAACCGCGCATCCATTGTTCGGCGCCGACAATCTGGACATTTTCGCCCCCTTTACCCAGGCCATGGCCGCAAGGTCGGTGGTTCCCGGCGGCTTGGCTGCTTTGCCGTGGACCATGTTCATTTTGCAAGACGCGTTCGATGGTCTGCAATTCGGCTTTCCCATTTTGTTGTTGGGCTTGCCTTTTGCTTTCTTCCGCCATCAAGGCGGGCGGGCGTTATGCTTGGTCGGGATCGTGATTTATACCCTGGTCTGGTGGGGGGCCATGCC
Organism: Magnetospirillum sulfuroxidans; assembly: GCF_018224925.1. Classification (GTDB taxonomy): domain Bacteria; phylum Pseudomonadota; class Alphaproteobacteria; order Rhodospirillales; family Magnetospirillaceae; genus Magnetospirillum; species Magnetospirillum sulfuroxidans. The sequence continues at coordinate 65,127 of NZ_JAGTUF010000013.1, read as the reverse complement.
TCATTTGCTGCGCTTCTTGCAGCCGATCTTTGTGCCCCTGGCCGCGCTGGCGGCGGCGGGGCTGGTCGAAGTGGCGGTTGTCGGCAGACGCATCGGCTGGTTTCGTCCGGTCTTTGCCGCAAGTGTCGGTGTGGCCATTGGCATACAGGCATTGTTCGCCGGTTCATCGGCATTGTATCGGCTGCCGGTTGCCTTGGGATTGGCGGATATTCGCTCTGCCTTGGAAGTTCCAGCGTTTCAGTATTACGGCCTGATTACCCCGTGTCTGTGGCTGCAAGACAACTTGCGGCCGGGAGAACGCTATGTGGCGGTGATCAACGATCCTTCGGTCTACTGCCCGCAAGCACCGACTTTGCATCCTCTTGGCGCTGGCGAGGCGGCGCGGTTCTATAGCCGTGGCGGCCTGCCGGCCCTATCGGCGGCACAGGTCGCAGAGATGTTGCGCGGCGGCAATGTGCGCTATGTGCTGGTGGCGAATAATCCCGGCACCGATGACGAAACCTATGCCTTCGCCAAGCATCGTTTCGATGCTGTGCTGTTGCCGATTCTTCGGCAGCAAAAGCCGTTGGTGGATTCGGCCAGCGGCAAAATCTACGATGCGCTTGCGGTCCTGGCCGCGTTAGAAAGCGGCATTGGCGCAGCAGAGCCAGCATCCGGGCGGTGATCTGCATGATCAGGCCGGGGCGGGCATGCCACCACACGATCATGATACGTATACTAACGTGAAGGTTGCGCTTAGGCCTGTCTTTTGCTGCACTGCGCAGGTTCTTCCGTCAGCAGGGATTGTGTCATGATTATCGGTATCGACCTTGGCACCACCCATTCCCTGGCCGGTATCATGACTGACCAAGGGCCAAGGCTGGTTGCCAACGCCCTGGGTGAGGTGTTGACCCCCTCGGTGGTCGGCTTGGCCGATGACGGCGCGCTGCTGGTTGGCGCCGCCGCCCACGAGCGCCTGCATACCCATCCCCGGCTGACGGCGGCGGCCTTCAAGCGCTATATGGGCAGCGACCGCGAGCTGATTCTGGGCAATCGCCGGTTCCGTCCCGAGGAATTGTCCGCCCTGGTGATCCGGTCGTTGCTCGATGACGTCCAGGCCCATACCGGCGCCAAGGCGACGGAGGCGGTGATCAGCGTCCCGGCTTATTTCAGCGACGCGCAACGCAAAGCCACCCGCAACGCCGCCACCTTGGCCGGCATCCGGGTCGAACGGCTGATCAACGAGCCCACCGCCGCCGCTCTGGCCTATGGCCTGGACCAGCGCGATGCCGAATCGCGCTTTTTGGTGGTGGATTTGGGCGGCGGCACTTTCGATGTCTCGGTGCTGGAACTGTTCGATGGTGTGGTCGAGGTGCATGCCAGCGCAGGTGACAATTTCCTTGGCGGCGAGGATTTCGTCGACCTGCTGGCCGAGTTGGCCCTGGCCGATTTGAAGTTGGACGCCAGCACGCTGGCCGGCGGTGACGTCGCCGTATTGCGCAATCGCTTGGAGACGGTGAAGAAACGGTTGAGCCGCGAGCCTGACATCGAGGTGGATTTGCCCATCGACGGCGCCAGTCATTGCTGGCGGGTGTCACAGGAACGTTTCATCGCCGCCGCCGCGCCCTTGGTCGAGCGCATGCGCGCGCCTATCCAGCGGGCCATGCGTGACGCCCGGTTGTCGGCGGACCAAATCGACGAAGTGGTGGTGGTGGGCGGTGCCTCACGCATGCCCATGGTGGTGCGCATGGTCGGCACGTTGTTCGGCCGGCTGCCGTTGCGTCATCTCAATCCCGACGAAGCCATCGGCCTGGGGGCTACCGCCATGGCCGGATTGAAAAGCCGCCACGCAGCCTTGGAGGAAACGGTCATCACCGATGTCTGCCCCTATACCCTGGGGGTCGAGACGGTGATGGCCGGCAGTGATGGCAATTGGCTGTCCGGCACCTTTCAGCCCTTGATCGAACGCAATACCACCATTCCGGCCAGCCGCGAGCAGACCTTCGTTCCGTTGCAGCGCGATCAGAAGGAATTGGAGCTGCGCATCTTTCAAGGCGAATCGCCGCGTGTCGCCAACAACATCCTGCTCGGCGCGCTGAAATTGCAATTGCCGCCCTTCGATGAACCGCAACAGATGCCGGTGGTAGTGCGTTTCACCTATGACGTCAATGGCCTGCTGGAGGTCGAGGCGACCTTGGTGGTGAGCCAAAACACCACGCGCATGGTCATCGAACAAAATCCCGGCCTGCTGTCGGCCGAGGAAATCGAGCGACGGCTGACCGCCTTGGCGGCGCTGAAACTGCATCCGCGCGAACAGCAGGCCAATCTGGCGCTGATCACTCGGGCCGAGCGGCTATACGAAGAGTTTCTGGGCGAGGACCGTCAGGCGGTGATGACCTGTCTGGTGGCGTTTCGCTCGGAATTGGAAAGTCAGGATAACGACCGCATTCGCCATGCTCGTCATCATTTCGCTCAATGGCTGGCCCAATTCGATCAAGTCGCCCCGTTATGAGCGTCGATTTCCCCTGGAACGAGCTGGGGATGGATGGTCCCGGCGATCGCCGCGCCATCAAGCGCGCCTATGCCGTCCGGCTGAAATCCTGCCGGCCCGAGGATGATGCCGAAGGCTTTGCCCGATTGCGCCAAGCCTATGAAATAGCCCAGGCCTGGGCGACGGATCAGGACGGGCAGCCTATCGCCCCTGTTTTCGTCGCCGCATCACCGGAGGGCGATGATAGGCCCCCTGCGCCGCCTGCGTCCCCTGCGCCAAGCGAGATGGAACCAGAGCCATGGACCCTTGCTCGGCGTGACAATGATGACCCGCAGGCATTGGCCCAGGCGTTGTTGGCTTTGGAACCGGCGGCGCTGGCGCGCGAACTGGTCGAAAGTCCCGCGCTGTGGAAGCTGGAGGTCAAGGATCGGCTGTCGGCGATTCTGGCCCGCTGCGTGATCGCGGCACCTGGAGCGGTGTCGTCCGAAACCGTGGCGATCCTGGCCGCGTCTTTTCATTGGGATGACGTTGCTGAATGCCGCCGGCTGGCCCAATTGCACATCCCGGTGGACGTGCTGCAACAGATTCTCCAGGCCGCGCAACTGCGTCGGGTGGTGGATGAGGGCGGGCCGGACGTACCGCCATTGGCCCAAAATTTGTTGCGTTGGGGGGCGGGTCCAAAGGCCTGGGCCTATGCCCTGCGGTGGAAGGGGGCGGCCAATGTTGCAGCCTATCTGTCGCAATTCCCGCCGCCGGTGGCCCGGTTGGTGTTCGGCGACAATGTCATTCGGTTTTGGAATCTGGTGGGGTGTGACGGCGGGGTGCTTGCCCTGCATATGTTGCGCCTGAATCTGATCTTGCTGGGCTTGGTGCTGTGGGTGCGTTCGCCCGGCTACCCGGAAGTCAGCATGGGTGATTTCCTAAGAGCCCTGGGCGCTCCGGCTAAGATCATGAACGCTTTGATTCTGTCCATTGCCAGTTTCAAGCTGAGTGTGATCTACGGTTTCCAGCCGATCAGTCAGCCGGTCCCACTGGGGTGGAGCCGTCGGTGGCGTTTGGCGGCAATCGCTGTTTTGATTGCCGTGATGGCGGTGATGGCGGCCTTTACTCCGTTGATCGTGCTCACCGGCCTCAGCTTGGCGATTGCCGGGCTGGTCTGCGTCACCATGCTCAAGTTCACCTCCTCACTCATTTGGGGGGTTTCCACTCTGGCTTTCATCGGGGCGGGCTTGCGCGGGCTGCAGGAATTGTCGTTATTCCGGCCGGTGGTTGAACGGATTCTGAGCTTTGACGGCTTCTGGTTCGGCCTGATGCTGGCCGCATTGTTGATGGTGGTTGCCGAGATGGTTGTGCGCGAAGCTGACGCCGTCTTGCGCTGGCTCCCGCCAAGAATGTCGTCGGGGATCCCCGCCACGGCCGTTCTGCTGGTGATCTGGCTGTTTGCTCAGTGGTTCTGATCGTCGCGTAGCCGTGCCAGCACCTCGATCACCGTCTGGTCGGAAAGGGTGCGGATAGATTCCGCCAGTCGGTTGGCCAGTTCGGTGCGGTCGGGGCTTAGTCCGGCGCTATCAATGGTGACGCGCGGATGCGACAGCTCGGCCAAGCGTTTGAGATCCTCGGCCTCGTCCCAGATCAGGCCGAAATAGCCGGCGATCTGCATGACCAGACCGGGGGCGGGGCGACCGCGATGACCATGTTCCAGCGCCGACAAATAGGCGGAGGAGACGTGCAGGTCGGCGGCCATGGTTTTCAGGGCGATGCCCTTGATCTCACGCAAGCAGCGAATGCGGGCGCCGAAGGGGGTCATGCCCGTTTTCGCTTGATCAGCACATACAGGGCCCCCTCGCCGCCATGCTGGGGCCGGGCGTGGGAAAACCCCAAGATGCGTTCCCGCAGCGGGCTTTGATTGAGCCAGCGCGGGACCTGGGCCCGCAAAATTCCTGGTCCCTGCTTGCCCTTGCCGGTGATGACCAGCACGCAGCGGCGGCCGCTTTCATAGGCGCGGCCAACAAAGGACAGCAACGCCCCATGGGCCGAATCCTGGGTCATGCCATGCAGATCAAGCGAGGCGTCGATGACCATGTCGCCCTTTTTCATCCGTTCGGATGAACGGCGATCTAGGCCGGGGGTGTTGCCGTGACTAAGATCGGGCAGGGCGACACGCGGCTTGGGTGGCGGCGCTGGCGGCGCCGGCGGGTAGGCCGGTGGCGGCGGCGTTGATGGCGGCAGCGGCGCGGCTTCGTCCGTTTCCTCGGCCGGCAGGTCGCGCCCGGGCAAGGGGGCGACGTCGCGGATGACGGCGCGCCAGATTCGGGCTTCATCCGGGGTCACCGCACGGCGGCGCGGACGGTGGCCGGCCGGATAATCGCCGCTCATGGCGGCAGGATTTCGCCGGCGGCGGCATCGGGCATGTCGGTCTCGGCCGGGGTGGCCGCCGCCGCCGCCGGATCATCGGATAAATTGCGCTGGGCGAATTTGCGCCAATCGCCGCGCGGCGCCAGACAGGGCGGCTCGTTGCTGTCGGGCATATAGATGGCGATCCCGCCCAATTGCCAGATCTGATGCCAGTGATGGGCGGTTTCCAGCATATAGGCGGTGGTGCGGTGACGGATGCGCCAGGCGATGAAGTGCTTGATGCCCAGCAGATGGGCCAGGGCGCCGATGGTCATGGCGACGATGCCGAAGGCCACCCCGGTGGCCAGCAAGATGACCAAGGCCAGCACCATCATCACCATCAACGGCATCAGATGGTCCCAACCGTTATGGACGGGCGAGCCCTGGAAATCCAACATGCGCTGATCGGTATAGATGTGCACCCGCCCGCTCTGCACGGCGAGGCGCAGGCGATCGTGCAGAGCGATGGCCTCTTGTGTTTTTTTCTCTCGCCAGGCGGCCATCAGTTCGCTCATGGATCCGATCCGCTAATTGATGCCGGCAATTCTGGGGGAGCGTCGCTGTGGCAGCAATACCCAATAACGGCCGCCGCTTTTCATGCGGCCGGCTTTGTCGAAGGCTTCTTCCCCGGTTCCCCAGAAAAAATCGCCGCGAACGGGGCCTTTGATGGCGGCACCGGTATCTTGGGCCATGACCAGACGGCGCAGCGGCTGCCCCGACGGCTCCACCGTATCGAGAAACAGCGGCAGACCCAGGGCGACATAGCGCGGATCGACGGCGATGGAGCGGCCGGCGGTCAGCGGCACTCCTTCCGATCCAACCGGGCCGTCGCCACTGATGGTCTGATAGAACACATAGCGGGGATTTTCCGCCATCAACGCCTTGGCCTGGGCGGGGTGGGCCTTCAGCCACGCCCGCACGCCGGGCATCGAGGCGTCTTCGATCAAGCCGCGGTCGCGCAAGATGCGGCTGATGCCGACGAATTTCAGGCCGTTGGTGGCGGCGACGCCCAGGCGCAACACGCTGCCGTCCTCAAGACGGATGCGGCCCGATCCCTGGATATGCAGGATATGGGCATCGACCGGGTCTTCCACCCAGGCGATGGCGCTGGCTTGCGTGGCGATGGCCCCCGCTTCGATCTCGGCCCGGCTGGCATAGGGAACGAATTTTCCGCCGACCATCCGGCCGCTTTCCATGCTGCCATCGGCGCCGCGCCGGGTCACCAGATCACGCGGCTTGCCCAGGATGGGGACGACGAACTTGCCCTTCTTGCTGCGTGATCCCGGCAATTCCGGTTCGAAATAGCCGGTGAACAGACCATCGGCCGAACCGTTGTTGACGGCGAGGAAGGGGGTGAACCAGCCTTCGAAGAAAACTCGCGCGCCATCATGGTCGGTGGCGGCGATGCGTCTGGCGGCAGAACAAGGGGTGTACCAATCGGCCACCGTTCCGCCCATGCCGTTCTGGCCCACCGATTTGTCGTTGGGCTGTTTGAGCAGGCGGTCGCAGGTGCGGTTCAGCGCCGGCAGCACGGCGGCGGCGGCATCGTCGCGCCAGCCGGGCAGATCGGCGAATTGCGAGGGAATGAGGCCGAATTGATCCGGGGCCGCTGTGGGCGGCGCGGGCGGGAGCGGCGGCGGCTGGCGCGGCGATCCCGGCGCGCACGACGCCGCCAGGACGGCCAGCAAAAGGACGGCCAGACGCTTCATCGGGGGCTAAGCCTCGTCTTCGACCGGATCGTCGGCGATGGCGCGGGTCGCCGACAATTGCCAGTTGGGATCCTTGGAACGGGTGTCGCGGCTAAAGGTCCATTCATCGATCACCGGGGTGATGCGCGAGGGATCGCCTTCAAGGATGCGGCCGTCCAAATCCTTGACCACGTTGATCTGTTCGGAGACGAAGCGCACGGTGACCTGGGCGACGGTGCCGACCAGCAGCGCCTCGGTGATCTCGGCCGAGCGGATGCCCATGAGTTCACAGTTCAAATCCTCGCCGGCACGGGCGCGGGCGTCGATGCCTTCGCAGAACGGCTGATAGACCTGATCGGCCAGCAACGGCCGCAACGCCTTTTTGTCGCCATTGGCATAGGCGGCGACGATCATCTCGAAGGCCATGCGGGCGCCGGCCAGGAAGGTCTCGCCGGAAAAGCTGGGGTCGCGGGCCGAAATGGCGGCCTCGCCCGGGCTGATCGGGCCGGCAGGGGCGATGCCGGGCTCGGCGGCATCGACCGGCTTGCGGGCCTGCGCCAGATCGACGACGTTGTCGGTGGCCGGTTTGGGGCCATTGTTCCAACGTGTCGGCGGGCGTTCGTTGCCGGTGCGCTTGCCCAGCACGCTGCGCAGGCGCAGAATCAGGAAAACCGCCACTACGGCGAAAAAAACGATATCGAGGGCGTGAAAACCGTCGTCCATGGACCTACGTCGCGTTGTGGCTGTTTGCTACCGTCACAGATAAGCCCGGAAAGGGGAAAGAGCAAGCATGGCTTGGCTGTTAATTGTGGCGGTGATCGCCATTCCGGTGGCGGAAATCGCCGTTTTCATCAAGACCGCCCAATGGGTCGGCCTGCTGGCGGCGGTGTTGCTGGCGGTGGTCGGCGCTTTGGTCGGGTTGATGCTGGTGCGGGCGCAGGGATTGCGCACGATGATGCGGGCCAAGACGCTGATTGATCGCGGCGAAATGCCGGTGATGGAAATGTTTGACGGTCTGTGCGTCGCCTTGGCCGGTGGCCTGTTGATTCTGCCGGGCTTTCTATCCGACGGTCTTGCCCTTTTGCTGTTGCTGCCGCCGGTGCGGGGGCTGTTGAAGCTTTGGTTGGCCCGGCATTTCGTCGTTGCCGGCCCGCCGCAATCGGGGCCGACCATCATTGATGGCGACTATCATGTGGTCGAACCCGACGATCAACGGATCGGCCGGGACTAGAAACAGCCGGCGATCCGTGTTAGCGGTTGGCGATCAGACGCGAATTCCATGCTAAGGAACCAGAAGATGTCCGACGAAAACAACCTGCCTCCCATGGTCATCAACGGCCAGTACGTTAAGGATCTGTCGTTCGAAGTGCCGGGGGCGCCGGGGATCTATGGTGAAATGGCCGGCCAGAATCCGGAAATTCCGATTCACGTCGACATCAATGCCGCCGCCATCGCCGACAAGACCTATGAGGTGACGCTGCACCTGCGGGTCGAGGCGCATCTGTCGGAAAGCAAGCCGGTATTCATCGCCGAACTGGCCTATGCCGGTATCTTCACCCTGAACGTGCCGGACGAGCATGTGCAGCCCATGCTGCTGATCGAATGCCCGCGCCTGCTGTTCCCGTTCGCCCGCTCGATCATCGCCGACATGACCCGCGATGGCGCCTTCCCGCCGCTGATGATCCAGCCCATCGATTTCATGCAGCTTTACCGCGCCCGCATGGAAGCGGCCGAGACTCAGCAAGCCGGTAACGCCTAAAACCGCTTTTTTGCTTGGATCATGGCCGGGTCAAGCCCGGCTATGACGCTGCGCCCTCTTGGTTGTTTGATCAGCGTCCGGGGGCGCCGCGATTCAGTTGGCGCATGGCTTGATCCAACCCCTCCAGGGTCAGGCCGTGCATGCGTCCGCCCATGGCCTGATGCAGCATGGCGATGGATTCCGTCCAGGACCATTGCCGGGCGGGCGACGGGTTCAGCCAGGCGGCCGCCGGCCATTGCGTCAGCAATCGGTTGATCCATACGCTGCCCGCTTCCTCGTTCCATTCTTCCACCGCCGCGCCGGGGGTGGTGATCTCCCAGGGGCTCATCGAGGCATCGCCGACGATGACCAGCTTCCAATCGGGCGGATAGGTGTGGATGACGTCCCAGGTGGCGATGCGGTCATCCCACCGGCGGGAATTATCGCGCCACAGATGGCCATAGGGGCAATTGTGGAAGTAGTAATGTTCCAGGTGCTTGAATTCCGAGCGTGCGGCCGAGAACAATTCCTCACAGGTCTGGATGTGTGAATCCATCGAGCCGCCGACGTCAAGCAACAGCAACACCTTGATCTTGTTGTGGCGTTCGGGCCGCAGATGGACGTCGAGCATACCGCCGGAGCGCGCCGTGCCGGCGATGGTGGCGTCCAGATCCAACTCGGTGGCGGCGCCGTCGCGGGCGAATTTGCGCAGCCGCCGCAACGCCATGCGGAAATTGCGGGTGCCCAGTTCCACCCCATCGTCCAAATTCTTGAACTCGCGGCGGTCCCACACCTTGACGGCGCGGTTGTGGCGGTTGGTTTTTTGGCCGATGCGGATCCCGGCCGGGTTATAGCCATAGGCGCCAAACGGCGAAGTGCCGCCGGTCCCGATCCACTTATTGCCGCCGTGATGTTCCTCGTTTTGCTCGGCCAAGCGTTCCTTGAGCGTTTCCATCAGCTTGTCGAAGCCGCCCAGGGCTTGGATTTCAGCCATTTCCGCAGGAGTCAGCAGTTTTTCCGCCAGGGCGCGCAGCCAATCTTCGGGGATTTGCGCCAAAAACTCTTCGATACTGCCGGCTTGCGACACCACGCCCTCGAACACGGTGGCGAAAACGCGGTCGAACTTGTCGAGATTGCGTTCGTCCTTCACCAAGATGGCGCGGGCGAGATAATAGAAATCCTCGACGCTGAACCCGGCGGCGCCGCGGACCACCGCTTCCAGCAGGGTCAGATATTCCCCCAGGGAAACCGGCACCTTGGCGGCGCGCAAATCCAGGAACAGGGTCAGGAACATGGGCTTATGAACCCCGACGGTTCATGAAGGCCAGCCGCTCGAACAAATGGATATCCTGCTCGTTCTTCAGCAGCGCCCCATGCAGCTTGGGGATCAGGTTTTTGGCGTCCTTGTCGCGCAATTCGTCCGGCGACAGGTCTTCGGCCAGCAACAGCTTGATCCAATCCAGCAATTCCGAGGTCGACGGCTTTTTCTTCAGCCCCGGCACCTCGCGCACGTCAAAGAACACGGTCAGGGCCTGATGCAACAGCGCGGGCTTGATGCCGGGATAATGCACCTCGGCGATGCGCTGCATGGTGTCGCGGTCGGGGAAACGGATGTAGTGGAAGAAGCAGCGGCGCAAAAAGGCGTCGGGCAGTTCCTTCTCGTTGTTGGAGGTGATGATGACCAACGGCCGTTTCGCCGCCTTGACCACTTGACGGGTTTCGTAGACGTGGAACTCCATGCGGTCGAGTTCCAGCAACAGATCGTTGGGGAATTCGATGTCGGCCTTGTCGACCTCGTCGATCAGCAAGATTGGGCACGGATCAGTGTCAAAGGCCTGCCACAGCTTGCCCTTGACGATGTAATTGCCAATGTCGTGCACGCGCGGATCGCCCAATTGCGAATCGCGCAGTCGCGCCACCGCATCGTATTCGTACAGACCTTGCTGCGCCTTGGTGGTGGATTTGACGTGCCAGGAAATCAGCGGCCGATTCAGCGCCTTGGCCACTTCCTGGGCCAATACCGTCTTGCCGGTGCCGGGCTCGCCCTTGATCAGCAACGGCCGTTCCAGCGTCAAGGCGGCGTTGACGGCGATCATCAGGTCGGGGGTGGCGATATAGCTGTCGGTACCGGTGAATTTGGTCATGGGGATCCTCCTGGTTGCCCAAGGTACGGTCGGGACGGAGGAAGGGCAAGGGTTGGAATGGGTCTAAGGCGGCGGGGTGGCGCACTCAACCTTTTGTCTGGATCGGACCATTAAGGGGCGGTGACGTTGACGCATTCCACCCGCCAGCCATCGGCGGTGGCGTCCAGGCGAGTGAGCGACAGCGGCTGCACGGCGAAGCGCAAGGCTTGGGACGGGTCCAGACCCAAGGCCACGGCCAGGGCGGCGCGGATGGCGCCGGCATGGATCACCGCCAAGATATCGCGATCGCCATGGATCAGGGACAGCCGGGCCAGGGTGTCTTTGACCCGCAGGCAGATTTCGGCGAAGCTTTCGCCGCCAGGGGGGGCGGTATGGGCGGGATCACGCCAGAAATCGGCCAGTTCCGGTTCCTTGTCCAGCGTCAGATCGGTCCATGAGCGGCCCTGCCAGCGGCCGAAATTCTGTTCCATCAGATCGGGTTCGATCAGCGGCGGCGGCAAGACCAGGCCCGCGGCTTCCAAAGCCCCCGAGGTTTGGCGGCAACGCATCAGACCGCTTTCCACCAGCAACGCATGGGACGGGATCCGCTGGGCCAATTGGCGGAAATCCTCATCGTCGGAAACATCGCAAGAAACGTCCAACTGGCCGTGGATGCGACCATGCGGACAAGGTACGGGGCCGTGGCGGACCAGCCACCACCGTGTGACGGAGTTCTTCATGACCAGGTTCCAGCCAGAGCGATCAGGATGGCGATTTCGGCAAGTTGCTGGGTGGCGCCCAAGATATCGCCGGTGAACCCGCCGAACCAGCGCCGAGCCAGCCAAGCCATGGCGGCGCTGGCGGCAATGGCGGCGATGATCGCCACCGGGGCGGCCATCCCGGCGCCGATGGCGGCGATGACGCAGCCCAGCACCCCGGCGCTGGCGGCGATACCGGCATGGGGCATCCCGGCCCCGGCGCCAAGGCCATCGGTGCGGGCCGGCGGCAGAATCTGCATGACGGCGGGAATCATGGCGCGCGACAACGCCGCCGCCGCGACGCAAGCCCCCAGCCCGGCCAGGGCGGAGGGGGCGGCGGCCAGGGCGGCGGCGCGCAAGGCGATGGAAAAGACGATGGCCAGCACGCCATAAGCGCCCGAGCGGGAATCCCGCATGACCTCAAGCCGGTGGTCGCGATCGCCCCTGGCCCCCAGCCCGTCGGCGGTGTCGGCCAGACCGTCTTCGTGCAAGGCCCCGGTGAGCACAAGGGTGGTCAGCAGCGCCAGCAAGGCGGCCAAGAGCGGCGGCAAGACCAAAGCGGCGGCGGCGAAAACGGCGCCGCCGCACAGGCCGATTACCGCCCCGGCCAGCGGAAACAAGCGCATGGCCCGCGCCAGGGCGCCGGGCTGGTAAGGGCCGCTCTCGGGCAGCGGCAATCGGGTCAGGAAGACCAGGGCCAGATGGGCGTCGGCGACAAGGCCGCGCCAACCGGTGGCGGAAGAATTGGTTTGGCTCACGGCAGTTCATCTTTGGTGACGGCGGACGATGGATGGGTTATAGGACGGAGCACCGCGCCCGCGCAATATGTTGTGGAGAATACCCTTGAATACGTCCATTTCTAGTGTAGCGCACATTCGCACTGTGTTAGCGGCCATGCCCGGAGAAGATTTGGCGGCGGTGGCCGTCTGGTCCGCGCGCGAACCGCAATTAACCAAGCCGGCCGGCTCGTTGGGGCGTCTCGAGGAATTGGGCCGCTGGCTGTCGGCGTGGCAGGGGCGTCACCCGCCGCGTCTGGACAAGGTGGTCGCCCGTGTCTTCGCCGGCAATCATGGCGTCGCCGCCTTGGGGGTGTCGGCCTTTCCGCCGGAAGTCACGGTGCAGATGGTCGCTAATTTCCAGCATGGCGGCGCGGCCATCAACCAATTATGCACGGTTTTCGGCACCGAATTGGATGTGGTGTCGTTGGAACTTGATCGACCCACCGCCGATTTCACCCAAATGCCGGCAATGACCGAAGCGGAATTCGTCGCCGCCTTTCTGGCCGGCATGGATGCGGTGCCGGCGGACACTGATTTGCTGTGTATCGGTGAGATGGGGATTGGCAACACCACTCCGGCGGCGGCGATTTCGTGCGCCTTGTTCGGGGGCGAGGCCGCCCTTTGGACCGGACGCGGCACCGGCATCGACGGTGCCGGGCTGGACCGCAAGACCCAGGTGGTCGCCGCCGGCGTCGCCCGTCATGGCGGCCAGGCCGGGTTGGATATTTTGCGGTGCCTGGGCGGGCGCGAATTGGTCGCCATGGCCGGGGCGACCCTGGCGGCACGGCTGCGCCGGGTGCCGGTACTGTTGGATGGTTATGTCTGCACCGCCGCGGTGGCGGCGTTGCTGGCGGAATGTCCCGGCGCGCTGGACCATTGCGTCGTCGCCCATGCCTCGGCCGAGCCCGGACATCGCCGGCTGATGGAAGCCTTGGGCAAAACCGCCTTGTTCGATCTGGGCATGCGCCTGGGCGAAGCCTCGGGCGCGGCGCTGGCGGTGGGCGTGGTCCGCGCCGCCTTGGCCTGTCACACCGGCATGGCCACCTTCGCCGAGGCCGGCGTCAGCGGCGCCTGAGCCGCCCGGCACGGGCGCGCCTTAAGCCTGAGCCGCCCGGCACGGGCGCGCCACAGGCCCAAATCTTACACCAATCTCCTTGGTGTCAGCAGCCGAAGCGGTCCTTGAACTCACGGATTTCGCGCTTGCTCAGGCCATAGCGCTCGGCATCGGCCATGCTGGCCTTGCCGGCCAGCAGGTCGCGGACCAGCCCCAGTTCCATGCGCGACAGGCGGCTGGCTTCAAGCTGGTAATCGCGGAAGGCCTCGGTGGTCACCGGCACCCAATCGGCCATGATCGCCAGCATCTTTTCCGCATAGATCCGGATTTCGTACTGGGCATGGTGGTCGGCGCGCAAACGCAGGAAATGCATCAGATTGTGCAGGTTGGTCTGCCAGTACATCTGCGTATAGGTCGAGAGCGGCAGGCCGATACGGGCCAGTTCACGGGCGATGCCGTCGCGGTCCTCGTCGATGGCTTCGCCGTCTTCATCGACATTGAGCAGATTGTGATAGCTGGAGAAATTGCGCTGAGCATCGTCTTTGAGAATGCGCAGCACCTCGTTCGCCTGCTCTGTGGTCAGGTTGTCACCGCGCCCTTGCTTGTTGTCGGTGGATTGCACCGCCAATTGCGCCGGCTCGGGCATGTAGAATTCGTCGGGCATGATCGAATAGCGGGCCGAATATTCATTCAGCGAGGCGGTGCGGTGGCGCACCCACTGGCGCATGACGAAGATGGGCAGCTTGACGTGCAGCTTGATGACGCAGCCTTCGAACGGGCTGGTGTGGAAATGGCGCATCAGATAGCGCAGCAAGGCGCGATCGTCGGACACCCCCTTGGTGCCCTTGCCATAGCTCATACGGGCCATTTGCAGGATGGACAGGTCATCGCCCATGTAATCCTTGACGGCGATAAAGCCGTGATCAAGCACCGGGTGATAGACGTTGACGTGTTCTTCCATGCCCGCGGCCACCGGACGAAAGGTGGCGGCGGTTTCACGCTCGGGGGCGTCGAGGGATTCGGCGACGGGCATGGCGGACATGGAAGTTCTCCGAAAATCAGGCTTCGTGCAGGGCGGCGGCACGGTGGCGGAACTGGGTGATGATCCGGCGTTCGACCTCGGGCATGGCGAGGCTGGCCAGACCTTGCAACAAGGGTGAGCGCAAGGTGATACGGTATTCGGCCCTTACCTGTCCATCGGCGAAGCGCCAATCAAGGGCAAAGGCGCGGAACGGGCCGTCATCGCTGGTGATGATCAGGCGGTGCGGCGGCGTGGCTTCGGCCTTGGTGACGAAGCGCAAATCCACCGGGCCGGCGCCGAAATGGTTTTCCACCATGCGGATATCGCCATCGGTCGCGGTGATCTTGGCCGAGCGGCACCAGGGGATGAAGCTGGGATAGGCTTCGACATCGGCGGCGATATCGAACAACTGACGGGCGGTCAGGCGCGGAAAATCCACGGAAAAGCGCCCGTTCAACCCCATGATCAGCGGGTCAGGTTACGGATGTTGCGGACAAAGATGTTAAGCAGGCCGCGAATGAACGGATCGGCCTTGGCCAGCTTTTCGCGAAAGGCATCGCGGCCGATGATCACCACCGAAACATCGCTTACCGCCTTGGCGGTGGCCATACGCGGCTGATCGTCGACCAGGGCCATCTCGCCGAACAATTCGCCGCGCGTCAAGGTTGCCAAAACCAGGCCGTGTTTGGAGATTTCGACCGAGCCTTCCTGAATAAGATAGGCGCGATCACCCGAATCACCTTCACTGAATACCTTCTGGCCCGCATAGAAAACCTTGCGTTCCAGGACTTTACCTTTTTCCATAGCGGCCCCCGTCGCCCTCCGTTATCTGAACATTAGGCACAGACGGCGGCAATGTCACCCCCCGCCGAGGGATTAATTCTTCGGTGCAATCGACAGTCATCGTTTTTACGGCCTACACTGAAAAATCAAAGAACGGAGTTTTGCCCCCTTGTCGGCATCGTCCACCATTCAGGCCGGGATCCGCGACCGTCTGCTGCATCGGCTGCGGGCGCTGATGGCGCGGACGGTTGTCAATGGGGCGTCGCCGGACGAGGAATTGGTGGCGGCCCGCATGACCGCCAAGGTCATCGCTCAGTTGGACGGCAGCGCTCCGCCGCCGGCCCAGCCGCCCCCCCCCAATTGGGCCCAGGCCGAGCGGGATTCGCGCGAATACCAGCAATTACTGGAAAAAAGCACGACCGAGACCTTGCTTAAAAACGCCGTGCAGGAACTGGCGCTTGAGCAAATCAACCGAGTGGCGCCGCCGCGTCGGCGCCAACCGGGGGAATATCTGGAACGGGTGGGCATTCACGATCTGCTGGATGCCCATCTGGGCATGGCGTTGTCGGTGGGCGGCAATCGCATGGCCCACGACATTTTAGCGCGGGCCATCGACGAATTGGTCTACGAAGGGCAATTGCCGGCCCATATGGATATTCCGGCCGGGCGCTGAACCAGGGTCACGGTTTGATGCGCACCCGATAGCGCAGCACCGTTTCGCCCTTGGCCGCCACCGGCACGGTCCAGACGGCATTCATGGCATCGGTTTTGTCATGGGCCAGGCTTTCTTCCAAAACCAGCCATTCGCCGGCAAAAGCAGCGCCGACGCGGACCTTGACCGGGGCATCGCCGGCATTGTTCAGGCGGACTTCCCAGGCGGTTTCGGTGATTTCCGCCGCCACTTTCTGCACATCGGTCTGCACCCGCTTGGCGGTGACGTCGAACGCCTTGCCCATGGTCAGGCGGAAGGGGGCGCCGGCCGGCACCATGGGCAGGCTGTCCTCGCCGACAAGAGCAAGGCCGCCATCGCCATCACGCAGGAAAAGACGCGCCGGCCCTCCCGGCAAAGGTTGGTCGGCGGTGTTGCGCAAGATCAGCGTGGCGTCGGGATGCAGCGGGGCATCGTTGGCGAAACGGCCGTTCCAGACATAGGAAGGCAGCGCCGGCAGTTCCAACTGCCGTTCGACATTCAGCCGGGTCGGCGGCAGCAAGGGCACTTGAAGCGCTTGGCCGTCACGCAACGAAAGGGGCTGAGGCAGGGAATAAAGATGATACGGCCCCAGCGCCTGAGGGGAGGGGGCCGCATCCATGGCGGTGGCCATCAGCGCCTTTTCCATGCGGGCCATGCGCGGCTGGGGGGCGACGTTGCGATTGATGTCGCCGGCCAGGATGCGGATGCGGGCATTGCTGAAATCGCCGCCGCTGGCATTGCGCAATTCGGCCCATGCGGACAGCACCGCCTTGGTGTTGCCTTCGATCTCGACCACATAAGCGGGTTGCCAGGACAGGCCGTGCGTCAGATAGGAAAGTTCCATGTCATGCTTGCCGGCCTTGTCGACGACAATGTCGGCGCGATAGGCCGCCATGGTCTGCATGTGCGGCGGCAGGGCGTCATAGATCACCCGTTCCGGCTGACCGCTGACCACCTTGTCGCCGACACGAAATACCGGCACGCCGTCGCTGACCAGAACGGTGGCGCGTTCCTCGCGCTCGCTGCCGTTGGCATGGCGCCAGACCACGGTGACCTCCTTGCCGCGATGCTCGGCCAGCAGGCTGTTGGCGTCGATGCCGTTCACATCCAAGTGCTGGCTTCGCACCGAAATCCCGCTGCCGCTCAAGCCGATGGCCCCCAGTTGGGCCTGGCGGGGAACCGGTTCGATGATCAGGGATTGGGCCCCGGCCTCGACGGCGGCGGTGCGGCGATCGCGGACCAGGGCGACGTCTTCCTGGGTCACGGTCAGGGTCAGTCCGGTGCGGGTTTCCCGCCCCAAAAGAGTGTCGGCGAAGCCGGCCGCCGCCAACAGGGGGGATGCGGCGATGGTGATCAAAAGAACCTTGCGCCAGGGCATGATGCTGCTCCGAAAATCCGTATTTGGTTGAAAGCTATGCTATGAAAGCGGCCAGACGATGGCGAAAACGAGGATGTGGCGGTGGATATACCCTTGTTGATGACCGCCCTGCTGGCGGTGGTGGTTTTGGCCCTGGCGGCGGCGTTGATGCTGCGTGGCCGTGGTGGCGCCGATATTACCCGCGCCGTTGACGGAGTCATGCAGGCGCAAGGATCCCTGGCCGGCCGGCTGGCGCAATTGGCGGAAACCCAGGCGGCGGCGCAAGGCGTGTTGGCCGAGCGGTTGCAGGCGCAAGAACGCGCCCTGGCCAAGGCGGTGGAAGAACGGCTGGCCGCCATGGCCAAGCGGCTGGATGACGGCATGCAGCAATCGGCCCATCGTCAGGCCACCAGCATGCACGATCTGCGCGAACGGCTGGCGGTGATCGACGCGGCGCAAAAGAACATCACCGAATTGTCGGCGCAGGTGGTGTCGTTGCAAGATATTTTGTCCAACAAACAGACCCGCGGCGCCTTTGGCGAAATCCAATTGATTGATTTGGTGCAATCGACGCTGCCGCCCTCGGCTTACGAATTCCAGGCGACCTTGCCCGGCGGCAAGCGGGTCGATTGTCTGCTCAAGCTGCCCAACCCGCCCGGCCCCATCGGCGTTGACGCCAAATTTCCGCTGGAAAGCTGGCATCTGCTGCGCCGGGCCAAGGACGATACGGAAAAGACCGTGGCCGGTCGCGCTTTTGCCACCGACATCTTGAAGCATGTGCGCGACATCGCCGAAAAATACATCATCCCCGGTGAGACGGCGGAATCGGCGCTGATGTTCCTGCCATCGGAAGCCATCTATGCCGAATTGCACGCCAATTTCCCCGAAGTGGTGGAAAAGTCCTATCGCGCCAAGGTGTGGATCGTTTCGCCCACCACCTTGATGGCGACCTTGAACACCGTGCGCGCGGTGCTCAAGGATGCGCGCATGCGCGAACAGGCTGGGGTTATTCAGAAAGAAGTGCGGCTGCTTTTGGACGACGTCGAGCGTCTGGATAACCGCGTCGCCCAATTGGACAAGCATTTCGTCCAGGCGTCGGAAGATATCCGCCAGATCCGCATTTCCACCGACAAGGTGGTCAAACGCGCCGACCGCATCGAAGCGGTGCAGGTGGGCGACGATGCCGAGGCGGTGACGGTCGAGGTGACCGCCAAACTGCCGGGTTAATCCTCGGCCTTTTCGATTTTTTCCAGCACCGGCCAGAATTCCAGGAACAAGGTGGATTTGTCCGGGTGGTCGCGGCCGCCTTGATCGGGGTGAAAGGCGCGGGCAAAGGCGCGCTTGACGTCGCGAAAACGGTTGTCCACCACCAGGGTCGGGCCGCCCTCTCCCGCTGGCCGGGCCTTGGCCATGGCCAGGGCGTCCTTGAGGATCTCGATCTTGTTGGTGGCGCGTTGGGCGTCGGCCTCGGCCAGGCGCGCCCGTTCCAGCGCCGCATGGGTGCGGGCTTGCCAATCAATGCCGGGCTGTGCCGGGGGCAGCGGGATGATCTCGGCCTTGGTCGGTTGCGCCGATTGCGCCTGCGCTTGTGCCTGGGCCAGCAAACGTTCCAGATCGGCGATACGGCGGCTGCTGTCCAGGCGCAGACGGGCCAGGACCAGGGTGTGTTCTTCGCTCTGACGGCTGAGTTCGGCGTGGTGGCTGGCGGTCAACGCGACCAGATCGGCGGGGGGCGGCGGTGGGATGTCGCCGCGCAATTGGCCCAGCTCGATCCGCAATGCGGCCAGGCGTTCGGCGGTTTCTTGTACGGCCTGACGCTCGGTCGCCACTTCAGCCGTCAGCCGGGCGTTGTGTTCGCTTGCCGATCGCAGCGCGGCCAAGGCATCGCCCCGTTCGCTCCGCCATTCTTCCTGGCGATGGATCAGGCTTTGGCGTTCCGCCGCCAATTGTTCGCTCACCCGGGCCTGTTGCGCCCCCGCCGCTTCCAGACGGTCGCCGTACACCGCCACGGTCTGGCGGGCTTGTTCCAGTTCGGCGCTCAGTTCAAGGATGCGGGCCTGGGCATCGATCAGGGCTTGGGATTGCACCTGCGCCGTGCCGGCATATTCGCCGGCGTGGCGGATTTCCTGGTGGGCTTGCGCCCGTTCGAATTTTTCCAGCCACAGGGCCAATTCGGCCTTGTGTTGGGTGTGCAAGGCGTCCAATTCCTCGGCGTTGGCTTCGTCTTGTTCGTTCAGGCGCAGGCGCAGATCGGCGATTTGCCGCTTGGCGTCGCTTAGGCTCCATTCCCCGCTGGTGCGAATTTCCGCCAGTTCCTCGGCATGACGGGTGCGCAGGGCGGCAAGACTGGCCTGGTGCAGGCGGTCCGCCTGATCCAGCGCCGCCGCCTTGTCCTGTTCCGTGCGGCCCAAGCGCTGGCGCAGGGCGGCGATTTCATCTTCGGCGGCGCTTTGGCAGTGCTGCCGGGTTTGGGCCTCGATTCCGCGGGCATGATCGCGCAGGCATTCCATTTCGGCCCGCAGGGTGGCCATGCCGGCTTCGGCATGACTGGCGGCTTCGTCCAGGCGATCGTGCAATTCCGCTTCATGACGGGCGCGCTGGGCGCTCAGTTCCTCTTCCAGCGCGGTCAGGCGGTCAAGGGTGGTGTTCACATCGGCTTGTGCCGCGACGCTGCCGTCACGCCGGGCCTTGGCCAGTTCGGCTTGGTAGACCCGTTGGAATTCTGCCGCCAGTTGTTCCAATTGGCCGATGCGGTGGCGTTCGCGCGCCAGCTCCTTGCGCAAGTGTTCGCTGGCGGTTTCGGCTTCGACCATGATGGCGGCGCGAATCGACCCGATGGCTTGCTGATGCGTCGATTCGATTTCCTTGACCATGCGGTCATGCGCTTGTTTTTGCGCCGTCAGATCGCGGTCATGGGTTTCGCGCAGGCGCTCTAGCTCGATCTGGTAATTGTCCAGCAGGGTGGACAGATGGGCGGTGGTCTTTAACTGCGTCCGCTTGCGGCCGCCGGCCCGCCACAGCCAATAGCGCAGGCTTTGGCCCAGCCGGGCGGTGGCGCCGCTGGTTTTGGCGACGGCGGAGGCATCCCCGCTCGACCCCAGCAATCGTTGGGTTAGGGCCATGGCGGTGTTCAGATCAGCGTCGCGGTCATTGTCGCTCATGGCCCAACAATGCCAGGAGTGAGGGGCGGGGAAAAGGCGGTTTGCGGGCTTTTGCAGCGTAAGCTTGCGGGGCACGCGGCAAAGCCTATACTGCCGGGCTTAATCATTCCCATTTCCAGGGGCGTTTGCCATGAAGGGCGAAGTCAAGAAGGTTGTGCTGGCGTATTCCGGCGGCCTGGATACCTCGATCATCCTGCGCTGGTTGCAGGACCAATATCAATGCGAAGTGGTGACCTTCACCGCTGATCTGGGCCAGGGTGAAGAACTGGAACCGGCGCGCAAGAAGGCCCAGCTGATGGGCATCAAGGACGAGAACATCTTCATCGATGATCTGCGGGAAGAATTCGTCCGTGACTTCGTGTTTCCCATGTTCCGCGCCAACGCGCTTTACGAAGGCGTCTATCTGCTGGGCACCTCCATCGCCCGGCCGCTGATCTCCAAGCGGCAGATCGAGATTGCCAATCAGGTCGGCGCCGATGCGGTGTCGCACGGCGCCACCGGCAAGGGCAACGATCAGGTGCGCTTCGAATTGGGCTATTACGCCTTGAAGCCCGACATCAAGGTGATCGCGCCGTGGCGTTTGTGGGACCTGACCAGCCGCACCAAGCTGCTGGACTTCGCCGAGAAGCACCAGATTCCCATCGCCAAGGACAAGCGCGGCGAAGCGCCTTATTCCACCGACGCCAACCTGTTGCACATTTCCTATGAAGGCAAGGCCCTGGAAGACCCCTGGACCGAACCGGACGAGGATATGTTCACCCGCTCGGTCAGCCCGGAAAACGCCCCGAACAAGCCGACCTATGTGGAAGTCGCGTTCGAAAACGGCGACGCCGTCGCCATTGATGGCGTGCGTCTGAGCCCGGCGCAGCTTCTGACCAAGCTCAACGAACTGGGCGGCGCCAACGGCATCGGCCGGCTGGATCTGGTGGAAAACCGCTTCGTCGGCATGAAAAGCCGGGGCGTCTATGAAACCCCCGGCGGCTCGGTGTTGATCGTCGCCCATCGCGCCATCGAGAGTCTGACGCTGGATCGCGGCGAGTCGCACCTTAAGGACGACATCATGCCGCGCTATGCCGAGCTGATCTACAATGGCTTTTGGTTCAGCCCGGAACGCATCGCGTTGCAGCAGATGATCGACCATATCAGCCAGAACGTCTGCGGCGTGGTCCGTCTGAAGCTCTATAAGGGCAATGTCACCGTCGTCGGCCGCAAGTCGGAAAAGTCGCTCTATCGCATGGATTACGTCACCTTCGAGGAAGACAGCGTCTATGACCAGCGCGATGCCCAGGGCTTCATTAAATTGAACGCCTTGCGCATGCGTTTGGCCAAGATGGCGCGCGGTTAATGGTTTGATCCAGATAAACGGTTCATTCGCCTGAACCGTCTGTCTGGAGAATCGTCCGAGAAAATCACCGAATCGGTGCAGCAGGGTTTTTGCTGACAAAGCAGGCCCCGGAGCGATCCGGGGCCTTTTGGTGCTGGGGCGTTCAGGTTTGCCGCCATTCGCGCAGAAGCGTCGCCATCACCTGTTGGGCGTCGCTACAGCCATGCAGCATGGGGCCGCCGGGGGCCGCCTTGATGTTGGGGCCAACGGCGCAATGGCCCAGGCAAGGGGAGAGGCGAATTTCCCAAGACAGTGCGCGGGCGTCGATTTCGGCTTGCAGCGCCGCCATGACCTTATGGGCGCCGGCGCTGGAACACGATCCAGCGCCGGTGCGGCGATTAACGCAGAGATAAAGGGTCGGAGTCATTCAACCCATATGGGAGCGCCATCGCCGGGAAACAAGCTTGCGGGTTTCATCGAACACCAGCACCGACGAGGCCACCGCGCCGGCCAACAGCCAGTCGGTCGCCGACAGGGCGACGGTGTGGAAGATGGCCTGCGCCGGTCCCCAATGCACCGCCACACCTTGCAAGACCAGCACGCCGCCCAGGGCCAGCCACAATTTTCCATTGTGGAAGAAATGCGGGCCAAAGGCCGATTCGGAACCGACGCGGGCATTGAAAATGTTGAAGAACTGGAACAGCACGAAGGTGGTGAAGGCCAAGGTGCGAGCGCGTTCCAGGTCGCCCTGGGCCGAGGCCCACCATAATATCGCCAAGGTGCCCAAGGTCATGGTGGCGCCATAGGCGAGCAGGCGCCCCAGACGTTGGGTCGGCAGAATGGGTTGGTTGCGCGGGTGCGGCTTTTCACTCATCAGCTTGGCGCGGGCGGGATCGAAGGCCAGAGCCATGGCCGGCGGCCCATCCATGATGATGTTGACCCACAGAATCTGGATGGGATGGAACGGGCTGATCAGGCCGATGAACGGAGCGATGAAGACGCAGAGCAAGGCGCCGATATTGGTGGACAACTGAAAGCGCACGAATTTGACGATGTTGTCGGTGATGGTGCGGCCTTCGCGCACGGCGCGGACCACCGAGGCGAAATCGTCGTCGGTAAGCACCATGGTGGCGGCTTCCCGCGTCACGTCGCTGCCGGTGCGGCCCATGGCGACGCCGATATCGGCCCGTTTGAGCGCGGCGGCGTCGTTGACGCCGTCACCGGTCATCGCCGCCACATGGCCACGGGCTTGCAGCGCGGCGACAATACGCACCTTGTGTTCGGGGGCGACGCGGGCGAAAACGTCGATATGCTCGACTCGGGCGGCCAGTTGGGCATCGTCGAGCCGGTCCAACTCGGCGCCGCTGATCACTTCGCCGTTCAGTCCCAACAAACGACCGATGGCGGCGGCGGTAACGGCATGGTCGCCGGTGATCATCTTGACGGCGATGCCGGCGGCGCGGCAGGCGGCGATGGCGTCGCGGGCCTCGGCGCGCGGGGGGTCCATCAAACCGACCAGGGCGGTCAGCGTCAGGCCCTGGGCGGCGGCCAAGGGGTCGGCAAGGGCGCTTTCCTCGACCCGCGCTTCGGCCAAGGCCAGCACCCGCAACGCCTGGGCCGCCATATGTTCGCTTTCGGCGGTCAGGCGCTGGCGTCCAGCATCGTCCAAGGCTTGGGGGCCGCTCCCAAGGTCGACAAAACCGCAATGTTGCTGCACCACCCCGGGCGCGCCCTTCATCAGCAGACGCAGGCCGTCGGGGGCGCGGTGGATGGTGATCATGAATTTGTGGGCGGAATCGAACGGCAATTCGGCCACGCGCGGCCAATCGGTGGCGATGCCGGCCTTCTGCGCCAAAGCCAGCAAGGCGCCTTCGGTCGGATCGCCGACCAAGCCGCCATCCGCGCCGAGATGGGAATCGTTGCACAATTTCGCCGCCAGCAAGGCGGGGGTCAAATCGGGCAAGGGAGCGGCGGCGATCCCGCTGATGCGGCCGTCGCCACCATAGCCGTCGCCACTGACGGCGAAGCGATGCCCCATGGCCCAGCCGGCCCGCGCCGTCATCTGGTTCAGCGTCAGGGTTCCGGTCTTGTCGGAACAGATCACCGTGGTCGAGCCCAAGGTCTCCACCGCCGCCAGCCGCTTGACGATGGCGCCGTGGCGGGCCATGCGGTACATGCCGATGGCCAGGGTCACCGTGACCACCGCCGGCAATCCCTCGGGGATGGCGGCGACCGCCAAGGCGACGGCGGTCAGCACGGTTTCGCCCCAGGGCTGGCCGCGCATCAGTCCAGCGACCAAGATGATGCCGACGATGACGGCGGCGATCAATGCCAGCCGTCGGCCCAATCCATCCAGCCGTTCTTGCAACGGTGTGCGGCTTTCCGGGGTGGTCGCCAGCATATGGGCGATGCGGCCCATTTCGCTGGCGGCACCGGTCTGGGTGACCAGCATCTCGCCGCGTCCACGGGTCACGACGGTGTTCATGAAGGCAAGGTTGGCACGTTCGGCCAGTGGCGCGGCGGCGGAATGAATTTGGCCGTGGTCCTTGGCCACCACCACCGATTCACCGGTCAGGCTGCTCTCGTCGATTTCCAGGCCGTGACTGGCCACCAATCGGCCATCGGCGGGAACGCGGTCGCCGGCTTCGATCAGCACCAGATCGCCGGGGACCACGGCCTCGGCCGGGATCTCCTGTTTGGTGGCGTCGCGTCGCACCCGCGCATGCGGGGCCAGCATGCTTTTCAACGTCTCAAGAATGCGTTCGGCCCGGTATTCCTGATGAAAGCCCAGGCCGGCGTTGAATAACACCACCGAGATGATCACGATCATGTCGGTGGTGTCGCCGATGAAGCCGGCCAGAACGCCAGCCGCCAGCAAGACCAAGGTCAGCAGGCTTTGAAACTGCTCCAGCAGCATGCGCGCTTTGGATTTGGCTTTTTTTTCCGGCAGCCGGTTGGGGCCATTGGCGGCAAGCCGCTGCGCCGCCTCGGTGGCGGCAAGGCCGGCATGGACGTGCGAGCGCAGGCGCGCCCCCGTTTCGTCCGGGCTGATACAATGCCAGGAAGGCTGCTCGCTCATACCCCATCGTCCCGCTGCTGCCGATCAGATCAGCATAGGCGCGGATCGCGGGGGTTCAAGCCGCGAGACGGATTATTGCGGTGCCGTGGTCAAGCCCATCTGGGCGGCGGCAACCACGGCGCGGGTGCGGTTGTTGACGTTCAGCGCCTTCAAGATGGCGGTGACGTGCAGCTTCACCGTGCCCTCGGCCAGTTCCAAAATACGGGCGATTTCCTTGTTGGACTTTCCTTCGCCCAGCAGGCCCAGAACTTCGCGTTGACGCGGCGTCAGGATCGACATGGCTTGTTCGACCACCGCCGGGTTCAACCCCTCGCCGCGCGGAGTGGCGCGCTCGATCAGAGCTGGCGGCAGATAAACCCCGCCCGACAGCACCAGCTTTAGGGCTGACAGCATGACCCGGCTGGACGAGGTCTTGGGAATATAGCCGGCGGCGCCCATTTCCACCGCTTGCAGGACGCTGCGGCGGTCATCGGCGGCGGACAGCACCACCACCGGCACTTCCGCCGGCAGGGTGGCGCGCAAGCGGGGCAAGCCTTCGTCCCAATTGGCGCCGGGCATGTTCAGGTCCAGCAAGACGATGTCAATATCCGGATGGCTTTCGGCCAGGACGAAAGCCTGGGAGAAATCTCCGGCTTCGACGACCTGCACGTTGTCTTCCAATTGTCCCAGGACATGACGCAATCCCTCGCGGAATAGTTCATGGTCGTCGGCGATCAAGATTTTCATATTACTCGGCAACCCCATCCTTCGGCGCTCGATCGGGCACACCCCCGGGCCCGCCGCCGCGATCACGAAATATTTTCCGCACCCGGCGGCGAAACAGAGCGGCCGTCACCCCCTGCTGACGTCCCTCTGTCCTTAGGCTGAATACTAGCATCAAACTCATACCTTTGTCGCAAGCTTATCGGCGCTAATTATCATAAATACCCGTCTTTTTGTGCGTAGCACCCACTGATCGGCGGAGTCGCCCTTTGCCTTACCCGTAGCGGTAGATCAGGGCCGCCATCCGGGCAGTGGAGCGGACCCCCGATGGGGTGGGGGGCGGTGAAAGGGTTCAATTTTGCCGGGCATCCGGGGGTATTTGACGCTTTCGGGACTGGATTCACCGGGGCGAGTATGCGATATGGTTGCGCGTCTGAATTCGGGCGGAACAAAGGTTTTCCGCCACAGAAATACCACTGGAGGAAGCGATGACTATCCGCGTCGGCATTAACGGCTTTGGTCGTATCGGTCGCATGGTGTTCCGGGCCGTGACGAAGGATTTTCCCGAAATCGAAATCGTTGGCATCAACGATCTGCTGGATCCCGAATATCTGGCTTATATGTTGAAGTACGATTCGGTGCATGGCCGTTTCCCCGGTGAGATTTCGGTGGATGGCGACACCCTGATCGTCAACGGCAAGAAGATCTTGCTGACCCAGGTCAAGGACCCGGCCGAGCTGAAATGGGGCGAATTGGCGGTCGATGTGGTGATCGAATCCACCGGCCTGTTCCTGACCACCGAAGCCTGCGAAAAGCACCTCAAGGCCGGCGCCAAGAAGGTGGTGCAGTCGGCGCCGTCCAAGGACGACACGCCGATGTTCGTCTATGGCGTCAACCACACCAAATATGCCGGCGAAGCCATCGTTTCCGCCGCGTCGTGCACCACCAACTGCTTGGCCCCGGTGGCCAAGGTCCTGCATGACACCTGGGGCATCAAGCGCGGCCTGATGAGCACCGTTCACGCCGCCACCGCCACCCAGAAGACCGTTGATGGCCCGTCCTCCAAGGATTGGCGCGGCGGCCGCGGCATCTTGGAAAACATCATCCCGTCGTCGACCGGCGCCGCCAAGGCCGTCGGCAAGGTGATCCCCGAGCTGAACAAGAAGCTGACCGGCATGTCGTTCCGCGTCCCCACCTCGGACGTGTCGGTGGTCGATCTGACCGTCGAGCTGGAAAAGCCGGCCACCTATGAAGAAATCTGCGCCGCCATGAAGACCGCCTCCGAAGGCGCGCTCAAGGGTGTGCTGGGCTACACCAACGAAAAGGTGGTCTCCACCGATTTCCGCGGTTGCTCGCTGCCGTCGATTTTCGACGCCGATGCCGGCATCGCGCTGGACACCACCTTCGTCAAGGTGGTGGTCTGGTACGACAATGAATACGGCTATACCTGCAACATGCTGAAATTCGTCCAGCACGTCGCCAAGAACTAAATTTTTCCGGTCTGGGGCCCGTTTCGATTGCCGGAACGGGCCCTTTTTCCATTCAGACGAGGGGGAAACGCTTATGTTCCGCACCATCGACGCTTTCGACGTCAAGGGTAAGCGCGTTCTGGTCCGCGCCGATCTCAACGTGCCGTCCAAGGACGGCAAGGTCACCGATTCCACTCGCATCGACCGTTCGGCCGCCACCTTGAAGGAATTGGCCGAGCGCGGCGCCAAGGTCATCGTGCTGACCCATTTCGGCCGTCCCAAGGGGCGCGAGGACAAGTATTCGCAAAAGCTGCTGGTCGAGCCGCTGGCCAAGGCCGTGGGCAAGGCGGTGGCCTGGGCCGACGATTGCATCGGCGCCGTGGCCGAAGCGGTCATCGCCAAGATGAAGGACGGCGACGTCGCGCTTTTGGAAAACGTTCGCTTCCACCCGGAAGAGGAAAAGAACGATCCGGCCTTTGCCCAAGCCCTGGCCGCCTTGGGCGACGTCTATGTCAATGACGCCTTTTCCACCGCGCACCGCGCCCATGCCAGCACCGAAGGTCTGGCCCATCTGCTGCCGGCCGCTGCCGGCCGATTGATGCAGGCCGAACTGGATGCCCTGGCCAAGGCCTTGGGGACCCCGGAAAAGCCGGTGGCCGCCGTCGTCGGCGGCGCCAAGGTGTCAACCAAGCTGGAATTGTTGGGCAATCTGGTTGGCCGCGTCGATTACCTGATCATCGGCGGCGGCATGGCCAACACCTTCTTGTTCGCGCAGGGTAAGAACGTGGGCAAGTCGCTGTGCGAAAAGGACATGGCCGACACGGCGCGGGCGATCCTGGAAAAGGCCAAGGCGGCCCATTGCCACATCGTGCTGCCGGTTGACGCCGTGGTGGCGGCCGAATTCGCCGAGAACGCCGCCAACGAGGTGGTGTCCATCGACGCGGTGCCCGCCGACAAGATGATCCTGGACGCCGGTCCGGCCAGCGCCGAGGCGATCATCGACCGTCTGGGCGGCTGCAAGACCTTGGTGTGGAACGGCCCGCTCGGCGCCTTCGAGATCAATCCGTTCGACGCCGCCACCAACGCCGTTGCCCGCGCCGCGGCCGAACGGACCAAGCAAGGCAAGCTGCTGACCGTGGCCGGTGGTGGCGACACCGTCGCCGCCTTGGCCAAGGCCGGTGTCGACGAGGCGTTCTCGTATATCTCGACTGCCGGCGGCGCGTTCCTGGAATGGCTGGAAGGCAAGACCCTGCCCGGCGTCGCCGCGCTGGAAATCAAGTCCGGCGGCGGCTGCGGTTGCGGCCACAGCCACTAAGGCGGATCCTTTAGTGAAAGCGGCCGGGCTTGTCCCGGCCGTTTTGCTTATGCGGTCATGGTCATCAGGATTTCGGCGTACCAGGCGCAGTTCAGTCCCAGGGCTTCATCGACGCCTTCTTCACGGGCGACGTCGAGGCGGGCGGAATGGATGCCCAGCAAGATCCACGGCAGGTCGCCATGGTCGGGATTGCTTTGGGAGGCGCGCATCACCACCGGAGCGCCGCTGGTGCCGCGATGGGTGCGGGCATCGGTGAGGAAATAGCCTTCGCCTTGAAAGCGCAGGCCGAAGGACGAGGCGATGATGGCCTGGCGGACCACCGGCATATGGTGCAGCCAGTCATGAAAACCCAAGGGAAAGCCGACGATCAACAGCGAGGTGCCGACCTCGACCTCTTCGAAGTTTCCGGGCAGATGGGCCGGGGTGAAGGCGCGGTAAAGCGCGGTCGCCGGCAGGGCGGCGCGGTCGATTTCCAAGATGGCGACGTCGATGTCGCCGGCCCGGTCCGCGCCCTGGCGCCAGACGGCGCGCCCTTGCTGGTAAAGCGGCATGGAAAATCCGGTGGAACTGGCCAGATTGAGCGCGTCGATATGCAGCTTGATCTCGATGCGGTCGGGAAAGTGTCCGGCCTTGTCGTCGCGCAGGACATGGCTGCTGGTGACCAGGAACAGACGTTCGCCGCGCTGAAAGAAAAAGCCGCTGGCATTGGTCATCCGACGGCTTTGGCTGAAGGTGTCGATACGGGCGGCGGTCAACAGCAGCGGTTCGATCACGGCCGGCACTCCGCTGGCGACTTGGGGGCGGATTGTAGCAGGCGGATCAATGCTTGGGGGTGGTTAATTCAGCCACCGTCCGCCAGACCCGTTCCGGACTGATCTCGGCCACACAAGGGAAGGCATCGGCGCGCGACACCCGCTTCGGGCACACCCACAAGCAGTGATAGCATTCCATCGGCTGGTTCAGAAACACCGCGCCGGTTGGGCGGATGGCTTCGGGGTACGGCACGAAGCTGCCGAAATGGCCGCCACCGGCCAACAACACGGTGGGGGTGCCCACCCCCAAGGCCAGATGGCCGGGGCCGGTATCGTTGCTGACGACGCAGGCGGCATGTTTGAGCACATCGACCAATTGGCCCAGCTTCAAACAAGTGATGGTGTCGATGGCATTGGGGTGATCAAGGGCGGCGATGGCCGGCTTGGCAAAGGCTTCTTGTGCCGCGCCGACGAATACAACCCGCAAACCGGCCTCCAGGCAATGGCGGGCGACGGCCAGGAAATTCTCGAACGGCCAGCGTCGGCCCGGCTCGTTCGAGCCGAAATTCATCACCACATAAGGGGCGCCCGCGGGCAATGGCGGCAATTGGTCGCGCCAGGGAATGGCCGGCGTCTCGGGCGGATAAGCGCGGCCGGTCAGCTTGGACAAAAAGGTGAAATGCCGCAGCCCCTCATGCGTCGGATAGGGGCCGGTGTCGATGACCTGGGTGGCGCGTTCCTGGTACCAGCCATATTCCGCCCGCGTGCGGTCGGTGATGAAGGGGGTGCAGACGATGCGGCGCTCGGCCCGGCTGTGCCAGACCAGGGTGTCGGCGGTCATCACCTTGCGCATGAACATGTCGCAGATCGCCGTTTGGAAGCCTTGGCGGCGCACCCACAGCGATATCTTCAGCCGGTACAGCCATTTCTTTTCATAGGCGTGCTCGTCGATGGCGACGACGGTGAAGCCGGGAAAAACCTGATCGGCCAGACTTTTCCACGAATTGCAGCCCAAAACGGTAATGTCGGCTTTATCGACCCCCAGCGCCGCCGGATAATGTTCCAGCGCCTGCCGGAACATGACCATGTCGCCGATGCCATCCATGCGCACCACCAGCACGCCGCGCTTTGCTCGTGGCGCCGGCCACAGGGCGACCAGCGCGTCGATGGGCCGAAACAGCCACCAACGGCGGCGCATGCCGGTGGGGAACAGGATCCGGGTCAGTTTCATCTCAGATCCCCCTGGCGACGATGTCACGCACCGCGCCGAGCACCGCATCGGGGTCAAGGGCGGCGACGCACGGATACATGCCGTCCTCGGGCGGGAAGCGGCAGGCGCCCAGGCAGCCCTGACATTCCATCGGGGTGTAAAGCACATGCAGATTGGCGGGGGCGATCTCGGCCGCATAGGGAACGATCTCGCCCACATAGGCGCTTGACGCCAGACACAAGGTCGGCGTCCCCATGATCGCGGCTAAATGCATGCAGGCGGTATCGACGCTGATCACCGCCCTGGCTCCACGAATAATGCCGGCCAATTGGGCGAAGGGGGCGCCCTCGAACTCCACATTGGGCACGTCCAACAGGCGGCGGAAGTCCGGGTTCTTGTCCAAATCGCTGGGATGGCCGGCCAGCTTGACCTTCCACGTGGCCGGCAGGGCGCCGATGATCAGATCCCACAATTCCGGCGGGCTTTGTTTGAGTTTAACCGCCGAAAACGGCTGCAAGATCACCGTCGGATGCGCCTGGCTGATTATTTCGGGCAGGCGCGCCGGCGGCAACGCCACCAGCGGCGGCGGCAGGATTTCACCGGTGAGAAATTGGGCGAAGCCGGCCCAGCGCAGCACTTTGTCGGTATGCGGCGGCCCGGATTCGAATAAACGGGTATAAAGGCGGCGATTGGCGGCAAGGCGGTGGGCGAATTTTGCCGATGGACGCGGTTCCATGGCGGCGCTTTCCGGGGCGGCGGCGGCTTCGACCAGGGCTTCGTCCAGATCGGGATGGCGCAGGTAATCGGTGTGCACCACCAACCGATAATGATCCCGGTATAGTGCGTCCATGACGTGGTGGCGGTATTTCCACCGTCGCAATCGGCTGAAGTCGATTGTGCGCAGCTGAACTTGCGGCGGAAAGACAAAGGCCATGCGGGCGGCGTCATGGCGCAGCAGCACGGTGACGCTTTCGCCGGGCCGGGCCAAGGCGAGGAAACGGGGCAGCACCGCCGCCAGCAAGACGGTGTCGCCCAGACCGCCGGCACTGATCAGCAAGACGCCCGACGCCACGCCGGGACGCCGGGTGAGGGCGCGGCGCCAGCGCAGCAAGGAATCAAGCAGGCGATGCAGTCGCACGGCGGGTCGGCCTTCACGCATAGGGGGCGTAGGATTTTTCCTCGATCAACGCCGAGCCCAGCAGGTCGTTGACCTTGCGCTTGGCGGCGGCGCGTTCGTCATTGGTGAAATAGACGGCGCGGGCCAGTTCGACGAATTTGCCGCCGAAATC
The DNA here is from genome assembly GCF_018224925.1 of Magnetospirillum sulfuroxidans. Lineage (GTDB taxonomy): Bacteria > Pseudomonadota > Alphaproteobacteria > Rhodospirillales > Magnetospirillaceae > Magnetospirillum > Magnetospirillum sulfuroxidans. The sequence goes on along the minus strand of NZ_JAGTUF010000013.1, from coordinate 33,970 downwards.
CTTGGCCCGTTCGCAATCGCGGATGTCGTCTTCGATCACCCATAATTTGACGTTGATGGCCTTGAGTTCCGCCGCCAGCGCCGCCAGGGCGGCATGCGCGGGGAACTCGCGCTCGCGCACCGCCACCAGCTCATCCAGTTCCTTGGTGACGTTGGCCCGTTTGGCGGCGTCGGTCAGGCGTTCGGCCTTGATTTCCAAGATGGTGATCTTGTCGATGATTTCCCCCCAAGACACCGGAACCAGGACGGACATGGCGATACTTTCGCTGTTGAAACATGGAATGGCCCGCGTTCTAACAGATTTCTTTCGCCTCTAGAAGAGACGCGGCGCGCCACCGGCCCGGTTTGGGATGAAAGCGCTTGATCATCAGCGCCCCTTTTCATCCCCCCTCCACTGACAGTATAGTCGGGTGGGCCGCATGAATTGGGCAAGCTGATGAAATGTTTACGTAAAGCCTTACAGATCGGGATTGTTGCCGCTTTCGTCGCCAATCCGCTGGCGGCCGAGGAAATCGGCAGCGTTTCCACCGTGTTCAAGATGCTTGGCCCCAACGACAAGATCGTGGTGGAAGCGTTCGACGACCCTAAGGTCACCGGCGTCACCTGCTATCTGTCGCGGGCCAAAAAGGGCGGGATCAGCGGCGGGCTGGGCGTGGCCGAGGACACCTCGGATGCGTCGATTGCCTGTCGCCAGGTCGGCGTCCTCACCATCACCGGTAAGATCAAGGATGGCGAGACGGTGTTCCAAAAGGATACGTCGTTGCTGTTCAAGACGCTTCAGGTGGTGCGTTTCCATGACACCAAGCGCAACGTTCTGATCTATCTGGTTTACTCTGACCGCATCATCGAAGGATCGCCCAAGAATTCCATTTCGGTGGTGCCGATTCCGGCCGCACAGGGGAAGTGACGACATGGATCTGCCCGCTGACCAGCACCTGCTTTATCAGGATCTGACCGGTAAGCTTGATCGTTTGGGCGGTCAGGATCAGTTGATCGCCTATATGGGCCAAGTGCTGGCGACGCTGTTGCGCCGTCAAGGCGATCTGGAATTCCGCGGCGCCGTGCAAGACGCCTTTATTTCCGGGCTGATCGGTCGTCCCTGGCTTGAACAGGTGGCGCTGGCCCGTGAAGTGATTTTGGTGGTGATCGCCAAGCGCCCGGAAATCGCCCTGGCATGGCAAAGCCAGCAAGGCCTGCCCGACAACCCGCACCGCCGCGCCGCCGACCGGGGCGAGATGGTCGCCGATCCTGAATTGCCCGATCTCGACCTGATCGGGGTGACGCCGCCGCCGCCGCCGCCATCGCGGCCCAAGCCGCCTTACGCTTTCGCCGCCGCCGAGGAAAAGGTGACCGAACACGTGACCGAGACGCTGGCGCGGCGCCTGGGTCTGTTTCGTTTGCCTTCGGCGCAATTCCCGTCGATTGCTTATGTGCACGAACAGGACTTTTTCCTGTTTTCGCCCATCTTCTTGCGCATCGCCGGCGAGTTCATGGCGGAAACCATTATTTTTGGCTGCCGTGATGCGCTGGAACGGCGGGTCTATCGGTCCATGAGCTTGGCCACCACCACCCGGCCCGACATGGGCTTGTCGGAAAAGATGGCCGATGTGTGGGGGATTTTGAACGAACGGCTCAGCAAACTGGCGGCGCGGCTCAATGGCGCGCGCGGCAAGTTGGCCTTGCCTGGGGATGCCGGGCAGCCGAAATACCAGGAAGTCGAGGTTCCGGTCGACCGCCCGCGGGTGTTCAGGGTGCTGGGCGTCGGTTTTCGCATGGGCACGCGGACCGAATTGAAGCGGGTCAAGGTCAAGGTTCGCTCGGCCAAGGAGTTGGATGCCGATGAAATCGAGGCGCTGAACCTGATTTCCCTGTTGCGCGACAAAGCGGCAGAGGCCGGTCTGGATTTGCCCCAAGCCTGCGACTTTGAGTTTTTCGCCGCCTTGTTCATGGTCGATGGCCGCCGCCTGGCGCAGACGGTCAAGGAATTGATGGGCCTGGCCGAGCATAAGGAGACCAGCCGTCAATATCTGATGGAGCGGGTGCAGGCCATCGATGAAACCTTTGCCAACACGCTTTCCGACGCCATCGCTTTGCTGTTGTTCCATGGCGCCGTTGGCGGCCCGTATGGCTTTGCCGAGCTTTACGAAACAGCCATCGCCACGGCGCGCGATTCCACCGTGCGGGCGGCGCAGCGGCCATTCCTGACCGCCGAACTGGCCCGGCGGCCGCGGGAACTGGCTTTCCAACTGCGCGAAGTCATGCGCAAGCGTTTGGATGAAATCCGCGCGGCCACCGCGCTGAAAGCGCTGTTTACCGTCTGGAACATCTTGCCCCGCGCCAGCTTCGGCACCGATCTCGAGGCGGCGTTGACGGTGTTTCGCGCCTTTCCCATCGCCTTCGCCGGCGATGCGGACGAAGCGGCGCTGTCGGCCATCGGTCAGCATTTATGCGGATTGCTGGCGGCGGAAAAGGTGGATGTGGAAATGGCTTCCGCCGCGGTTTTGCGTCTTTACAAGCCATTGGCTCAGCCAGCCCCCATGACTCCCGGCGCTTTCGTGGTCTGAATTCCCCCACTTTTCTTGACTTGGGGGGGAAACTCCAACAGAGTCCGCCCTTTCCTTCGCATTTGCACGAAAGAGTAAGATCCCATGGTTGCCATCACGCTTCCCGACGGCAGCGTCCGCGAATTTCCCGGTCCGGTGACGGGTCTGGACGTGGCCAAGTCCATCGGTGCCGGCCTGGCCAAGGCGGCGCTTGCCATCCGTATCGACGGCGTGATGAAGGATCTGACCACCACCATCGCCACCGATTGCGCTTTGGCCATCGTCACCGCCAAGGACGGCGCCGACGCGCTGGAATTGCTGCGCCACGATGCTGCCCACGTGATGGCGGAGGCGGTCAAGGAGCTTTATCCGGAAACCCAGGTGACCATCGGGCCGAGCATCGAGAACGGCTTTTACTACGATTTCGCCCGGCCGACACCCTTTACCCCCGACGATCTGGAAAAGATCGAGACGCGGATGAAGGAAATCGTTGATCGTGACGAAGCCATCACCCGCGAAGAATGGAATCGCGACGAGGCGGTCAAGTTCTTCGAAGGCATGGGCGAAACGTACAAGGCCGAGATCATCGCCTCGATCCCCGCCGATCAGCCCATCGGTCTGTATCGTCAAGGCGCGTTCATTGATCTGTGCCGGGGGCCGCATCTGCTATCGACGGCCAAGCTGGGCAAGGCCTTCAAGCTGATGAAGCTGGCCGGCGCCTATTGGCGCGGCGATTCCCGCAACGAGATGCTGCAACGCATTTACGGCACCGCCTGGTTCGACAAAAAGGACCTGGAAGCCTATCTGACCATGCTGGAAGAGGCGGAAAAACGCGATCACCGCCGGCTGGGTCGGGAAATGAACCTGTTCCACCTGCAAGAAGAAGCGGTGGGCGCGGTGTTCTGGCACCAAAAGGGCTGGGCGTTGTACCGCGCGGTGGAAAGCTATATGCGCCGCCGCCTCGAAGCCGAGAATTACCAGGAAGTCAAAACCCCGCAATTGGTGGATTTCTCGCTGTGGGAAGCGTCGGGTCATGCCGACAAATTCTCGGAAAGCATGTTCACCATCCATACCCAGGATGAACGCCATCTGGCGGTCAAGCCGATGAACTGCCCCTGCCATGTGCAGATTTTCCGCCAAGGCATCAAAAGCTATCGCGATCTGCCGTTGCGCATGGCCGAATTCGGCTCGTGCCATCGTTACGAACCGTCGGGGGCGTTGCACGGCATCATGCGGGTGCGCGCCTTCACCCAGGACGACGCCCACATCTTCTGTACCGAGGATCAGATCACCTCGGAAACCATCGCCTTTTGCCAATTGCTCAAGCTGGTTTACCAGGATTTCGGTTTCACCGACGTGCGGGTGAAATTCTCTGACCGGCCGGAAAAGCGCGCTGGTTCGGATGAAACCTGGGACAAGGCGGAAAGTGCCTTGTTGGCCGCCGCCCAGGCCGCCGGTTTGGACACCACGCTCAATCCGGGCGAAGGCGCCTTTTATGGCCCCAAGCTTGAATTCGTCTTGCGTGACGCCATCGGCCGTGATTGGCAATGCGGTACGCTCCAGGTGGATTTCGTCTTGCCCGAACGTTTGGATGCCAGCTATACCGCCGAGGACGGCTCGCGCCGGCGGCCGGTGATGCTGCATCGTGCCGTGCTGGGGTCGTTCGAGCGCTTCATCGGCATTTTGATCGAAAACTTCGCCGGCCGCTTCCCGTTGTGGCTGGCGCCGATCCAGGTGGCGGTGGCCACCATCGTTTCCGACGCCGATGAATACGCCCAACAGGTGGCCGCCAAGCTGCGCCAAGCCGGTTTGCGGGTGGAAACCGATCTGCGCAACGAAAAGATCAATAAAAAGGTAGCCGAGCATTCTCAGGCGAAAATCCCGGTTATGCTGGTGGTTGGCCGCCGCGAGGCGGAAGAAATGACCGTGGCGATCCGTCGATTGGGCAGCCAAGGTCAAGAAATTGTTGCGCTTGACCAAGCGATTGCTACACTCATAGGTGAAGCCGCACCTCCGGGCTGACCTTTCGGGTCTTTCCCTAGGGCGGATTTTCAAAAGAATCCGGGCCAAGATTCGCGGGGGTGACGCGATGGTGCCTATTTTTTGTTCGAACCGATGGAGAAGTTTTCATAGCTAGGCCGCCAATGCAGACGCCGCCCAAAAACGATGGGCCGCGCGTCAACCGAGAGATCGACGTTCGCAGCATTCGTCTGGTGGGCGCCGAGGGGGAGATGATCGGGGTCGTGTCCTTGCGTGAAGGACTGATCATGGCCGAAGAGGCCGGTCTCGATCTGGTCGAAGTCTCGCCCAACGCCGACCCGCCGGTCTGCAAGATTCTGGACTACGGCAAGTTCAAGTACGAAGCCCAGAAAAAGAAGGCCGAGGCGAAGAAGAAGCAGAAGGTCATCGAGGTCAAGGAGATCAAGCTCCGACCCAATATCGATGACAACGATTATGACGTCAAAATGCGCGCCATGCGCAAGTTCCTGGAAGAAGGCGACAAGGTCAAGGTCACCTTGCGCTTCCGTGGCCGCGAATTGGCCCACCAGGATCTGGGCATGAAGGTGCTGGAACGCGTCCGCGACGACCTGGAAGATTTGGGCAAGATCGAACAGATTCCCAAGATGGAAGGCCGTCAAATGGTGATGGTGGTTTCGCCCCGATAGGCGATATCTCTCCGGTTCGGATTTGTTGTTTCGGGGGGTTGCGGAGTTTGCGTGTTTACGCTAGTCTCCGCGCCTCGCCACCGACCGGGGCGTTTCCTTTCTTGCGGAGAGGTGCCAGAGCGGTCGAATGGGCCGGTCTCGAAAACCGGTGAGGGTGCAAGCTCTCCGTGGGTTCGAATCCCACCCTCTCCGCCATTTACCTTCATTCGGCCCATAATTTTTGGCACAATTTGGCACAGGGACCTTTCCCTGTGTGCCAAGGGGTGTGCCAATGGCGTCGATTAAACAGCGCGGTGACCTTCAGTGGCGGGTTCAAATTCGCCGCAAAGATCACAAGCCGATCTATCGCACCTTCGAGTCCTACGCTGCCGCCAAAAAGTGGGCTGACGAAATCGAAGGGCGCATCAGCGGCGAATCCTATATCGACCGCTCTGAAGCCAAGGCGACCAAGCTCCGCGAGCTCCTCACTCAATACCAGGATGAAGTGACGCCAGCCAAGAAGGGCGCCGATCGCGAGCGCTATCGAATCGCCCAATGGCTCCGCGAGGAAATGGCTGAGTGGTCGGTGCTGGCGGTGCAGCCCAAGGACATTGCCGAGTGGCGCCGCAAGCAAGAGGCTGCCGGTAAGGCACCCTCTACGATCAACAACGCCATAAATCTGCTTTCCAGCGTCTTCAGGACCGCAATCAGCGAATGGGGCTACCCCATCTCCAATCCCTGCCAAGGCGTGCGTCGGGTGAAGGCGAATGCGGCCCGAGAGGCGCATCTGACGGAGGCGGAAGAAGCCATTCTCCTCGATGCTTGTGCTCGGCCCGCATGGCTGCGCCCGCTGGTGACCGTCGCCATTGAAACTGGCATGCGCCAGGGGGAGATGCTTTCCTTGCAGTGGTCTGCGATCTCCGATGATCACGCCTATCTCCCGACCACAAAGAACGGCGAATCCAGACGGGTGCCGCTTTCCCAGCGGGCACGAGATACCTTCGCCGACTGGAAGACCTCGCAAGGTGGTGGGGACGTGCCGTTCGCAATCGTCCGCAAGACCGTCGATATGGCCTTCAAGGCCGCTGTCGCCACTGCGGTGACCAATGGCACCCCTCGGGTCACCTTCCACGATCTCAGGCATGTGGCCGCCACGCGCCTCGCCGAGCGCTTGACGCCGCTCGAGTTGGCGCGGGTGCTCGGCCACAAGACGATGAACATGGTCCTGAGGTACTACAACCCAAAGGCAGGCGAGCTTGCAGCCAAAATCGATGGCCGGGGAAGCAATGGTGTGGGGTTGCTGGAAGAATTTCGTTCTGTTGTCGAGAGGATGCAGGCGGCGGGTGTTAACCCGAGATCGGTTCTTGACGCTCTTTTGTCAAAGTATGAGGAAAGGTCCCAAGAATGAAAGTTGACGGTTTCGTCAACTTGATATGGCAAAAATGAAGACAAATTGTAGATAGTATTGCCAACTAGTCATAAGTAATTGTATCAGATAATATCTCGTCAATTCCGACTCCATGGAGTTGTCGAGATGAATAAGTTATTAGACAAAGTCGCTTTGGCCGATTTGCTCGGCATGTCAGTCCCGGCGATTAACAAGCGGAAGCCCCACGAGCTCCCGCCAAGGGTCGATCTCCCCGGCAGTCGTCTTATCCGCTGGCGCATTGAGGACGTGAAGTCCTGGATCGAATCGCGAGTGGTTTGTCCATCTGCTCCACCTGCTCAAGAACCTCCCCGCAAGCGTGGCCCTGGTCGGCCCCGCAAAGGTACGACCGCAGCCAATGCGCACTGATCGAGGGAGCGGCCGGTGGGAAAGGGGGCAACTGCTGGGCAGCTTAACTGCCCCACCACCCCGCCTCTAACAGGGGGTGGTGGGCGTCCCAAGAGCAGGGAACAAGCGCAGAACAAACGGCCCCGCGAGATTCCGAAAATTCCGCTCTCCCCGCCAGCGCCAGACTACTGCACCTTGCTGGTCCACGGGTGGGACAGCTACCAAGAGGCAGCGGACCTTACCCCAACCGATGACTTCATCCAGCGTATTGAGTCGGCCAAGGAAGCTGCGGACAGGCTGGACCCACGAACGGGAGGGACTGTGCCGTTTCAGTTTGGGCCGGAACTGGTCCAAGTTCGCGCCACCGGCGCCAAGGGCGGCGTCAAATGGGTCGCGGGCAACGACGATCTCCTTTTCCTGATCCGAAGCCCGGCTGCTGGCTGGTGCGTCTCCATACGGTACCTCGCTGGGGGGCTCTGGGAGTATGGCCTTGACGCTCTCCGGGCGCGCGCCCACCAAGCTCTGTTGCATGCCGGATTCCGTGCGAAGGGGCCGGATGAATGGCCGGTGGTTGTTAGTCGTGCCGACTACGCATTCGATTTTCACTCGCCGGCGTTCGGTAGGGAAATGATCCCGCGATTGCTTGAACAGATCGTGTGTCACTCGTCGTCAAAGACACGGGCCACAGTGCTTCCAGAGAAGCTATCCACGTGGTCGCGCGGGGGCACGCTACAAACGATAGATATTGGCTCAAAGGCTGGACTGCAGGTTTCAATTTACCACAAGTCGCTCGAGGTTACCGAGGCCAGCGGCAAAACCTGGTTCCACGAGCTCTGGGGCGGTGTGGTCGAAGACGTCTGGCGCCTCGAAATCCGGTTTGGGGGTGAGTACCTCCGGGATCGGTCCCTTCGCACCCACGCCGACCTAATGTCAGAACTGCCGGCCATGATTGGAGAAGCGGTATTCACGCGGCGCCTAACTGTTCCCCTCACGGGAGACACGCGCCGCCGCCGTTGGGCGCTCCATCCGCTGTGGACGGCGGCCTATCTGGCGAGGGGCGAAGCTATTTTGCCGCCATTGGGGCGGTACGTCACCGGGCGCCGCTCGGTGTTACTCGATCAGCAGGCACGCCAGATCGCGGGAACATTGCGTTCTGCCGCTGTACTTGCCCGGGGCGACTTCGACCCTGGTGCCGTCAGTGAGATGGTCGAGCTCGCCTGCCGCCTAATTGATGACGACCATCGGCACTTGCAAAAAGTTGAGCGCGCTGTCGAGCGCTACAGATTTGTCGATGATGCCAAATAATTTTGGAGGCGCAACTATGCGGAAAAACGGTTCGGTCATCGCGCTATTGATCTTAGCCGCTATTGGTCTCGCTGGCTATTTCGTGCCGACAAATGACCGGCACTTGCTGCTCATGGCCGCCGCGGGGCTTGGGACATTGTACCTTTTCGCCCATCTGACCTGACCGAGGAGCGAACAAAACATGACGAACCAGAATGATTTTTTCGCCGCCAAGGCTGGCGATTGGGCAGTCGAGGCAATCGATACCCTTTTCCTATCCGATGGCATACTCGCGGCAACGCTTGGGTTGTACAACGCCATCTTCATGGCCGTGGGCGGCTCTCTGCTGCTGTGGCTGTTGACCCGAGCCATCGTTGAAACTGCCCAGCATGGCAAGGTCGGGGGAAAACACTCGGAGGTCTGGTTCCCGATCCGCTTCTTTCTCGCCATCGGCCTCCTTGTTCCTCTCCCACCGGTCGGTTTGAATGCCGGCCAATATGTCGTGATCGGCATTTCAAAAATGGGAATGGCCGGCGCCGGCGTTCTGTGGAGCAAGGCGATGGAACAACTCGCCGATCTGAAACCGCTGATCGAACCGTCCCCGCCTGAGGTGAAAGACCTAGCGCGAGAGCTTTTCAAGATCGAGGCTTGTCGCGCCATCCAAAATATAACGGCAGCCACATCCAATGGCGCGACCATCAGCGATCCGCTGACCACGTCCCACGACATCGGCGTTTGGCGGACATTGTCGGCAGATGGCGACGCCACCAGCGGCGGCGTCTTCCGGCAGTGTGGCGCGGTCACGTTCCGGCACGAACCAGGGCTCAGCGGATCATCGGCCAAGATCCTTGCCGCCCATGAAAAGGCAGCAATGGCTCTGCAAAGACAGTTACGGCCTGCCGCCGAGGCTCTGGCCGTTACCTTGCTTCCGCCATTCACAGACAAGCCAGCCGCCGGACCAAACTTCGATATCACCGCAGCGATGCAAGCATACACCGCCACCCTGATGGCGGCAGCCCGGGCGGAAGTCGTTGCAGGAAGCCAGCAGGGCCTCCAATCCCAACGCGAAACGGCAACCAATGCCGGATGGGCGAAGGCCGGCGCCTGGGCAATGAATTTGATGTGGGCCAACCAAACCGTTTGGCACGCGGTCGGCGATCTGCCGAAGACCACCGCGCCGCGTTACGAAGTCTGGGACGGTCAGGTCTACACGGCGCAGAAGGCCGCGTTTGTCGCCGCTGATCAGTGGTGGACGGAACGCTACGCGCAACGAAAAACCTCGACCGACAAATCCGCTTACGATGCGGCCATCGGACAGGAAGCACAAAGCGGCATACTGGCGTTCTTCGACTTGTCACGTAAAAAGGAAATCTATGAATGGCTGCTGCTGGGCGAGTCCGACCGCTCAAATAACCCCATCGCCGAAATGACCAGTCTGGGCCATTCCCTCCTCAACATCTTCTGGGGCGCGGTGATGACCTTTGCCGGCGGAACCGCCGCAGCCGAGGCGGCACAGGCTTGGACCAGCGGCAACTTGGTCGGCTGGCTCAGCAACACCGCGACGATCGGCACCGCCGGTGCGGCCGCCGCCGGCACCAAAGGCTTCCTGTCGGGCATCGCGCCGGTGTTCTATTTTCTCGCCTTCGCCTTGCTAATGGCCGGAGTCGCGCTGGCATATATCCTGCCGATGATGCCGGCGTTGCACTGGCTGTACGGCGTGGCCCGATATTTCATGCGCGTGATCATTGCGGTTCTCGGGGCGCCGATCTGGGCGATCGCGCATCTTGAACTTGAAGGCGAAGGCATCGGCCCCCGAGCCGCGAAGGGCTACGAGATTCTTTACGACCTGTTCGCTCGTCCGATGATCATGGTCGTCGCGCTGGTCGCTGGATTTGCAGTGATGATCGTCTTCGGCAAGCTGTTCGTACTGACCTTTGCCGAAAGCATCGGCAATGCCCTGGGTGGGCATTTCGGCGGCGTCACCGGGACCATCACTTACCTAATTCTGGGCGCATCAACCATCATCGGCCTGACCGGCATCGCCATGATGGGGGTGGGCAAGGGTGGCGATCTGGTCATGCAAATGATCGGCGCCCATTTCCTTGGCACTGGCGACACCGATCCCGACGTCAATCAGAGCAAGCATCCCGTGCAGCAGGGGGCATCGACCGGCCAACAGGCCGCGATGATGGGCAGTGGGATGAAGGGGGGCGGACATCTACCGCAACAGCCCGGCACCGATGGCCATGGGGCCGGCGCTTGGGCGCCCCGGATGGAAGATTCGATCCCCAGTGCCGACCGGACGCCACCACCTACTATCGAGAAGGATGAAGGCGGGTGGCGTTAAGTTGGGTTCGTGCCGACTGTAAGGCATGGTCGGGCTGCAAACCAAGTTGCTTGGCTCGGTGAACAAATGCCGGGACATAATGGCGATCCAGCGCACTCTGGATTTGATCCTGGATCGCCTCGGGAAGAGTCGACAGCGCTGTGAGTATGCCTGCGATATCTGCCCGATTAATAGCCCGATTGATGCGCTCTGCGTGAAGCTCTTGGTGCAATTGCCCAGCCTGGGCCTGGAGGCCGCGTGCGTACTCGGCCCATTCCTGGCCCAGAGCTGCGGCCTCGTTTCGCCCCACCACGAGGCCGGTGATGAAATCATCCATGGGACACGCCTCCGTCGCGCAACCAAGGGGCGCCGAAGCGCCCATTATTGCCACCAATTTAGCACAGCAGCATGGAAACCAAATCGGTAAAGCCGCCGACGTGGCCAAGTTCTTCGGCGACTTGGCGGCGGATGGCGTGGTCCCCGACAGAAACCGGGCCGATCACGGCGAAAGCCCGCAGGGCCCGCCGCAATTCCCGCGTCTTCTGCCGGGTCCACGCTGATTCGTCCTCAAGCTCATCCAGTCGAGGCCGCAGCGCCAAATACGCCCGTTCCACCTCGGTGGTGGAATATCGGTGCAGGCCCGCCAGATATCCAACCAGATATTCCCGCTCCTCCGCCGGCAGGTCGGCAGGGGCAGCCTGCAACAAGGCCTCATACTCGTCCGGGCTGGCGAACGGGCCGAGGTTGTCCAGGTGGTGGCGCCACGCAGGGGCGTCGATTACAGTCGCGATGGTCATCGGTCCAAACTCCTTACCATGGTTGGTCCTGTGATCAGGGGCCGGTGACGTCGCAACCGCCATCGGCCCCACCTTTATTCAAACCTCAATCAGAACTGAGCGGACGCCGCTCGTTTCCCCCGCCATCGACGTAATGCAGGCGATAGACAAAGGCGGCAGGCTCCAGGCTCAACACATACCGTGTCGCCAGATTAACCGCGTCGGGCTCCGCCCGGTGCCGCTTCGGCGCCACCTTTTCGGCTTCTTCCGAGGACGTGATGCAGGCGATCTCCGGACCGTCGAAGGCCTTCCGGATATCGCCGGTAAGTCCGAAGGCAGCGGGAATACGCGCCATCTCGGCCAGTTCTCGCATCCACAACTCATCCATGGGGCTGTCGGCGACGGCCACCATTCCCGCCAGTTCCGCATTCAGCCAGGTCATCACCTTGCGCGGCGATTCGCCGAAATCGGTCAGGTTCTGACGGGTGATCCGGTGGATTTCCTCGGCACGCCAATCCCAACGGGACGGATCATCCAGCCATTCATCGCAGCGAATCAGCTTGGCCCCGGAACGCATGCTGCGATCGGCGTTGACAATGCAAAAGCCGACCTCGATGGGATAGCCGCCCATGCCTGCGCTGGCCTCGAAATCCAGAAAGATCATGGGGCGCCCTTTCCGCTGCTTCTATCCTTGGCTGTCACTCACGCATGCCTTCAATTTTTCGCCTTTCTTGCCGGCAACGGCGAACATGGCCCGCTGCCGCAGGCTGATCAGGTGGTCATAAATCCTGGCTTGGATGTCCTCGGGGCGTCGCTGATAAGTGCGAAAAATCGCCTCAATCGCCAGATTCACCGCCACTTCCGGGGACTTCCCCGACAACCTAACCCAATGACCGGCCTGCCAATGCAAGTCAGACTCAAGCCTGCACCAAAAGACCGGGTCCGCAAGTTGCTGCTCCGCCAATTCACGCAGGTCGGGACGCGCGGGCAACGCCCAAGTGACTTTGTGTTTCGGCTCCCTCAACGCGGCATCAATCGCCCTCTGAAGCGTCGGGGCCGGCATGGCGCCCTTGGCAAAACGCAGCACAAACCCGACCAGCGATTCGACCGCTTGCGCGTCCGCAATGCCGGCAGCGCGGGTGGCGTCCAAGTATCGATCCAAGGTCTCGCCGGCCAGGGGTTCAGTGTCCATCACGCATCACCGTTCAAATTGAGGCATCGCCATTTTAGGATAAACTTTATCCTATTTTCAAGCTCATCTCTTGCGAAACGGACCAACTTTATCCAAAGTCCGGATCATGAAGCCGATCAGCGACCAACGAACCAAGGAGATTGCGGCCTTTTCCGAGGCCGTTCGCGCCGCTGGCCAGCGCCTCGCCCCCCATGGCAAGGACGCCCTCCGCATCCGCCTGCTCGCCGCCGAACTTGGCGCCGGCGAGCCCGCCGTCAAGAAATGGTGGTACGGCCAGAATGCCCCACGCGGCGGCTCCGCCAAAGCAATTCTCAGAGAACTTGAATTGATTGGCATTGAATTCGACGCGACAAAAATTGAATAGCGTGAGTTACTCACGGTATTCGTGTCGTGTATGAACTAGTTTCGAAACCATAGGCGCGAAACGTCAACAGCATTATTTGCCATTATGCAAATATAAAGCATTGCAGAACCTTCAAATCGATCGCACCATCCTTACAGCAAGGCTCCTCCGCGTGGCCCTCTGACGAGGACCAAACGGAAACCTTGCGAGGGGGCGCCGCCCCCTTCGAACCCTGATGCGATAGGGAGAGAAAGATGGGACAAAACATCGAAACAGAGATTCTTGGCTTGGCGGTGACGACCAGCAACGCCTTGGGCTGGAGGACGCGACTGGCCGGCTACATCGGCACCAATTTGGGTCATTTGGATGCCGACTGCGGAACCGTGGCCACCTGTGAACAGGAGTACGTCACGGCGATCACACATTTCGCTGAATTACTGCCGGACGCGTTACGAGAAGCGTTGGATATGGAAGAGCTTTCTGAAGCCGACCGTGATGGGTTGGCGAGTTTCGCAGCTCGGTTGGACGGTGGATACGCCCCCAATGCCCTGGCCTCGGCCGCCCGTGAGGACTGGGGACGCATCCTGGCGTCCGCAATGGATGAACTGCCCGAGACTGCCCAGACGCCCCGGCGAAGCCGAAAGCCTTGAGGAAGCCAAATGTTCCAGAGGCGCACTCCTGAGCCGGAATCTGCTGCCGCCTTGCAAACCCCCCGCTGGCCATCGAGGCTGTAGATGGCCCAGAACCGCCCCCACCGCGAGCGCATCATCAAGATCCGCGTCTTCGATGACCAATACCTTTTCCTGAAGGCGAAGGCCCAAGCCGCAGGAATGACGCTTACGGAGATGCTGCGGGACCACGGTGACCAACTCACCGTGGTCAACCGCACTGACTGGCGGCAACGCACATTCCAACTGGCGAAAATCGGCACCAATCTCAATCAACTGGCCCACTGGGCCAACACCCACAAATCCGCTATCGAAGCGCATCAGGTCGTATTGGCCCTGCTGCGCCTGGAACGGGCCATGCGCTCCGAATACGGCCTGGATCAAGAGGCTACGGACGAGCCGGCATCATGATGATCATGTGGTCCAAATACGACGGCAGTGATGACGCTGGCGGCGAAGGGGTGACCGACTACATGGAAGCCGAAACCATCTGGAAGCCGACGGAAAACGGAAACCGTGAACGTGTCCGCCGAATCCCCCCGCCGGAAGTCCTGAAAGGCGACGCGGTGTTGATGCGCCAAGCGATCCGCGCCACCCCATTTCAATGCCGGTATTCGTCAGCCGTGCTGAGTTTCGAGCGAGACGACGTCGATGTCGCCGCCTTCAATGCTGGTGCCCCGGAACCGCGTCGCCAAGTGGCCGAAGCCATCCGTGCCTTTGAAGACTCGGCCTATGCCGGCATTCCCGAGGAACATCGTCCACCGACATTCTGGACCACCCACACCCACACAGGCCGGCTGGAACTGAATTTCTGTGCGCCCCGGGCCATTCTGGCCGGCAATGGCAAGCTGCGCTCGATCAACCCACATCCCCCCGGTGCCGAAAGCCGGAAGCTTTTCGATTCCTGCCGCGACATGCTGAATGCCCGCTATGGCTGGGCCGATCCGGAAGACCCAAAGCGTGCCCGTCTTGTCAGCGTGCCCAACTATATTCTAAAAATCGCCGCCGAAGCCAAACGGGCCGGCAAAGAGAGCAAAAAGCACTTGGCCGAACAGATCAGCGAATGGGCCGAAGCCGCCCTTGCCGCCGGCGAGATCAAATGCCGTGACGATCTGCTGCGGCAGCTCAAGCAGAGCGGCATTCAGGTGGCGCGAACCGGCACGGATTACGTCACCCTCGTCAACGACCACGGGGCTCGCATGCGCCTTCGCGGCAGAATATTCTCCGCCGCCTTCACCTCGCCCGAGGCGCTGCCGATTAAAGTCGAAGCACCCCCGCGCCTCGATCTCCAGGAATGCGAGAAACGCTTGGCGCAGCACCAGTCCCGGCGGGCGCTGTTCCATCAACAACGCTATGGCGGGCCGGACTGGGCACCTCCGGAAAGTCCCGGTCCAACGACCCCACCCCAAGCCGTAACGCTCCTGCCCCAAGCCCCGGTGGAAGCTTCGCCAAAGTCACTTTGCGATCCATCCCCTCGCCGTCGGCCCGATCATCATGGCGATGCCGTCATCGAACCGGCACGGGCCGAAGAGCGCCAGCGGTTCAAGGCCCGGCTGTTCGTTGTCATCTTCGGCGCCACCCTGCCGGATGACCTGCTGCTGCATTTGCGCTGGGTCGATCGGGCCTCGCGAACCGTCCGCCTGACCGACGGCGCCATCATTGTCGATCATGGGGAACGCATCTCCGCCAGCAAGTCCACCGGCTTGGCCGTCAAGCTGATGCTGGCCGAAGCACAGGCCAAGGGCTGGACCAGTATCAAGATTTCCGGCTCCCCCGAATTCCAGCGCCTTGCCATCGCCGAGGCCGCCCGGCTGGGGCTGTCGATCTCCAATTCCCCCGCTGCGGAGAATACGAAAATGAAGGAGACCAAAAATGAAGGGACTGACGCCACTGGAACGCCAGTTGATGCAGACCATCGACCGCATGCAGACCGAAGCCGCCGAGCGCGAACAGAGGCTGACGCAGCAGATCAACAGCTTGACCTGGCGGCTGAACGAATTGGGCGACAATCAGCAGAGGCTGATGATCGTCTGCGACAGATTGGCAAAGCTGCTCGCCCCGGCGTGAGCCGCATTCGGGCAAACCGGCGCCAGGACATTGACCGCCTCAAGACCGACATTGATCTGTGCGCCATCGCCGCGACCTTGGGCTTTGTCGAAGACGCGAAGGCCGGCGACAGGAATCACACAATCATGCGCCATCCTGACGGCAGCAAGCTGATCATCGGCGTCTCGCAATCCGGCCATTGGGTTTTCTCGTCAAACATCGGCGACCGCAAAGGTACCGTCATCGACCTGGTGCAGTGGCGCACCGGAACCTCGGTGACCGAGGCCCTGGCTCGCCTGCGCCAATGGCACCGCACTCCCGAAACCAAACCATCCTGGGACACGTCCGCCTATTCCCCGCGCCCAAAGCCTCGCCCGATCAAGGGCAACGGCTTGCAGGCACTCCAGGAATGGGAAAACACCAACCGGACCAGCCGCAGCGTCTTCCTGGAAAAATCACGGGGCATCTCACCGGAAACCCTGGCCTGCCCCAGATTTACCGATACCTTCCGGGTCGATGATCGACAAAACGCGGTTTTCCCGTATCGGACAAAAGACGGCTTGGTCGGTACCGAACGCCGCAATCGACCTTCTCCGGGATCGGATCGGTCGTTCAAGGCCTACACTGCCGGCGCCGTGCCAGGAATCTGGACCTCCAACGCCTCGACCGCCGATACCCGATTGGTGATCGTCGAATCGCCGATTGATGCGATGTCGCATCAAGAATTGTCGTCGCCCGAAGAACGCGCCACCACCCGCTACGTGGCGATCCGGAACGGCTGCGCTGATGATGACCTCGAGGCCGTCATCCGCAGCATGCCCGCGGGTGCCGTGATCATCGCGGCCTGCGACCGCGATCCGGCTGGGGACGGCTATACCGCCAAGATTCGTGCACTGGCGGAGGGTATGGGACGGGACGTTTCCGATGAACGACCGCAAGCTGGCGATTGGAACGATGTCTTGAGGAGGCGGGCTGTTCATGCGCACATACAGCCCCCTTCATTTCGACGGTGACTCATGCCCCCATCCCATGGCTGGTTAAGCCCCCCTTCGCTCAATTGCCGAAATGACAGACTTGGGCCGGAAAGGGATGGGCGAGTTTGGGAGACGGGGGCGGTAATGCGGACCTTGGCCGGTTGCCGAACGGCACGCACGTGGACCACGGCAAATGGATGGGCACTGTACTGAGCTTGATAAAGGTTTCATAATTTCTTGCATTGGAATGAGTGCGTTTACCAGCCGACGAGCGTACTGACACCGGGATGCGCGACACTTCTTTCAACAGGCGGTGAAAGTCTGATGGACTATGCTGAATTGAAGGGCTGGCAGGGTGCTATCGGCTCGGTGCTGGGATTTATCGCGCTGATCTTCGGCGCACTGTTCAACTTTCATTTGAACCGAAGGCGGGATAAACGGCTTAGAAATGAGGAAATCGTCGCAATAGCCAGTGCGCTTTACGGAGAGATCGTGATGCTTCGTCGGAGCGTTGCCCGAATGGCGAACGCTGTCGGGACCCGTTACATTCGGCGCGGTTTGTTTGGAGACGGAGTGTTTGACAAGCATTTCATCGAACAGTTCGTGCTCCCCAGGCCCAAGTTGTATCCGGCCCTCGCAAGCAAGGTGGGGATGCTTCCCAGTCAGTTGGCGCTAGAGGTTGTGCTTTTTTATTCTCGCGTGGAAGAGGCTGAAACTTGGCTGCCTCGGCTCCAGGAAAGCGAGGAGCGGCCCTATAGTTATGGCGTCAATTATGTACTTGATCCCGCGATTAATGCGGTGAACGGTGTGACGCCTGCATTGCGGATCATCGAAAATATGGCAGGGCTCATTGAGGCCGAACCACCTGATATCAAGAAAGCTCTCGACGCCCAGGAGATGGAGGACATGCAGAACGTGGAGCTTTAGCTATGCTGAGTTGGGCCGGAAGCGGAAGGGCGGCTTGTGAATTGGCTGCCATAGGAATGCAGAGCTCTTATGCGAAGTAGCAGCAGGATATCGACTAATGCCAATCCACACCATATAACGGTCTCGTGGGCGGATCGGACATTCGTCGATTATCAGATGGCTAACTTCACGGGGAATTAATGGACGAGAGACAGGTCAAGGCAGCAACGCTGGCACGCTTGCGCGAGGAATACGGGCGGCGTCGTAAGCCCATCGTCACGGCCGAATTCTCGCTCGGCAGCAGTGGCATACGCGCCGACCTTGTCGTTTTCGCTAATGAAACCATTGGATTTGAGATAAAGACCGCTAGGGACACGCTACGGCGCCTTCCGTCTCAAATGCATGCTTATGCCCGCTACTTCAATCATGCCGTTGCCATCGTCGCGCCTTGCCACTTGCCGAACCTCATTGCCGATGATCTCTGCGGGGCATCTGTCTGGACATATGATGGCGAAGGAGTGCTTTCGGTCTTCCGTACCGGCATAGCCAATGTCGTCGATGACGCCGCGCTTGACGACCTGCTCACCCAGGCGGAGCGCCGCACATGCGATTTCCGCGCGGCGATGAAGGCGCGATACGCCGCGACAAGCAGCCAATTTTGGCGAGCGGTATCACGTCGTTCAATCCGGCCCGACGACCTACCTTTGCTCAGCCGGTTTGCTGACAATCGTGCACAAGCACGGCGCTTCGCCGAGGAACGCGACAATCGATGGTCACACTGGCTCGCGGCACAAGGTTGCCTCGAAACAGCCTGACACCCCAGTCACCCCGACCAATCTTCGTCGGTATCCTCGGCGACGGCAGGCGAATCATAGAACGTCTGCCGTTGCAGATGCAGGTTGATCCGAGCTGCGGTGGCCTTCTGAGGGCTTCCAATAGCTGACGTATCACCGGCAGCCGTCCGTTCGATCATCTGCGTCCCCCAGACCCGGAGGTGAGGATTCCAGATTCCTCGTCTTTCAGTGGCGATCAATCGCCGTGCTTGCTGCTGATACCCCTCGAAGCCGGTAAGATCGTCAGACCGAAAAAAATCCCACTGGTCGGATAGCGGGTAGTCGATGCGAGGCGCAGGCTGACCTCCTCCGCCTGTCTGGCGTTCAACTCGCGCACTTCCCCTGTCACTGTAGATGAGACCATCGCGTACCGACAGTGTGTCGAACAGGCGACGTTCAAAGATAGGCTGGTCGGGCAATCCAACAAAGCTATCGGGGAAAGACGACGCGGACAATGAGACGGCGGCGACGGGAGCGTACCGCCGAATAGTGTCAACATATCCTATCGCTCGCGCTGCGACTTCTAAATGATCGCGGCCCGCTACCCCAAAGTCGATAATGAAGCAGACGCCTTGGCCGCCATGAGTCCGTTCTCCGACACGCTGTGCTATACGGGAAATAGCGGGCAAGGCCGGCGGCTCAATTATTACGACGAGACCGCGATCAAAACCGAACAGACGGGCGATCTGGGCCTCTTCGTGGGATACCTGCGGAGAAAACTGGATGGCCGGGATGTAGTTGCCATTGGCCTGGAAGAACTCACACCACTGCCTAAAGCCTCCCGACGCGTCGCGCAGAGCTTCCAACTGGGCGTGGACGGGCCGCTCGTTCGGTTGCTCCCGTTCACCCATTGCGATGACGACCGGGCGGTCGCCGTAGGCATCAAGAATGCGACCGGTGGCGCTCTCTAATCGATGAGATGTGAGCCACGGCCGCAAATGGATAACGGGGAGAAGCCGATCTTTCGTGCGGTTTGGCAACTCCTCCAACGCCCTCATTTCGGAGGGTCGTAAAGACAAAATCGGCAAATACGGTACTTCGCCCCATGCACGTAGCGTCACCGGTTCCCCCTATTATTGCCCCACTTTGATTCGCATTGCCGCTTCCGAGACAGCGAACAGGTCGGAAAGATAGAGGACCACGTCTCCAATACCCTTTTCTTCTGCCGCTTCCTGCGCTGCGGCCAATAATTCCTCAGGCATTAGAATATCGGCGGCCAACCGGTTCGCCTGGTGCTCACGTCGGCCAGAAAGGCTGGATCGATACAGCACATCATCTTCAATACCGGTACCGATCTCATCACGATGAAGAAGGAAGTGCGCCAGTTCATGCGCCACCGTAAAGCGTTGTCGCTTGACTGGATCATGGCGATTAACGCGAATGACAAAGCCATCGCCGAAAGGCCGGATCTCACCAGATATTCCCGGCGCCAGCGTGGATGCCTTTATCGGCACACCCAAGGCTCTTGCCATTTCGGGCAGCCTGACCGGTAGCGTGTCTTGAAATGACTCAATAATGGCGCGAACCTTCGGATCAAGTCGGTTCCATTCGGGGCTCATGACTCGTTTTCCTCGTCATCCAGCAGTCTATCGTCAGCAGGGCGACCAAACGCCACCGCGTCCACACGACTGTTGATGCGCTTGTCCATGCGCTCGGATTCGAACTCTTCGTCAGTCAATCGCTCGATTTCGCCCTTAATATAGTCTCGTAAAGCGCCGGTCCCAATCTGCACTTTTATCTCGGCCGATCCGGCCGTCTCTGCGGCACTGATGGCATCACGTTTTAATTGATTGAACCCCCAGACTGCGGCGAGGGCCAGAACACCACCGAATATCGCGACGATCACACCCACAGCGGTGAGCAGGACAGCGGCTAACTCGGCATAGCTCATTCCAACAGGCCGCAGGTGAAAACTGCCCGTCTGGCCCAGCCAAACGACTGCTCCCCCAACTATTGCACCCATGAAACCAATAAACGCGCTGCGAAATGACATGACCACCTCCGGAGCGCCTTAATAATAGCAGCCCTATTGGCGACAGGCGTAAATTTTTTGGAACTCTGGGCGCATAGTGATCGTCGATTGTCATTCGAACTCACCACCAAATCTATCGTTTCGCTAAAGGTCTCCCCAGGGCAGGCTAGTGAACCTGGGGACGGCCTGTTATCTGGGATGGGCGCCAGTCTTCAGAACAACCGACATGGGCGCACAGCGGAATGAGCAAAAGGGGCCGGGTGGAATGGCCGCTTTCTGGGGAGGACAGAGAACAGCTGACGCCGATGTTGAGAAAAAGGACATTGTTGCGCGGAAAATGCGATCAGCGATACATTTCCCAGGAAAAATCTTAGAAAGGGTCTTGCTGTGGAGATCGAATCTGTAATTAAGATAGAGCAAAATAGACAGTCTATACATAAGGCTGTTTTAGACAATTTTTATGAATTCAAAAAAATGATCTTAATATCAGAAAAGCGGGAGTGGGAATGCTTTGGAGGGGACTTACTGATGAATAACAATGAATCCTTGATTTATAGCAGGTGGAATTTCCAGAGGGCGATGAATAATGTGATATATTCAGCAAAAATGCTTGTTGAGCACACAAGAAACGGGATGCGGGAATATGAGCGCAACGGTGAGCATGAAATTGTAAATTTCAACAAAAAAATGGTTGAGGATAACTTCTCAAAAGATCCTCTCAGTAAGTTTATTGAGAGCCTCAGGAATTATATTAGCCACGTCGCTATCATTCCAATAGGCGTCAAAATGTATAAATATCACCCATACTCGTATGAATTTGATGTGTACAATCGCAGGTATATACACCATTTTGTTGGCGCCAAGCTTATGGAGTGGAAAGACATGAAGGGCTTGGCGGCGGAGTATATCCGTAATAACAACAATTATCCGCAAGTTTTCAACTCAATATCTTTATACATCCAGAAATTAAACAGCCACCAGAATGACATAGTGGATTTTATAGACAAAAAATTCTTTGCGTAGCGCCTCGCTGATGTGTACGAGTCAATTTTCACGAAGGGTGAGGCAGCGCGCCAACGACCGCCATGGGCGCAAACCAGACTCGTATTCATCTAAAGGCCAAAGCTCCCAATCTCTTTTTTCCCTATCGCCCAGGGGTTCGAAGGGGGCAACGCCCCCTCGCAAGGCTTCCGGTGGACCGTAGGGCCACACGGAGGAGCCTTGCTTTTACAACCATCGCCTCCAATGAAAGCAGATCGCCCGCAAAAATGCGTTTGACGACGTAAAACTCCGTACATACATTCAGTGTACTGAATTATTACTTGGTAAAGACGAAGGCTGCGATGAACGACGAAGTCATGCTCACGATCCGCCTCCCTAGGTCGCTCCGCGATGAGTTCCAAGCGATGGTAAAGGCGCAGGACATGACCGCCAGCCAGGTCTTAAGGGGCGCAATCCGCCAATATGTCAAAGCCGGCGGGGGAACCGCCATCGTGAGCCCCCCTGTCATCCACCCTCGGACACTTCCCGTTGCGGCCCCACCGCAATCGCAACCTTACGATATCGAAGACCCACCAGTCGAAAAACGCGCCTTCGCCGGAATAAGAGCCATGTTGCAAATGGACGACGACTGATTCATGGCTCGGTGGCATTGAACGCCCCCATCGGACGATTGCGATCCCGGCCCGGCAGCCTCCTCACTCCACTAAACTTGTATGGTGCGGCGAATCTTCTTATATTCTCCGCATAAATTGCGGAGAATAGCCGTGTGGATTTGGCGTGAAGAGAATTGGCCAAACCTGACGTGGGACGCGGCACAGTTGCTTGACCCAATGGTCGAAGCCGCTCGATGCCAAGGGCTCCTGCTCGGCAGAGTCGAACGGCTGGGCTTCGATCTGCGCTGCGAAGCCGAGTTGAAAACATCCGTCGAAGACGTCATCCAGACCAGCGCTATCGAAGGCGAGAAGGTTGACCATGACAGCGTGCGATCTTCCCTCGCCCGTCGCCTGGGATTGCCCGATGGCGGGCTGCCGCCGGCAGATCGTAAGGTCGAGGGATTGGTGGAGATCACCCTCGACGCCACCCGCAACTATTCGGCCCCATTGACCCAGGAAAGACTGTTCGGCTGGCACGCGGCCCTTTTCCCCACCGGCTATTCCGGACTTCGTCCGATCACACTCGCCAGTTGGCGCACCGATGCCCATGGTCCGATGCAGGTTGTCTCCGGCCCCCTTGGCCGAGAACGCATCCATTACGAAGCGCCGCCGGCCATCCTGGTGCCAACGGAAATGGAACGCTTTCTCGACTGGTTTAATGGTGATGATGGACCGGATTCGGTAATGAAAAGCGGTTTGGCCCATCTATGGTTTGTCACGATCCATCCCTTTGACGATGGCAACGGGCGCATCGCCCGAACCATCGCCGATCTGGCGCTGGCCAAGGCAGAACGCACCGGCCAGCGCTTTTACAGCATGTCCAGCCAGATCATGCGAGAGCGTGACGTCTATTACCAAATGCTGGAGAAGACACAGCGCGGCGATATCGACGTCACCCGTTGGCTGTCCTGGTTTGTCGGCTGCTACACCAGGGCGATCCAGCGCGCTGAAACGATGATCGCCGACGTGCTGATCAAGGCCGAATTCTGGCAGAGCTTCGCCCACGAGCCGCTTTCTGAACGTCAGAAAAAGGTTCTCAACCGATTCCTTGACGGCTTTGAGGGGAGCCTCACGGCTAAGAAATGGGCCGCCCTGGCCAAGTGCTCCATCGACACGGCACAACGCGACATCAACGATCTGCTTGAACGCAAGCTGTTGGTCAAGGGACCGGGCGGCAGCAAGAACACCTGCTATTGGCCGGCGGGATACGAAGACAGGCCTTCGGGGGAATGATTTAGCCGACTATCGGTCTACCCCAGCTTTTTCGCCAAATCCTCGGCCGACGGATTGATCTGATCCATGTTGAGCAAGAGGACATCCAACAAGCCCTCCTCTTCGGCAGCCCATTCCCGCTTCAATTTTCCGATCGGACAACTCGGGCAATCGGTGGGGTCGTAGTGCAGGATGTCGTCTATTCCTAGTGCCATGGGCAGCCTCTCAGCGCCTCAACCA
This sequence comes from Magnetospirillum sulfuroxidans, assembly GCF_018224925.1. GTDB lineage: Bacteria > Pseudomonadota > Alphaproteobacteria > Rhodospirillales > Magnetospirillaceae > Magnetospirillum > Magnetospirillum sulfuroxidans. The sequence continues at coordinate 10,582 of NZ_JAGTUF010000013.1, read as the reverse complement.
GGTGGGTTTTATCTTGCCCGCGCGAGGGGCCAGCGGTCCCTTAGCTGGTAGGATACTTGTGCCGCGACTAGCGGCACTCGGGATACTGAGCGACGTGGCCAAGCCAATCAGACACGACGCAGTCCTGGCACACTTTGGCACACGAGCAAAGGTATCAACCTCCAATTTGATCGACGTAGATATCTTTTAATACATTGGTGGAAAACGGAAATTTGATCCAATGCGATATAAGCCAATGGGGCCGGTTCGGTCTCGAAAACCGGTGAGGGTGCAAGCTCTCCGTGGGTTCGAATCCCACCCTCTCCGCCACTTCCCCCTTAAGATGTTGAGGGGAAACAAAACCTGAGAAATCAATGGCTTTGACGATGCCCAGTGCTACAATTGGGTGATCCAAAACCATGTTCGGCTGCGCCTGCATGTTCCGCCACAAGAAGACGGGGTACTACTGGTTTCGACGTGCCGTCCCAAAGCGGTTTCGGTCGATCATCGGCAAGACCGAGATCACGAAATCCCTTGGCACGAAGAACTATGAAGACGCTAAGCGCGCCAACCGCCGTGTCGCGGACGAGGTGGATGCGCTATTCGAGCAGGCGAAGGGCAAACTGGCTGCATCGGCAGCCGCCCCAGCCCAAAATCTCGCCCCCACGCCTGGACGGCTGGAATGGGACGACCCCAGCTTCACGGCCACCGACGCCGAACGGATCGCTCAGCAATGGCTGACGGCGTTCGTCGCACGTGACAAAGCCATTCGTGACGGTGAGGATGTCAAATCCGAGGGGCTGTGGGCGCTCCAAGCTCTCGATGTCGCCCAACAACCCGATGCATTGCGGACGGCCCTTCGGCTGAACCAGCGATATATCGCCACCCCCATCGTCGCTCGCCTAATCGAAGCCCACGGCTTAAACTTCTTTGTCGAAGGGCCGGCCGGTCAGCGACTTTCAACGGCGGTGCTGCGCGCCATGATCAAAGCCGCCGAAGTGACGCACGAGCGCCACCAGGGTAATTGGGATACGCCCCTTCAGATCGCGACCAGTCAGCAGCCTTCCGCCCCCTCACCGGCACAAGCCGGTGCTGCCGCCAGCAGCATCAGCACCGTCACCGTCACCGTCAGTCGTGTGCTGGAGGACTACCTCACGGAAGCGCGTCTGCCGCCAGAAACCGAGCGGTATTGGCGGAAGTCGATCAGCTTGCTGCTGGAACTGAACGATCTGCATCAAAGCACACCCATCGCGGCAGTCACGAAGCAGCATGTGGCGACATTGAAGCGCGAATTGATGAAACTGTCCGCACGTCGGCAGGCCAAGGAATTCAAAGGGCTTACTGCGAAGCAAATCATCGCCAAATTTGGTGACGATCCCAAATATAAGAAGCTCGATGAGAAGAGCGTGAACATGCGCATCGACGCCATCCGCGCGGTGTTCTCCTCCGCAGTCAGGTCGGACATCGTTGCCACAAATCCGGCCGCGCTGATGTCGATAAAGAACACCAAGAGAGTGAAGGCCAAACCCCGACTGCCATTCGACCAAGCTGACCTTGAGACCATCTTTTCACAGCCAATGTTCAACGACCCGGCCCACAATGGGAAGGGCGGCAGTGGCTTCCCGTGATTGCCCTGTATATGGGCTGCCGCTTGGAAGAAATCGGGCAGCTATTGGTGGGCGATGTGAAGGTTCTGAATGGCACTTCGCATTTCGCCATCACCACGCTGGTGGACGATGACGAGGAAATCGTGAAAAATATCAAAACCGAATCTTCGTTACGCAGCGTGCCGTTGCACCCGGTTCTTGAGCAATTGGGGTTTAGTGCTTACGTCGAGCGTGTTCGTCAGGCCGGTCACAAACGCCTGTTCCCCGACATCACCAGCAAACGCCGCAAGGTCACATCGGCGTATTCAACATGGTTCAGCCGCTTCAAACGTGATGCGGGCATCACCAGCCACCGCAAGGTGTTCCATTCATTCCGCCACACCTTCAAGGATGCCTGCCGCGCGGCGGGCATCCCCGTTGATGTCCACGATGCGCTGACCGGCCACGCACGCAGTTCTGTCGGAGATGGCTATGGGCTTGGGTACCCGCTCGAACGGCTGGCAGGTGAGATTGGCAAGGTAAGGTACGGATTGGTCTGGGAAAAGGCACCCGCATCAGCACAAGCACTGCACTCGCAGGCGGGCGGATAAATACCTCCAACACAAGGAGGTCATCCATGCGCATCCACCAGCTTTCCGCAGAAAAACCAAATCCGTCCGACCCAAAAACCACATGGTCGGCGTCCCCATCCGCTGTCAGTGCATCGCACCAGTTCGGCAGGATCGTTATCAGCACCATACTGTCCCCGTGCGTGTCACGGTGAATGGCCTGCTGATCGCAGATGCCGAGATCGAAGTGATCGGCTACATTGAAGGCGGCAGGTATGTTCAGGTCGAATTCAGCGGCACCATCGCGATTTTCGCCCCAGCCATCTTGCCCGCGATCCAGGCGGCGCGGCTCCCCGATATTCGCTTCGAAGGCTGGGTCGAGGGCCAAGCCCGAGAATTGAAGATCGACATCGCGGGCAAGGTCGTGATGATGACGCCGGTGGCGGGCCAGATTTTCAGCCTTGTCGGTGCTGACCGCTGATCAATCGTCACCCACCTCATAGAATTCCTCGCACTCAAAGCATCTCAGGCGGTTTTTCAGCGTGATCCAGAACGTCGCGCTGCCGCAGTGCGGGCATTGCTGCGCATAGTCGTCCGGGTTTCGTTGACGGTCATCGGGAAAGGGAATCACGTTATCGTTAATGGGTTGGGTCACAAGATCACCTCACTTTCATGAGGATATTTATCCTGCAAGTGCAGTCACCGGATCGGACGCAGCCACGCATCGCCATCCCCATGCCGCCATGGTAAAGAATGCCTGTAAATGCACTATCGGTCGCACCAGACGCGGCTGATCTCGTTCAAGGGCAGACAGGAACATGGCGGTTAAAAAGTCGGAAATTTATAGCTCCTTGTGGGAAGGATGCGATGAACTGCGCGGGGGCATGGATGCATCCCAGTACAAGGATTACGTCCTTGTTCTGCTGTTCATGAAATATGTGTCCGACCGGTATGCGGGCCAGCCCGATGCCCTGATTGAAGTTCCCGAAGGTGGCAGCTTTGCCGACATGGTGGCGCTGAAGGGCGACGCGGAAATCGGTGACAAGATCAACAAAATCATCGCCTTGTTGGCAGAGAAGAATGACCTGAAGGGCATCATCGATGTCGCGGACTTCAATGACCCCGACAAGCTGGGCAACGGCAAGGAGATGGTGGATCGCCTTTCCAAGCTCGTTTCCATCTTCAGCAAGTCGGAACTGGATTTCCGCAAAAACCGCGCCGATGGCGACGATATCCTGGGCGACGCCTATGAATATCTGATGCGGCACTTCGCCACCGAATCGGGCAAGAGCAAGGGGCAGTTTTACACCCCCGCCGAAGTGTCCCGCGTGATGGCAAAGGTGATCGGCATCGGTTCCGCCAAACTGGCCGAGCAATCCATCTATGACCCCACTTGCGGGTCGGGGTCACTGTTGCTGAAGGCCCATGACGAGGCGCTGCCGGTCGATCTGACCATCTATGGGCAGGAAATGGACAACGCCACCCGCGCCCTGGCGAAGATGAACATGATCCTGCATGGCTGCCCCACGGCGGAAATCTGGCGCGGCAACACCTTGGCGGAACCGCATTTCGTCAAGGATGACGGTACTCTGGAAACCCATGATTTCGTGGTCGCCAATCCGCCCTTTTCCAACAAGGCCTGGACGACCGGCCTTGACCCCGCCCATGACCGTTTCAAACGTTTTGCCTATGGCATTCCGCCCGCCAAGAACGGCGATTTCGCCTTTCTGCTGCACGTCCTGGCATCGCTGAAAAGCACCGGCAAGGGGGCGATCATTCTGCCCCATGGCGTGCTGTTTCGCGGCAATGCCGAGGCTGAAATCCGCGAGAACATCATCCGCAAGGGTTACATCAAGGGCATCATCGGCCTGCCGCCGAACCTGTTCTTCGGCACGGGTATTCCCGCCTGCATCATCGTGGTGGACAAGGAACACGCCAACGCCCGCACCGGCATCTTCATGATCGACGCCAGCAAAGGCTTCGTGAAGGACGGCAATAAGAACCGCCTGCGGGATCAGGATGTCCATAAGATCGTGGACGTGTTCACCCGCCTGGACGAAAGCGACCCAAAATACGCCCGCATGGTGTCGTTCGCAGAGATCGAGGGGCATGAGTACAACCTGAATATCCCGCGCTATATCGACAGCAGCGAAGCGGAAGACCTTCAGGACATCGAGGCCCATCTGAAGGGCGGTATCCCCAACCGCGATATCGATGCGCTGGCCCCCTATTGGGCGGTGATGCCGGGATTGCGGGCGGAACTGTTCGCCGCCGACCGCGACGGCTATAGCGTCGCCAAACTGCCCGCCGCGCAGATCAAGGCCGCCATCCACGACCACCCTGAATTCCAATCCTTCGCCGCCCAGGTGGCCGAAGCCTTCGCCGGGTGGCGACAGGCTCAGGTCGAGGGGTTGAAGGGGCTAAAGGTTGGATGTAAGCCCAAATCCCTGATCCACACCCTGGCGGAAGACCTGCTGATCCGCTTCGCCCAGGTGCCGTTGCTGGATAAGTACGACGTTTATCAGCACCTCATGACCTATTGGGCCGGGGTGATGCAAGATGATGTCTACGTCCTTTCGGAAGACGGCTGGGCCGCTGCCCGCGAATTGCGCGAACTGGTCAAGAACAGCGAGGGTAAGTTCAGCGAAACGCCTGACATCACCTTGGGGAAGCGCAAGCTGAAAGCCGATCTGATCCCGCCCCCCTTGATCGTGGCGCGGTTCTTCGCCGCCGAACACTCCGCGTGTGAGCAATTGGAACAGGCTGCCGAGGAAGCCACCCAGGCAAAGGATGAATTCGAGGAAGAGCATGGCGGCGAGGATGGTCTGCTGGCCGATGCCAGATCGGACGCCGACAAGCTGAATGCCGCCAGCGTCAAGACGCGCGTGAAAGTTATTAAGAAAGACCCGGATTACGCCGACGAACATAAGGTGCTGAAGCTCTGGCTCGATCTCAATGACCGAGAATCCGAGGCGAAGGCGGCAGCCAAAGATGCCAAGACAGCATTGGACACCAAAACCATCGCCAAATACGCCAAGCTGACCGATGCCGAGATCAAGGTGCTGGTGGTGGATGACAAATGGCTGGCGGCTCTGGACAAGAATGTGCAGACCGAATTGGACCGCGTTTCCCGCGCCCTGACCAACCGCATCCAGCTTTTGGAAGAACGCTATGCCGTGCCGCTGCCTGCGCTTGTCGAGCGGGTTGCTGACTTGACGGAGAAGGTTGAAGCCCATTTGAAGCGGATGGGGTTCTGAAATGTCCGATCAATGGAAGGCGGCACGCCTTGGTGACGTAATTTGTTTCCAGCGCGGATTCGATTTGCCTGCAAGATTGCGGCAGTCGGGGGGCATCCCAATTGTTTCATCTTCTGGAATAAGCGACTTCCATTCGAGGGCGAAGGTGGCGGCTCCCGTTGTTGTAACAGGGCGATATGGCACGATTGGCGAAGTGTTTTACGTAAATGAATATTGCTGGCCTCTAAACACAACGTTGTTTGTTGTTGATTTTAAAGGCAATCACCCCCCATTTGTTTACTATATACTCAAGACCATTGATTTTAAATCGTACAGCGGGAAGAGCGGCGTCCCTGGCGTAAACCGAAACGACCTGCACGAGATTGCTGTTTCTTGCCCCCCGCTTGATGAGCAAAAGCTCATCGCTTCCGCGCTCAGTGACATTGACGAACTTCTCGCTTCGCTCGACGCGCTAATCGCCAAAAAGCACGATCTGAAACAGGCCGCAATGCAGCAATTGCTGACTGGTCGCGTCAGGTCGCCAGGATTTCAGGGCGAATCCGCGTACAAGCATACAGAGGCCGGTGTAGTACCTAGTGATTGGGTTGTGAGCTATATTGAAGAGATCGCAACTATATCTACGGGGGGTAAAAACACACAAGATCGGGTGGATGGTGGGGAATTTCCTTTTTTTGTCCGCTCGCAAAAAGTTGAGAGCATAAACAGTTATTCATTCGATGGGGAGGCGGTTCTAACTGCTGGCGATGGCGTGGGAACTGGAAGAATTTTCCACTATATCAACGGCAAGTTTGACGCGCATCAGCGCGTATACCTCATTACAGATTTCGGCTCTCACGTAGATGGGTACTGGTTTTATCTTTATTTCAGCGTGAATTTTTACAATCGCCTAATACAGATGACGGCGAAATCCTCTGTTGATTCGATCAGGCGTGAGATGATTGCGCGGATGCCCATTGCGCTTCCACCCACAAAAGCAGAGCAGACCGCAATCGCCACCATCCTCTCCGACATGGATTCTGAGATCACCGCCCTGGAAGCACGTCGAGACAAGACGCGCGCCTTGAAACAAGGCATGATGCAGGAGTTGCTCTCGGGGAGAATCAGACTGCTATGAGTGGTGGTGTCGGCCAGAAGGAACGGGAAACCCAGAACCGCGTCATCAGGCTTTTCACCGAGAAGCTGAAATATGATTATCTGGGGAACTGGATCGACCGGCCCGGCAATCGCAACATCGAAGACGGGTTTCTCCGCACCTTCCTGGCAGACAAACAGCATGTCGCCCCGACGCTGATCGACCGCGCCGTGTTTGAATTCACCAAGGTCGCCACCGACCAATCCCGCAGCCTGTACGACGTGAACCACGCCGTTTACGACCTGTTGCGCTATGGCGTGAAGGTCAAGGCGGAGACCGGGGAAAACACCCAGACAATTTGGTTGATCGACTGGAAGAACCCGCTGAACAACCACTTCGCCGTGGCCGAAGAGGTGACGGTGGCGGGCAGCGACGCCAAAGCCCATACCAAGCGCCCCGATGTCGTGCTGTACGTCAATGGCATCGCCCTGGGTGTGCTGGAACTGAAGCGATCCACCGTGTCGGTGTCCGAGGGTATCCGCCAGAACCGCGATAATCAAAAGCCTGAGTTCATCCGCCCGTTCTTCACCACCATGCAATTGGTGATGGCGGGCAGCGACACCGCCGGTCTGCGCTATGGCACCATCCTGACGCCCGAGAAGCATTATCTGACGTGGAAGGAAGACAGCCCGATTGAAGATGTGCTGGATCGCCATCTGACCCAGGTATGCGACAAGCGGCGGTTTCTGGAAATCATCCACGACTTCATCGTCTTCGATGCCGGGACAAAAAAGCTCTGCCGTCATAACCAGTATTTCGGCGTCAAGGCGGCGCAAGACCGGGTGCGCCGTCGTGAAGGCGGCATCATCTGGCACACCCAAGGGTCGGGCAAAAGTCTGACCATGGTGTGGCTGGCAAAGTGGATCAGGGAAAACGTCACCGATCCGCGTGTGCTGATCATCACCGACCGCACCGAGTTGGACGAGCAGATCGAAAAGGTCTTCAAGGGCGTCAACGAGGACATTCGCCGCAGCAAAAGCGGCAGCGATCTGATCACCGTGTTGAACGAGCCGCTGCCCTGGCTGATCGGTTCGCTGGTTCACAAATTCGGTCGAGAAGATGCCGACACCGATGAATTCATCGAAGAGGTGAAGCGCGCCCTGCCACCGGGGTTCAAGCCCAAGGGCGACATCTATGTTTTTGTCGATGAGTGCCACCGCACCCAGACCGGCGTGCTGCACGATGCCATGAAGGCGATCCTGCCCAATGCCATGTTCATCGGCTTCACCGGCACGCCATTGCTGAAGGCCGACAAGCAGACCAGCATCGAGGTGTTCGGCACCTACATCCATACCTACCGCTTCGATGAAGCGGTGCGCGATCAGGTGGTGCTGGATTTGCGCTATGAAGCCCGCGACATCGACCAAGTCATCACCTCGTCCGCCAAGATCGACCAGTGGTTCGACTCCAAGACCAAGGGACTGACCGATTTGGCGAAGTCCCAGTTGAAACAGCGTTGGGGAACCTTGCAGAAGGTGTTGTCCAGCCAGTCGCGGCTGGAGAAAATTGTCGCCGACATCGTGATGGACATGGAATTGCGCGACCGGCTGAAAAGCGGTCACGGCAACGCCATGCTGGTGTCGGACAGCATCTACAACGCCTGCAAGTTCTATGAATTGTTCGAAAAGACCGAACTGGCGGGCAAGTGCGCCATCATCACCTCATACAAACCCTCGCCATCCGACATCAAGGGCGAGGACAGCGGCGAAGGGCTGACCGAAAAGCTACGCCAATACGACATCTATAACCGCATGCTGAATGGGGCCGACCCCGAGAAGTTCGAAACTGCGGTGAAAACGCGGTTCATCGATGAACCGGGGCAGATGAAACTGCTGATCGTGGTTGATAAGCTGCTGACCGGCTTTGATGCGCCGTCCGCCACCTATCTGTATATCGACAAGAAGATGAGCGATCACGGGCTGTTCCAAGCCATTTGCCGCGTCAATCGGCTGGATGGTGACGACAAGGAATACGGCACCATCATCGATTACAAAGACCTGTTCAAAAGCCTGGAAAAGTCCATTCAGGACTACACCTCGGAAGCCCTGGAAGGCTACGACAAGAAAGACGTTGAGGGGCTGCTGAGCAACCGCATGGAAAAGGCGCGGGAACGACTGGACGATGCCCGCGAGGCCGTCAAGGCGCTGTGCGAGCCGGTGCCGCCACCCCAGGACACCGCCGCCTATCTGCACTATTTCTGCGCCGAAGACACTTTGGACAAGGCCGCGCTGAAGGCGAACGAACCCAAGCGTCTGACGTTGTACAAGCTGGTGGCGGCGCTGCTCCGCGCCTATGCGGAACTTGCCAACGAAATGCCCGAGGCCGGGTACTCGGATGCCGAGATCGCCACCATCAAGGGCGAGGTGGCGCATTTCGAGAACGTTCGCAACGAGGTGAAGCTGGCCAGTTCCGACTACATCGACCTGAAGATGTATGAACCGGCGATGCGGCATTTGATCGACACGTATATCAGGGCTGAGGAAAGCGAGAAAATCTCGGCGTTCGATGACATGTCGCTGATCCAGTTGATTGTCGAGCGCGGGGCCGATGCGGTTGACGCGCTGCCCAAGGGGATCAAGCAGAATCAGGAAGCCGTTGCCGAAACCATCGAGAACAACGTCCGCAAGCTGATCATCGATGAACAGCCGGTCAATCCGAAATACTACGAGAGCATGTCCGCCCTTTTGGACGCCTTGATCACCGAACGGCGGAACCAAGCGATCTCGTATGAGGAATACCTGCGGCGGATCGTTGAACTGACCAAGAACGCAAAGAATCCGGCGGGTACCGCAGCCTATCCTGTGGCGATCAAGACCGCCGCTCAACGGGCCTTGTTCGACAATCTGGATCGGGACGCGGAAGTGGCCCTGAGTATCGACGCCGACATTCGCCATGTGAAGAAGGCGGGCTGGCGCGGCAGTCTGATCAAGGAGCGTGAAGTCCGTGCCGCCATCCGTGATCATATTGCGGACAAAGCGCGGATCGACGCGATCTTCGACCTTGTGAAGAAGCAGGATGAATACTGAGGTCTTTCAGATCACGGTCAGTGGCCTCAAGATCGAGGTTGTTCGCAAGGCGATCAAGAACCTGCATATCGGGGTTTATCCACCCCATGGTCACGTGCGCATTGCCGCCCCCAGCGCCATGTCGGTTGATGCCATTCGCATCGCGGCGATCTCCCGATTGCCGTGGATCAAGCGCCAGCAGTTGAGGTTCAAGGGCCAGGCCCGGCAATCGACCCGCGAATACGTTTCCGGCGAAAGCCACTACTTCCTTGGCCGCCGCTATCGCCTTAGGGTGGTCGAACACGCAAGCGCCCCTCGGGTCACCATTCGCGGCAACACCCGTATCGAATTGTCCGTCCGCCCCGGCAGCGACCGATCCGACCGTGAACGGGTTTTCCTATTTTGGTACCGCAGTCAGTTGAAGGCGCTGTTGCCCGACATGATCGCCTGTTGGGCCGGGCGTCTGGGCGTCCCCATGCCCAAATGGGGCGTCAAGATCATGAAAACCAAGTGGGGTAGCTGCACCGTCTCGGCGCGCCGCATCTGGCTGAACCTCGAACTCGCCAAAAAGCAGCCGCAATGCATTGAGTACATCGTCGCTCATGAGATGATGCATTTCCTCGAACGCAACCACACCGAACGCTTCACCGCGCTCATGGACCGGCACCTGCCCAATTGGTCGATCTTGCGCGACGAGTTGAACCATGCACCACTGGGCCATGCCGGGTGGGGTGAAGATGGTGCTGGTTCAAAGCCGCCAGTGCACTGATCCATTCAGATGCACCTGTGCCCGAGCCGACCGATCTCAAGCGGGAAGCCGTCGCCCCTACCCACATATCGAAATTGGCGCTCCTCTATAGGCGCAATTTTCCTACTTTCATTATAGATGTTATCTTACTATAGTCGGAGAAGAAGCCAACTTCCGGGTGCCATGCCTGGACGGAGAAGCAGATGTCCATTCTCACCCGGCATCGCGACGATGGACTTGCCCGGAAAGAGTGGAGAGCGTTTCTCTGTCTATGCAGCTTCGGCCTCGAAGCGGCACGGGCTTTTA
>NZ_JAGTUF010000012.1 GCF_018224925.1 Magnetospirillum sulfuroxidans | reverse complement strand
TGCACATTTAGGGCATCACGGCCTAAGCCGGGCGGATTGCTGGAAACAAGGGGGCGCGGCGAAAGCCGCGCCCTTTTGTCATTGATTTCCCCATGGGCGCGGGCGTCGGAATCGGTTAGAACAAAGCCCATGTTCAATGCACAACTCGACCAACTCACCGATTATCCGTTCCAGCGGCTGACCGATCTGCTGGGCGGTCCCGCCACCTCTGATTCGCTGGTCATGTCCATCGGCGAACCGCAGCATCCGCCGCCATCCCTGGTGGCGCGGGTTATCGGCGAACAGGCCGGATTGTGGGGGAAATATCCGCCTGCGGCGGGCAGCCCGGATTTTCGCCGCGCCGTCGCCGATTGGCTGACCCGGCGTTTCGTCCTGCCTGACGGCATGATCGACGCCGAGCGGGCTGTTTTGCCCGTGGCCGGCACGCGCGAGGCGCTTTATCTGATCGCCCAGACGGTGATCACCCCCGCCGCCTTCGGCCCATGTCAGGGCCAGCCTTTGGTGCTGCTGCCCAATCCGTTCTATCAAGTCTATGTCGGCGCCGCGGTGATGGCCGGGGCTGAGCCCTATTTCGTTGCCGGCGCCAGCGGTGCGGCGGCGCAACCCGATTACACCACCTTGCCCGATTCGGTGCTGGCACGGGTGAAGCTGGCCTATCTGTGCAGTCCGGCCAATCCGCAAGGGTCGGTGGCTGATCTTGATTTGCTGAAACGCACCATCGAATTGGCCCGGCGCTGGAATTTCGTTTTGGCGGTGGATGAATGCTATTCGGAAATTTGGGATCAGGTCGAACCGGCGGGGGCGTTGACCGCCTGCGCCCAATTGGGCGGATCACTGGATAACGTGATGGTGTTCCATTCCTTGTCCAAGCGCTCCAGCGTGCCGGGGTTGCGTTCGGGGTTCGTCGCCGGTGACGTCAACCTGATGGCGGCATTCGGGCGGTTGCGCTCGTATGGCGGGGCGGCGACGCCCCTGCCTCTTTTGGCCGCCGCCGCCGCCTTGTGGCGTGACGAAACCCATGTGCGGGAAAACCGCGATCTTTACCGGGCCAAGCTGGATATGGCCGAAAGGATTTTCGCCGGCCGTTTCGGCTTTACACGACCGCCGGGCGGGTTCTTCCTGTGGCTGGATGTGGGTGACGGCGAAAAAGCCGCGGTGGAAGTGTGGAACAAAGCCAAAATCAGGGTATTGCCCGGCAAATATCTGTCGCGGGGGGATGTTGGGGATCGTTTCATTCGCGTGGCCTTGGTGCATGATCTGACGACGACGGAAAAGGCGCTGACGCATCTGGCGCAGACGCTTTAGGGGGGGATATGGCCGCGGCCAAAAGCAGGGCGCCGAAAAACAGCTTTTTACCCAAGGGCACCGTTCCGGCCATGCGTCGGCTGGCGGCGCGTCTGGGTGGGCTGATGCTGACCATGGTGGCGCTTTTGGCAGCCATTGCCATGGCCACCGCCAATCCGCGCGATCCGTCGTTCAATACCGCCGTCGATGGCCCCGTGCACAACGCCTTGGGGGCATTGGGCGCGACTTTGGCCGATCTGCTGGATCAGGTCTTTGGTTTGGCCGGCTGGTTGGTGGTGCTGATCCCGGCTGCCTGGGGCTTACGGGTTTTGGTGCGAGCCCAGGCGCCGCGTTTTTGGGGTTTGCGTATCGCTGTGCTGCCGCTGGTGGTGGTGATGTGGGCGGTTGCCTTGGCGGCGTTGCCGTTTCCGCATCTATCCGGCGTTGCCATCGGCCCCGGCGGTGCCTTGGGCAAGGTCATCGTTGCCGCTTTGGTGGCGCCACAGGTTCCGGCCCATATGATGTGGGCGGTGGGCAGTGCTTGTCTGGGCTTGGCTTTTTTCGCCAGTATCTTCGCCTTGGGCTTGTCGCCGGCCGATTGGGCTGGTCTGGGCCTGGCCGGCAAGCGTTCATTGCAAGCGGCGGCGGCGCTGCGTCCCAATCCTGATGCGATCCGGCGTGAACCGGCGGTGACGGTGACGTCGCAGCGTTCGCCCCTGGCCCGGCCGGCGCCCATGATGATGGCCGCGGATGAGGATGAAGACGAGGACGACCCGTTCGTTCCGTCGTCCCTGACCGCCGATGAGGACGATGACCTGGACCAGATGCCGGCCCCCGGCGCCCTGGTCGAGCCCAAGCGGCCGCCGCCGGCCGCCGGCAAGCGCGAGCGCGCCGCCCGTCAAGGCAAGCTGGATTTGGGCGGACCGATCGGGGCCGGTTACGAGGTGCCGCCGCTGACGTTGCTGTCCTTGCCGCCGGAACAAAATCGCACGCATTTGTCCCAGGATTCCCTGGCCCAGAACGCCAAGATGCTGGAAAACGTGCTGGAAGATTTTGGCGTCAACGGCAAGGTGGTCAAGGTTCGTCCCGGTCCGGTGGTCACGCTGTACGAATTGGAACCGGCGCCGGGGACCAAGACCAGCCGGGTGATCGGCCTGGCCGATGACATCGCCCGTTCCATGAGTGCGTTGTCTGTGCGCATCGCCACCATTCCCGGCCGCTCGGTCATCGGGATCGAATTGCCCAATTCGCGGCGCGAGGTGGTCTTCCTGCGCGAATTGCTGGCGGCGGAACAATTTGAAAAGGCGGCGGCCAAGCTGACCTTGGTGCTGGGCAAGGATATCGGCGGTGGTCCGGTAATGGTCGATCTGGCCCGCATGCCGCATCTGCTGATCGCCGGCACCACCGGTTCGGGCAAGTCGGTGGCGGTCAACACCATGATCTTGTCGCTGCTTTATCGGCTGACGCCGGAAGAATGCCGGATCATCATGATCGACCCCAAGATGCTGGAATTGTCGGTCTATGACGGCATTCCCCATTTGCTCGCCCCGGTGGTGACCGAACCGGGCAAGGCGGTGGTGGCGTTGAAATGGGCGGTCCGCGAGATGGAAGACCGCTATCGCGCCATGAGCCAATTGGGCGTGCGCAACATCGCCGGCTATAATCAGCGCCTGCTTGAAGCGCGGGATCGCGGCGAACAATTGACCCGCACGGTGCAGACCGGATTTGACCCGGAAAGCGGCAAGCCGATCTATGAAGAACAATTGCTGGAACTAAAGGCGCTGCCCTTCATCGTCGTCATCGTCGATGAAATGGCCGATCTGATGCTGGTCGCCGGCAAGGATATCGAAGGGGCGGTGCAACGTCTGGCCCAGATGGCCCGTGCCGCTGGCATTCATTTGATCATGGCGACGCAACGTCCGTCGGTCGACGTCATCACCGGCACCATCAAGGCCAATTTCCCCACCCGTATTTCCTTCCAGGTCACCAGTAAGATCGATTCGCGCACCATCTTGGGGGAACAAGGGGCCGAGCAATTGCTGGGGCAGGGCGACATGCTGTACATGGCCGCCGGCGGCCGCATTACCCGTGTGCACGGGCCGTTCGTTTCCGATCAGGAAGTCGAACAGGTGGTCGAACATCTGCGGTCCCAAGGCGAACCGACCTATGTGGAAGCGGTGACGGAAGAGGAAGAGGGCGATTTCGGCGCTGGCGGCGGTGGCTCTGGCGGTGGTTCGGGTGATGATCTGTACGATCAGGCGGTGGCTTTGGTGGCGCGGGAAGGCAAGGCTTCGACCTCGTTCATCCAGCGCCATTTGCAGATCGGCTATAACCGCGCCGCCCGCCTGATCGAACGGATGGAGGCCGAAGGCGTGGTCGGCAAGCCCAATCATGTGGGAAAGCGCGAAATCCTGGTGCGCCAGACCCGCGACGATTTCTAAAATTTCGCCATGATCGTGGGCTAAAGCACCCAGGTCTGGTAAAGGAGAATCCGTCTTGTTGCTTCGCCGTACCCTGTTGGCCTTGATGGCGCTGCTGCCTTTGGCCCTGCCCGCCGCCGCCGCTGGCCCGCGTAAGCCGCTGTCCGATCAGGACAAGGCGGATATCGCCCGCGCCGAATCCTATATGAACGCCATCACCACCTTGAAGGCGCGGTTTCAGCAATTCGCCCCCAACGGCAGCGTCAGCGAAGGCACCGCCTATTTTTCCCGTCCGGGCCGCATGCGGCTGCAATACGATCCGCCCTCGCCCTTGCTGGTGGTCGCCGACGGAACGTTTCTGATTGTTCATGACCGCGAACTGGGCGAACCCAGCTATATCCCATTGGGATCGACCCCGGCCGGGGTGCTGGTGCGTGAAAATGTCCAGCTCGATGGCAAGGACCTGACGGTAACGCGGGTGACACGGGCGCCGGGGGTTCTTAATATCTCGTTGGTGGAAAGCGACGATGCCGGCCAAGGCGAGTTGACGTTGGTTTTCACCGATCAGCCCTTGGCCCTGCGGCAATGGCGGGTGCTTGATGCTCAGGGCAGCGTCACCACGGTTTCGCTGTTCGACGCGCAAAATGGCCTGCGCCTGGATCGCAAGCTGTTTGAATTCCAAGACCCTAAATTCACCAAGCCGAAGTTGAATGACGGCTGATATGCGGCTGACGCATGGCTGGCATGTCTTGTGCCCCATACAGATAGGGATTTCGTCTACCCATCTAGGATGAAGAGCGGCGGGGACCGCAATGGTCTTTGCCGGTGAGGTTGGTTTCCCCTGCCGATCTCACGAGACGCTTCTCACACGGAGCGATCCCGGGCGCCCGACACCCCCCTGTCGGGCGCCCATTTTATTTAAGGAAAGGCCGCGGAGCGGCCGGCGCCCGACACCCCCCTGTCGGGCACGCATTTTACTTAAGGAAAGGCCCTGCCCTTTCAGGCGTCTCCATTTTTTGGAATTTGTCGAAAGTGGTGTAAAACCACCTCCGCATTCTGCTCGAAGGGGAAAGCCATTGCGTGTCGTCACCTGGAATATCAATTCCATCCGTCTGCGCATCGAGCTGCTGCGCCAAGTGGTGGAGACCTTGCGGCCGGATGTGGTGTGTTTGCAGGAAATCAAGGTGGTGGACGAATTGTTCCCTGCCGAGGCTTGCCGGGCGTTGGGCTTCCCCCACATCGCCTTTCACGGCATGAAGGGCTATAACGGCGTCGCCATTTTGTCGAAACTGCCGATCCGCGCGACCGTCACTCCGTCGTGGTGCGGACGCGAGGACCGCCGGCATTTGGTGGCCAAGCTGGATCAGGCGGAAATTCATTGTCTGTACGTGCCGGCCGGCGGTGATATCCCTGACCCGGACAAGAACGACAAATTCGCCCATAAGCTGGAATTCCTGCGCCAGCTGACCGCGTGGTACGCCGCCAATTACACGCCCGAGGACAAGCTGATCCTGACCGGCGATCTGAATATCGCCCCGTTGGAAACCGATGTGTGGTCACACAAGCAATTGCTGTCGGTGGTCAGTCATACCCCGGTCGAGGTCGATTTGCTCAATCGCATGCAGGCCAGTCTGGGTTGGGTCGATGCCATGCGCGAATTCATTCCGCCAGACCAACGTCTGTACACGTGGTGGAGCTATCGTTCGCCCGATTGGCAAAAGAACGATCGCGGCCGCCGCCTTGACCATGTTTGGGTCAGCCCGGTCTTACGCCAGAGCCTGCGTTCGGTCGACGTGCTGCGAGACTGCCGGTCGTGGCCGCAACCTTCCGACCACGTGCCGGTGTTGGTGGAATTGGCGCTTTAGCAATTCTGGGTCAGCCAGCGGAGATACGAGCCGGCGGCGCCAGATGCGGTGGAGCCGGCTGACGATGCCGTCGGAGTTTCGACGCTACGGATTTCCGCTGGCGGACCAAGCTGTTCCTTGACGAGGCGGGCGCGTTGATCGGCAAGCTCCTTGCCTGACAGAAGGCCATCTTGGGCCACCACCGACGTCGCATTGAACGAATTGGGCGTCATCAAGGCGCCGTCTCGGCTGATCTCGGCGATTTTCTTGCCATCCTTCCAGACTTCAAGATAGGGCTTGAAAGGGGTGGGCGGTGGTGGCGGCTGTTCCTCGAAGGACAAGGGTTCGACCTGTAAGGGCTCGGCCTGCTCCAAGGATGGCTGGATCATTCCGGCAAAGACCGAGGCATCGGGCGTGATCAAGGGGCCTGTCTTGGTGAAGGGGACAAGGTTTTCGTTACCGTCAATGGCGATCCTGGTCATGATGTTCTCCCCATGGTGGACGCTTGTCACAAGCAATGGCTGTGCCAGGGGAAAGTGCCGCGATTCCGCCGAAACTCCAGCGCGAAAGCCGGCAAAATCTACCGGCGGGGCTGCACTTTCCGCCGGCGAAACTTAAGGAATAATGCGTCGGTTGGTTTTAATTGGTCGGCTCGACCGGGCGTTCCCAGCAGGGCGGAAAGCGGTCTTCCTGGTATTTGGCCATGGTGGTGGTGGCGACCACCGGCAGGATGAACAGGGCCAGTCCGGCCCATTTGGCCCGGCCGAACAGGCTGAGCAGACTGCCGACAAAGGCGACAGAGGTCATGCCCAACCAAGCCAGGCCGATCTTTGCGAATTCTTCCTGCGAACAAAGGCCGAAAGCCTGACCATCGCGCATTTCGGTTTTCAAACCGGCATCGAGATGGGTGATGACGATGGCGCACAAGGCCAGCTCGGCCGCCAACAGCAGCCGGGGCGCCCAAAGCTTTATGGTATGGTTCACCGCTGCCGCTCCTGGTCGTGAGGTCTTGTTTTACCGCGCTTGGGCGGTGGACGACCCGACTTTGGTCAAGGCGACTTATTGGGATATGGGATCAGGCGGCCAGACCGTGATGGGTTTGCAGCAGGGTATCCAAAATCAAGTCCAACCGTGCCGTCGGCAGCGGCGGGGCGTCGCCGGTTGGGCGGCCCATATGACTGCGCCACATGGCCGGTCCCTGCGGCTGGCGCAAAATGGCGGCAAGGATGTGAAGGGCCCGGCGCAAGATATTGGTCGAGCGATGGTCGCCGTAGAAATGATCCCAGGTCAGATTGTTGCCATGGACCACCAACAGGGCTTGGATCAGGGCGCGGCAATCGCGGTCCAACTCGTCACGTGCCGCCGGCCCCAGGGCGGTATCGACGAAATGGAAATAATTGGCCAGCAACGGCCGTGGCAGCACCTCGCCCAGCAACGGCTCCAGGGGGCGGACCATCAGCCGTTGGAACGGGTTGGCGCGGGCGCCGATATTGCCCTTGGGCTTGGAATGATGGGCGCGGCATTTTTCTTCCTGGGCGGCATAGGCGGGGTCCAGGGTCATGGGGCCGCGCCGGACCAGGGCGATCAGACGCTCGACATCGGCCAGATCGACCTTGCCGTTGACCGAGCGTTCGCGCAACAAGGCCTGGACCACATCCAGCACGACACTGGAGATGGCATGGCAGGCGCGGTTGTTGCTACAGGCTGCTGAGCTCATGCTGCCAGACTGTGCGCAAATCGCCGCCTGTGCGCAACTGGACTTATTGCCAGGACCTGGACTTTAGAGTGTGTCTACGTCCGTCCCGGCACCAGCCGCCGATACGACAGCGCCTCGGCCACGTGCAGGCGGTTGATTGCGTCGCGCCCATCCAGATCGGCCAGGGTGCGGGCGACCCGCAATACCCGGTGATAGCCTCGTGCCGATAGCCGCATACGCTCGGCCGCTTCGGTCAGCAGGGCGCGGCCGGCGGCGTCGGGGCTGGCCAGCTTTTCCAGCATCTCGCCGTCAAGCTGGGCATTGTTGCGGATCCCTAACGCTTGGTAGCGTTGGCTTTGGCGGGCACGGGCGGCGGCGACGCGGGCGGCGATTTCCGCCGTCCCCTCGGCGGCCGGCGGCAGGGACAGGTCGGCGGGGCTGACGGCGGGGACCTCGACATGCAGGTCGATACGGTCGAACAGCGGGCCGGAAATCTTGGTTTGGTACTCGACGCCGCATTTCGGCGCCTTGGTGCAGGCCAACCCGGCATCGCCAAGATAGCCGCACCGACACGGATTCATCGCCGCCACCAACTGAATACGGGCCGGATAGACCACATGAGCATTGGCCCGCGCCACGCTGGCCCGGCCCGATTCCAGCGGCTGGCGCAGGGCTTCCAGGGCGGCGCGCTGGAATTCCGGCAATTCATCCAAGAACAGCACGCCGTTATGGGCCAAGGAGATTTCCCCCGGCTTGGCCCGTGCCCCCCCACCGACCAGCGCCGGCACCGAGGCCGAATGGTGCGGATCGCGAAAGGGTCGTCGGCGCAACAATTTGCCTTCGCTCAAATGGCCGGCGACGGAATGAATCATGCTGACTTCCAGCGCCTCGGCCGGTTCCAGCGGCGGCAGCAGACCGGGCAAGCGGGCGGCGAGCATGGACTTGCCCGATCCGGGGGGGCCGATCATCAGCAAATTATGACCGCCGGCGGCGGCCACTTCCAAGGCGCGCTTGGCCGATTCCTGGCCCTTGATGTCACGCAAATCCAGGGGATCGCGGTCGTCGTCTTCCAGCCGGGGCTGCGGCCGGCTCAGCACCTGGGTGCCCTTGAAATGGTTGATCAGGGCCAGCAGATTGGGCGCGGCCAGCACCTCGACATCGCCGGCCCAGACCGCTTCCGGGCCTTGGGCGGCAGGGCAGATCAGGCCCTTGCCGGCGGCGTTGGCGGCGATGGCGGCGGGCAGGATTCCGGTGACCGCAGCAAGCGAGCCGTCCAGCCCCAGCTCGCCCAGGGCGATATAGCCCTGGATTTCGTCGGCCGGCAGCACCCCCATGGCGGCGAGCAGGCCCAAAGCGATGGGCAGATCGAAATGACTGCCCTCTTTCAACAGATCGGCGGGGGCCAGATTGACGGTGATGCGCTTGGGCGGCAGCGACAGGCCCAGGGCGTTGAAGGCGGCGCGCACCCGCTCGCGGCTTTCGCCCACCGCCTTGTCAGGCAGGCCGACGATGGTGAAGGCGGGCAAGCCGCTGGCGACCTGGACCTGGACGTCGATATCCAGGCAGTCGATGCCGGAAAAAGCGATGGTGGGGGCGTGGGCGGTCATTGGGGAAACGCTCTATTTAATCAAAATGGGGATGTAAACCGGGCCGCCCCCGGTGAATGGCCGCACATCGACGGCGATGCGGTCGCCCATTCTTTGACCGTCCGGTCCCTCGACCCAACCGTAAAAGAGCGAATGAGGCCCGGTTTCAGCGCGCGGCGGCGCGGCTTGAAGCGTATAGGTTTTCCCTGCCTCAAACTGATAGATTCCCAAGCCGAAACCCCAGGCGTTGCGGCCAACGGCAATGCCGAAATCAAGTCGGTGGGACCCTGGCGTCAACCTGATGGGGTCGTTCCATCCCCCCGGGCCGCCATTGGTCAGCCTTGTGTCGATTTCTACCACATAGACGCGCAAGTCGCCCTGTGTCGGATCTGGATTGAGCGTCCGCGTTCCGACGAGTGTTGCCGCATTGCTGGCGGACAGGCCAGCCGGCTGAACATAGGAATTGCTTGGGGTGCAGCCGCCGAGGAGACCGGAGCCGGCGATGAGAACGGCCGGCATGATCACTCGGCGCAGAGTTTTCAACATTCAGCTCTCCGCCTGCCGATGGATGGAATGGGGCGCGCCGCCAACGGATCGAGGGAAAGCGTCGAGCGAGAAGCACCGCAGAAAATAATGTCATTAGGTGTACCCGCTTGATCAAGCATCGCAACATAATTGTGTACAGCGACGGATCTGCTCGGGCTTTGTCACGCGGTATGGGGTTTTTCAAGGCAAGCGGGCTGGCCGTGGCCTTCCTCCGCCGGTTTGCGGCGGCGAGCGGTGGCGGCGGCGATTGGTCGGGTCGCCGTCACAGACGTTTCTTTAGCGCAACAGGGCGGCGGCAAAAACTGAATTCGCAGTTAGGGGGCAACTTCCACCGAAGTTTGTCCCCGCCCCTGGTTTTACCGGCTTCGCCCTCTTTCTAAAGATGCGCCGTCAAGCTGTTGAAAACAAGCTTTAAGCGGTGGGAACGCGGGTGGTCGAGGCCCGGCGCAGCTCGATGGCGTCCCAGATTTGCGCCTCGACGCAGACAGTGTCGAAGCGGTCGATCTCTTGGATGCCGGTGGGCGAGGTGACGTTGATCTCGGTCAGGTAATTGCCAATGATGTCGATACCGACGAAGATCAGGCCGCGTGCCCGCAGCGTTGGGCCGATGGCTTCGCAAATCTCGCGGTCGCGTGCGGTCAGTGCCGCCTTCATGGCGCGGCCGCCCACATGCAGGTTGGAACGGGCCTCGCCGGCTTGCGGCACCCGATTGACGGCGCCCGCCGCCTGGCCATCGACCAAAATGACGCGCTTGTCGCCTTCGCGCACCGCCGGCAGGTATTGCTGAACCATCACCGGTTCGCGGTAAAGCTGGGTGAACATTTCCAGCAGGCTATTCAAATTCTCGTCGTCGGGCTTGACGTGGAACACCCCGGCGCCGCCATTGCCAAACAGCGGCTTTAGCACGAGATCTTTGTATTCATTGCGAAACTCAAGGATATGCCGGCGGTCGCTGGTGATCAGGGTGGGCGGCAGCAGACCGGGAAAGTGCGTAACCAGCAATTTCTCCGGGGCGTTGCGCACATGCACCGGGTCATTGACCACCAGGGTTTGCGGGTGAATGTGTTCCAGCAGATGGGTGGCGGTGATATAGGCCATGTCAAAGGGCGGATCCTGGCGCATCAGCACCACGTCCATGGTCGCCAGATCGACCAGTTGCGCCTCGCCCAGGGTGAAATGATCGCCGGCTTGGCGGCGCACGCTCAGCGGCCGCACCCAGGCGGTGACCCGGCCGTTCTTCAAGGCCAGATCGGTGGGCAGGTAATGGAACAGGGCATGGCCGCGCCGTTGCGCTTCCAGGGCCAGGGCAAAGGTGGAATCGGCGTTGATATTGACGGATTCCATCGGATCCATCTGGATCGACACGGCAAGGCTCACCTTATCCTCCTTCAGCTCATGCGCGAGCGGATTTCCGCCAGCAATTGCTGGCCGCGGCCGCGGGCCAGCACATTATCTTCCCGTTGAATGAATTGTTCCAGAGCGGCGGCGGCGCCGGGCAGATCGTCCAGCCGCATCCGCATCAAGCCGGCCTCGCGCCAGAGGCTGGCGCGATTGGGGGCGAACAGCAAGGCGCTTTCCACCACCTTGAGCGCCGGCTCCAGCCGGCCAAGGCGCAAATGGTGCATTTTCAGGCTTTGTCGCCAGCGCAACAAAACGTCACGTGGCGACAAAGCCTGAAAGAAATCAGGCTCCAGCTCGGCGCTGGGGCCGGCATCGATCTTGTGCAACAGCCGCAAGGCCGGACAATCCAGCCTGCGGCCATCGTTACAGGCGACGATCACCCGCCCGCCCATATGGTCCGAATAGCGAATGAGCGAATGCAGCGGAAAAGCCAACATCTCCGCCCCCAGGCCGCAGCCTTCGGCGACGCTGAGCCACAGTAACGCCAGCAGATCGCCGTTACCGCGATATTGGCTGACCAGTTCGTGCAGCTCATGGCTTTCCGCTTCATCGCCGCCAAGACCGAAATGATTGTTGTCCACCAGCACGGCGGCGCTGGCCGCGGCCATGTCGGCGGCCAGCGGCTTGACCGGCAGGGTCTGGCGGACTTGTTCGATCAGGTCGTTGATCGCGGTGCGCACGGCCGGGGTATCGCTGGCCGGACGGTGGATTCGGCCCAGGGCCAAAGCCGCTTCCAGCACCGGCAGGTCGTGGTCGGCGAACTGGCCCAGATCGGCCAAAAGCTCGGTTGCGGCGCGCATTAGCCGCCGTGACGCCGGGGGTCGTTTTTCAGGCGCACGTAATTGATGATGTTCTTGACCGCGGAAACTTCGCGGGCGTGGCCGATGACCCGATTCAATTCGGCATCCGATTGAGCGATGCCCAGCAGATAGACCACGCCATCGGTGACATCGACGGTGTAGTTGATGTTGCTGACTTCCTTGTCGAACAGCATGCGGCTTTTGATTTCCTGCTGAATGCGCACGTCGCGGGCGCCGTCAATCAGGCCCGAGCTTTCGCGCACCAGCAATTCGTTATAGACCTCGCGGACGCCGGCGACCTGCCAGGTCAGCCGCACCGCGTCCTCGCGCACCTGTTCGGTCGGCACGGTGCCGGTCAGCAAGATGCGGCCTTCGCTGATGGCAAAGGTGACCTTGGAATACATATCGACGCTGTGGCGGAACCAGGCTTCGTTGACTTCGGCGCGGATCTTGGCGTCTTCGGCCGCGCCTTCGATGCCGCGTTCTTCCGAAGCGGCAACGCCGGCGGTGGCGCCGGCGCCAATGACCATGCCGACGCATCCCGACAATGCCGGAGCAGACAACAACAGAGCGGCCAGGGCCAAGGAACGATGGAGGGTCACGGGATCTTCCTTTCGATCTGCTTTGCCACGACCTTAACGGTGGCGGGCGATGCTCTCAAGCATCCATGCGCCATGCGTCGGAAATGTGGCGGGGCCAGCAACCGGGCGCCAGCAAGACGGCGTCGAAACGGGCATCGCAGCCGACCAGCCGGGGATGGGCGGCGAGGAAAGCCGCTGCCGCTCGGACGATGCGGCGCTGCTGGGCCGGGGTGATGGCTTGGGCGGCAGCGGCCAAGGTGGGGCGGACCTTGACCTCGACAAAGGCGATGGTCTTGCCGCGGCGGGCGACGATGTCGATTTCACCGGCGCCGGTGCCGCGGCCGATGGCATAGCCCCGGCTCAGGATGGCGTAGCCCTTTAGACGCAGCCACCAGACCGCCAGTGTTTCACCGCGCTGGCCGCTGCGCCACGCTTGCCGCCGAGTGATCACGGCGTCGAATCGGGGGCGGCCTGCGACAGACGCAGCGCCCGCGCATAGATATCGCGCCGGGGAAAGCCGGTTTCGGCGGCGACCAGGGCGGCGGCGTCCTTGACCGAGGCGCCGCCGGCGATGGCGGCGCGCAGACGGTCGTCGAGGTCTTCCTCGCCCAGGGGTAGCGCCTCGCCGGGCGGTGCGACCACCACCACCACCTCCCCCTTGGGGGGGGCGTCGGCATAGCGGTTGGCCAGGGTGAACAGGTCGCCTCGGGCAACTTCTTCATGCAGTTTGGTCAGTTCGCGGGCCACCGCTGCTTGGCGGGGGCCAAGCACGGCGGCCATGTCGGCCAGGGATTCGCCCAAACGGTTGGGTGATTCATAAAACATCAGCGTTGCCGGCACCGTGGCCACCTCGCGCAGGGCCTTGCGGCGGGCGGTGGACTTGTTGGGCAAGAAACCGGCAAACAGGAAACGGTCATTGGGCAGGGCTGACAATTGCAGGGCGGTCAGCATGGCCGAGGCGCCGGGCAAGGCGGTGACCATGATGCCCTCGGCGACGCAGGCCTTGACCAGTCGGTAGCCGGGATCGGAAACCAGCGGTGTGCCGGCGTCGGAAATCAAGGCGATGACCGCGCCGTCTTTGAGCCGCTTGATCAATTCGGGGCCGGCGCGTTCGGAATTATGCTCGTGATAGGACGAAAGCGGCCGGTCCAATCCCAATCGGGTCATCAACTTGCCGCTGACCCGGGTATCCTCGCAGGCGACCAGATCGGCGGCGCGCAAAACCTCGACGGCGCGATAGGTAATGTCGCCCATGTTGCCGATGGGGGTGGCGACCAGATACAGGCCTGGCGCCGGTTTACTTCCCGGCCGCAAATGTCTACCCTCGCCAAGGCCATCGATCGCCGTCGGGGAGGGTTCCGTTGCGTCGCTTTTTTGCTGCCTTGCCATTGCTTTCGGCCCTGCTGTTGAGCGGTTGTCAGCAGGCAGACTTATCACCGTGGATGAGTGGAACCAAGCCCGCACCGCAAAGTCGGAGCGAACAGGCGGTGCCGCCGGCTGATTCAGGGCAGCGCCCGCAGGTGCAATTGCCGCGTGAGCCGCCGCCGCCGCCGCCGGTAATCCGCTCCGAGGCGCCGCAACTTGTGGCGCCGCCCGCCAGTTTCCAGGGACGCGACGAAATCCGGGCGGCGTTGCTGGTGCCGCTGTCCGGCCCCTATGCCGCCTGGGGCCAAGCCATGTCCAATGCCGCCCAGTTGGCTTTGTTCGATGTGGCCGACGAACGCCTGAACCTTATTCCGCTTGATACCAAAGGCACGCCGGAAGGCGCGGTGAACGCCCTGACCCAGGCCCGGACCCAAGGCGCCGATATTATTCTTGGCCCGCTGTTCTCAGCCGAGGTCAAGGCGGTGGCGCCGCAAGCCCGGCTGTGGGGGGTGCCGACGATTTCATTCACCACCGATCGCGCCGCCCTTGGCCAGGGGGTCTATAGCGTCGGATTTCTGCCCGAATCCCAGGTGCGCCGGGTGGTTGCCCATGCCCGTGCGCAGGGGAAAGAAAAGTTCGCCCTGCTGGCCCGTTCGGATGAATACGGCCAAGCGGTGGCCGACGCCTTCCGCATTGTGGTGCCGCAGCTTGGGGGCCAGGTGGTCAAGGTGGAATTCTACGACCCCCAGGCCAAGGACGTCAGCAACACCATCAAACGCTTTACCGAGGTGGAATCCCGCACCCGCGGCCGCAGCAAGACCAGTGTCGGCCCGGTGCCGCCGCCGCCTTTCGACGCGGCGATGATCGCCGATGACGGCACCCGGCTGCGCACGGTGTCGTCGCTGGTCACCTATTACGAGGTCGATATCGACAAGGTGCCGCTGTTGGGCACCATGTTGTGGGACGATCCGCGCCTAAGCAACGAGCCGTCGTTGCAAGGCGCCTGGTTCGCCGCGCCGGCGGCCGAGGCTTATGCCGAGTTCGAACGTCGTTACGCCACCGCTTTTGCCACCCGCCCGCCCCGCGCCGGCACCTTGCGGGCGTCGCTGGCTTATGACGCCACCGCTTTGGCGGCGACCCTGGTGCGGCAAAACCTGGATTATTCCATGGCGACGCTGACCAATGCCGGCGGCTTTGCCGGCATTGACGGCTTGTTCCGTCTGCGCACCGATGGTACGCCGGAACGCGGGCTGGCCGTGCGCGAAATCGCCAAGGCGGGGATTCACGATATCGCCCCCGCCCCCACCAGCTTCGCCGCGCCAGCGGCGGGGATGTGATCTAAACCAGTTTCAGCTAAAGCGGAAATTGGTCTAGATTTCAAAAGTGGCCCGTGACGGGCCGCTCCGGCTTATCGCATGTCCACGCTTCGCGTGAAAATGCTCTAAGCCAACAAGGCGGCGGTCAGGGCGTTCAGCACTAACAGGCCGGCTTCGGTGGCGGCGATCCCCAGGGCTGTGCGTTTCAACAGACCGTCTTGTTCAAGCTGCGCACAGGCCTGGGCATCGATGACCCGCCATAAATCCAAACCGCATTGGTGCTGGAAATAGTCGGCGTTCAGTCCCTGGTTCAGGCGCAAGCCCATCATCACCAGCTCTTCCGCCCGTGTCGCCGTATCCAGTTTTTCCGTGCCCTGGCTGGCATGGCCGTCGGCTTCGACGCGCCGCAGCCAGACATCGGGGGCGCGGTGTTGGCGGGTGGCGGTATGGTTCAGCCGGCCATGGGCGCCCGGTCCGATGCCGACATAATCACCGCCGCGCCAATAGGTCAGGTTATGACGGCCCTCGCCGCCGGGGCGGGCATGGTTGGAAATCTCGTAGGCCGGCAACCCGGCCTGGGCGGTGATGGCGCGGGTCAGGCTGAACATCTCCGCCGCCCGGTCTTCGTCCGGCAAGCTAAAGTCGCCGCGGGCATGGCTGGGATAAAAGGCGGTGCCTTCCTCGATGGTCAGTTGATAGGCCGACAGATGGTCGCCGGCCAGGGTCAGCGCCTGGCTCAGCTCGGCTTCCCAGGCCGTGGTGGTTTGACCGGGCCGCGCATAGATCAGATCAAAGGAAAAGCGTGGGAAGGTCTTGGCCGCCAGATCGATGGCGGCCAAGGCTTCATCGACACCGTGGCGACGGCCAAGAAAATGCAGGTCGGCCTCGTTCAACGCCTGCACCCCCAACGACAGCCGATTGATGCCGGCGGCGCGAAAATCGCGGAAACGCTGGATTTCGACGGTGGATGGATTGGCTTCCAAGGTGATTTCGATCATGGAATCACAGGCCCAATGGCGCTGGACTCGCTCGATCAGCGCCGCCGTGGTCGCCGGTTCCATCAGGCTGGGGGTGCCGCCGCCGAAAAAGATCGAGGTCACCACGGCACTGGGTTTCCAGGCGGCGAAATAATCCAGTTCCCGCAGCAAGGCCGCCCGCCAGCGGTCTTGGTCGATGGCGTCGGCGGCGTGACTGTTGAAGTCGCAATAGGGGCATTTGGACAGGCAGAACGGCCAATGAATATAAATGCCGAAGCCGGGTGGATTTACTGGAAGCACGCCGCCACCAATTTGGCGAAGGCGTCGGCCCGGTGGCTGATGGCGTGCTTGGCCGCCGCGTCCATCTCGCCAAAGGTCAGGCTGCCGCCAAGCGGCAGAAAGAACGGGTCATAGCCGAAACCGTGAGCGCCGCGCGGCGGCCAGACGATCTCGCCTTTGACCACCCCTTCGAAGGTTTCCACATGACCGTCGGGCCAGGCCAGGGCCAGGGCGCAGACGAAGCGGGCGGCACGGTCGGCGGTGGCGCCCATCTTGGCGTGCACAGCGGCCATGGCGGCGGCGAAATCCTTGCTCGGTCCGGCCCAGCGGGCGGAATAGATGCCGGGGTCGCCGCCCAAGGCATCCACCGCCAGACCGGAATCATCGGCCAGCGCCGGCAGGTTGGCGGCCCTGGCGGCGGCCAGGGCCTTTAATTCGGCATTGGCGGCAAAGGTCGTTCCGGTTTCTTCCGGTTCGGCCAGCCCCAGGGTTGCCGCCGAAATCACGTCGGTCTGGAAACTGGCCAGCAGGTCGCCGATTTCGCGCACCTTGCCGGCATTGTGGCTGGCGATGACCAGCTTGCCGCCCTTGAACTTTCGGTTCATGCCAATCCCACCGCCTTCTTTTGCAGCAGCGCCAGTTCGGTCACGCCCTTTTCCGCCAGTTCCAGCAATTGGGTGAACTGATCGCGGGAAAACGGGCGTTCCTCGGCGGTGCCTTGAACCTCGACGATGCCGCCGGTACCGGTAAGAACGAAATTGGCGTCGGCCTGGGCCGACGAATCTTCCGGGTAATCCAGGTCAAGGACGGCAACGCCTTCATAGATGCCGCAGGAAATGGCGGCGACCTGATCGATCAGCGGCACCGCCGGCAACTTGCCGGCCGCCACCAGCTTTTGAAAAGCCAAGTGCAGGGCAACCCAGGCGCCGGTGATCGACGCGGTGCGGGTGCCGCCATCGGCTTGCAGGACGTCGCAATCCAGCTTGATCTGCATTTCGCCCATGGCCTTGAGGTCGGTGACGGCGCGTAACGAGCGGCCGATCAGGCGCTGAATTTCATGGGTGCGGCCCGATTGCTTGCCCCTGGCCGCTTCACGGTCGGTACGGGTGTGGGTCGAGCGCGGCAGCATGCCGTATTCGGCGGTGACCCAACCCTTGCCGGTATTGCGCAGGAACGGGGGAACCCGTTCTTCCACCGAAGCGGTGCACAGCACATGGGTGTCGCCGAACTTGGCCAGACACGACCCTTCGGCGTGGCGGGAAAAACCGGTTTCCAGGCGAATGTCGCGCATTTGGTCGAAAGCACGGCCGGAGGGGCGATGGGACATGGTGGGTCCTTAAGCTTAAGGTCGGGAAGAAAATCGTGCGAACCCTAGCGATTCCCCGTCTTCGGGGGAACCCCCCACGTTGACGGGATGACGATCCCTCACTAGATTCCGGACGGAACCGACAAGGCACCAAGGATCATGCCCGGCAAGAGCCCCGTCATAACAGAGATGAGCGACCGGTCGCGCGAAATTTTTCGCCAGATCGTCGAAGCCTATGTGCATACGGGTGAAGCCATCGGCTCGCGCACCTTGTCGCGCCGCTTGGGGGTGTCGCTGTCGCCGGCCACCATCCGCAATGTCATGGCCGACCTGGAAGATGCCGGCTTGCTTTATGCCCGCCATACCTCGGCCGGGCGGCTGCCGACCCAGGCGGGCATGCGCCTGTTCGTCAACGGTTTGCTGGAAGTGGGCCGCCTGCCCGAGGATGAACGCTCGGCCATTGACGTTCGCTGTCAGGCCATGGGCAAAAGCATGGAACAGGTGCTGAGCGAAGCCATCGGCGCTTTGTCCGGGCTGTCGCGCTGCGCCGGCATGGTGGTGGCGCCGAAGATGCAGCGGGCGCTCAAGCAGATCGATTTCGTCTGGCTGGGGCGCGGCCGCGCCTTGGTGGTGCTGGTGACCCAAGACGGCATGGTGGAAAACCGCTTGCTGGATCTGCCGCCCGAGGTCGAGCCGCGCTCGCTGGTGGAGGCGGCCAATTATTTGAATGATCGTCTGGTCGGTCGCAGCCTCGACGACGTGCGCGAACTGGTGCAAACGGAACTGGACCGGCAGCGCCACCAATTGGACGAACTGACCACGCGGGTGGTCGAAGCCGGTCTGGCCACCTGGTCGGGCGAGGCCAGCCATGCCTCGTTGATCGTGCGGGGCCAGTCGCATTTGCTTGACGACGTCACCGCCGTCGAGGACTTAGAGCGGATTCGCGGCTTGTTCGAGGCGTTGGAAACCTCGGAACAATTCCTACGTTTGCTTGATCTGGCCAATGTGGCAGAAGGTGTGCAGATTTTTATCGGCTCGGAAAACGAGCTGTTCGGCGTCACCGGCTGTTCCATGATCGTCGCGCCCTATCGCGACGCGCGGGAACAGATCGTCGGCGCCATCGGCGTGATCGGCCCGCAACGGCTGAATTTCGCCCGTATCATCCCCATGGTCGATTACACTGCCAAGGTTGTCGGCCGTCTGATCGGATAACTCTAAACGGAAGAAGTAAAGGCATGAGCGAGGAACAGACCACTGAACAAGGCGCGGAAACGCCCGCCCCGGAAAGCCCGGCCCCGGTCGATACGGTTTCCCCCGAGGCCCGCATCGCCGAGCTGGAAGCGGAAGTGGCCAAGCTGAAAAGCGAGGTTCTTTACGCCCGCGCTGACACCGAAAACGTCCGTCGCCGTCTGGAACAGCAAGCCGAGGATCGCGGCAAGTTCGCCGTTTCCAATTTTGCCAAGGATGTGCTGAGCGTCGCCGACAATTTGCGCCGGGCCTTGGATGCGGTGCCGCCGAATGCGCGCGAAGGCAACGACATCGCCAACACCTTGACGGTGGGGGTGGAGCTGACCGAGCGTGAGATGCTGGCGACGATGGAACGTTACGGCATCCGCCTGATCCAAGCCATGGGCGAACGTTTCGACCCTAATTTGCATCAGGCGATGATGGAAATGGAAGATGCCAACCAGCCGGAAGGGACGGTGGTGATGGTCATGCAGCAGGGTTATCAGCTGCATGAACGCCTGCTGCGTCCGGCCTTGGTGGCGGTGTCCAAGGGCGGACCGAAAGCCCCGCCAGGGGAACAGGTCGATACCAGCGTCTAACAGCAAAGGCCCTTCCGGCAGCGGAAGGGCCTTTTTTGTCGAAGGTCCCCGCATGCGTCGGCTGTTAATCGTGGTCGTGTTGCTTGCTGCCCCGGCCTGGGCCGATCCGGCGCCGGGGACCCGCTTGCGCGTCGGCATCGGTGATCTGCCGCCACCCTATGCGACGCCATCGAAGGCCAATCCGGCCGATGTGGTGGCACGGCCGCCAGGGGTGGGACTGAAGGTGCCGCCCGGCTGGCGGGCGATTTTGTTCGCCGAGGGGTTGGATCATCCGCGTAATCTGCTGGTACTGGCCGACGGTTCGGTTTTGGTGGCCGAACAGCGTTTCGACAAGCTGACCCGGCTGGTGGATGCCGATGGTGACGGCGTCGCCGAACGGCGTCACCTTTTCGCCGATGGTTTCAGTGAACCGTTTGGGCTGGCATGGCGGGATGGCGCGGTGTGGGTGGCTGATACCAGGGCGGTGTGGGCGTTGCCTTGGCATCCTGATCAGGATCGGCCGACAGGCCGTCGGCAGATCACCCCGGAGGGGGCGTTGGGTGATGATCGCGGTCACTCCACCCGGTCGCTGGCCCTGGGGGCTGATGGCCAACGTTTTTACGTCGGTATCGGCTCGCGCCGCAATGTGGACGAAGAAGCCGAACCGCGCGCCACCATTCGCGTCTTTGACGGCGTCGGCCATGGCGGCCGGACCTTCGCCGCCGGCTTGCGCAATCCGGTGGGCCTGAGCTTTCGCCCCGGCAGCGATGACTTATGGACGGTGGTCAACGAACGCGATGGCCTGGGCGATGAACTGGTTCCCGATTATCTGACCCAGGTGGTCGAGGATGGTTTTTACGGCTGGCCCTATGCCTATCTGGGAAACAATCCGCATCCCGGCCTGGGACACAAGGCTGCGGACAAGGTGGCGGGGACGCGGCCGCCCGATTTGTTGTTTCGCGCCCATTCGGCCCCGCTGGGATTGGCTTTTGCCGATGGTGACGCCTATGTCGGCCTGCACGGTTCCTGGAACCGATCAGAACCCATCGGCTATATGGTGGCGCGGGTTCCGTTCAAGGACGGCAAGCCGCTGGGCTATTACGAAGCCTTCGCTACCGGTTTCATGACGACGGCGCATGCGGTCTGGGGGCGGCCGGTGGGGATTGCCGCCGCCCCGGACGGATCTTTGTACGTGGCCGACGATGCCGGCCGCACGGTGTGGAAGATCCTGCGCTACAGCCCGAGCACGTCGCGCATGGAATAAAGCCCCGGCTTTTGCTCCTTGGCCCACAGGGCGGCGCGCACGGCGCCCTTGGCGAAGACGGCACGGCTTGACGCCTTGTGGGTCAGTTCCACCCGCTCGCCCTCGCTGGCGAACATCACCGTGTGGTCGCCGACGACGTCGCCGCCGCGCAGGGTGGCGAAACCGATCTCGCCCTTGGGGCGGGCGCCGACCAGACCATCGCGGCTTTTGCGCCAGACGCTGTCCAGCGCCACGGCGCGGCCCTTGGCCGCCGACCGGCCCAGGCCCAAGGCGGTGCCCGATGGCGAATCGACCTTGTGGTGATGGTGCATCTCGACGATTTCGATATCGTAATCATCACCCAGAATGGCGGCGGCACGCTCGGTCAGGGCCATCAGCAGGTTAACGCCGACGCTGAAATTGGGGGCATAGACGATGGTGGCGCTTTTCGCCGCCTCGGCCAGCCTGGCCTCGTCCTCCTTGGAAAGTCCGGTGGTGCCGACGATCAGGATCTTGCCCATTTCGGCGGCCAAGGCGGCGTGGGCGACGGTGGCGGCGGGGGCGCTGAAGTCGATAACCGCGTCAGAGGCGGCGAACAGGGTCGATGGAGTGTCGCTGATAACGGCGTTCAGCTTGCCCAGGCCCAGCACGGCGCCGACATCCTGGCCAACCTGCGGTGAACCGGGACGTTCGGTGCCGCCCGACAAGGTGCAGCCTTCGGCCTCGACCACCGCGTTCATCAACATCCGTCCCATGCGGCCGGCGCAGCCGACGATACCGATCTTCATGTGTGTTGCTCCGTAGGTCAGATGCCGGTGAACAGGAAATCCAGGGCGGCGAGGATGGTTGCGCGGTGCGGCTCCAGCGACGCCAGCACAGTGCCGAACTGGCTGCGAGGAACAGCCGCCAGATAATTGGTGGCAAGGACGAAATTTTTGTCGCCGATGACGAAGCGGGGTTGCAGGTGGCGCACCGGATCGTGCCAGTCGTCGGCGGGATAAAGCGGTGCGGCGACGACGATGGAAAACGGGTTGACGGCCTCGGCTTGCAGAACCAGCAACAAGGGGCCGTCGCCATTGGGCAGATGCACGTCGAATTGGCGCATCAGAACATCCTGAGCCCGTCGCTCCACAAGCCGTGCTTCTCGATCCAGCGGTTCTGGCTTTCGATGGCTTCGCGGTTTTCCTCGGCCCAGGTCTTGGCCTTGGCTTGGCGCACCAGCTTTTCCAGTTCGGATTCCAGGGTCTGGCTCAGGTTGATGCCCAAGCCCTTGGCCTCGCGCAGCAACGCAGCATTGATGCTGAGGTTACACGATTGCTTGGAATTCGACTTCTTCGACACCGTACTCATGGGATCGCTCCGCTCTTCATGCGCAGATGATATGCGCATGAAGAGCGGGGGTTCAATCCTATTCGGTCAGATCCTTCCACAACTCCTTGACCTTGGCGAAGAAGCCTTCGCTTTCAGGGTTGTGTTTGCCGTCGGTGTCGCCGGCAGCATCGAATTCCTTGAGCAATTCCTGCTGGCGGGCGGTCAGGTTGACCGGGGTCTCGACCATGGCCTGGATGAACATGTCGCCACGGGCGGGGCTGCGCAGCACGCTCATGCCCTTGGATTTCAGCCGGAACTGGTTGCCCGATTGGCTGCCGGGCGGAATGGTCACCTTGGTCATCGAGCCGTCGATGGTGGGGACGTCGATAACTCCGCCCAGGGCGGCGGTGGTCATGGGGATGGGCACCCGGCAATAGATGTTGGCACCGTCGCGCTGAAAGATGCGGTGCGGCTTGATCGACAAGAAGATGTACAGATCGCCGGCGGGGGCACCGCGGGCGCCGGCCTCGCCCTCGCCCGACAGGCGAATGCGGGTGCCTTCCTCGACGCCGGCGGGAATGGTCACTTGCAGGGTCTTGTCCTTGCGCACGCGGCCTTGGCCGCCGCACACCCGACAGGGGTCTTTGATCACCTTGCCCATGCCCTGACAGGTCGGGCAGGTGCGTTCGATGGTGAAAAAGCCTTGCTGCGCCCGCACTTTGCCATGGCCGTGGCAGGTGCCACAGGTGGTCGGCTGGGCGCCGTCCTTGCCGCCGGTGCCCTTGCACGATTCGCACGACGCCGAGGATGGCACGGTGATGGTGGTGCTTTTGCCGGCGAAGGCGTCTTCCAGGCTGATATCCATGTTGAAGCGCAGATCGTTGCCGCGCCCGGTGGCGGCGCCGCGTCGTCCGCCCATGAAATCGCCGAACATTTCCTCGAACAGATCCGAGAAACCGCCGCCGCCGCCGCCGAAATCCGAGAAACCGCCTTGTCCGCGCCCGCCACCCATGCCGTTTTCAAAGGCGGCATGGCCAAAGCGATCATAAGCGGCGCGCTTTTGTTCGTCCTTGAGGACGTCATAAGCCTCGTTCAATTCCTTGAACTTGTCGGCGGCGTCCGGGTTATCCGGGTTGCGGTCGGGATGGTACTGCATAGCCAGCTTGCGATAGGCCTTTTTCAGCTCATCGGCCGAGGCCCCGCGTTCTGCACCCAGGACTTCGTAATAGTCGCGCTTGCTCATACCAATACCATTTCTTACAGGACAACTGGCCCGCCCCGGCGAACGGGGCGGGCTATTTGGCTTTCAGGCTTACTTGCCTTTCTTGTCGCCGTCGACTTCCTCGAAATCGGCGTCGACCACCTTGTCGTCACCGCCAGCGGCGGCGGAACCCTCGGCCTCGGCACCGCCGGCGGCTTCCTGGGCCTTGTACATGGCTTCGCCCAGCTTCATGGACGTCTGCATCAAGGCCTCGGTCTTGGTCTTGATGAGTTCGGCATCGTCGCCATCCATCACCGCACGCAAATCGGCGATGCCGGCTTCGATTTCACTCTTGAGACCAGCATCGACCTTGTCGCCGAATTCCTTCAGCGACTTTTCCGAGCTGTGAACCAGACCGTCGGCATGGTTGCGGGCTTCCACCGTTTCCTTGCGCTTCTTGTCATCGGCGGCATGGGCTTCGGCTTCGCGGACCATGCGTTCGATATCGGCATCGGCCAGACCGCCCGACGCCTGGATACGGATCTGCTGTTCCTTGTTGGTGGCCTTGTCCTTGGCGCTGACATTGACGATGCCGTTGGCGTCGATGTCAAAGGTCACTTCCACCTGCGGCACGCCGCGCGGCGCCGACGGAATGCCCATCAGATCGAACTGGCCCAAGATCTTGTTGTCGGCGGCCATCTCACGCTCGCCCTGGAACACGCGGATGGTGACCGCGGTCTGATTGTCCTCGGCGGTGGAGAACACCTGGGACTTGCGGGTGGGGATGGTGGTGTTGCGGTCGATCAGACGGGTAAAGACGCCGCCCAGGGTCTCGATGCCCAGCGACAGCGGGGTGACGTCGAGCAACAAGACGTCCTTGACTTCGCCCTTGAGCACGCCGCCCTGGATGGCGGCGCCGATGGCCACCACTTCATCCGGGTTGACGCCCTTATGCGGCTCGCGGCCAAAGAATTCCTTCACCACTTCCTGGATCTTGGGCATGCGGGTCATGCCGCCGACCAAGATGACTTCGTCGATTTCGCTGGCCTTGAGGCCGGCGTCACGCAGCGCCGCCTTACAGGGTTCGATGGTGCGGGCGACCAGATCTTCCACCAGGGCTTCCAGCTTCGAGCGGGTCAGCTTGATGTTCAGATGCTTGGGGCCAGAGGCATCGGCGGTGATGAACGGCAGGTTGACTTCGGTCTGCATCGACGAAGACAGCTCGCACTTGGCCTTTTCGGCCGCTTCCTTGAGGCGCTGCAAGGCCAGACGGTCATTGCGCAGGTCGATGCCCTGCTCTTTTTTGAATTCGTCGGCCAGGTAATCCATGATGCGGGCGTCGAAATCCTCGCCGCCGAGGAAGGTGTCGCCGTTGGTCGACTTGACTTCGAACACGCCGTCGCCGATTTCCAGCACCGAGACGTCGAAGGTGCCGCCGCCCAGATCGTAGACAGCGACGATGCCGCCGCCCTTGCGCTCCATGCCATAGGCCAGGGCGGCCGCGGTCGGTTCGTTGATGATGCGCAGGACTTCCAGGCCGGCGATGCGGCCGGCATCCTTGGTCGCCTGACGCTGGGCGTCATTGAAATAGGCCGGGACGGTGATCACCGCCTGGGTGACCTTTTCACCGAGATAGGATTCGGCGGTTTCCTTCATCTTCATCAGGATATAGGCGGAAACCTGGCTGGGGCTGTGCTTCTTGTCGCCCGATTCGACCCAGGCGTCGCCATTCTCGCCATTGACGATGTGATAGGGCACCAAGTTCATGTCTTTCTTGGTGATCGGATCGTCAAAGCGGCGCCCGATCAGGCGCTTGATGGCGAACAAGGTGTTGGTCGGGTTGGTGACCGCCTGGCGCTTGGCCGGCTGACCGACCAGACGTTCACCGGAATCGGTGAAGGCGACCATGGAGGGGGTGGTGCGCATGCCCTCGGCGTTTTCGATGACCTTGGCGGTTTTGCCGTCCATCACCGCAACGCAGGAATTGGTGGTGCCCAGATCGATACCGATGACTTTGCTCATGTCGTCCTCATTCAATTTGGCCGGTCCGGTGGTCCCTGTGACAGGGCGGCAACCGCCGGACCCCCTTGGATAATCCGGATGGCGCACACGCGCCGTCTGCGGGGTTATATAGGGTGGCGTTGGGGGGCTGCAACTCCCGACGAACTTCAACTCATGCGGAAATGAAAAAAGCGCTGGCCAACAATGCCGCGCCAGGGTCAGCATTGCCCCATGATCGTTTCGGCCAGCTACCGCACCGACATTCCCGCGTTCTATGCGCCATGGTTCGAAAATCGCTTCCGCGCCGGTTTCGCCAAGGTGGTGAACCCCTATGGCGGGCCGCCGGCGACGATCGCCTTGCGCCAGAATGTTGACGGCTTTGTTTTTTGGACTCGCAACGCCCAGCCCTTTGTTCCCGGTTTGCGCATGGTGCGGGCGGCCGATCTGCCCTTTGTCGTCAGTCAGACGGTGACCGGCTATCCTCGCGCCTTGGACCTTTCGGTGATCGCGCCAGAGCGGGCGATTGCCCATATGCGGGAACTGGCGGCGGAATTTGGCCCCCGCGCCGTGGTCTGGCGCTATGACCCCATTGTTTTCACCAGCCTGACCCCGGTTGGGTTTCACCGGGAAAATTTCGCCCGTCTGGCCCAGGCGCTGGCCGGGGTGGTGGATGAATGCGTCATTTCATTCGCCACCATTTACAAAAAGACGGCGCGCAACATGGATGCGGCGGCGCGGGCCGAAGGCTTTGACTGGGACGACCCGGACGAGGCGGTGAAGCGGGACTTGGCCGCCGATTTGGCCCGGATGGCCGCCGGCCACGGCATGCGTCTTGGTCTGTGTTCGCAGCCGGCCTATGCGGCGCCGGGAACCGAGGCGGCGGTCTGCATCGATGCGCGCCGACTGGAAGACGTGGCCGCCGGCTGGGGATTGCGGCGGGCCATCGCCGCCAAGGTCTTGGGCAACCGTCCCGGCTGCGCCTGCCATCAAAGCCGCGATATCGGGGCTTATGACACCTGCCCACACGGCTGCGCCTATTGTTATGCGGTGGGGTCGCGGGCGTTGGCCAAGCGGCGTCACGGCGGCCATGACCCGTTGGGTGACTATCTGTTCGCGCCGGTCATCCGGGACGAAACGGAAAGCCTGCTGGTATAAGTGGACGATGACGACGAAAGATCTGCCATGATGAATGCCGCCCAGGCCGACGAGTTTTATGCGCGTCTTGCCGCCGACCGCCCCAATCCCAAAAGCGATCTGGAATACGTGAATTCCTATACCTTGCTGGTGGCGGTGGTGTTGTCGGCCCAGGCCACCGATATCGGGGTGAACAAGGCGACCGGGCCGCTTTTCGCCCGGGTGCGTGATCCGGCCGCCATGGTGGCGTTGGGCGAGGCAAATCTGCGCGAGGCCATCCGGACCATCGGCTTGTACAAGACCAAGGCCAAGAACGTCATCGCCTTGTCGGAAATCCTGCTGGCCCGCCATGGCGGCCAAGTGCCCGAGGAGCGCGCCGCGCTGGAAGCATTGCCCGGTGTCGGTCGCAAGACCGCCAACGTGGTGTTGAACGTGGCCTTTGGCCATCCCACCATCGCCGTCGACACCCATTGTTTCCGCCTGGGCAACCGCACCGGCCTGGCCCCGGGCAAGACGGTCTTGGAGGTCGAGGAAGGCTTGCTGAAAATCACCCCGGCGCGGTGGGGCCGCGACGCCCATCATTACCTGATCCTGCACGGCCGCTATGTCTGCAAGGCGAGGAAGCCCGAATGCCATCTGTGCGTGGTCAACGATCTGTGCCAGTTCGAGGCCAAGACCATCTGAGGGCATCAACGAAAACCCCCGCCGAGGCGACCCGGCGGGGGTTTGTTGGTCAAGCGCTGGTTTAGCGGCGGTCGCCGAGGAAACGCAGCAGATAGATGAACAGGTTGATGAAGTCGAGATACAGGGTCAGGGCGCCGAAAATGGCCTTTTTCGAAGCGGTCTCGCTGTCGTCGGCTTCGAAATACATTTCCTTGATCTTCTGGGTGTCATAGGCGGTCAGGCCGGCGAAAATCAGCACGCCAGCGGCCGAGATGATGAAACTCATCATCGAGCTGCCCAGGAACATGTTGACCAGCGAGGCGATGATCAGACCCCACAGGCCCATGATCAGGAAGCTGCCGAAGCCGGACAGGTCCTTCTTGGTGACATAGCCCCACAGCGACAGACCGGCGAAGGCCGAAGCGGTGATGAAGAAGGTCCGGGCGACACTGACGCCGGTATAGATTTGCAGGTACATGGACAGCGTAATGCCCATCAGCGCCGCATAGCCATAGAACATGCCGGCGGCGGTGCTGGCGCGCATGGCGTGGAGGCGGAAGCTCAGCCACAGGGCCAAGCCGACCGGAGCCAGCAAGGCGACCCAGCCCAACAGGTTGGGGCCGACATTGCCGGTGGCGCTGCGCTGGAAGAACAGGCCGAAGACGGCCGGATTGTTGGCGACCAGCAAGGCGACCACACCGGTCAGGCCCAGGCCCAGCGCCATCATGTTGTAAACCCGCAGCATGTACTGACGCAGACCAACGTCGATCTGGGCGGCGTCGGCTTGCGCAGGCGTCATATATTTACGATCGGATCCGAAGGCCATTGTCTTACCTCGTGGCTCGGGAGTTGCACGTTGCGACCAATATGGCGCGGTCAGGGGACGAATCAAGCGCGGAAAAGCAAGAAAATCAACCGGGCCGCGCCATAGATACGTTGGTCATGCACGGTGAAGCCGGGCGGAGGGGTGAAATCCTCCTTGGCGGCGACTTCCACCACCGCCAGGGCGCCGTCGACCAGCCAGCCCTGAGCCGCCAAGGCCGCCAAGCACGGCGCCGACAGACCGGAATGATAGGGCGCGTCCAACAGGGCCAGGGTGCAGGCTGTCTTGGCCCTGGCCAGCTTGGTGGCGTCGGCGCGGATGATCTCGGCGTCTTCGCGCAAGGCGGTCAGATTGGCGCGGATGGCGGCGATGGAAAGCGGATGATTTTCGACGAAGGTCACCGCGGCGGCGCCGCGCGACAGCGCTTCCAGCCCCAGCCCACCGGAACCGGCGAAGCAATCGACCACCACCGCGCCGTCCAGTTCCACCAGATCGGAATGGGCCAAGATATTGAACAAGGCCTGCCGCGCCCGGTCGGCGGTGGGCCGCGCTATCTTGCCGTCCGGGGCCTGCAGGGCGCGGCCCTTGTGTTTACCGCCGACGAGTCTCATGGGGTCCCTTGGTGTCGCGCGGTCCCTTGCTTTCGTGCGATCCCTTGGTGTCGCGCGGTCCCTTGCTTTCGTGCGATCCCTTGGTGTCGCGCGGTCCCTTGCTTTCGTAAGCTCCCCTGCCCTCGCGTGGGCCCTTGCTCTCGTGCGGGGGCTTGTGCTTGGCCGGCGGACGCGGACGATCCTCGGTATCGGCCTTGGCCCAATTGCCGCCGCCTTGGCCCAATTGTTCCTTGACGATCTTGGCCGGCACTTCCTCGACCCCGCCTTCTTCCAGGTTGCCCAATTGGAACGGGCCATAAGAGACCCGGATCAATCGGCTGACCGGCCAGCCCATATGTTCCATCACGCGGCGGATTTCGCGGTTCTTGCCTTCCTTCAGGCTGATGGTCAGCCAGGCGTTCGAGCCCTTTTGACGATCCAAGATCGCCTTGATCGGGCCGTATTTGACGCCGTCGATGGTCAGGCCCTTTTCCAAAGGCACCAGCGATTCCGGTTCAATCGAACCGTGGACGCGGACGCGATAGCGCCGCACCCAGCCGGCGGCCGGCAATTCCAGCGACCGGGCCAGCTCGCCGTCATTGGTCAGCAGCAGCAGGCCTTCGGAACTGAGATCCAGGCGGCCGACCGAAATCACCCGCGGCATGGTTTCAGGCAGTTTTTGGAACACGGTGGCCCGGCCCTGGGGGTCGTGGTGGGTGGTGACCAGTCCGGCCGGCTTGTGATAGCGCCACACCCGCGCCTTTTCCGCTTCCGGCACCAATTGGCCGTCGACGACGATGCGATCGGTGGGGCCGACCAGGAAGGCCGGGCTCTCCAGCGCCTTGCCGTTGACCACCACCCGGCGCGAGGTGATCAGCTTTTCCGCGTCGCGTCGTGAACAGATGCCGGCGCGGGCCAGCCGTTTGGCGATGCGTTCACCCTTTTCCGGGGCTTCGGCTTCGCTGTCTTCGGGGATGGTGTCGTTTTCGTCGCTCATGCGCGGCAGGCCTTTATGAAGGCGCGGTACAATCGGGCGTCCGCGTCTGAGATGGTGAATTCCGGGTGCCATTGCACACCGATGCAGAATTTGCGGCGCGGGTCCTCGATGCCTTCGATCACCCCGTCTTCGGCGTGGGCATTGACGACACAACCCGGCGCCACCGTCTTGACCGCCTGATGATGGGCGCTGTTGACGGCGATGCGCAAGCCCCCGGCGATGGCCGCGAGCCGGCTGCCGGCGACCAAAACCACGTCATGGCCGGCTTGGTCGCGCGGATTGGGCTGCTCATGCGCCAGACAAGCGGCGATTTCGGCGGGAATATGCTGGATCAGGGTGCCGCCCAAGGCGACGTTGAGCAATTGCTGGCCGCCACAAATGCCGAGAATGGGCATGTCGCGGGCCAGCGCCCCCTGGATCATCGCCAGTTCGAATTGGG
Organism: Magnetospirillum sulfuroxidans; assembly: GCF_018224925.1. Lineage (GTDB taxonomy): Bacteria > Pseudomonadota > Alphaproteobacteria > Rhodospirillales > Magnetospirillaceae > Magnetospirillum > Magnetospirillum sulfuroxidans. The sequence goes on along the minus strand of NZ_JAGTUF010000012.1, from coordinate 99,044 downwards.
TGCGGGCCTGTTTCAGCACCACCGTTTCATGACGGGTGGCGGCGCCGAACAGCGCCGGATCGACGTCGAAGGCGCCGCCGGTGACGATCAGCCCATGGATGCGGTCAAGATAGGCGGCGGCCAAGGTCGGTTCGTGCGGCAAGGGCAGCGGCAGGCCGCCGGCGTTGACTACCGCCGAACAATAATTCTGTCGCAGCGCATACCAGGGGAATTTGGAATAGCCCCCCGGCTGTTCGCTGTCCAAGGTGATGCCGATAACCGCAAGATCGTCCATGGAATGCCTTTGTCTCGATCCGACCATCGTATAGAACCCTGCGGCGATGGCGGCAATGTGTTAGATGGTGAGCATGACCGACTTCATGCAACGTGCCCTTGATCAGGCTCAGGCCGCCGCCCGGCGTGGCGAGGTGCCGGTGGGGGCCGTGCTGGTGTGCGACGGGGCGGTGATCGCCGCCGATGGCAATCGGGTCGAGCAATTGAATGATCCCACCGCCCACGCCGAAATGCAGGTGATCCGCGCCGCCGCCGCCGTCTTGGGGCGGACCCGGCTGGAACAATGCGATCTGTACGTGACGTTGGAGCCCTGCCCCATGTGCGCGGCGGCCATCGCCCATGCCCGGCTGCGCCGGCTGTATTACGGCGCCTATGATCCCAAGGGCGGCGGCGTCGAGCATGGGGCGCGGGTGTTCGCGCGCGCGACCTGTCATCATCATCCCGAAATCGTCGGCGGTCTGCGTGAATCCGAGGCCTCGGCCTTGCTGCGCGATTTCTTCCGGCAAAGACGCTGAGCATCCATGCGCGGGGCGCGCTTCACATTCTTCACCAGAACAGCATATTAGCCGCATTGCATCCATAAACGGAGTTTCAGTCCATGAGCACCCAGAACTGGCCCGATCTGGCCAAGGACCTGTCCACCCTGGTCGGACAGGTGCGCGGCGGCATCCCCGAGGTGATGAAGGGCTTTTCCGCCATGGCCAAGGCGGCGTGCGCCGATGGGGCGCTGGACGCCAAGACCAAGGAACTGGTGGCCCTGGGTATCGCCATCGCCGCCCGTTGTGATGGCTGCATCACCTTCCACACCCGCACGGCCCGCGATCTTGGCACCAGCCGGGAAGAATTGATGGAAGTGATCGGCATGGCCGTCTACATGGGCGGTGGGCCGTCCTTGATGTATGGCGGTCTGGCGGTCGAAGCCTATGATCAGCATGTGGCCGACAAGGCGGCGGAATAAATCGGTTTGGCCAGGAAATGACCCGCCGGGTCATTTCTTGGCCGGCGGCATGACCGCCGTCACGGCGGACAGGGTGGTTTCATGCTGCCATGGTCCAACATCGGACGGAGACTGGCGATGAGAGTGTTGGCCTTTTCCCTTCTGTCCATGCTGGCGCTGGCCCTTCCCGCCGCGGCCGAGCAGCCCGAGGAGATTTTCGACCGCGCCTGCGGCACCTGCCACTTCAAGCAGCGTGACCCGGCGCGACGCGATGAAATGATCGCGCCCCCCATGGACATGATGGCGGCGCATCTGCGGCAAGTGACCGGCCCCGAGCGGGCTGTCTTTGTCGCCCGGGTGTTGGATTTCATCAAGGCGCCGGCCGAGGCCAAGGCGGTGGATGCCATGGCGGTTCAGCGTTTTGGCCTGATGCCGCCCATCGGCGACACCTTTCCTGAGCTGACCGACGGACAATTGAACGCCGTCGCCAATTGGATATTCGATCGCTTCGCCACCGCCCAAGTGCCGCCCCAAGGCCAACAGCGCGGACGGATGGCGCCCTGATTGTCCCTGGGGGGATTTTGGCGGGGCTTCGCCTTCTTGTTACGAATCGGGAATGATGATGATGTCGACATTCTCCCGTCTGTGTGCCGTTGCGCTTTTCCTTGTCGCCGGTTCGGCGCGGGCCAGTGACCTGCATGCATTGTGGGATGGTCAATGTGGCGGTTGTCACGGCCATGCCGGCGATTTCGCCCGCGAATCCCTGGAGATGCGGGCCGGCGTTCTCACCGGCCGACTGTCCGGACAGCCGGTGACGGCCTATCTGGTTCGCCATAATGGCGGCTATGCCGCCGATCAGATCGCCGAGTTGACCGCCATGTTGACGGCGCAAGCCGGGACATCCGCTGATTTCCGCCAGTTCTGTGGCGGTTGCCATGACAATGCGGCGCAATTGGTGCGCGATTGGGTGGTCCAGCGCGAGGGTGTTCTGGTCGGTTTAGGCTCGGGGCGGCCCTTGTCCGAGTTTTTGCGGCGTCATGGTGGCGCCGATGACGCGAGTCGGGAACGTATTCTTGAAGCCTTGACCCGCATCCAATCCGAGGTCAATCATCGCTGAATTTTGCGCACAGTCGCGGCATGGTGCTTGCAAGGCTGATGGCGACATGTCCAAGAATTGAAGCGATGAACAGCACCCTGTCCCAGGACCCCAAGGGCTATTATGCGATCCTCGGCCTTGCGCCGGGGGCCGACCTTGTGGCGATCAAGACGGCCTATCGCGCGCGGGCCAAGAAGCTGCATCCAGACCGCAATCCGAGCGAGGGTGCGCGCCTGGAATTTCAAAGACTTGTCGAGGCCTACCGGGTGTTGCAGGACGTGCTGCGGCGGGCCGAATACGATGCCACCGGGGTGCATCCGCTGACCGAGGACGGCGACGATTACCCGTCGTCGCCCTTCGCCTGTTCACGCTGCGGCAAGGTTACCGCCCAGCCCCGCTACGTCATTTTCCACCGGGTAAAAAGTTACCTGATCTGGGCCAGTTGGAGCCACGACGAGGGCATTTTTTGCCGGGACTGCGCCGATTTGGCCGCGGCTAAGGCCAGTACCCAGACTTGGGCTTGGGGCTGGTGGTCGCCCATGGGGCTGGTCTTGACCCCGATCGCGCTTTTGCGCAATTTGTTCGGCGGCACCAAGCCGCGTCATCAAAATGCCCGGTTGCTGATTCGTCAGGCCCGCGCCTTTCTGGATCTGGAAGAAACCGATCTGGCCCGTGGGCTGACCGAACAAGCGGCCCGCTTTGCCCGCTTGTCGGTGCATAAGCGGCAGGTGACGGTGTTGCGCCAAGCCACCCAGGATTCGACCCGGCGCTTGCGCGGCCGCTGGGCGCCGTGGAAAGGCGGCGTTTTCGCGGCCCAGGGCTTGCCCTTGGCCGCCTTGCCGGTGGCTTTGGGATTGTTGGGCTTTGGCCTGACCAAGCCGTGGGATCAGCCGGTGGCCACCTCCGCCGGCATTTCGGTGCAGCCGGCTTTGGTCGGCGATATCCGTCATGTGGCGGTGGCCGATTTGAAATTGCGCCAGGCCCCGCTGGAAGGGGCGCCGCTGCTGACCCTGCTTGATCGTTTCACAACCGTACAAATTTTGGATTCGCCCGATCCGGAATGGGCGCAGGTGCGGACGCCGTCCGGCGTCATCGGTTGGGTGTCGCGGCGCGGCCTTTATGCCGGCGCCGGCAGCCGCCACAAGCAGGATTGGTGCGCCGCCAATCGAGGGGTCAAGCCGGAAGCCGGCGAGGTGCTGATGCGCCGGGCCAGTGGTGAACACCGGCTGATGATCCATAATGAAGGGCGTTATGACGCGGTGGTGAAACTCAAGACCGCCAGCGGCACCACGGTGGTCTCGTATTTCATTCCGGCGACGTATCATCTTGCGGTGGGCAATATTCCCGAAGGCACGTACCGCATGGAATTCGCCATCGGCAGTGGTTATTCCCGCGCGTGCGGTCTGTTTGTCGGCGATATGGAGGCTGGCTTACTGCCGTTCACGGTGACTTTCCGCACTTTGGCGGCAACCCGAACCTCGTCGATGATGACCTTGCCTGAAATTTCTCTGGCGCTGCCGGTCAAGGATGACGGCGGGCCGCAGCGTCTGGATATCGATAAATTCGTCGAGGATGATTAGACCGGGACGCCTTGACGATGCATCACGCTCTAATTGGCGTTGGAGCCATCGGGGCTTAGGTAAAATTGCCAACCGAACCAGCGCCAGCGCCCATCCAGGGTGGGGATGGTGCAATTGATGCGGCCGCGTCCGGGCGGGAACGGTTTCATCATCCGGACCTCCACCCGTGGCCCCAATTGCTCGATGGCAAGCTTGCCCTCATGTGCGGCGTAGCAGGCCAGTAATTCGACGCCGGGGACGTCTTGCGCCAAGGTGAAGCCGAACAAAGGCGGGTTGTTGACCAGCTTGGGATCGGCGGGGGTGACGTCGATCACCGGCAGGGCAAGGGTGCGTGCCGCCAGACGAAAGCGTTCGATTTCGCCATAGGTTTCGTTAAGGGCGAAACGGGGCAGGAAATAAGGGTCGGAGTGCAGCCAAGCCGGGCCGGAATGCTGGCCAAAGGCCGCGTCATAGCCGGCGGCGCGCACCGTGGTTTCGGCCTCGCGGCTCATTTCCCCGAACGGCCAGGCGAACAGCTTGGGCACGCTGCCTAATTCCGCCTGGAAACGGGCGGCGGCGCGGGTCAGATCCTCGGCGACCGCGGCGGCTGACAGCGCCGGCATATGCGGGTGGCCGGCGCCTTGACTGCCGATGGTGACCAGACCCGATTGGGTCATTTCGCGGATTTGGTCCCAGCTCATGTATTCGGCCCCGCCACTATCGGTTTCGTCGGTGACCACGAACAGGGTGAACGGCAGATTGGCAGCCTTTAAGTGTGGCCAGGCGGTGCGATATACGGTGATCCAGGCGTCATCGATGGACAGGCCGACCGTGCGTTCGGGCAGTGGCTGGCCGCTTTTCAGCGCAGCGATGATGCGGGGGATGGGCCAGACGGTATAATTGCCGGCTTTCAACTCGGCGATGTGGTCTTGCAGCTGATCGAGGCGGGTATTGGCGGTGGGAAAGCGCGGGTCGTCGAAGCGGTGATACATGAACACCACCGCCGAATCAGCCGCCAGCGCCTGCGTCCCCATCAGGGTCAGGGCAACAATGGCAATGAATCGACCGAGTCCGCGCATCAACCTCTATGTTCCTTGCCCCGGTGAAGCTTAAGCTAAAACAACTTTTATTGTTGTACGACAGGAGACGGTCCATGACCACCCCGCTGCTCGAGCAAATGTTCACCTTTGGTCGCACTCATTCTTATTGGCAAGATCGCCCGGTCGATCCGGCCTTGTTGCATCAAGCCTGGGATATGGCGGTGCTGGGGCCGAGTTCGGCCAATTGTCAACCGATGCGGGTTGCTTTTGTCGTCAGTCCGGCGGCCAAGGAAAAGTTGCGGCCAGCCTTGGCGCCGGGGAATGTGGATAAAACCATGGCCGCCCCGGTGACGGCGATCATCGCCCAGGATATGAAATTCTACGACAAATTGCCGGAACTGTACCCGCAGACCGATGCGCGCGCTTGGTTCGCGGGCAATGACGGTCTGATCGCCGCCACCGCCTTTCGCAATTCCAGCCTGCAAGCGGGCTATTTCATCTTGGCGCTACGGGCATTGGGGTTGGATTGCGGTCCGATGAGCGGGTTTGACGCCGGCACGGTGGACGGGACGTTTTTTGCCGATACTCATTGGCAGGCCAATTTCCTCGTCAATATCGGTTACGGGGACGCAACGAAACTGCATCCCCGCAATCCGCGGCTGTCATTCGCACAAGGCTGCGCCATTTTATAATTTTGGCCGAGGCAGGTGTGACAGGTCGATGCCGGCGGCCCAGCCGGCGGCGGCGATTATGGCCGCCACCAGGGCGATTTCGGTCACCGATCCGGTTCGGCACAGGTTCAGGGTAAAGCGCCGCTTGTTCGGCCACAGCAACGGTACCCCGGACGGCGTCAAACTGTCGGCGAGCAAATGCGACAGATAGCCGACCACCACCGGCGCCGCCAGCCAACCGGTCCCCAGGACCATCAGCGAAACGGCGCAGCCTAAGATGGCCAGGGCCGAATGGGTGATGCCGCGATGGCCGACCACCAGGGCCAGCGGCACCGACACCAGGCGCATCTTGCGGCCGGCCCAGGATTGCGGGTGGTCGATGTCGGGCAACAGCGCCCCCAGGGCGGCGGCGGCCAGGGCCTGTGGTTCGATCGTCTCCATTCCCGACACGCGTGCGGTCACCGCCCACAGGGCGGCGCCGACGGCAATATGCGATCCGGCCATCATGATCGTGTGGTTCCTGCATTTGTGCGCGCTGCGGATGCGCGCAGGGCTGGTATTCCATTGTTGGAATTGCTGCCGCGCCTCGGGTAAACTCCGTATGGGAAACGGGCGGGACGGAAGAGTCTCGGGGGTGTGTGATGTCTATTGCTTGGCGCGAGGCCATGAATACCGGGGATCCAACCATCGACGCCGATCATCGGCATCTGGTGGATTTGATCAATGCTTTTGAAGCAGCCATGTCGGGGGGCCATATCGAACACAAGCGGGTTGCCCGGGTGTTGTTGGGTTTGGTGGAATATACCGGCGAACATTTCAAGCGCGAAGAAGACATTCAGCTGGCCATTCGCTATCCCTATTATGATAGTCACCGCCGGTCACATCGCGATGTGCTGAAGAAACTGTCTTTGATCGTCGGTGAATACACCAAAACCGCTGATGGCCCCGACCGCGACCGCATGGTTCGCGATCTGGCCGGCTTTTTGAAGGAATGGCTGGTCGATCACATCATCCAGTCGGATTTGCGCATGCGCCCTTACATCCAACAGATGCAGGCGCAAAAGCTGCTGGCGGAAAAGCATCGGCGCGAAGCCCGCGCCGCGGCGGAAAAACTTGCGGCGGAAAAGGCGTTGGCGGAAAAACTGGCGGCGGACAAGCTGTAATCCTTGGGCGTCTTGTTTCGTTTCGGTTGACCAATAAAAGAAACCCCCGCCGGTTGCCCGGCGGGGGTTGGTCATTTCAGCCCGAAGCCTGAATTATACGTTCACCGTGGCGGCGATATCGCGGAATTCGGCGATCTGGTCGAAGTTCATGTAGCGATAGATGTCGGCCGCCTTGGCTTCCAGACCGCTGACTTGCTCCATGTACTCGGCCACCGTCGGGATCTTGCCCATCAGGGCGCAGACGGCGGCCAGCTCGGCCGACCCCAGATAGACGCGGGTGTCGATGCCCAGACGGTTGGGGAAGTTACGGGTCGAGGTCGACATGGCGGTCGAACCCTTGCGGACTTGCGCCTGGTTGCCCATGCACAAGGAACAGCCGGGCATTTCCATGCGGGCGCCGGATTTGCCCAAAACGCTGTAATAGCCTTCCTCGTTCAAGATGGTGGCGTCCATCTTGGTCGGCGGCGCGATCCACAGGCGGGTGGGGATATCCGACTTGCCGTCCAGAACCTTACCGGCGGCACGGAAATGGCCGATATTGGTCATGCACGAACCGATAAAGACTTCATCGATCTTGTCGCCGGCGACTTCGGACAACAGCTTGACGTCGTCGGGATCGTTCGGGCAGGCGACGATGGGTTCCTTGATGTCGGCCAGATCGATTTCGATGATGGCGGCATATTCGGCATCGGCGTCGGGTTCCAGCAGCTTGGGATCGGCGATCCAGGCTTCCATCGCCTTGATCCGTCGCGCCAGGGTGCGGGCGTCGTGATAGCCCTCGGCGATCATCCACTTCATCAGGGTGATGTTCGAGGTCATGTATTCGATGATCGGGGCCGGGGACAGGCGCACCGAGCACCCGGCGGCCGAACGTTCGGCCGAGGCGTCGGACAGCTCGAACGCCTGTTCGACCTTGAGGTCGGGCAAGCCTTCGATTTCCAGGATACGGCCGGAGAAGATGTTCTTCTTGCCCTTCTTTTCCACCGTCAGCATGCCCTGGCGGATGGCGTAAAGCGGAATGGCGTTAACCAGATCGCGCAGGGTGACGCCCGGCTGCATTTCGCCCTTGAAGCGGATCAGCACCGATTCCGGCATGTCCAACGGCATGACGCCGGTGGCGGCGGCAAAGGCGACCAGACCGGAACCGGCCGGGAAGGAAATGCCGATGGGGAAGCGGGTATGGGAATCGCCGCCGGTGCCGACGGTGTCGGGCATCAGCAGACGATTCAGCCAGGAATGGATGACGCCATCCCCCGGACGCAAGGCGATGCCGCCACGGGTCGAGATGAATTCGGGAAGCGTGCGGTGGGTCTGCACATCGACCAGCTTGGGGTAAGCGGCGGTGTGGCAGAACGACTGCATGACCAGATCGGCGGAGAAGCCCAGGCAAGCCAGATCCTTCAGCTCGTCGCGGGTCATCGGCCCGGTGGTGTCCTGGCTGCCGACGGTGGTCATTTTGGGTTCGCAATAAGTGCCGGGGCGCATGCCCTTGCCTTCCGGCAGGCCACAGGCGCGGCCGACCATCTTTTGCGCCAACGAATAGCCCTTGCCGGTATCGGCCGGCTGTTGCGGCAGACGGAACAAGGTGCTGACCGGCAGACCCAGGGCGTCGCGGGCCTTGGTGGTCAGGCCACGGCCGATGATCAGCGGAATGCGGCCGCCGGCGCGCACTTCGTCGAAGATCACCTCGGACTTGACCTTGAATTCGGCGATGACGGCGCCGTTCTTCAAGGCCTTGCCTTCATAGGGGCGCAGCTCGACCACGTCGCCCATGTTCATCTGGTTGACGTCGAGTTCGATCGGCAGGGCGCCAGCATCTTCCATGGTGTTGTAGAAGATCGGGGCGATCTTGGTGCCCAGGCAGACACCGCCGAAACGCTTGTTGGGGACGAAGGGGATGTCTTCGCCGGTGAACCACAACACCGAATTGGTGGCGGATTTGCGCGACGATCCGGTGCCGACCACGTCGCCGACATAGGCGACCAGGTTGCCCTTGGCCCGCAGGTCTTCCAGGAACTTGATCGGGCCACGCACGCCGGCTTCTTCCGGTTCGATGCCCGGACGCGGGTTCTTCAGCATGGCCAAGGCGTGCAACGGGATGTCGGGGCGGCTCCAGGCGTCGGGGGCCGGCGACAGGTCGTCGGTGTTGGTCTCGCCGGTCACCTTGAAGATGGTGACGGTCAGGCTTTCCGGAACCTCGGGACGCGAGGTGAACCATTCGGCATCGGCCCAGGACTGCAACACCTCTTTGGCGTCGGCATTGCCCTTGTCGGCCAGATCCTTGACGTCGTGGAAGTAATCGAACACCAGCAGCGTCTTTTTCAGCGCTTCGGCGGCGGCCTTGCCGCATTCCTTGTCACCCAGCAGGCGGATCAGCGGCTGGATGTTGAAACCGCCCAGCATGGTGCCCAGCAATTCGGTGGCCTTGACCCGGCTGATCAGCGCGCAGGCGATGGCGCCGGCGCTGATGTCGGCCAGAAAGGTGGCCTTGACGCGGGCGGCATCGTCGACGCCGGCGGGAACACGGTGGGTGATCAGGTCGACCAGGGACTGCTCTTCCCCCTTGGGCGGGTTTTGCAGCAAGGCGACCAGTTCCTCGGTCTGCTTGGCCGACAGCGGCAGGGGCGGAATCCCGAGGGCGGCACGTTCGGCGACATGCTGGCGATAGGCTTCAAGCACGGATGACCTCCGCAAAAAGGGGGAATGAATGGCAACCCCAAGGGGGGAAGCCGGTTGGCTTATTATATGGGACTTCATTGCCTGCGCTTACACCATAATTTTCGCTTTAAGTCCAGTCTGAACTATCCGTTCGGGCGGGGATTGCACCACCCGCTGGGGGGCTGAAGCCGGACTTTGCTTGACGTTCATCACTTTCACCCCGGCCGGTTTTCTGCCATACCAGGACCATGAACGCGCCAAACGATCTTCCCCCCTTCACCGGTCACGGCCTCGGCTGCATTCGCGGCGGCCGGGTGGTGTTCGCCGGCCTGGATTTCAGCGTTGCCGCCGGCGAAGCTTTGGTCTTGCTGGGACCCAACGGCTCGGGCAAGTCCAGCTTGCTGCGGGTGATGGCCGGGTTGTTGAAGCCGGCGGCGGGAAAGCTGGCCTGGGGCGCGGTTTCGACCCAGGCCGAGCCGGAAATCCACGCCGCCCGCACCCATTATGTCGGCCATCACGACGCCATCAAGCCGGTGCTGTCGGTGGCGGAAAACCTGCGTTTTTGGGCGCGGTTGCATGAACCGGACGCTGCCCGCGCCAGTGACGCGGTGGATCGGTCGCTGTCCCGCTTCGGCCTTGCCCATTTGCGCGATATCCCGGGCAAGATGCTGTCGGCGGGACAAAAGCGGCGGACCAATCTGGCCCGGTTGCTGGCGGCGCCGTCGCCGTTGTGGCTTTTGGACGAACCGACCACGGCCTTGGATCGCCATAACATCAAGGTGCTGGAAGGCGTTTTCGCGGACCACCGCGCCAGCGGGGGGATGGTGGTGTTATCCACCCACCAGGATGTGGATTTGCCCGGCGCCCGCACCGTTCACCTGGATGATTTTGGAATCGAAACAGAAGAAGACCCGGCATGATCCGTTTCCTCGAAGTTGTGCGACGCGATTTGCGGCTGGCTCTGCGCCAAGGGTCGGACAGCTTGATGGTGGTGACGTTCTTCGTCTTGACCGTGGTGCTGTTTCCGTTCGGCATCGGCCCCGAAGCCGGCATCTTGGAGCGGGTCGCCGCCGGGGTGCTGTGGGTCACCGCGCTGTTGGCGTCGATGCTGTCGTTGGATCGCCTGTTCCAGACCGATTATGAAGACGGTTCGCTGGAATTGCTGGTGCTGACCCCGACATCATTGATGGTGGTGGTGCTGGCCAAGGTTCTGGCCCATTGGCTGACCACCGGATTGCCGTTGCTGGTCGCCGCCCCGATTTTGGCGGTTCTGTTGCATATGAACAGCGACGGCTTCGCCGTTCTGATGCTGACCATGCTGATCGGCACCCCGGTGCTGTCGCTGATTGGCGCCATTGGCGCCGCGCTGGTCTTGGGCGCGCGGCGCGGCGGGGTGCTGGTCTCGTTGCTGATCCTGCCTCTTTACGTTCCCGTATTGATTTTCGGGGTCGGCGCCATTGACGCCGCCGTCCAAGGATTGTCGGCCGAACCGCATTTGTTGATCTTGGCGGCCATGCTTGCCGCCTGCTTGCCGCTGGCCCCTTGGGCGACCTCGGCGGCGTTGCGCCAAGCGCTGGAATAGCGCCCCGCCGCCCAGGACTTTATTGCAATCCGTCGATCTGCTTCTTGATATCGCTTTTATCCTCGCCTTCCGGCAATTGCATCATCACCTTGGTCCACAAATCGCGGGCGCGGGTGGTGTCGCCCATCTGCATGGCGGCGATACCGCCGAAATACAGGGCATCGATGTTATTGGGATCAACGGCGAGGATTTCACGCATCAGGCCGACGAATTCCGGCGGCAGCACCGCCCCTTGCGGGATGTCTTCGAGAAGCAGACCGGCCAATTCCATGCGGCTGCCGCTATCGGCGGGCGACAAGGCGATGGCCTTGCGATAGGCGGCCATGGCCTTGTCTTTTTCCCCCAAGACCTTGAACGAACGGCCCAGCATGCCCCAGCCCTTGCCGTCGCCGGGATTTTGTTCCAGCTTGGCGGTGAGCGAGGCGACCATGTTGCGGATCATCTGACCCTGGTCCTGCATTTCCTTGATCTTGTCGGCGCGGGCGGCAAAAGGCTGGTCGGGCAGCATGGGGGCGCCCAAGAAGAGGTAAAAGCCGAAACCGGTCAGCGGCACGAACAAGGCGATGACCGCGGCCATCAGCCACGAGCGGCTGGCCGGGCCCTTGCCGGCCTGGCGACCGGCCCCGGCCCCCAAGATCCGGCGTTGGATTTCGGTGCGCGCCGCGTCGGCCTGATCGGCGGACAAGGTGCCGCGCTCCAGTTCCAGCTCGATTTCCTGCAACTGGTCGCGATAGACGGTCAGGTCATATTCGGCCCGAGCCAGGGCGGTGGGCGCCGCGCGCAGGAACGGCACCAGCAAGATGCCCAGGGTCAGGGCGGTCAGGGCGGCGAACACCAGCCAGATCATCATTGATCCTTATCCTTCAACAAGGTCTCGAGCCGGCGTTTTTCCTCGGCTGAAAGCGGGGCGGCCGGCACCGGGCCGCCGCTGGCGCCGCGCCGGCGGAAAAAGGCGAAGGCGGCGGCCACGCCCAGCAGCAGCAGGGCAAAGGGGCCCAACCACAGCACCAAGGTGGTGCCTTTGAACGGTGGGTTGAGCAAGACGTAATCGCCGTAACGATCGACCACGTATTGCTTGACCTGTTCGGGGCTCTCGCCCTTGGCCATGCGTTCGCGCACGATGATGCGCAGGTCGCGGGCCAGATCAGCGTTGGAATCCTCGATCGATTCGTTTTGGCAGACCAGACAGCGCAATTCCTTGCCCAAAGCCTCGGCCTGCTTTTCCAGCACCGGGTCTTTCAACATCTCGGACGGATCGGCGGCATAAGCCGGCGGAACAAGGATCAGGGCCAAGCCCAGGACCAGCCGCTTCATTTGTTCAATTCCTTGATGATCGGCAGCAAGACCTTGTCCCATGTCTCGGGGGTGACCGGGCCGATATGCTTGTAGCGGATAAGGCCGGCCTTATCGACGATGAAGGTCTCGGGGGCGCCGGTGACGCCGAAATCGACGGCGGTCCGGCCCGGCGCCGGGTCGATGCCGACACGGTCATAGGGGTCGCCATGCTTTTGCAGCCATTTGGCCCCTTCGACCGGATCATCGCGCCAATCGATTCCGTGGATGGGAACGATCCCCTGTTTCTTGATCTGCACCAGATAGGGGTGTTCCTGCACGCAGGCGATGCACCACGAACCATAGATGTTGACCAGGGACACCCGGCCTTTCAGATCGGCGGTGGCCAAACCGGTGTTTTCGCCCCGTCCCGGCAAGGGCGCCAAGTTCATTTCGGGAACAGGACGATTGATCAGGACCGAGGGGATTTCCCGCGGGTTCAAGGTCAGCCCGCGCAGGAAGAACAAGGCGATGATGCCGAACACCGCCACCGGCAGCAGATAAAGAAGACGGCGCATGATCAGGCCTTTACCGAATTGGCGGGAACATGGGTGGGGGCGCGGGTGGGGGCGCCGATGCGGTGACGGCGATCGGACAAGGAGACCAAACCGCCGAAGACCATCATGGCGGTGCCGAACCACATCCACACCACCAACGGATTGAAATACAGCCGGGTGACATAACCGCCATCGGACGAAGCATCGCCGACCACGGCGTAGACGTCGCCCAGGAAGGTGGTTTCGATGGCCGCTTCGGTGGTCGGCATCGGCGGCATCTTGTAGCTGCGCTTTTGCGGCTGCATGACGGCGAAATGCGCGCCATCCTTGGTCACCTCGAAGGTGCCGCGACTGGCGATGTAATTGGGGCCTTGGACGTCTTGCACCGTCTTCAAGGTAAAGGCATAGCCGGCGACGGTGACCGTCTCGCCGATCTTTTGCGACTGCACCGATTCCACTTTCCACGCCGATGACGCGGTCATGCCGGCGATGAACACCGCCAATCCGGCATGGGTCAGGGTCATGCCCCAGGCGGCGCGCGGCAATTTACCCAGGCGCAGCAGCGATTGGCCGACGGGAACGCGGAACAGGCGGGTGCGCTCGGCCAATTCGGTCAAGGTGCCCAGCAACAGCCACACGGCCAGTCCCATGCCGGCCGCCGCCCACCACGGCCCCAGGCTGCCGCCTTGGGCCACCCAGGTGACGATGGCGACGATAAGGGCCACGATGGCGGCGACTTTCAACCGCGACAACGCCCCGGCCAGATCGCCGCGTTTCCACGACATCAGCGGGCCGATGCCCATGGCCAGAACCATCGGCACCATCAGCGGCAGGAAGACCGAGTTAAAGAAGGGCGGCCCCACCGACACCTTGCCCAGATCCAGGGCGTCGGCGAACAGCGGGTACAAGGTGCCCAGCAGCACGGTGCCGGCCCCGGTGGCCATCAGCACGTTGTTGAGCAGCAACGCGCCTTCGCGCGACAGCGGCGCGAACAGGCCGCCGGTCTTCAGGGTCGGCGCCCGCAAAGCGTAAAGCAGGAACGAGCCGCCGATGGCGACCACCAGCAGGCCAAGAATGAACACGCCACGGGCGGGATCGGTGGCGAAAGCGTGCACCGAGGTGATGACGCCCGAACGCACCAGGAAGGTGCCCAACAGCGACAGACCAAACGCGGTGATGGCCAGCAAGATGGTCCAGCTTTTCAGCGCATCGCGTTTTTCCACCACCACGGCGGAATGAAGCAAGGCGGTGCCGGCCAGCCACGGCATGAACGAGGCGTTTTCCACCGGGTCCCAATACCACCAGCCGCCCCAGCCCAATTCGTAATAGGCCCACCACGAGCCCAAGGCGATGCCGCAGGTCAGGAAGACCCAGGCGGCCAAGGTCCAAGGCCGGACCCAGCGGGCCCAGGCGGCATCGACGCGGCCTTCGATCAGGGCGGCGATGGCGAAGGAAAAGGCCATGGAAAAGCCGACATAACCGAGATACAGCAATGGCGGATGAAACGCCAAGCCGGGGTCCTGCAACAGCGGATTAAGGCCGCTGCCGTTGATCGGCGGCGGTTCCAGCCGGGCGAACGGGTTCGACGTCAGCAAGATGAACAGCAAAAAGCCGACAGTGATCATCGCCTGCACCGCCAGGGCGCGGGATTTCAGTCCGGGCGGCAGATTGCGGCCGAACAAGGTGACGGCAAAGCCGAACAGCGCCAAGATGGTGATCCACAACAGCAGCGAGCCCTCGTGGTTGCCCCAGACGCCGGCCACCTTGTAGAGCATGGGCTTGTCGGTGTGGCTGTTCTGCGCCACGTTCATCACCGAGAAATCCGAGGTGACATAGGCATGCATCAGCGCGGCGAAGCTGATGCCGATCAACAGCACCTGGGCGGTCGAGGTCGGCCCCGACAGGGCCATCCAGGTGGCGTTGCCGCGACTGGCCCCGATCAGCGGGATGGTGGCCTGCACCAAGGCCACCGCCAAGGCGAGAATAAGGGCGAAATGGCCGATTTCGGCGATCATCAAGGTCTCCTGCTGAAACGGGCTATTTCGGTTGTTCGCCCTGCCAATGGCCGGATTTTTTCAAGCTTTCCGCCACTTCCTTGGGCATGTAATTCTCGTCGTGCTTGGCCAGCACTTCCGAGGCCATGAACACGCCATCGCCCATCCGGCCTTCGGTGACCACCCCTTGGCCCTCGCGGAACAGATCGGGCAACAGGCCTTCGAACACGACAGGCAGGGAATGGGCGCCGTCGGTGACCTTGAAGTGCACCAGGGCGCCTTGCTTGACCACGCTGCCTTGTTCGACCAGCCCGCCCAGACGGATGCGGCGGCCTTCGGTCGGGACCTTGGCCTCCATGATCTCGCTTGGGCTGAAGAAGAAGACGATGTCCTGACGCAGGGCCGACAGCACCAGGGCGGCGGCGGTGCCGATGGCCAGCAGGCCAAGGATGACGAAATAAAGCCGACGTTTTTTCCGGGTCATGGGTGCGGTGCCTCCGACACCGGAATCTGGTCGCGGCCGCGCTTGCGGCCTGGGCGCAGACGCTGGAGCGCGTCCAAATCCCGTTCATGGCGGTGGGCCGAGCGGATCGAGGCGACCAGCAATCCGGCCATCACCACCACCGCCAGGGCATAAGACGGCCAGACATATCCGGCATAGCCACCCATGGTGAAAAGGGCTGAAACAGTATCCATGGCGTTCGTCTACTCCGTTTGGCCGGCGGCGTGGACCTGGGCCATCCGCAAGGTGCGCAGCTTGGCGGCGGCGATCTCGCCGCGCGTGCGCAAGATCAGTACCAAAACCCAATAGGCCTTAAAGGCCACCGCCATCAAAATCAGCGGCACCATCATCGAGGCGTCGATGGCCGGCCCGCCCATCTTCACCACGCTGGCCGGCTGGTGCAGGGTGTTCCACCAATCCACCGACCATTTGATGATGGGGACGTTGACGACGCCGACCAAGGCCAGGATGCCGGCGGCTTTTTGCCCGCGCTCGGCATCATCGAAGGCATCGGCCAGGGCCATATAGCCGAGATAGAGGAAAAACAGGATCAGCATGCTGGTCAGCCGCGCATCCCATACCCACCAGGTGCCCCACATGGGCTTGCCCCACAACGAGCCGGTGATCAGGCAGATAAAGGTAAAGGCGGCGCCGACCGGGGCGGTCGCCCGCGCCATCAGATCGGCCAGCGGATGTTTCCAGATCAGGCCCATGGCCGAAAACACCGCCATGGCGGTATAGCAGACCATGCCCATCCAGGCCGACGGCACATGGATGTACATGATGCGGACGCTTTCGCCCTGCTGATAATCGGCGGGGGAGGCGAACAGCGAAAACCACAATCCGGCGCCGAAGCTGAGGATGGCGATGCCCACCGCCCAGGGCTGGATGATCGCGGCGATGCGCAGAAAACGGGCAGGATTGGCGAACCGGTGCATGTTTGAGACTCTTGGCGTCGTTCCAGCGTATGCGAAAGCTGCGAAGTATATATCGCGAGATACGCAGGATTCCACGTTACTGCTGGGTAAGGTTTGACGAAGGTCAGGCGGTCAGCTCTTGCCCGGGTCGGGAACCAGGGCCAAGGCCCGATCGGGGACGGCCCCGGCCAGCCAGCGTTTGGCCGTGCGCGGGTCGTCCAGCACGGCGGTGACCGCCGCCGACAGCTCCAGCGCCACCAGCGTCATTTTCAGCCGGCGCAAGGCGCTCAGCACGCCGGACAGGGCCGAATCGAAGATGGATTCGGGGATCGACAGATAGACCGGGCGCAATTGGCCGGCCTCTAGCTTGGCCCGCATGCCGTCGGGATCGGTGTGCGAGGCGGCGCAGAAATCGGCGTCAATGGAATGCAGGCCGCGACAGCGCAACGGCCGCACCGGATAAATGCGGCAATTGCCGTCCAGCGACAAAAAGGCGCAGGCCAAACCGCTTTTGGCCCGCTGACTGGTGGTCATGCCCTTGGTGGTGGCGTTCAGGCCGCGCACGGCCTCGATCAACGGGCTTGCGGTCTCGGGCGGCAAGGCCCGCAGATAGGCGGCGATGCGGATGGCTTCCAGCGAGGTGATGCCGACCTGTTGATGACAGCACCAGCCGCAACCGGCCTTGCAGGCGGAAGGCGGGGCGCTGCGCAGATAATCAAGGCTGGAGCGCCGCGATTGCCAGGAATGTTCGGCGATGGCGAACACCTGGTCGATGGCGGCGTTGGTGGCGGCTTCGGCCGGTCGCGGCGCCAGGCCGGCGAAAGCGGCGGCGCAAGATTGCGACAAGAAATCAGTGGTCGGCGTGAACAAGGGCGCAACCTGTCGGGTTGGCGGTTCAAACACAAAAAAGGCCGCCTTGTGCGAAGGTGGCCTGGAAAATGGCGCGCCCGGAAGGACTCGAACCTCCAACCCCCAGATTCGTAGTCTGGTGCTCTATCCAATTGAGCTACGGGCGCTTCGCCGGTTCACCAGGAGTAACCCCCCAGCGAGGGAGCGGAACATACACAAACTGATCTGGGGGCGCAAGCCTGTTTTTGCAGGAAAGAAAACTTGGCTTTTCTGCCGCTTTCCCCGGGCAAGGACAACAATACGGCTTGTGGGGGGCTAGGTGATTGCGTAAAATCCGCCACAATTGCGCGGGGGCAATCATAATATTCCGAGATCATATAACAGGTTTTGCTGACCCGGCGGGTTCCATCCGATCTGGCGAACAAAAAGGTAAACAGTCCCAATGGCCCTGAAGACGACTCATGCCGCGGCGCTGTGCGCGGTTCTCCTGGTAGGCGGATGCTCGTTCGCCGAGGAAACGCTGTTTCCCTCGTCCGGCCCCGTGCAGACGGCGCCGGCCTCTCCCCCGTCTTTGGGGTCCAGCAATTTCGAAGCCCCCGGCGTCACCAATGGCGCCGCCACCGGCACCTTCGTCGGCAACAAGGTGTCGTCGTTGCGTGGCGATCTGGCCGGGTTGCAGGAAATGCTGACCCGGCATAACCAGGCGCTGCAGGGTATCCGCAGCGACACGGTGCAGGATTCGCAGCGTTATCACGGCACTGTCGCCGCCATCAACGCGCGCTTGCAGGTCGGCACCACCCCCGGCAATCCGATCTTGAACCAGCAATGGAACGCCGCTCAGGGCGAGTTGGACCGGATCAGCGAAGACGTCTTGAAGATGACGCGCTTGTCCAACGACGTGACCAATTCCTCGGCCATGGCCGCCTATCTGCTGGAATCGGTGCGCGCCGCCCGCCAGTTGTCCGGCGCCGTCGATGAAGATCACCGCCAGCTGCGCATTCTCGAAGACGAAACCAACCGCACCGTGGTGCTGGTCGAGCGTTTGCTGACCGAGCTGTCCGACGACGTCAACCGTCAGCAGGCCTATGTCGGCAATGAACGCCAGAACCTGAACACCTTGGCCCTGGCCATCAAGAACGGTCAGCTGTACAGCTCGGCCTTGTCCAGCCGTGGCGGCGCCATGCCGGCTTCGTATGACGCCCCCATGGCCGCGCCGCGCGGTGCGGTCGGCAGCAGCGACATGGCCCTGGTGACCATTCGCTTTGACCGGGCCAATGTGAATTACGAAAGCGCGCTGTACGCCGCCGTCAAGGGCGCCTTGGACCGTCGTCCCAGCGCGTCTTTCGATGTGGTCGCGGTGTCGCCCACCGGTTCGACCCCCGGCGCCCAGGCGCTGGGCGCCACCAACATTCGCCGCAATGCCGAAACCGTGGTGCGCTCGCTTACCAATATGGGCCTGCCGTCCAACCGTATCCGGGTGTCGCAGACCACCAGCCCGACGGTCAATAACGGCGAAGTTCAGGTCTATGTCCGCTAAGACCATCTGATTTCCAGAAGATAAAAAGCCCCCGGAGCGATCCGGGGGCTTTTTTCATGGGTGCAGCAGCTTCAAGCCAACGATGCCGACGGCGATCAGGGCGATGCAGCCCAACCGGGCGATCGAGGCCGGTTCGCCGAAAAACCACACGCCGATCAGGGTGGTGCCGATAATGCCGATACCGCTCCACACCGCATAGGCGGTGCCCATGGGCAGGGTGCGCATCGCCAGGCCCAGCAGGCCCAAGCTGGCCAGGATGGCGGCGATGGTCGCGGCGGAAATCAGCGGGCGGGAAAAGCCGTCGCTGGCCTTAAGGCCGATGGCCCAGGCGATTTCCAGCAAACCGGCGAAAAACAGATAGACCCAGGACATGTTGCCTCCCGTTCGTGCACGGGGCCGTCCCCACTGACCCCAGACAAGGCGGGGTCGTCCCCGCCGGGGTGGTCCTGATCATATAAGGCATCGGCGCTGCGATGCAAATGCGGCCGCCGAGCCAAAACCACCACACAGACACAGCGAGGTTTGTCATGGGCGAGGGCGGAATCGTCGGCTCCGCCCCCTCTGTGCCTCTGTGTCTCTGTGTCTCTGTGTCTCTGGGGTTCATCTTGTTACGGTCAGGCTTACCGGTAACAACAACCCGTGGTAATCTTCCACAATCCTCAACCCCGCGGATTGATCATGGCCTGGAAGCTGAAAAAGACCATCCCGCTGGAACCGGCCAGTGTCACCGATCTGATCGACGGGGATCTGGACGCGGTGACGGAACTTGATCTTAAGGCTAACGGCTTACGGCGGCTGCCCGATGATCTGGGACGCTTGCACAATTTGGGCGTTCTTGATGTCGGCGCGAATAAACTGACAGTCCTGCCGGACAGCCTGGGGGATCTCAGCCAATTGCGGGACTTGAAAGCCTACGGCAATAAGCTTGCGGCCCTGCCGCCAAGCATCGGCCACTGTGTTCATCTGAGGTCTTTGGATGTATACCGCAACCCGTTGCAAACCCTGCCGGCACAATTGGCCCAACTGACGCGTTTGGAATTCCTTGATTTTGCCAGGACAGAGATCAGCCGGCTTCCCCCCGGCCTGGAAAAGCTGCCGATACGCCGGCTTGCTTTGTCCCGCCGGCCCGATAACGCCGATAGGACCTTTGCCCATTGGCCGGTGGATGATCTGACCTTTCGGCGATCATCAGCGGCGGACATTGCCGCCACGGTCGCCCTATTGCCGGCCGTTATCCAGCTTCACCTTTTTTACAACGACCTCAGCACCTGGCCGGTCGCTCTCAATCAACTGGATTTGGTGGGTTTGACCATTTGGGGGGAGGAGGCTTTGGGCTTTCCCGATCTCCGGGTTTTCCCGAAGCTGCGATCGGCGAGGCTGGTGGATTGTAAAATTGACGCCATCCCGGCCTGGGTCGGCGCTTTGACCGCCTTGACCGAACTTGATCTCCGTCGCAACCAAATCACCATCTTGCCGCGACAACTGGCCGATCTCGGCGATGATCTTGACCTCGATCTCGGCAGCAACCCGCTCACCCCGCCGCTGGACGAACTGGCACAGCAAGGGACGCCGGCTTTGTTCGCTTATTTGCGCACCTTGGCCGATGACAGCGCCCCCGATCCGGCCCAGACCGCCAAGACGGTGCCGGAACAGCAGGTGGCGCCATTGGTGACCCAGGTGGTCGAGGGCCGGCTGGTAGTCGCCCCGGCCGTGTCGCCGCTTGAAGCCGAACAGCCGCAATTGCAGGCCATGCACGGCGAGACGCTGGATTGGGCGCAACAGACGCTGGAGCGCACCGGCAACCACCCGCTGCTCAGCCGCATGGTGCAGCGCTGTGTCTCGTTGTTGGGCGAACGGGTGCAGGCCTTGCAGGTGTTGCCGCTGGCCTTCGCCAATGATCGCTTGCGGCTGGTGTTGGATGATTATGCCCAGGGCAACGACGATCCGCTGTCGGCGGAACAGCGTGGCATGTGCAACGCCTTGATCGGCAATATCCACATGCTGCTGAACTGGACGCAGGAATGGCAGGAGTACAAACGTAAAAGCAACGACCCGGTCGCGGCCGAGGCGGCGGGGCAGGTTCAGGCCATGCTGAAAACCCTGGCGACGGCGCTGGAACCCTATCGTCAGGCGGTGGACCCGGCCTTGCCGCCGGTCATCAACGATCTGGCCGAAGCGGCGCGGCCGGGACAAAAAGCGGAAATGGTCCATGGCGCCATGGATGGCTTGAACAATGTCCTGGCCCCCCTGGCCCGGCAAGGCCTGCTGACGCTGACCGACAAGGACAAGGAGGAAATCCGCAAGACAGTGGTGCAACATTACACCAAAAGAGTCTTGCTCTTAGGCGACTCCCTGGCCCTGGTCGGATGCTACTTCCTGCTCAGCCATGCGCCGGATTTGATGGCCCTGGCCCAGGTCTTGCCATTGGATTACGGCTGGCTGCGCCAAGTCATCGCCGCCTTGCGCGGCATGATTTCCGGGTAAAAGAAATCACCACAGAGGCACAGAGAGGGCGGAGCAGACGGTGCTGCCGTTGCCCCATGACAGGCCTCTCTGTATCTCCGGAGTTCAATAAAAAGCCCCGGTACGCTGTCGCACCGGGGCTTTTTTGTCGGAAGACGGGGGCAAGCCCCCAATCCCTTAATCCTCGATCGAACGGCTCGCCTTCTTGCGGTCGTTCGGGTCGCGCAGGCGCTTGCGCAGACGGATCGACTTCGGCGTCACTTCCACCAGTTCATCGTCTTGGATATAGGCGATGGACTGTTCCAGGCTCATCTTCCGCGGCGTGGTCAGGCGCACCGCTTCGTCCTTGCCCGAGGCGCGGACGTTGGTCAATTGCTTGGCCTTGAGCGCGTTGACTTCCAGATCATTGCCACGGCTGTGTTCGCCGATGATCATGCCTTCGTAAATCTTGACGCCGCCGGTGATGAACATCGGGCCGCGATCTTCCAGATTCCACAAGGCATAGGTCACCGCTTCACCGGAACCGTTGGAAATCAGCACGCCGTTGCGACGGCCTTCGATGGCGCCCTTGTATTCGGCATAGCCGTGGAACACGCGGTTCATCAAACCGGTGCCACGGGTGTCGGTCAGGAATTCGCCGTGATAACCGATCAGACCGCGCGAGGGGGCGAGGAAGGTGATACGGGTCTTGCCGCCGCCGGTGGGGCGCATGCCGGTCAGTTCGGCCTTGCGGATGGTCATCTTTTCGACCACGGCGCCGGAGAATTCTTCGTCGACGTCGACGAAAACTTCCTCGATCGGCTCCATGCGCTTGCCGTTTTCGGTCTTGTACAGCACGCGCGGACGCGACACCGACAGCTCGAAGCCTTCGCGGCGCATGGTTTCGATCAGCACGCCCAACTGCAATTCACCGCGTCCCGCCACTTCGAAGGCGTCACGGGATTCTTGCTCGGTGATGCGGATGGCGACGTTGGATTCGGCTTCGCGCATCAGACGGGCGCCGATGACGCGGCTGGTCACCTTGTCGCCCTCGGTGCCGGCCAGCGGGCTGTCGTTGACCGAGAAGATCATGGCCAGGGTCGGCGGATCGATGGGCTGCGCCTTCAACGGCTCATCGACTTCGGCGACGCAGATGGTGTCGGCGACGGTGACCTTGGTCATACCGGCCAGGCAAACGATGTCGCCGGCTTCGGCCTGTTCCACCGGAACGCGCTCGATGCCACGGAACGACAAGATCTTGCTGGCGCGGAACTGTTCGACCAGACCGTCCTTGTTGATGCCCTTGACCGCCTGGTTCAGCTTCAAGATGCCGGTCTCGATGCGGCCGGTGAGGATGCGGCCGAGATAGGGGTCGGCTTCCAAGGTGGTGGCCAGCATGGAAAACGGCTTTTCCAGATCGCGCTTGGGCGCCGGCACGTGGCGCAAGATCAGGTCGAGCAGCGGCTCAAGACCGGCGTCCTTGGGGCCTTCGGGCGATTCCGCCGCCCAACCGTCGCGGCCGACCGCGAACAAGGTGGGGAAATCGAGCTGATCGTCATTGGCGTCGAGCGCGGCGAACAGATCGAAGCATTCGTCATGCACTTCGTGCGGACGGGCGTCGCCACGGTCAACCTTGTTGACGACGACGATGGGGCGCAGCCCTAGGCCCAACGCCTTGCCGGTGACGAACTTGGTTTGCGGCATCGGCCCTTCGGCCGCGTCGACCAGGACGACGACGCCGTCGACCATGGACAAGATGCGTTCCACTTCACCGCCGAAATCGGCGTGGCCGGGGGTGTCAACGATGTTGACGCGCACGCCCTTCCAATCCACCGAGGTGCACTTGGCCAGAATGGTGATGCCGCGTTCTTTTTCCAGGTCGTTGGAATCCATGACCCGGTCCGCGACCTGCTGGTTTTCGCGGAAGGTGCCGGATTGCTTGAGCATGGCGTCGACCAGGGTAGTTTTGCCGTGGTCAACGTGAGCGATGATCGCGATGTTCCTGAGTTCCATGGGGATGTCGTTCAAATACCGATCAGAGGGAAGGGAGGCCGAGCTTTTCCGAGGCCAAGTGGGCCAGCGGAATTTCGGGGCGGGCGCCGAAATGGGAAATCACTTCACCGGCGGCGACACCGCCCAGCAAAGCGCAGGTCGCCAGATCGCGGCCCTGGGTGAAACCGTAAAGGAAACCAGCGGCGTACAGATCGCCGGCGCCGGTGGTGTCAATCACCTGGTTGACGATATCGGCGCCGACGACGGTGACATCGTCAGTGCTGACCACGACCGAGCCCTTGGCGCCACGGGTAATGGCGGCGATGCGGCAATGCCCGCGTGAGGCGCGGATGGCCGTATCGAAGTCATCGGTCTGGTACAGTGAACATAGTTCCGCTTCGTTGGCGAACAAGATATCCACATGATTGGCGACCAGATCGGTGAAGGCGGCGCGGTGACGATCGACGCAGAACGGATCGGACAGCGACAGCGCCACCATGCGGCCGGCGCCATGGGCGACCGAGGACGCGGCCAGAAAGGCGCGCTTGGCGGCCGGCGGATCGTACAGATAGCCTTCCAGATAGGTGACGGCGGCGGCGGTGATCACCGCTTCGTCGACATCGTCGGGGGTCAATTCGACGCAGGCGCCCAAATAGGTCAGCATGGTGCGCTGGGCGTCGGGGGTGACCAGAACGAAACAGCGGGCGGTGGACAAGCCATCCTCGGCCGGGGCGGTGTCGAAGGTGATGCCGGCGTTCCGGATGTCGTGACGGAAGACCTGGCCCAACTGGTCGTTCTTGACCTTGCCGATATAAGCGGCCTTGCCCCCCAACGAGGCGATGCCGACAATGGTGTTGGCGGCCGAGCCGCCGGAGCATTCGATACCCGGAGGCAATTGTTCATAAATGGAATCGGCCGTGGCCGAATCGATCAGGGTCATCACACCCTTGGTCAGGTCGAGCTGGCCAAGCAGGGCGTCATCGGCGTGCACCAGCACGTCAACGATCGCGTTGCCGATGCCGGCCACGTGGAAGCGAGTATCCGCCATTCTCTTGATCTCTTGCTATAGCGCGCGATATGGGTTGGTGGCCGCGTCCGGCCGACCCGTTTGGCGGCGCAGTATAACGGCGTGCGCGTTTGGAACAATAAAAAACGGTTTGGTCATGGCAACGTCACCGAATCGGCAGAGCTGGAAGAGGGCGCAGGGATGATCGGGGCTTTGATCAAGGCGTTGGGACAATTGTCCGATCCGCGGCTGGCGCGGGTGCTGAAATGGGGGGTTCTGGGGGCCTTGATCGCCTATGCCGCCCTGGTGGCGGTTATTTGGGTGGTTCTCGCCAATCTGACCTTGTTCGCCAATGTCTGGGCCGATTGGGGCACCGATCTGGCCATCGGCGCCTTGGCGTTGGTGCTGCCGATCTTGTTCTTTCCGGCTTTGACCACCACCATCATGGGACCCATGCTCGACGGCGTCGCCGAAGCGGTGGAGGCCCGGCACTATCCCCAATTGGGGCCGGGGCGGCCGCAGCCGACGAGCGAGGTGATCTTGGGCACGTTGCGCTTTTTGGCATTGACCGTGCTGGTCAACCTGCTGGCCTTGCCGGTTTACGGCATCTTGCTGTTCACCGGCTTCACCGTGGTGCTGGCGACGCTGATCAACGGATACCTGCTGGGACGGGAATATTTCGAGCTGGCCGCCTTTCGCCGCATGGACCCCGCCGCCGCCCGGCTGATGTTTCGAGCCAATCTGGGGCGGCTGTGGTTGGCGGGGATTATCATCGCCTTTTTATTCTCGCTCCCGCTGCTTAATCTGGCCGCTCCGGTAATCGCCGCCGCGTTCATGACGCACGTGGCGGAAACGTTGCGCATGCGATTAAATCCAGTATAATCGGGCCATCCCCTCGCCCCTGGTGGTCCCTCGATGCGTCTGTCCCGTCTTGCGTTGCTGTCGCCCCTGCTGTTGCTGGTCGCTTGCGGCGGTAACCCGCAGACCCTGTCGGGACCAAATGTGTCGGGCCGCTTTTCCGGCACCGATTCGTCGTCTTCCGCGCCGAAATCAGGCGATCAGCAGGCGCTCTTCCCCGGCGGTCTGACTGAACCGGCGCGGCTGAAGGGGTTGACGACGGTGCAAATCACCTCGGCCTTGGGTCGTCCCGGCTTCACCCGCCGCGATGCGCCGGCGGAGATATGGCAATATCGCGGCCGGGCCTGCACCTTGGACCTGTTCCTCTATGACGATGACGGTCGTCAGGTGGTTGCCCATTACGCCATGCGGGGGGTTCAGCCTTTGGACGAGCGCGGTTGCTTCGACGAGCTGACCGGCCGCGACCGCCCGCCGCCGCTCTCCTGACGCGGGCGTTTTCCGCCGCGGATTAACTCAGAATTCCCTGACGTCCCAATTTGGCGTGGTCGAAACGCAGCAAGCCGTTATGCCGGATCAGGGCGCGGATGCCGTCGATATAAGCTTGCCCGCGTTCTGAATAAGCGCCCAGGGCGCCGGCCAGGGAATGACCATCGGGAAAGCCGCCCCGGGCCCGGATTTGTGCCCGGATCCGACGCAGATTGTCATAGGCCGGGTGAGCGTTGAGGTTTTGCACATAAGCGCGCACCGCCGCATGCAACGAATCGAAGCTGGCCATGGCCGGTCCGCTGGAATCGTCCTCTGGAATCAAGCCGGTGGCGGCGATCTGGCCGAACAGATTGTTGCCCTGGCGGACGAAGCGCGAGGTGCCCCAGCCCGATTCCTCCGCCGCCTGGGCCAAGGCCAAGGATGGCGGCACCACATCGACCCGACGCAGCAGGGCGGCGGGTTCGGCGCTTGGCGATTGGTAGCGTTCGGCCACTTCCGCCAGCCAACTTTCATCGCGGCGGGCGCGGTTGGCGGCCATGATTTCAAGCCGGGCGCGGTCTTCGGCGATTTCCTCGTTGACCACCAAGATCAAGGGCAGCATCAGACGCAGGAAGACCTGCTTCTTGGTGGCGATCTCGGCGATTTGGTCCAGATCCTCGGGGAGGCTGGGCAGGAAGAGCGGCGGCACGGTCTGGCCGGCGGCGATGCGGTCCAGACGATAATTCATGCGGGTGAGGGCGGCATCCAGCGATTCGGCTTGTGACATCTCGTTGGCGGAAAGCGAGGTTTCCAGGCCCACCGGCTCATCGCGCAGCAGCCAGCGCCACAGCGGCGATTCGATGCCCAGCATGACCAGCGCATAAAGCCCCGCCACCGCCAAGAGCGGCGGCAGCAGGGTCAGAACCGAGGATTTGGCGCGGGTTTCCGTCATGGCGGGACGGAGAACGCGGTCAGACGGTCAATCGACCGCCTGTACCGCCACCACTTCCGGCACGTAGTACTTCAGCATGTTCTCGATGCCATGCTTCAAGGTCGCGGTCGAGCTGGGACAGCCCGAGCAAGCGCCTTGCAGGTGGACATAAACGATGCCGTCTTCGAAAGACCGGAAGATGATGTCGCCACCATCTTGCGCCACCGCCGGCCGAACGCGGGTGTCGAGCAATTCCTTGATCTGGCGGACCAGATCGGTTTCTTCGCCGTCGGCAGCCTTTTCGGCGCTTTCAGTGATCACCGGCAACAGGCCGGCGCTGAAGAAATCCATGATCGCCGACAACAGCAGCGGCTTCAAGGTGCTCCAGGTGGCGGCATCGGTCTTGCCGACGGTGATGAAATCGCCGCCCAGGAAAACCGAAGCGACACCATCGACGGTGAACAATTTGGCGGCCAGCGGCGAACGGTTGGCGGCTTCGGTATTGGCGAAATCGGCGGTGCCCGAGGGCATGACCTCGCGGCCGGGCAGGAACTTCAAGGTCGACGGATTGGGGGTGTTTTCAGTTTGAATGAACATCAAATCCTCGCACAACGAGCAAAATTCACCCTTGCTAAATGGACCTGGGGAGGGCGGGTGTCAAGCCGCAAAGCCCCACTGGAATGCTCGGGCTTCAGGTAATCGCTTCGATCTGTTCGGCGGTCAGGTTGCCGGGGATGATGGTCAAGGGCACCCGTAACCGGCCGATGAACTTACCGGACAAGGCGCTGACCAGGGGACCGGGACCGCCAGGGCTGGTATCGGCGGCCAAGGCCAGCACTGAAATCAGCGGCTCTTCGTCGATCAGGGCGATGACTTCTTCGTGCGGGTTGCCGTCGCGCACATACAGCACCGGCAATTGACCGGACAAGTCGTTGACCTCGGTCGCCAGCCGTTGCAACAGCGCCTCGGCGTCTTGGCGGGCTTCTTCGCGCATCAGCTTGCCGATCGAGGCGAAGTGCTGGAACTCGGCCGGTTCGATCACCCGCAGCAGGGCGACGCGGCCGCCGGTATGGCGGGCGCGACGGCAGGAAAACATCAGGGCGGCGCGCATTTCCTCGGTGTCGTCGACCACGACCAGGAAGACGCGGCCGGAGCCGGTTTGGGGATCGGACATGGCTTTCCTCCGGTTATTTCTTAAAGGCCGCCGCCGCCAGCCAACCCGCCGCCGCCGCCAAGATGATGGCGATCAGACCATAGGCGGCCGCCTGCTGATGGGCGAAATCAAAAACGTCGGCGCCGACGCCGATTTTGGAAATCACCAAGGGCGTCGTCTGGGCGCTGATCACCTCGCCGCCTTGGATCAGGTAAACCTCGACAAGGTAGGTTCCGACCGGGACGTTGGCGGGGAAGTGAATTTCAGTGCGAAACAGCCGATGGCTCATGAACCCGATCTGCTGGACAGTGTCGCCGTAAAGCCCCTTTTTTTGCTTTAGACGCACCAGGGCATCGCGGTAGATCACCGGGGTGGCGCCGCTATCTTGGCTTTCGACGGTTAAATCCAGATGGTTCAAACCGATCTGATGACGGTCGAGCACTGAATCGGCGGCGATTTCGGCCAAGGGCCGCGTACTGGCGACGCGGTAAAAGCTGGGGGCGCTTTCCACCGTGGCGCTGCCGCTGTTGATCCAGATGCCGACCCGGCGATCCTTGCGGCGGACGATTTCGGCCTTGGGCGGGCCGCGCACCACCACCACCACCTCGCCCTCGCCATCGACGGCCCCGAACAACAACACGTCGGTGCCGGCGAAGCCGGTGGTGATGGCAACCAGATGCTTGGACAGGTCGGCGACCAACGGTTCCACCGCCCACGCCGGCAGACTGGTAGCCAGCACCAGGGCCAAAGCCAGAAAAAGCGGTTTCATCAATGCTTTCCTCCGGCGCCGAGGGTGAACATTTCGGTCGGCGTGGTCACCAGATCGACCCCCAGCTTGACGCAGACCAACAAGACGATCAACGCCAACAGCACACGCAATTGCTCGCCTTTGAGTCGCACCGACATCTTGGCCCCGATCTGGGCGCCGATGACGCCGCCCAACAGCAGCAGCAAGGCCAGCACCACATCGACGGTGAAGTTGCGGGTGGCGTGCAAAAAGGTGGAATTGGCGGTGACGAAGATGATCTGGAACAGCGAGGTGCCGACCACGACCGAGGTCGGCATGCCCAGCAGATAGATCATCGCCGGAACCATGATGAAGCCGCCGCCCACGCCCATGATCGCCGCCAACACGCCGACCAGCAACCCCAGCCCGATGGGCAGGACGGCGCTGATATACAGCTTGGAGCGGCGAAAGCGGACCTTGAACGGCAATCCGTGAATCCAGGTGTGCTGATGCAATTTTTTGCGCGGCATCCCCGATTCGGTCATCCGGCGGCTTTGGACCAGCGATTGGATGCTTTCGATGAACATCAGCCCGCCGACGACACCAAGAAAGATGACGTAGCACAAGGCGATGACCAGATCGACCTGACCCAGACCGCGCAGCCATTTGAACAGCTCGACGCCGCCGAACGAACCGATGAAGCCGCCCAAGGTCAGGATCAGCCCCATTTTGATATCGACGTTGCCGCGCCGCCAATGGGCCAGCACGCCCGATACCGACGAGGCGACGATCTGCGCGGCCTCGGTTCCGACCGCGACCGCCGGTGGAATCCCTAAAAAGATCAAAAGCGGCGTCATCAAAAAGCCGCCACCGACACCGAAAAGACCCGACATCAGGCCGACGCCACCGCCAAGCCCCAGAATCAGGAATACGTTCACGGACATTTCCGCGATTGGAAGATAGATCTGCATGGCCTCCCCGCCCCTCTTTATAGACAGGCGTGCACGCGTCTGTCGGCGTGCTTCGTTAAACCCTTGTCGTCTTTTGCCGGGCCGAAGGCAATAACAATTTCATCATTCTCTAATGTTCGTTGCGTGACGCCAGCGCCGCCGCCACCTTGGCCAGCCGGGTGCGCGCCTGTAACAGGCGGAAACCTTGGTTGGCCAGATGGTTGGGCAAGAAGGTGGAATCGTCTTGGCCGGCGATGACCACCAGCGGTTCCAAGCTGGCGGCCTGGCGCAAAGTGGCCAGCATGGCTTGCCAATCATCGCCTAAATCATGTTGGGAAATCACCTGGGCGAAATCCCAGCCCAGTTCGCGCAAGATCAGCGATTGGGCATAGGCCCGGCCCTTGGCGTTGTAAAACATGTCGTCGGCCTGGGTGTCGAACAGCGCCCAGCGCGGTGTGGCCAGATGGGCGTCAAGGCGGTTGGCGCCGGCATCCATGGCGGCGCCGAGATGGCGCAAGACCGCCGCCAAGGCGGCGGCGTCACGCTGGGGATGGGCATCGCCACTGCTCAGACGCTCGTTATAGACCAGCAGATTGCGGGCGGCGGCGCGATATTGCTTTTCCGACGAAGCCGTCGGAGCCCAAGAAGTGCGGGAATCGAATTTCCAGATGGTGCCGGGATATTTCAAGAAACCGGCGGCCCGCGCCAATTCCGCATCGGTGTCGCCATTATCTGGGTTCTGACCGGCCAATTGATTGGTAAAGCTGGCGATGGCGGCGATGATCCCGGTCTGATAGGCCGGCATGTTGTCGAGCGCCCAACTGGGATTGAAGAACGGGTCGTTGGCGACCCATTTATGCTCATCGACCTCGCGCAGGATCAGCCGTGCCGCCAGGGCGACGGCACGGCTTTGCGTCGGGCCGACAGGGCCCGGACCATAATCGGGATCGTCGTCGATGACATGGGCCAGCCCCATGCCGATGCCGTAATACAGCACCAGCATCACCGGCAGGACAGGAAGCAGCCACCACAGCCAGCGTTTGGAATCGGACGCGGTCATCATAGGCGTCTCCGATCAGGGCCGCAGGAAACCGACGATGTCATAGACATCCTTCAAGATGGGCTCGGCGATGGCGTTGGCCCGCTCCGCTCCTTTTCTCAGCACGGCGTCGATATGACTGGGTTCGGCCATCAGCCGCTTCATCTCGGCGTTGATGGGACCCAGCACCGAGACGGCCAGATCGACCAGTTCAGACTTGAACTCGCTGAATTGACGGCCGGCGAATTGCGCCATCACCGCCGTCTTGTCGCGGTCGGACAGGGCGGCATAGATGCCCAACAGGTTCGCCGCCTCGGGCCGGTCGGCCAAGCCCTCGACAGTGTCGGGCATGGGGAACAGGTCGGTCTTGGCCTTGCGGATCTTCAAGGCGATGGTGTCGGCGTCGTCGGTCATGTTGATGCGCGAATAATCGGATTCATCGGATTTCGACATCTTCTTGGCGCCGTCGCGCAACGACATCACTCGGGTGGCGGCGCCAAAGATCAGCGGTTCGGGCAGCGGGAAGAACGCGGTGCCGTAATCGCTGTTGAACTTTTGCGCGGTGTCGCGGGCCAACTCCAGATGCTGCTTTTGATCCTCGCCCACCGGCACATGGGTGGCCTTGTAGATCAGAATGTCGGCGCTCATCAGATTGGGATAGGCGAACAGCCCGACCGAGGCGTTTTCCTTGTGCTTGCCGGCCTTTTCCTTGAACTGGGTCATGCGGTTCAGCCAGCCCATGCGGGCGACGCAATTGAACACCCAGGCCAATTGCGCGTGCGCCGGCACCATGGATTGATTGAACAAGACGTTCTTGTCCGGGTCGATACCGGCGGCGATCATGCCGGCGGCGACTTCGCGGGTATTGCGGGTCAATTCCTTGGGGTCTTGCCAGACGGTGATGGCGTGCTGATCGACCATGCAGAAGATGCATTCGTACTGGTTCTGCAAGTGAACCCAGTTGCGGATGGCACCCAGATAATTGCCCAGGTGAAGGTTTCCGGTCGGCTGAACGCCGGAAAAAATGCGCTGCATGGATGATAGCTCCAGGTTTGGACCCTTGATAGGGCTTGAGCTATGCCCGAAGACGGGGTTCTGTCAAGGTTGCTGGCGTTTGAGCATGGCCTTGATCTCGCTTAAGCGCATGGCCCCGGTCAGCTGCGCCAACAGCGCGAACAGACCGATTCCGCCGCCGACCAGGGCCGCCAACAAGGCGGCGCGCATGGTTTGGCTGGCATCGGCCATCTGGGGCTGTGCCCACCAGCCGCCGGCGCCGACGGCCAGGGCCATCACCGCCGTGGCGACGACGATGCGCGGCGCCTTGGACCGCAGCCGGGCGTCCAGCCGGAAGATGCCGCGACGGCGCAAGGTCCAGGCCAGCAAGCCGACATTGATCCAGGCCGAAGCGGCGGTGGCCAGGGCGATGCCGATCTGCGCCAGTCCCAACGGCCACAGGGCGAGATTAAGGACGATATTGCTGATCATGGCGATGGTGGCCAGCTTCACCGGGGTGGCGGTGTCGTGACGGGCGAAAAAGGCCGGAGTCAGGCATTTGGCCAACACATAAGCCGGCAAGCCCAGGGAAAAAGCGGCCAGGGCGCCGGCGGTCGCCTGGGTTTCAGCCCAGCCAAAGGCGCCGCGTTGGAACAACACCATGATCAACGGCACCGACAACACGGCGATGGCGGCCATGGCCGGCACCGTCAGCAGCAGCGAGAATTCCAAGGCGCGGTTCTGGCTGTATTGGGCGGCCTCGTCATTGCCGGCACGAATCTGACGCGACAAGATGGGCAAAAGCGCGGTGCCGACGGCGATGCCGACCACCCCCAGCGGCAGTTGATTGACCCGGTCAGCGTAATACAGATAAGACACCGCACCTTCGGCGACGACCGAGGCGATCATGGTGTCGATCAGCAAATTGACTTGATAGACGCCAGCGCCGACGGCGCCCGGGACAATTCGTTTCATTAGCAAAACGACATCGGGATCCAGACGCGGCCACCGCCACGACAGCATCCAGCCCTGCGCGCGCAGGGAAAGAACCAGCCAGAGGAATTGCAAGATACCGGCGATGGTGGTGCCGATGGCCAAAGCGTGGCCGGCGGTGGGGGTGAGCGGCGTCAGCCCGATCAGCGCCGCGATCAAGGTCAGATTAAGCAGGATCGGGGTGCCGGCGGCGGCGGCGAAGCGGCCGATGGAATTCAACACCCCCGATTGAAGCGACACCAGCGAAATGAACAGCAAATAAGGAAAGGTAAGGCGTGACAGCTCGGCCGCCAGTTCCATCTTGCCGGCGACGGCGTCGAAACCGGGGGCAAACACGTACATGGCCCAGGGCATGATGATCAGCATGACGGCGACGAAGGCGGCCAAGCCAACACTCAGCACCGCCAAGGCGTTTTCAGCGAAACGTTTGGCGGCGGCCTCGCCCTCGCCCTCGCTTTCCAGCTTGCCGGCGAACAACGGCACGAAGGCGGCGTTGAAGGCGCCCTCGGCGAACAGGCGGCGGAACAGATTGGGGAATTTGAAGGCGACAAAAAAACAATCAGCCACCAGCCCGGCGCCCAGGTAATTGGCGATCAGGATATCGCGGGCAAAGCCGGTGACGCGGCTGCCCATGGTGAAGCCGCCGATGGTGGCGATAGAGCGCAGCAAGTTCATGGGATCACTGCGCCGCCGCGGTTGCCGCGGCTTCGGCCTCGGCCGGATCTTTCAGCGCTTTCAAGACGCCGTCGCGGATTTGGTCGAGCTTGCGGTCGTGCTGAATCTTCAGGCCGAAGATGTCCTTGACGTAAAAGACGTCAACCACCCGCTCGCCATAGGTGGAAATATGAGCCGAGGCGATTTGCAGCCCCAACTGAGTCATGGCGGCGGTGAGATCGTACAAAAGACCTGGGCGGTCACGGCCGTTGACCTCGATCAGGGTATGCGACGACGACGCCTTGTTGTCGATGATGACGCGGGGCGGCACCTTGAACACATGGGCGCGGGCCGGCAACTTGCCCTTGCGCGCGGCCAGTTCCTTATCCAGGCGCATGCGGCCGGACAACACCTGTTCGATCACCGTCGACAGCTTGGCCAGTTTGGACGGCGTATCGAAGGCGGCGCCGTCACTTTCTTGAATCCAAAAGCTGTCCAATGCCATGCCGTTGGCCAAGGTTACGATCTTGGCATCGACGATATTGGCGCCTGACACCGCCATGGCCCCGGCGATTTGCGAAAACAGGCCGGGATGGTCGCTGGTGTAGACATTAATTTCAGTAACGGAACGGAAACTGTCGACGCGAGAATCCACCGTCAGCGGGGCGTGGCGGCTTTCGGCATCGCGCACCAGCCGGGCATGACGGACATGGGTGGCGGTGTCAAAGCTGGTCCAATAGGTCGGATAACCGCGGGTCAGATGGGCGTCGATATCGGTCTGAGGCCAATTGGTGGCGAGCAATTCACGCGACAGGGCCGCTTGCGCCGCCTTGACCCGGTGGTCGCGGGCGGCGGCCATGCCGCCCAGCATCAATTCCTCGGAACGCTGGTACAATTCACGCAGCAGCCCGCCTTTCCAGCCATTCCACACATTGGGGCCGACGGCGCGGATATCGGCGACGGTCAGCACCAACAACAGGCGCAGCCGTTCCGGGCTTTGCACCCGGGTGACAAAATCGGTGATGGTCTGCGGATCGTCGATGTCGCGCTTAAAGGCAACCCGGCTCATGCTCAGGTGCTCGCGCACCAGCCAGGCCACGGTTTCGGTCTCTTCCTCGGTCAGGCCGAAACGTGCCCCCAGCTTCATCGCCACGTCGGCGCCGAGCACCGAATGATCGCCGCCACGGCCCTTGGCGATGTCGTGCAGCAGCACCGACAGGTACAGCGCCTTGCGCGACGACACCTTATGGATGATCAGGGTGGACAGCGGCGCTTCCTCGACCAGATCGCCCTGTTCGATGGCGTGCAGGATGCCGATGGCCTGGATGGTGTGCTCGTCCACCGTATAGACATGGTACATGTCGTATTGCATCTGGGCGACGACACGACCGAAATCAGGGATGAAACGGCCCAGAACGCCGGCCTCGTTCATGTGGCGCAGCGCCACTTCCGGGTTCTTCTTGCTGGTCAGCATGGCGACGAACAAGGCGTTGGCCTTGGCGTCGTGGCGCAGCGACACCACCCGTTTCAAATTGCGATGGACCAGATCAAGGGCGTGCGGATGGATGTCGATGCCGTGTTCCAGCGAGGTATGGAACAGGCGGATCATCGCCACCGGATCGGTTGCGAACTGATCTTCGGCGGCGACGTTCAAGCGGTCGCCGTCGATGATGAAGCCGTCCACATTCGAACGTTTGAGGAAAAGCAGCTTGCCCAGGCGCATGCGCGGCTTACGCTTTTGCTGTTCCTCGGCCAACGAGCAAAACAGCCGGGTCAGATCGCCGACATCCTTGGCCACCAGGAAGAAATGCTTCATGAACCGCTCGACGCCGCGGGTGCCGGCATGGTCGGTGTAATTCATCCGCTGGGCGATTTCCGGCTGAACGTCAAAGGTCAGGCGATCCTCGGCCCGTTCGGTGACGTAATGCAGGTGGCAACGCACCGTCCACAAGAAGGCCTGGGCCTTGGCGAAACGCTTGTGGGCATCCTTGGATAAGATGCCCTGATCGACCAGTTCGGCGATGCTGTCGACGCGGTAGAGATAGCGGGCCAGCCAGTAAAGGGTGTGCAGATCGCGCAGCCCGCCTTTGCCTTCCTTGACGTTGGGTTCAAGGACATAACGGGTGTCGCCCATGTTGGAATGGCGGGCATCGCGCTCGGCCAGCTTGGCCTCGACGAATTCCTCGCCGGTGCCGGCGATAATCTCGTTGGCGTAACGGTTCTTCAGGTCGAAATACAAGGGTTGGTCACCCCACAGCCAGCGCATTTCCAGCAGCGCGGTGCGGATGGTCAGGTCACCTTTGGCCATGCGGATGCATTCATCGGCCGAACGGGTGCTTTGTCCGACCTTCAGGCCCATGTCCCACAGCATGTACAAGACGTATTCGACGATCTGTTCGTGCCAGGGGGTGCGCTTGTAGGGCGTCAGGAACAAAAGGTCGATATCGGATTGCGGCGACAACTCGCCCCGGCCATAGCCGCCGACGGCGACCAGGCTCATGGCTTCGCCGCTGGTGCGGATGTTTTGCGGCAATTCATGCGCGGCGGCGAAATCGTGGACGATGCGGACCAGTTGGTCGATGAGGAAACAATTTTCCCGCACCGTCTGGGTACCATCGCCATGGACGTCAAAGCGCTGGCGGACTTCGGCGCGGCCATGCGCCAGAACATCCTTGAAGACGCCGAGAACGGCGCTGCGTCGTTTCATCTTGGGCAAGTCGGATTCCGCCAGCTCGGTCAGTCGGGCCATGATGGCACGGCGGTCGATGATGTCGCGTTGGCGGACGATTTTGCTCATGAACGGGCACCGGGAAAACGTGCGAGGGATGCGGAGTATAGGGCCGGAAAAGCAAGGCTTTCCAGACGTTTTGCCATTGCTTCCTCTGTGGGCACGACTGCCTAGGACTTACGCAGATTGCGCAAGATCAGCCACAGCAACAGGGCGGGAACACCGATTTCCAAGGCGATCAGCAGGTATTTGCCCATCACAGCAGCCGCTTGAGCTCGTAAAGCAGGTCCAGCGCCTGCTTGGCGTTCAGCTCGTCCGGGTTGATATCTTTCAATTTTTCCTCTAACGGCGATGGCCCGGCAGCTTCTTTGGCTTTTGGTTTGGCCAGGACGGCGAAGAGCGGCAGGTCATCGGCCAGCCGGGCGACGGCGCTGCCTTGTTCACCTTTTTCCAGGGCTGACAGAACTTCTTCCGCCCGCGCAACGACAGCCGGGGGCAGGCCGGCGAGGCGGCCGACGTGAATGCCATAGGAACGGTCGGCGGCGCCTTGCGCCACTTCGTGCAAAAAGACCACGTCGCCTTGCCATTCCTTGACCCGCATTTGCCGGCACGACAGATTTTTCAGCCGGCCGGCCAACGACGTCAGCTCGTGGTAATGGGTGGCGAACAAGGCCCGGCAGACATTGACCTCGTGCAGATGCTCGACCACCGACCAAGCGATGGAGAGGCCGTCGAAGGTGGCGGTGCCGCGTCCGATTTCGTCCAAGATGACCAAGGCCCGAGGGCCGGATTGATTGAGGATGGCGGCGGTTTCGACCATTTCCACCATGAAGGTCGATCGGCCACGCGCCAGATCGTCGGCGGCGCCGACGCGGGAAAACAGACGATCGACGACGCCGATGCGGGCGGCGCGGGCGGGAACAAAGGCGCCCATCTGCGCCAGCAGGACGATGACGGCGTTTTGGCGCAGAAAGGTGGATTTACCGGCCATGTTGGGGCCGGTGATCAGCCACAGCCGGTTGCCGGCCGATAAATCGCAATCATTGGCGACAAAAGCGCCGGAATTGGCGGCGCGCAAGGCCGCCTCGACCACCGGATGGCGGCCGCCGTCAATGACGAAGGCGGTGCTGTCATCGATTTCGGGGCGGATCCAATCCTCGGCTGCCGCCAATTCGGCCAAGGCGGCGGCAACGTCAAGCGTGGCCAGGGCGGCGGCGGCGGCGGCGATGGCGGCGGCCCGCGTCGTCACGTCGCCGACCAGATGCTCGAACACGTGCTGTTCCAGGGCCAGGGCGCGGTCGGCGGCGCCGGTCAGCTTGCCGGCCAGCTCGATCAGCTCGGTGGTGGTGTAGCGTGCGGTCGTGGCCATGGTCTGGCGATGGATGAAGCTTTCATCCAGCTTTTCCGCCTGTTTGGCCGCCACCTCGATGTGATGGCCGATGATGTTGTTATGGCGGATTTTCAAATTGGCGATGCCGGTTTCCTCGGCATAGCGCCGTTCCAGCCGCATCAGATGGGAATTGCCCTCGGCCTTCAGGCTTTTCAGTTCGTCCAGGCCAGCATGAAATTCCGGGCGGATGAAGCCGCCGTCACGGGCCAGCGACGGCAGCTCTTCGGCCAGGGCGCGGGTCAGGATGTCGACGACGGTGGAATGTTCGCCCAGATCGGCGGCGGCCGTGGCGATGGCCGTCGGCGGCGTGTCCAGGGATGGCCGGGCCAGGGCCGCGCGCAAGGCGGGAATTTCGGCCAGGGCGTCGCGGATGGCGGCCAGATCACGGGGGCCGCCGCGGCCCAGACTAAGGCGGGACAAGGCGCGTTCCATGTCCGGGCAGCGTTTGAGGGCGGCGCGGATATCGGCGCGCACGGTTTCGTGTTCGACGAAAAAGGCCACCGCATCCAGCCGTTGGCCGATGGCGGCCGGATCGGTCAGCGGCGCCGCCAGCCGGGCGGCAAGCAAACGCGCCCCGGCCCCGGTGATGGTGCGGTCGATGGTCGCCAGCAGCGAGCCCTTGCGTTCGCCATTGACGGTTTCGGCCAGTTCCAGGTTGCGCCGGGTGGCGCCGTCGATTTCCATCACCGCGCCTTGGGCCAGCCGTTGCGGCGGGTTAAGGCGGGGCATCTTGCCCTTTTGCGTCAGCTCGATGTAATCGACCAGGGCGCCGCCGGCAGCCAGTTCGGCCCGGCCGAAACTGCCGAAACCATCCAGCGCACCGACGCCGTACAACGCTTCCAGCCGCTTGCGGGAATTTTCGGAATCGAAACGGACGCTGGGCAGCGGGGCCAAAATGGATTTCCACTCGGCCCACACTTCCAGCAGGTCGGGTTGGTGCAACAACCGTTCCGGCACCAGCAATTCGCCCGGCGACAGGCGGGCCAGGGCGGCGGACAGCAGGGCGGGGGCCAGCGGCTGCATGGCGAAATCGCCGGTGGAGACATCGACCCAGGCCAGTCCGATGGTGCCGCCAATTTCGGCGGCGGCGGCCAGGTAATTATGGGCGCGGGAATCCAGCAGATTGTCTTCGGTCAGGGTGCCGGCGGTGATGACGCGGACGACGTCGCGGGCGACCACCGATTTGGCCCCGCGCTTCTTGGCTTCGGCCGGGTCTTCGGTCTGTTCGCCGATGGCCACCTTGTGGCCGGCGCGCACCAGCCGCGACAGATAGACTTCGTAGGACCGCACCGGCACGCCGCACATGGGGATGTCTTCCCCCAGATGCTTGCCGCGCTTGGTCAGGGCGATATCCAAGGTGGCCGCCGCCTTGACCGCGTCGTCGAAGAACAATTCGTAGAAATCGCCCATGCGGTAAAACAGCAGGCAATCCGGATGGGCATGCTTGATGGCCAGATATTGGGCCATCATCGGCGTGGCATCGGCGGGGATGATTGCTTCGGTCACGGGCGTGGATCGGGTCCGGGTTGACGAGAATGCGGGCAAGGTAGCACGTCGCGACATGTTCGCAACCCCTGCCCCCTATGCAACGGCTTTTGGTTGGCGCAGAATGATTGCCCCCGATGCTTTACAGGAGGGGGCTTTGAACGCCACCGACATCCATGCCCCGATCACGCGTGAAGTGGTTGGAACCTTTGCTGACCGCGAACATTTTCAATCGGCCGTCCTTGCTCTGTTGGCCGCAGGCTTTGCCCGCGCCGATTTGTCGGTGCTGTCGTCGCACGATTCGCTTGACGCTGCGCAATCCTCGTCCAAATGGAAGGATGCGCTGATCGCCGTCGCCGGCGACATCAAATACGAAGGCCCGCTGGTCGCCGCCGGTCTGATCGCCCTGGCTTCGGGGCCGGTGGGGGCGACCATCGCCGCCATCGTCGCCGCCGGCATCGGGGGCGCCGCCATCAAGGAAGTGCTGGACGAAGTCTCGGCCTTGCCCGATAGCCATGATTTCGACCGCGCCCTGGCCGCCGGCGCCGTCATCTTGTGGGTGATGGTCGCCGATCAATTGGGCGAGGAAAAGGCCAAGAAGATTCTGGCCGAAACCGGCGCCGCCAATATTCACGTCTTCAACCGCCAAGGCCGCTGAACAGGCCTGGAATCGTCTGGGAACGTCCATATCATCATGACCGATTTGTCCGCCAACCGTAACGAAACCGGGGCGCAATCCGCGCTGGAACGCGAAACCCTGCTGATGCATGCCTCGGGCCGTCCCGGCAAGATCGAGGTGGTGCCGACCAAGCCGATGACCACCCAGCGCGATCTGTCGCTGGCCTATTCGCCCGGCGTCGCCTTTCCCTGCCTGCACATCGCCCGCGATCCGTCCTTGGCCTATGACTACACCGCCAAGGGCAATCTGGTGGCGGTGATTTCCAACGGCACCGCCGTTTTGGGGCTGGGCGATCTGGGGGCGTTGGCGGGCAAGCCGGTGATGGAAGGCAAGGCGGTCTTGTTCAAGCGCTTTGCCGATGTTGACGCCATCGATCTGGAAGTCGATACCCGCGACGTTGACGAATTCGTCAATTGCGTGCGGTTTTTAGGGCCGACCTTCGGCGGGATCAATCTGGAAGATATCAAGGCGCCGGAATGCTTTATCATCGAAAGCCGCCTGCGCGAGATCATGGACATTCCGGTCTTCCATGATGACCAGCACGGTACCGCCATCATCGCCGCCGCCGGCCTGCTCAACGCCTTGGACCTGACCGGGCGCTCGCTTGCCGACACCAAGGTGGTGGTCAATGGCGCCGGCGCCGCCGCCATTGCCTGCGTCGAGCTGATCAAGGCCATGGGCATCCGCCACGAAAACGTGACGTTGTGCGATACCAAGGGGGTCATTTACCAAGGCCGCGACCACGGCATGAACCAGTGGAAATCCGCCCATGCGGTGCCCACCGACGCCCGGACCCTGGAACAGGCCATGGTCGGCGCCGACGTGTTCATGGGTCTGTCGGCCAAGGGCGCGGTGAACGCGGAGATGATCGCCGCGATGGCGGCGCGTCCGATCATTTTCGCCATGGCCAATCCTGACCCGGAAATCACCCCGGAAGAGGTCCGCCAGGTGCGCAATGATGCCATCGTCGCCACTGGACGTTCCGATTATCCCAACCAGATCAATAATGTGTTGGGCTTTCCCTATATCTTTCGCGGCACGCTTGATGTTCGTGCCCGAACCATCAACGAAGCCATGAAAGTGGCGGCGGCCCGCGCCATCGCCCAATTGGCGCGCGAGGACGTGCCCGACGAGGTGGACGCCGCCTATGCCGGGCGCCGGCTTCGTTTCGGCCCCGAATATATTATCCCGGTGCCGTTCGATCCCCGCCTGATCGCCACCGTGCCGCCGGCGGTGGCGCGGGCGGCCATGGATTCGGGGGTGGCGCAAAAGCCGATCATCGACATGGAGGCTTATGCCAAGCAATTGTCGGCCCGGCTTGATCCGACCGCGGCCAGCTTGCAGGCCATCTCGGAAAAGGTTCGCGCCCACCCGCAGCGCGTGGTGTTCGCCGAAGGCGAAGAGGAAAAAACCATCCGCGCCGCCTTGGCCTTCCGCAATGCCGGTTTCGGCACGCCGATCTTGCTGGGCCGCGAGGAACAGATCCACGAGACGGTCAAATCCAGCGGTCTGCCCGGCCTGGAAGGGCTGGAAATCGTCAATGCCCGGCTGTCGCATCAGCGCGAGCATTATATCGAGGTGCTGTATCGCCGCATGCAGCGCCAAGGATTGCTGTTGCGCGACGTCCAGCGTCTGGTCAATCAGGAACGCAACATCTTCGGTTCGCTGATGGTGTCCGAAGGCGATGCCGATGCCATGGTCACCGGTCTGACCCGCAATTACTGGCAAGCCTTCGACGAGATCAAGCGGGTGATCGACACCGCCCCCGGCGAGGTGCTGCTGGGTCTGACCATGATGATCGCCAAGGGCCGCACCGTGTTCATGGCCGATACCACCGTGCACGAGACGCCGACGCCGGAACAATTGGCGGATATCGCCCAGCAAAGCGCGGCCAAGGCCCGGCAGATGGGGCACGAGCCGCGGGTCGCCTTGTTGTCTTATTCCAATTTCGGCAATCCGGTGGCCCATCCGTCGGAACGGGTGCGCGAGGCGGTGGCTATCTTGGATTCCCGTCGGGTCGATTTCGAATATGACGGCGAAATGGCCGCCGATATCGCCTTGGATGCTGATTTGCTGAAGCTTTATCCGTTCTGTCGGCTGTCGGGGCCGGCCAATGTCCTGGTCATGCCCGGCCTGCATTCGGCCAATATCAGCGCCAAGCTGATGCAGAAAATGGGCGGCGGCACTGTCATCGGCCCGATTTTGATGGGATTGGACAAGCCGATCCAGATCACCTCGATGGACGCCACCGTCAACGATATCGTCAATATGGCGGTGCTGGCCTGCTACGATGCCATGAGAAGTTAACGTTTGGTGCGGCGGACAGCCTGTTAGACTGGCTGTCCGTATTTTTCTGGATGGGCTCATGAGCCGACGCTTCACTCCGCCGCGCCTGCTGCGCCGCGCCTTTGTGCTTTCCTTGCCCAGCTTTGCCGTGCTGGCGGCCTTGGTGATCTTGCGCGAAATGCATGTGCTGACCGCACTGGCCTTGTGGGCCTGGGTGGTGCTGGCTTTGTCGTGGCTGATCCGTCCGGGCATGGCCGATGCCGCCCGTGTCGCCTTGTGGGCGCGCAATCTGGCCGCCGGCGGCGAAAATATTCCACCGCCGGTAAGCCCCGACACCCCAATCGAGGAAATCGCTTCGTCGGTGGCGCAGTTGCGCCGCGCCTGGCAGGAACGTCAAACCGAGCTGGCCCTGTTGGCCAAATGGAATGAAAGCCTGTTCGAGAACCTGCCCGATCCGCTGGTTCTGCTCGATCCCGAACGGCGGGTGGTCAAATTCAATCAAAGCGCGCTGACGGCGTTCGGGCGCGACATCACCGGCCGTGACCTGTCGGTGGTGTTGCGCAATCCCAACGTGCTGGAAGCCGCCGACGCGGTCTTGGCCGGGGCCCAGGCCCGCGATGGCGCCTTTGAGCTGCCGGTGCCGGTGCCAAGGTCGTTCCAGTTTCGCATCGAACGCTTGGGGCCATCGCCGGCCAGCGACGCGGTGGCGGTGTTGGCGCTCAACGATCTGACCACGCTCAAGCGGATGGAGCAGATGCGCGCCGATTTCGTCGCCAATGCCAGCCACGAATTGCGCACGCCGCTGGCGACATTGTTGGGGTTCATCGAAACCCTGCGGGGTCCGGCCCGCGATGATGAACAAGCGCGGGACAAATTTCTCGGCATCATGTTCGATCAGGGATCGCGCATGGCGCGGTTGGTCAACGACCTGCTGTCGCTGTCGCGGATCGAGCTGAACGAGCACACCCCCCCGGCGGAAAGCGTCGATCTTGGCCGCATCATCCAGGCCGGGGCCGACGCCCTGATGCCGTTGACCGCGCCGCGGCAGATGCGTTTGGTCGTCACTATCGACGAAGCCGCCCGCCACGTCATCGGTCAAGCCGATGAATTGGCGCAACTGGCCCAGAACCTGATGGACAATGCGGTCAAATACGGTCGTGACGGCACTGCGGTGGAAGTCACCCTGCGCGTGGCCACCACCTTGCCGGCGGCGGCCGGCCCGGCTTTGCGCGATGCACCGGCGGTGGTGTTGGCGGTGCGCGATCACGGCGACGGCATCGGCAAGGAGCATCTGCCGCGCCTGACCGAACGATTCTATCGCGTCGATACCGCCCGCTCACGCACGCTGGGCGGCACCGGGCTGGGGCTGGCCATCGTCAAGCACATCGTCAATCGCCATCGCGGCAAACTGACGGTGGAATCGACGTTGGGCCAGGGATCGGTGTTCTCGGTTTATCTGTGCGGGGCCAAGGCTCAGACCGAAGCCGTCTCGTCGGCGCTTTCGCTTTCCGGCGGCAGGTTGTAGCTTTGGCAGCCGCCGCATTGATAGACGACGGTGGCTTCGATGGCCGACAGATTCATGTTGTGAATCATTTTGCGGCCGCAATGACCGCAAAAATAGTCATCGCCGCCCTTTCCCACGGTTGAAACCCCGGTGTTGAAGATGGTGCGTTCGCCAATATCGTTTTGGCTGATCGGCTTCATCATGAATTCGGCCATGGCGTTTCTAAGCCTTCGCGTGAATGGTTACCAGGCGGCGACGGTGCCGTCGGCTCGGGGATCGCAAGCGCCTTCCAAGGTGCCGTCGGCCCGGCGAATGATCATGCCAGCGTGACCGAGGGCGGAATCGAAATCCCCGGTCATTTGTATCGCATGGCCGGCCTTGCTCAAATCTTGCGCCAAAGCGGGGGCGAAGCGGTTTTCCAACAGCAGGCCGCCGGGCGGGGCGCCGTCCAGGCTGCGGCCAAGGGCAAAGCGGGGCGCGGTCACCGCCGTTTGCGGGCTTTGGCCGAACAACACGGCGCGGGTGAACAATTGCGCTTGAATCTGCGGCTGCGAATCGCCGCCCATGCTGCCCCAGACCATGGTGCGGCCATCCTTGAGGCGGGCCAGGGCCGGCGACAAGGTATGGAAGGGTTTGCGCCGCGGTTCGAGGGCGTTGCGGTGCTCGGGATCAAGCGAGAAGGAAAAGCCGCGATTGTGCCAGACCAGTCCGGTGCGCGGCAGGGTCACGCCGGAACCGAAGGCATGGAACAGGCTTTGAATATAGCTGACGGCGCGGCCTTGGCCGTCGATCACCCCCAGCCAGACGGTATCGCCATCGCCGATATCGCGCGGCCACGGCGCCGCCTGGCTCGGGTCGATTTCCGCGGCCAGGGCGTCAAGCATGGGGTCGGTCAGATAGGTGGTGGCGTGCACCGACATGCGGTGCGGGTCGGTGACGTGGGCGTCCCGCACCCGATAGGCTTTTTTGGTCGCTTCGACCAAACCGTGGATCCA
This sequence comes from Magnetospirillum sulfuroxidans, assembly GCF_018224925.1. GTDB lineage: Bacteria > Pseudomonadota > Alphaproteobacteria > Rhodospirillales > Magnetospirillaceae > Magnetospirillum > Magnetospirillum sulfuroxidans. The sequence continues at coordinate 55,167 of NZ_JAGTUF010000012.1, read as the reverse complement.
GGCGAAATTATCGGGAATCTCGACGCCCAGGCGCTGGAAAACGCCCAGCAAGATCAACGAGGCCAAGCCTTGGGTCGGCGGCGCGGTGTTGAACAAGGTGCCGGCGGGCAGGGCCAACGACAGCGGCCGCCGCCGCATGCCGCGATGGCGGGCCAGATCTTCGGCTTGGAGCGGCGCGCCGGCGGCTTTGAGGTCGTCGGTGATGGCGCGCGCCACCTCGCCGCGATAAAAATCGTCCAAGCCGGCGGCGGCCAGACGTTCCAGCGTATCGGCCAGCGCCGGCAGGGTTTGCAGCGATCCCACCGCCGGAACTTTGTTGCGGTTCAGAAATGTCGCCGAAAAGCCGGGGGCCTTGCGCAAGCTGGCCAAATTGCGGGCGGTGGCGGCGGCTTGATGGGCGGTGACGGCGAAACCTTGGCGGGCGTAATGGATGGAATCCTCGAACAATCGTTCCAGCGGCATGCCGCCGCCCCAATGGGCCGAGACGTCCAGCGCCGCCTGCCAGCCGGAAACAACCCCGGCCACGGTATTGGCGGCCATCGCCCCCTTGGCCGGCATGGCCTTAAGCTTGGCCGCGCGAAACAAATCGATATCGACCTTGGCCCCGGCGGCGCCGGAGCCGTCGATGGAAACCGGCGGCTTGCCCGGCTCGGCGATCAACCAAAAGCCGTCACCGCCCAGACCATTCATGTGCGGATAGACCACGCCCAGGGTGGCGGCCGCGGCGATGGCCGCCTCGATGGCGTTGCCGCCGTCGCGCAGCACCGCCAGACCGGCCTGCGAGGCAAGGTGATGCGGAGAAGTGATCATTCCCCGTCGGGCCATGGGCGTATTCAGCATTTCCCATCCATCCGCGAATATGTCATCCGATTTTGCGTCAACCTTGCTGTCCCGTCCAGTGTTGGTGGAAGCCGGCTTTGCAATCAAGGCCGCGCCGGTATGTAATGTACTCTCTTTTGCCGGAGCCGTTTGTCATGACCCATGATTACCGTCAGGCCGAAACCCTGAGCCTAAGCTGGCAGGACATGCACCGCGACGCCTGTTCCCTGGCGGAATTGTTGCGGGGCAAGGGGCCGTTCGACGGGATCGTCGCCATTGCCCGGGGCGGGCTGGTGCCGGCGGCCATCGTGGCGCAGGAATTGGACATCAAGCTGGTGGAGACGGTGTGCATCTCCAGTTACGATTCCCAGACCCAAGGCGACATGCGGATCATGAAAACCCTGGCCGAAGAGGGCAAGCACTGGCTGGTGATCGACGATCTGGTCGATTCGGGGGCCACCGCCAAGGTGGTTCGCGCCATGTTGCCGGGCTGTCATTACGCCACCTTGTACGCCAAGCCGGAAGGGCGGGGGCTGGTCGATACCAGCGTCGCCCAACTGGCCCAGCATGTGTGGTTGGTGTTTCCCTGGGAAGCCTCGGCTCTCCCCTAAATTGCCACAATCGGCGGCGATAAGGATTATTCCTCGCCGGCGTTGAGCACGGTGCGGGCTTCGTTTTCGTCGATCTGGTGCAGGTCGTTCATGTGGATTTCCCAATTATCGACGAATTCGCTGACCGCCAGGGTCAGGCATTCGTCCAGGCTTTTGCCGGTCTCGGCCGCCAGTGCTTCCAGCCGCTGCTTCAGCCCGGCGGACAAGGTGACGGACAGGGTTTCCATGAAGATTTCCTTTGGTTGCAGCGCCATCGCCCAGATGGCGGCAGCATACAAGCAACCACATCGACATGCCAGTTTCGAGACCGATGTCCCGCATGGTAGAAATCGCCATGACCTCTAAACGCCCCCCTGGCCTGATCGCCGACCCCGCCGACCGCCTGCGCTCCAGCAGTGACGCCGCTCCGCCGCCGCCACGGCCGAAACCGGCGGGGCCGACCAAGAACCCGCGCCCGCCGCGCAAAAAAAGCGGTGCCGGCAAGAAAGGCGGCTGGGGCAAGAAAGTCCTGATGTGGGGGGCCACCTTGGCGGTGTGGGCGGTCATCGCCATTGCCGGCGTGATGGCGTATTACGCCCATGATCTGCCTGATATCGATCAGGTCACCGCCCCGACCCGGCGGCCCAGCATCCAGTTCGTCGCTCAAGATGGTCAGGTTTTCGCCGCTTTTGGCGATCTATACGGCGAATCGCTGGATTTGGCCGAGATCTCGCCGACCATTCCGCAAGCGGTTCTGGCCACCGAGGATCGCCGTTTCTTTAGTCATTTCGGTGTCGATTTGTTCGGCATCGCCCGCGCCATCGTCACCAATGTGCGGGCCGGCCATCTGGTGCAAGGCGGGTCGACCATCACCCAGCAATTGGCCAAGAACCTGTTCTTGAAGCCCGACCGCACCTTGAAGCGCAAGGTGCAGGAATTGCTGATGGCGCTGTGGCTGGAACGCCGATTCAGCAAACAGCAATTGCTGACGCTTTACCTGAACCGGGTTTACCTGGGTTCCGGCGCCTTTGGCGTCGATGCGGCGGCCAAGCGCTATTTTGACGTTTCCGCCCGCAATGCCGGCTTGTACCAATCGGCGGTCATCGCCGGTCTGCTGAAAGCCCCCAGCCGCTATTCGCCGCTGAACAATCCCGAAGCCAGCCACAAGCGAGCGGTCGAGGTGTTGGGCAACATGGTCGAGGCCGGCTATATCGAGCAAAGGACCGCAGACATGGCGGCGCTGAGCGGGGCGGCCCAGGCGGTGAAACGATCGGCTCCGACGGGGCGCTATTTCGCCGATTGGGCGCTTTCCCGCCTGGATGACATTTCCGAACTGGCGGGCCGTGACGTGGTGGTGCGGACTACCTTGGATTTGACCTTGCAGCGCAAGGTCGAGTCCCAGCTCCAGACCATGCTGAACGGCCCCGGCGCCAAGGCCAATGCCGGTCAAGGCGCGGTGGTGGTGATGCAGCCCGATGGCGCCATTCGGGCGCTGACCGGCGGCAAGGATTATGACGACAGCCAGTTCAACCGGGCGACGCAAGGCTTGCGCCAACCGGGATCGGCATTCAAACCGTTCGTCTATCTGGCCGCCATGGAACAGGGGCTTGCCCCTCAAGACGTCTATGACGACGCACCGATCAAATTGGGCAAGTGGTCGCCGGGCAATTATAACGGCCGCTTCGAGGGACAGGTCACTCTGCGCCATGCCTTTGCCCATTCCACCAATACCGTGGCGGTGCGGCTGATCGAGGATCTGGGGCCGGCGCGGGTGGTGGCCACCGCTCACAAGCTGGGGATCACCTCGCCTTTGGGCAAGGATGCCTCGCTAGCCTTGGGCACCAGCGAAACCAGTCTGCTGGAACTGACCCAGGCTTACGCGCCCTTCGCCAATGGCGGTTACGGCATCACCGCCTATGGCATCGAATCGGTCACCACCCCCGATGGCCGGGTGTTGTGGTCGCGCCAAGGCTCTGGAGTTGGCAAGGTGATGTCCGATCAGGCCCTGGCCAGCATGCATGACATGATGAGCGCGGTGTTGACCGAGGGAACCGGCAAGGCGGCGCGGCTGGACCGTCCCGCCGCCGGCAAGACCGGCACCACCCAGGATTATCGCGATGCCTGGTTCATGGGCTTCACCGCCGATTACGTCGCCGGCGTTTGGCTGGGTAATGACGATCAGCGGCACGAAATGAAAAAGGTGACGGGCGGCGGGTTGCCGGCCCAATTGTGGAAAAGCGTGATGCTTGCCGCCCATCAAGGCATTCCGGCGCACCCCTTGCCGACACCCGATCTGTCGCCGGCGACCATGGCGGATACCGAGGGGACGGCGGGCGGCGTGATTATTGGCGGCGGTGGCGGCGGCGATCCGGTCCGCGCCATCGGCAACGCCATCGACGATCTTTTGGGGAGCATCTTCGGCCGCTGATCTTGTTGGCGCCGCTCCGGCTTCCCACTATCAATCCTGTCGGGGAGTGTTGGGAATAAGGACAAACGCCATGCTGGGGCTTGGCCGTTGGTTCCGTGATCTGTGGCACAAACCGGCGGAGCCGGCCCGCATTGGCCTGGTCCGTGCGGCGCGGCCGATGGCCCAATCGGTGGCCCAGAGCGAATTCGACGTCGTGCTGGCGATCTTGCGCCACCGCCCCGATGGCGGGGCCGGTCGCTTGCGGGTGATTTCACTGGCCGATTTCCGTCATGCGGTGGGCGACAAATGGCCGCGCTTGACCGACAAGGTGACGATGATCGCCGAACAGCTGATCCGGCGCCAGATCGGCGGCGGCAATTTGTTCCGCCGCATCGACGAGGAAACGTGGCTGCTGCTGTTTCCCCAGGTTTCCCCCGACCAAGCCCGTCATATCGCCGTGGCCATCGCCCAGGAAATCAGCCGGCATTTGCTGGGCGAACGCTGTGTCGGCGGCGAACGGCCGCTGGCGGTGGCGGCGCATCTGGCGGTGGCCGACGCGGTGGACGAATCGGGCCGGGTCCTGGCGCTGGCGGTGCGGCAGGCGGCGGAACAATCCCGCGCCCTGTTTGACCACCTCAGCCCATGCGCGCCGGCGGCGTTGCCGGCGCCGGGAGTGAGTGTCGAGGGGGTGAGACAGCGCCACCGGGTCGTTTCCGTCCACTGGACCCCGATTGTGATGGAACATGCCGAGGCCGAGCCGGAAGAGCCCTGGCAGGCGGTGGGGCCGATGCCCGCCGACGCGCATTTGTCGTTGTTGTGGCGGCCGACCTGGGTGGCCGAGCGTGAAGCCATCGCCGCCTATTGTGCCCGTGTCGCCCGAACCGATCATCCCGGTGATCCGCCCCTGGAAGGGTCAATGGCCTATCCGGTCAAGGATGAAGCCACCGCGTTCATCCTTGACCGTTTTGTCGCCGCCGCCGCCCTGCGCGACTTGTTGCGCGCCAACAGCCGGGGCAGCGTCGTCATCGTGCCGCTGACCTGGGAAAGTTTGGCCGGCGACCATCGGGCCGAGGTGGTGGCGCCGTTCGCCGATGTCGCCGCCGATATTCGGCAACGCCGGGTCCAGGTGGAAATTTGCCGCATTCCCGATAGCGCCGATGTCGAATCGGTCAACCGGGTGGTCACGGCCTTGCGCGGCTTGTGCGGCGGGGTGTTGCTGCGTCTGCGCCTGTCGTCGCCGTTATTGTGCCGGGTCGATGAATTGGGCGAAGCCAAGATCGGCTTGGATCTGTCGGAATTGCGTTCGTGCGAACGCATGAATGACGATCGGCTGATGTCGATTTTAGAGATGTTGCAGGGATCGACCGACGATGCCGGTCTGGGATGCTATGTGTGGAGCGCCCGCCGTCGCCGGGTGGTTGGCGGTGTGGTTTGCGGTGGATTCCAGATGGTTAACGGTCCTGGCCTGATGAAAGACGTCGGCCGGCCGGCCCTGGTGATGCCGGCCCCGCGGGAACGGTTCTTGGGTTAGGTCCTTTTGCGCACCAACAGTAGATAACCGACCAAGGCGGCGATTCCCAGCCCGGCGACCAGACTGGTCAGGGGGCGGGTGGAATGGTTGAAGGTGGCGGAATGCAGCCAGCCGGCGCTGGCGCCGCAAACCATTTGGACAAAGCCCAGGCAGGCCGATGCCGTTCCGGCCATGCGCGGATGCGGGGCGATGGCTCCGGCGCTGCCATTGGGAATGACCAGGGCGCCGGACAGAAAGAACAGCATCAACGGCAGCAAGATCGCCGGCAGCGATTGTACCCCGCTCCATGCCAGAGCGGCGGCGGTCAAGCCGGTGATGGCGGCGCCGGTGACGCCGATGCCGATCATGCGGTCAAGACCGATGCGGCTGGTCCATTTGCCGGCGATGAAACCGCCGGCGATATACCCGGCGACCACCACGGCGAAGCCAAAGCCGAACAGCGCCGGCGGCAGCGCCAAAACGTCGATCAGGACGAAGGACGAGGCGGAAATGAAGCTGAACATGCCGGCGAAGGTGGCGGAAACCACCACCACATAGCCCAAGACCTGACGATCGGTCAAAAGGGTGCGGTAATTGGCGATCATGCTTAACGGCGACAACGCGTGCGGGTCTTGGTGGTGATTGGTTTCAGCCAGCCAACGCCAGGTGCCCAGCAGCAAGATCAAACCGAAAATCCCCAACAAGATGAAATTCGAGCGCCAGCCGAACAGGGTATGAAACCAACCGCCGAGGATGGGGGCGACGAACGGGGCCAAGGCCATGGCCGAGGCCATGTAGGACATCACCTTGGCCGCCTGTTCGCGCGGATAGATGTCACGGACCACGGCGCGGGCGACCACCGGACCGCAACAGGCCCCCAGGGCTTGCAGGAAGCGGCTGGCGATCAGCATCTCGATGGTCGGCGCCAGCAGACAGGCGACCGAGCCGATCACGTAAATGATCACGCCGGCCAAAATCACCCGGCGGCGGCCGAAGCGGTCGGATAACGGGCCATAAATCAGCATGGAGACGGCAAAGCCCAGCAGAAACACCGACAGGGTCATCTGCACCATTTCGACGCTGGCGGAAAAATAACGGCCCATGTCGGGCAGCGACGCCAGATACAGATCGGTTGACACCGGGCCGAACGCCACCAACCCGGTCAACAGCACGGTTACTTTCAGGCTGGTGGGGGTGGGATGGGCGGTGGTGGTGGTCATGGGGGACATGCTCCTGGCGCTACGCTGATTACACGATAGTAAATAAATTCTGAAATAGGGAATAAAAAGCGATTATTCCGCCTGATAGCGGTGCAGATGGGCGCCATTGGTCTTCAGCCAGGTTCGCGCACCATGGTGATCGACTCCCAGCGAGGTGACAACGGCCCAAAAGGCTGGGGAATGGTTGAGTTCGACCAGATGGGCGACTTCATGCCCGACCACATAGGTCGCCACCCAGTCGGGGGCCATCACCAGCCGCCAAGACAAGGCGATGGCCCCTTGGGCGGAACAAGAACCCCAGCGCGACACCGTATCCTTGACGCTGATGCGACTGGGCTTGCGGTCGATCCGGGCGGCAAGTTCGTGGGCCTTGGCCACCATCAGCCGCCGCGCCTCGGCTTTGAGAAAGTCAACCACGCGGCGCGGAACATGGTCAATATGGCCGGAAACGTGGATTTCGCCGTCTTGCCGCCAGACCCCGCGGCGGGCTTCGGGGTGATGGCGGATCAAATGGTCTTGGCCCAGCAAGGGGACGGTGGCGCCGGGCGTAAGGGCGATGCTTTGCGGCAACCGGTGCAGGCGCTCGATCAGCCAGTCGCGATGGGTTCGCAGAAAAATCCGGGCGTCGCTCAGTCTGGCCCGGCTGGGCAAGACCAACACGACGCCGCGCACCGGATCGACGCGCAACGACATGGCTTTGGCCAAGGGCGAGCGGCGGACGGTGATTGCCACCTGGGTTTGGCCAAAATCGAGGGTTAAATCGTCTAGGCCGGCCATGTGACGATGTGACGGTCAAGCGGGCCGGCGCGGCTTTCGGCGATGGCGCGGCCGCGCACCGAAGCGCCGGCTTCGTGCACGCTGTTGCGGTCGCCGGTTATCAGCGGATGCCACCACGGCAGCGGTTTGTTTTCCGCCACCAGCCGATAGGCGCAGGTCGAGGGCAGCCATTTCAGCGCCTCGACCTTGCTGGCGTCCAATTGCACGCAATCGGGGATGTGCTTCTGGCGGTTGGGATAGTCCTTGCAGCCGCAAGTTCCCAGATTCAGCATCTGGCAGGCCACATTGGTGTAGTGGATTTTGCCGGTATCTTCGTCTTCAAGCTTATGCAGGCAGCATTTGCCGCAGCCGTCACACAGACTTTCCCACTCGGACGGGCTCATCAAGTTCAAGGGCTTTGTCCGCCAGAACGGTAAGCTTGTCGTGGGTCCGGATGAACTCGCGGACATGGGGATAAATCTCCTCGCGCCAACGGCGCCCGTTGAATACGCCGTAATGACCGACCTTGGGCGCCACATGGTGGATACGCATGTCGTCAGGCAGGCTGGAACACAGCTTATGGGCGGCTTCGGTCTGGCCGATGCCGGTGATGTCGTCCTTCTCGCCCTCGATGGTCATCAGCGCGGTGTGCTGAATCTTGCTGGGCTGGATATGACGGCCACGGCTGTACATCTTGCCTTCAGGAAGTTGATGTTCGATGAACACGCTCTTGATGGTGTCCAGATAATATTCCGCCGGCAGATCCATCACCGCCAGATATTCGTCATAGAAGTCGCGGTGCTTTTCCGCCGAATCGCCGTCGCCGCGCACCATGTTCTGGAACAGGTTGATGTGTTCGCCCACATGGCGTTCCGGGTTCAGGCTCATGAAGCCCTGCAATTGCAGAAAGCCGGGATAGACCCGACGGCCACGGCCGGTATGAACATAGGGAACGGTGTTGATGACGTGGGTTTCGAACCACGACAGCGGCTTGTCGGTGGCCAGCTTGTTGACCTTGGTCGGGCTGATGCGGGTATCGATGGGGCCGCCCATCAGCACCATGGAGCTGGGCTGGCGCGGGTCCTGGTCCTCGGCCATCATCGACACCGCCGCCAAGACCGGCACCGACGGCTGACAGACCGCCAGCACATGGGTGTCGGCGCCGAGGAAGTGCAGCAGCTCGCGGATATAGTCGATGTAATCGTCCAAGGCGAACGGACCGGCGTCTTGCGACACGTCGCGGGCGTCAATCCAGTCGGTGATGTAGACGTCGTGTTCCGGCAGCAGGGTTTCCACGGTGCCGCGCAGCAAGGTGGCGTAATGGCCGGACATGGGGGCCACCACCAACACGCGCGGGTCGCGGCGATCGGTGTCGCGCTGGAAATGCAGCAATTCACAGAACGGCTTTTGGTAAACCACCATTTCGCGCACCGTCACCTCGACGCCGTCGATCACGGTGGTCGGCAGGTTGAACGGCGGCTTGGGATAACGGCGGGTGGTGCGTTCCAGCAATTCCGCCCCGGCGGCCATGGCGCGGCCGATGCTGGTATAGGACACGGGCATCCACGGGTGGGTGTACATGGTCTGGATCGCCTCGGCGAACAGACGGACCGGAGCCAACGCGACGTGCTGCAACTCATGGATGTGATAAAGCATAAGTTTTGCCCCTGCCCACAATACCGAAGGATAGTTTTGTTACTCAAAAATGACATGACAGGCAATTAAATTATTTTAATTGCGACTATTTAGCTTCTGTCATTGTGCACTGCAATATGAGGGGGCGCGGGGGGCCGGAGTCAAGGATGGCGTGATTATTGACCGTCAATCAGATGGATGAACGAGGCGCAGACCGTGCCGACGCGAAGGCCGCAGCGGCCCAGGTCGTGGCCGCCGGCATCGGTGATGGCGAACAGGGCGTGATTGGGCTCTGCGCGCACAGTGGCGGCGAAATGGAATTCGTGGCCGCCGAAGACGGTGTCGGCGCGACCCAACGGCCCGTCCGCCAGCAGACGGGCGCGGCGATAGCCCAGATGCAGCTTGCGTTTGGCAAAGCTGGTTTGGAGCGGCAATAATCCGGCCATGGGGTGAACCACCCCATCGGCATCCTGCAAGCTTTCGCCCAAACACATATAGCCGCCGCATTCGCCGAACACCGTCCCGCCTTGGCCGGCGACACGGCGCAGACTGTCGAGAAAGACGGAATTGCCAGCCAGAACGCCAGCATGCAATTCAGGATAGCCGCCAGGCAGATAAACGGCATCGCCATCGGCGGGCTGATTGGCCAGGGGGGAAAAAAAGGTCACCTCGGCCCCGGCCCGCCGCCATCCTTCCAGCACGGCGGCATAGGTGAAGGCAAAGGCCTGGTCGCGGGCGACGGCGATACGCTTTCCCAAGGGCGGCAGCGGACAGGGCACGGCGCCGGCCAGGCGGGTGGGGCGGGCCAGGGCGCGCAAGGCGTCGACCTGGACGTAATCGGCGACGGCTTGGGCGGCGGCGGCGAAAAAAGCGGGCAAATCAGGATGTTCACAGGCCTGAACCAAGCCCAAATGCCGGCTTGGCACCACCAGATTGTCGATGCAGGGCATGAAGCCCAATAACGCCACCTCGGGACAGTGGCGGGCGCAGGCGGCGCTGATCATCCGGCGGTGTTTGTCGCTGGAGACTTGGTTGAAGATGACGCCGGCGACGGTGACGTCAGGGCGCAGACGGGCGAAGCCGGCCAGAACGGCGGCGGCCGAACCGGCCATGCGGCGGGCGTCGATGACCAGAACCACCGGCCAACCGGTCAGGGCGGCGATTTCCGCGGTGCAGCCATCGGGCTGGCCCGGCGCGACATCGGCGCCGTCGAACAGGCCCATGACCCCCTCGCAGACCACCAGGTCGGCATGGTCGCCGGCCACCTGCACCAGCCCGGCCAAGGTTTCGCCGCGCATGGCCCACGAATCCAGGTTGACGCAAGGCCGGCCGGTGGCGGCGGCATGAAAGGCCGGATCGATGTAATCCGGCCCGACCTTGGCCGAGCCAACCCGCAAGCCGGCGGCGTTGAGATGGGCCAAGAGGCCCAAGGTGGTCAGGGTCTTGCCGCTGCCCGAAGACGGCGCGGCCAGGATCAGCCCAGGAACGCTCATATCAATGCAGATGTTTTTGCAGCCCCGCCAGCAACTCGCCGCTGGTGACGCCGTGGGGGAAATGCTGGACGAATTTGCCGTCGGGTCCCATCAGATACAGGATCGAGGAATGATCGACGGTATAGGATTCGGCATCACCGCCCTTGGCCTTTTCCGCATAGACCTTGAAGGCTTTTTTGGCGGCATTGGTCTGTTCGGCGGTGCCGACCAGTCCGACCATGTCGGGGGCAAAGGCGGCGGTGTAATTCTTCATCAGCTCGGGCGTGTCGCGTTCGGGATCGACGGTGATGAAGATCGGCACCAGCTTGGCCCGTTCGCTTGGGCTTAAGCCGTCCAAGGCGCCGGCGACGACGCCCAGGGCGGTGGGGCAAACGTCGGGGCAATAGGTATAGCCGAAATAAATCAACATCCAGCGTCCGGCATAGGTCTTTTCCGTCACCGGCTGGCCGTTTTCGTCGGTCATGGAAAAGGGGCCGCCAATGGTGGCATGGCCATCGCTGGTCCACACCAGCAGCCGGCTGCCGATGGCGATGCCGATAACCACCAAGACGGCGACCAGCGCCAACAGCGAGGACTTGTTCTTCATCGCGCTCTCCCTTTGCTCAGGCCATCAAGGCCCAGGCCATGTATCCCAGCATGCCGGCATTGGCCACCAGCAGCAGCGGCGCCCATTTCAACACGGCGGCGCGCCAGTGACCGATGGCGAAGTGACCAAGTATCCCCACCGTCAGCAAGGCCGGGATGGTGCCGGCGGCGAAAGCCAGCATGGCCAGCGCCGCCCCCAAAGGATCGCCGCTGGCCGCCGCTGCCGCCAGGGCGGCGTATAACAGACCGCAGGGGATGAAGCCCAAGGCCACGCCCAGCAGCCAGCCGCGCCAGCCGGTGGGGGCGTCGAATAGCGGGCGGGCCAGACCGGCGACATGACGGCTCCACCACGATTCGCCGGCCGACGATCCCAGCAGCGCTTTCAGCCGCGGCACCGCCATTGACAGCAGCAGCAGGGCGGCCAGAACCAGCAAGCCTCCGGCCAGGAAGCGAAAGCCGCTCCACCCCGCCAGGGCGCCGGCGGCCCAGCCGGCAACGGCGCCCAGCAGGCCATAGGTGGTGGCGCGGCCAAGGTGATAGGGAATCAGCGCCGCCCCGGTCAGGCGATGGAATTCGCTCATGCGGGCGGCGGGCAGAGCTTCCAGCTTGGCCGCCACCTGCGACAGCACGAACGGCCCGCACATGCCGGCGCAATGGCTGGCGCTGCCGATCAAGCCGGTGAGAAACAGGCCGGTCAGCAATCCGCCATGGGTTTCCACCGCCACCCGGCACACCGCCAAGCCCGATTCCAGGCCAATCAAAGCGTCGCTCATGGCTGCCACCAATTCAGTTTCGCCCGCAGACCGACGACGCCGCCGATGACCAGCAAGGCCGGGGCCTCCATCGGTTGGGCGGCAAGGGCCGCGACCAAGCCGGACAAGGTGGTTTCCAGCACCTGCTGTTTCGGCGTGGCGGCACGCGACACCACCGCCACCAGTTCGTCGGCCTTACGGCCGGCATTGCGCAGACGCTCGACCAGGACGTCAACCTTGCGCAGACCCATGTAAAAGACGATGACTTCGGCCCCCCGGGCCAGTCCGTCCCAGTCGAAGCCGCTGGGGATATCGCCGCCCTGGTCGTGGCCGGTGACGAAAGCCAGCGTCGAATTGCAGTGCTTGGCGGTGGCGGGAATGCCGGCATAGGCCAATCCGCCAATGCCGGCGCTGATGCCGGGGACGACGCGAAAGACGATGCCGGCCTCGGCCAGGGCCAGCGCTTCCTCGGCCCCGCGACCAAAGACAAAGGGATCGCCGCCCTTGAGACGCAGCACCTTTTTGCCGGCGGTGGCCAGGGCGATCAGCCGATGGGTGATGGCGTCCTGGCGTGGGCTGACGGCGCCGCCGCGCTTGCCCATGGCTTCGACCACCGCATGCGGGTTGGCCAGGGCAAGGATACGGTCATCGACCAGGGCGTCATGCACCACGTATTCGGCTTGGCCGAGGGCATGCAGCGCCAGCACGGTCAACAGGCCAGGGTCGCCGGGGCCGGCGCCGACCAGCCAGACGCTGCCGGGCTGGAAAGGGGGAAGATCTGCGATCATGGCGCTGACTATATCGCGGGTTGCCAGGGCTGCCTCTGTCTTTTGTCAATCGGCATCGGATTTGGCCGGCCGCAGCACGTGGGTGTGGTCGGGGGCATAAAGGCGCGAATCGGTGAATTGCGCCCCCTTCAGGACGCGGCCGACCAAGATCAGCGCTGTCCGCGTCAGTCCGGCATCCTTGACCTTGGCGCGGATGTCGCCCAGCGTGCCCTTGAGGAAAGCCTGATCCGGCCAGCTGACCCGATAGGCGATGGCCACCGGGCAATCAGCGCCGTAAAGCGGGGTCAGTTCCTTGACCACATGGGCCAGATTGGCGATGGACAGATGAATGGCCAAGGTGGCGCCGCTTTTGCCCAAGCTGGCCAGATCCTCGCCCGCCGGCATCGAGCTGGAACGCACGGCGGTGCGGGTCAAGATGATGGTTTGGCTGACATCGGGCAGGGTCAGTTCGCTGGCCAAGGCGGCGGCGGCGGCGGCGAAGGCCGGCACGCCGGGGGTGACGTCATAGGCGATGCCCAAGGCGTCGAGCCGGCGCATCTGCTCGGCGATGGCGCCATAGATGCTGGGATCGCCGGAATGGACGCGGGCGACGTCCAGCCCCTTGTCGCAGGCATCTTCGATTTCGGCGATGATCTCGTCCAAATTCATCGCCGCACTGTCCAGCACGCGGGCGCCGGCGGGGGCTTCGGCCACCACTTCGGCCGGAACCAACGAGCCGGCGTACAGGCAAACCGGGCATTTGCGGATCAGGTTAAGCCCGCGCACGGTGATCAGGTCGGGGGCGCCGGGGCCGGCGCCGATGAAATGAACAGTCATGATCTACCTCAACTTCTTGGCATAGCCGCGCGGGGTATAGACCCATTCGCGGCCGCCGAAGGCAATGCGCCGGCTTTCGCTGGAGCCAACCACCACCATGGTCAACATATCGGCGTCGTCGGCGGTCAAATCCCCCAGGCCGATAATGCGGATGGTTTCTTCCGGCCGGCCTAACTGGCGCGCCAGGATCACCGGGGTTTCAGCCGGGCGGCCGGCAAGCAAGATATCGCGGGCCCGCGTCAGTTGGTCGCGGCGTCGTTTCGATACCGGATTGTAAAAACAGACGACGAAATCAGCTTCGGCCGCCGCGTGCAGACGCTTTTCGATGGTTTCCCATGGCGTCAGCAGATCAGACAGCGAGATGGTGCAAAAATCGTGGTTGACCGGGGCGCCGGCGCGGGCGGCGGCGGCTTGCAGGGCGGAAACGCCGGGGATGACCATGATCTCGGCGCCGCGCCAGGCTGGGTTGGCTTCGCGTTCGATCAGTTCGAACACCAAGGTGGCCAGGGCATAGATGCCGGCATCGCCGGAACAGACCAGGGCGACGCTTTTGCCTTGGCCGGCCAGATCCAAAGCCATGCGGGCGCGGTCGGCTTCGGCCCCCAGATCGCTTTGGTGGCGGGTCTTGCCGTTGGCGGCGTCGCCCAGCAAATCAAGATACAAGCCGTATCCGACCAGATCGGTGGCGGCGGCGATGGCGGCGCTGGCTTGCGGAATCCGCCACTGCGCGGCCCCCGGCCCGATGCCGACAACAAACAAACGCCCCGGACCCTGGCCCAATTTGGCCGGGTCGATGGCATGGGGGGCGCGGGCAACGGCCAAGGTGGCGCGCTTGCTTTTGGTTTTCGGCACCACCAAGACCCCCTCGGCCCCGACAGCGGCCAAGGCGGCCCCTTCGGCGACGCCGGGACAGCCGATTTCCGCCAAGACGATGTCGGAAGGATTTTGCAGGCGCGGCGTTTCCTGGTTCAGACGGGCAGCGGTGAAAAAGCGCGCCGGCACGCCCAGGGATCGGGCCAGCTGCAAAACCGCCTTTTCGTCACTCTTGAGATCGACCGAGACAACGCAGGCGATGGCGCCGGGGGCCAGGGCTTCGGCTTCCAGCGTATCCTTGACCAGACCGATCAGTTCCGCCGGATCGCAGCCGCGTTCACAGCCCACCCCCAGGGCCAGGACCGGCGGGTTAAGCAACAATTCCTGGTCTTCGGCCATCACCGCGTGATCGGTGACCCGCACCGCCGGTTCGGCATCGGCGGCGAAGGACAGGTGCGACAGCCAATCGGCGTCACCGGCTTCCACTTCCAGCCGGACCGGCTGGCCCGCCAGCAAGGCGGCGGCCACCGGCTTGGCGGCGGCGGGGTTGGCCACATGCCAGCCCGGCGGCGGCGAATCCAGCGCCACCCCTAATTTCAAGTCGCCCGCGGTGGTAATGGCGGCATGGCCGCCCAGCACGGTGGCCACGTGGCGGGCCAGATCGTTGGCGCCGTGATGGCCGCCCAGCAAGGGCACGGCGCAAGAGCCATCGGGGGCGACGGCGACGACCGCCGGCTCGGCCTGTTTGTCGACCAGATAGGGGGCGACGGCGCGGATCAGGATGCCGGCGGCGCAGACGCCGATGATGGCGTTGCCATTTCGAAACAATTCGCCGATATGGCCCTTGGTGTCGGAAAAGACGATGTCCGCGTCATCGATTCGGCCCGCCAATCCATGCAATTGGGCTTGGGGCAAGGCGGCGACGAGGCGTCGGGCGACGGCCAGGGCGGCGGGAGTGACGCAAAGAACAGCGATCATTTATGCACCAGGATCAAGGAGAAATAGGACAATTCGGTGGCTTCGGCCAAGGGCAGGAGACGCTGTTCGGGCCAGGTGGCCCGTTCCACCGCCACCGCGCCGGCCAGCAGGCCCAAACGGTCGAGCAGGGCTTTGACGCGGGGCAGATGGCGGCCGACCTTCATGATAACGATGGAATCGGCGGGCGCCAGCAATGCCAGGATCTGATCGTCGGAGCGGGTGGCGGGAATGATGGCGACGGCGTCTTCCAACAGCGACAGCGGCTTGACCGCCACGGCGGCGGCGGCCATGGGCGAGGAAATGCCGGGCACCACCTGAACCGGAAAACGGTCGCGCAAACGGTTCAGCACATAGATGAACGAGCCAAAGAACAGCGGATCGCCCTCGCACAAGATGCCGACGTCACGACCGGCGGTCAGATGGGCGGCAATGGTTTCGGCGGCACGGCCATAGGCCGCGTCGGTATCGTCGCGGTCGGGGCGGAACGACAGCCGGATGGGAATTTCGATTTTGTCCGTGGGGATGTAAGCGGCGGCGATGGTGCGGGCCATGCCGTCGCCATCCAACGGCGCCGGCCATGCCAGCACCGGCAAAGCGCCGAGCAGACGGATAGCCTTGGCCGTCAGCAATTCCGGGTCGCCGGGGCCGATGCCGATCCCCCATAAGGTGCCGGTCATGGCTTGATCGCCTTGTACTGGGTCACCGCCATGGCCGGATGCCAGGTGTGGAAGCCGCCGACCGGGGCCAGTCGCGACAATGACAACCGGGTCATCTGGCCGCCGTGGCGGCGGTGACAGGCCAGCAGCGCCGCTTCACCCTCGGCGGTGACGGCATTGACCACCAACCGGCCACCGGGTTTCAGCGCCGCCCAGCAGGCGTCCAGCATCCCCGGAGCCGAGACGCCGCCACCGACGAAAATGGCGTCGGGATCGGAATAAGGCAGCGAATCGGGGGCGTGGCCCTGGATCAGGGTCAAGCCGGGAACCCCCAGGCGGGCGGCGTTGCGGCCGATCATTTCGGCCCGTTTGGCGTGGGATTCGATGGCGACGGCAATGCCGCCGGCCCGCATCCATTCAATGGCGACCGAGCCGCAGCCGGCGCCCACATCCCACAGCAGCTCGCCCGGCAACGGCGCCAGGGTGGACAGGGTCAGGGCGCGGATCTCCCGCTTGGTCAATTGACCGTCATGGTCAAAGGCGTCGTCGGGCAGACCGGCACCCAAGGACAGCATCTTGGCTCCGGGCGCGGCCCGGCAGGTGATGGCCATGATGTTGAGATCGGCGGTTTCCCCGACCCAGGCATCGGCGCTGGCCCGGCGGATGGCTTGGCGCGGCCCCCCCAGATGTTCCAGCACCACCAGCTCAGACGGACCAAAGCCGGCCTTTTCCAGCAATCGGGCGGTGGCGGCCGGGGTTTGGCCGTCTTCCGACAGCACCAGCAGCTTGCGGTTCGGCGTCAGATGCAGGTGCAAGGCCTCCAGCGGCCGGCCATGGACGGTCAGGCACAGACAATCCTGCACCGCCCAGCCCAGCGCGGCGGCAGCCAGGGAAAACGCCCCCGGATGGGGCACAATCACGATCGAATCGTCGGGGAACCAGCGCGACACGGTGGCGCCGATGCCGAAATGCATGGGATCGCCCGAGGCCAGGATGACGACATTACGCCCTCGCAACGTTTCCAGCAGCGCCTTGGCTTCGGCGAAGGGCGAGGGCCAGCAGCGCGTGTTGACGGCATCGACCATGGCCAGATGACGTTCCCCGCCCACGATGATGTCGGCACCCTTGATCAGGGCGCGGCTGGCGCTGCCCAGGCCATCCAGCCCCTCCTCGCCGATGCCGATGACGGTCAGCCACGGGGCGGTCATGTCAGCCCGCCAGCCAAGGCGTTGACGGCGGCGGCCGCCATGGCCGAGCCGCCACGGCGGCCGCGCAAGGTGATGAAGGGCAAACCGGATTGGCGCAGCGCTTCCTTGCTTTCGGCGGCGCCGACGAAGCCGACGGGAAAGCCCAGCACCAGGGCTGGCCGGGGGGCGCCTTGTTCAATCAGTTGCAGCAGGCGGAACAAGGCGGTCGGGGCGTTGCCGATGGCGATCACCGCGCCTTCCAGCTGCGGCAGCCACAAATCCACCGCCATGGCCGAACGGGTGGTGCCCAAGGCCTTGGCGGTGGCCGGCACCGCCGGATCGTTCAAGCTGCACAGCACCGGATTGGCCTTGGGCAGACGTCGGCGGATGATGCCGTGAGAGACCATTTCGGCATCGACCAGGATCGGCGCGCCAGCGGCCAGGGCGGCGGCGCCGGCGGCGCCGGCGCCGGGGGAAAAAGCCAGATCGGCGACGATGTCGGTCATGCCGCAGGCATGGATGACCCGAACCACCAGATCGCGCAAATCGGCGGGCAGGCCGGCCAGATTGATTTTAGCGCCGATGGCGGCGAAAGACTGCCGATAAATTTCGTCGGGATCCTTGATCCAGTCGTGAATATCGATCTTTTCCGGGTTAGCGGCCCCCAAGATCCACCCCTCTTCCGTTTCGACATCATAACGTTCAGTTTCGCTGAGGCTGGCATCGCCGCCGAATTGGGCGCTTAACCGGCCGTCGTCGTCCAGCTTGGCGAAATGGCGGGCCAAGCCCAGCACCTGGACCCGGTCCTTGATTTCACCCGCCGGCACGGTCACGGCCAGCATGGACGGGTAAATCTCGGCGATCAGGATGCGCCAATCCGAATCCTTGCCCAACGGCTTCAACCCGGTTTCAAACGGCCAGACGCGGGTCACAGCGGCCAGCCAGGGGTGATGGCGCAACTCATCGGCGCGGGCCATGCCGGTCAGCGACTGGCCGCCGACGCTGCCGGCATAGAACAATTGCCACACTGATTTGGTCGCGGGCAGCCTTTCTTCGGCCAAGCGGCGTTGCGGCAGACCGGCGAAATCGCCCTTGGTCGCGCTCAGATAGGGGCCGGCGGCGGCCGGCGGACAGCCCCAGAACGGCCCGGCGCCGCCGCTTAGGGTTTCATTCATGCGGGCGGCGGCGGCAAAGCGGCTGTTGGCGTTGTCGTCGCCATCGGCGATCTGTGCCCGCAGCCGTCGCCACAGGCCCGCCCAATCCTTGCACCCCAGCCGGGCCAGCGTCCCTCGCGGCAGACCAAGGGCGAAGTCGAAGCCGACGAGGACGTGCAGACCGCGCGCCGACAGATCGGACAATATATCGGCCAGTCGGGCGACAGCGGCGGCACGGGTCGGCGGGTTTTCCACCCGCTCGCCGCCGTCGCGTTCAACGATTGCCAGCCAGATGCTGTCGGCACCGGTCTTGGGGCGCGATTCGGCGCTCCAATCCACCATCACATAGGCATCGAACACCGCGCTTTCGGCCAGCATGACGGCTCTCAGTGATCGTGGTGGTCGTGATGGTGATCCCCGTGATGGTGCCCATGATTATGATCGTGATCATGATCATGGTGGTGTCCGTGATCATGGCCGTGATCCCCGTCGGTGCCGATGCCGCGCACATGGTGGTGATGGCCGGCCTGGACGGCGCCGACCTGCGCCTCGTAACCGACCACCTGCTCGCGGTATTTACACAGCGTGCAGTTCATGTGGGTCTGGCCCTTAAGGATTTCCTCGACCCGTTCGACAAAGCTGTCGATGACCAGCGGATGGTCATTGAGATAGGGGGCGTTGACGATTTGCACCGCCGGATTGGCGGCGGCGGCTTCGTCGGCCCACTGATAGATGCGCTTGACCAAAATCCCGGTGAACAGGAAATAGGGGAAAACGACGATGCGGGCATAGCCCAGCTTGACCAGCCTTTCCAACGCTTGGTTGACCAGCGGATAAGCGACGCCGGAAAAGGCCACTTCGGCCCAACCAAAGCCCATGCCTTCCCACAACATGCGGGCCACCTTGGCGACGTTGGAATTGGCGTCGGGGTCATTGGTGCCGCGTCCGACCACCAGCAACAAGGTGTCCTTGCGGTCGATGGTGCCGCTGGCGCCGTTCAGCGCTTCCTCGATGCGGGCGGCGGCGGCGGCCAGCATCTTGGGATCAATGGCCAGTTCACGGCCGAATTCCACCGTCAGCCCAGGATTGTCGGCGGCGAAGGAATTGATTTCCCACGGCAGATCATTTTTCACATGACCGGCGGCGAACAGCATGCCGGGGACCGCCAGCACGTGGTTGACCCCCTGGGTCTTCAGCGCCTCAAGTCCTTCCTTGATGATCGGGCGGGCGAATTCCAGATAGCCGGATTCCACCGGGTATTGC
Organism: Magnetospirillum sulfuroxidans; assembly: GCF_018224925.1. Taxonomy (GTDB): domain Bacteria; phylum Pseudomonadota; class Alphaproteobacteria; order Rhodospirillales; family Magnetospirillaceae; genus Magnetospirillum; species Magnetospirillum sulfuroxidans. The sequence goes on along the minus strand of NZ_JAGTUF010000012.1, from coordinate 35,745 downwards.
GGCAGACGCTGGCGCAGATGCCGGGCCAAGGAATCGAATTCCTGGGTTGCTTCCACGTCGCGGCTGCCGTGGCCGCAAATCATCACACCGATCTTATCACTCATGCGCTTGGTCCTTGCCTTCGAGCGTTCGCCTGTGGTCCGGCGGGTCCTTGCCTCCGGCCGGGCGAGCCGGACTATAGGGACAAGCTTCGAGATTTGTAAGAGTTTCGTGACTTGGGTATGGTGCGTCCATGTTGCCGTTCCTCACCCATTTCGGTCACGCCCCCGATGGCCTGTTCCTGCTGTTCCTGGCCATCGGTCTTGACGCCGTGCTGGGCGAGATGTCGTGGCTGTTCCGCCTGATTCCCCATCCGGTGATCTTGATCGGCCGGGCGATTGCGGTGTTGGACCGCCGGTTGAACAAGCCCGTGCGCAGCCCGGCGCAGCGTAAGCGCCGGGGCGTGTTGCTGGTGGCGCTGATGGTGAGCGTGGCGCTGCTGATCGGCGCAGGGATTGCCGTGGTGGCGCGGGTGCTGCCCCATCTCTGGCCCTTCGAGGTTTTCGTCGCCGCGACGCTGTTGGCCCAGCGCGGTCTGTTCGAGCATGTGGACGACGTCGCCCGCGCGCTGCAACACAAGGGTCTTGAAGCCGGGCGCTATGCGGTGTCGCGCATCGTCGGCCGGGACCCGCAAAGCCTGGACGAGCACGGGGTCTGTCGTGCCGCCATCGAATCCCTGGCCGAGAATTTTTCCGATGCGGTGGTGGCGCCGGTGTTCTGGTACGCCCTGTTCGGCCTGCCCGGCCTGCTGGTTTATAAAACCGTCAACACCTTGGACAGCATGGTCGGCTATCGTAATGATAAATATCGGGATTTCGGCTGGGCTTCGGCTCGGCTGGATGATGGGTTGAACCTGATCCCGGCCCGGCTGGCCGGACTGATCATCGCCCTGGCCGCCCTGGTGGCGGCGCGCGGCAATCCGGTTCGGGCCTTTGTCACCATGATCCGCGATGCCCGCCACCATAAATCCCCCAATTCCGGCTGGCCCGAGGCGGCGATGGCCGGCGCTTTGGGCTTGGCCTTGGGCGGGCCGCGTAAATATCCGGGTCTGGTGGTCGATGAAAAATGGATCGGCCGGGGGCGGGCGCGGGCGACTTTCGCCGATATCGACCGGGCGTTGCATCTGTTTTCCGCCGCCTGCCTGATGAATGCCGGATTGGTTATTCTGGTGTGGTGGCTGCAAGTCTAAGCAAGGCGTCGATGTCGAGATGTTCTTCCAGGTGACGGGCCAGCATGTCCAGCACGTCGTCGACCAGGGTTTCATAGGCCAATCCGCCGGCGCGGCCGGGACGCAGATCGGCCAGCAACGCGGCGCGGAAACAATCCGAGGCGAACAAGCCGTGCAGATAACAGCCCATGACCCGGCCATCGGTGGAGACGGCGCCATCGGGGCGGCCGTCCAACGTCAGGAACGGGCGGGCGCAATCGCGGCCCTGGGTGCGGCCCATATGCATTTCATAGCCGCGCACCGGATGGCCGTCGCGGTCGACGCCCTGGCTGAGGCTTAAGACTTTGTCGTCGGCCATGCTGGTTTCGATATCCAGCCAGCCCAGGCCGGGGCGCACCGCTCCGGCCGGACCCTCCACCCCCAAGGGGTCGGCCACCGAGCGGCCAAGCATCTGATAGCCGGCGCAAATGCCCAAGACCTTGCCGCCCCGGCGCAAATGGGCGGCAAGATCAATATCCCACCCCTGGGCCCGCAGGAAATCCAGGTCGCCGATGGTGGATTTCGATCCGGGCAGGATGATCAGATCGGCATCGCCGGGCAAGGCTTGGCCGGGGGGGATGAAGCGGACCGAGACGTCCTCTTCCGCCGCCAGGGGGTCGAAATCGTCGAAATTGGCGATACGCGGCAATTGCGGGATGGCGATGCGCACGCTTCCGTTATCATTGTTATTTCGCAACGATGCCGAATCTTCGGGCGGCAATCGGGTGGCGTCGGCGAACCAGGGAATGACCCCCAGACAAGGCAGGCCGGTGCGGTCGCCAATGATGGCGATGGCCGGGGCGAACAAAGTGGGATCGCCGCGGAACTTGTTGATGACATAGCCTTTCAGCCGCGCCCGTTCGGCGGCGGGCAGAATTTCCCAGGTGCCGACGATGCTGGCGATGACGCCGCCGCGATCAATGTCGGCGATCAGGATGACCGGAACGTCGGCGGCTTCGGCAAAACCCATATTGGCGATGTCGGCGGCGCGCAGATTAACCTCGGCGGCGCTGCCGGCGCCTTCCACCAGCACCAGATCGGCGCCGGCGCCGACCAAGCGGAAGCTTTCCAGCACCGTGGGCAACAGGCTGGGCTTGAGCTTGTAATAATCCCTGGCTCCGGCATTGGCGACGACACGGCCTTGCACCACCACCTGGGCCCCGACATCCGATTGCGGCTTCAGCAAGACCGGATTCATGTGACGGGTGGGGGCGACGCCGCAGGCGCGGGCCTGCAAGGCCTGGGCGCGGCCAATTTCGCCGCCGTCGCTGGTGACGGCGGCATTGTTGGACATGTTTTGCGGCTTGAACGGCCGAACGTTGAGATTGCGCCGCACACAGGCACGGGCGATGCCAGCGACCAGCAACGACTTGCCGACATCGGAGCCGGTGCCTTGAAACATCAAGGCGGGGGGGCGAGGATCAGCGGGCAAGGAGATCTTTCAGCCGGTTCGCCTGGTTGTTGTCCAACTGGCGGGCGATGACGATGTCGGCGGGGCTGGGATTGCCGCCGTAATAGGCGGCGTTCCACGAATGACGGGGCAAAATGCCCGACCCTTCCAGGCTGGCGCCGCCATAAGCGCCCATGGCCTTGTTGAAGGCATAGATATCGGCGCCGGCATTGGTGGTGGTGGCGGCTTCGGCCCCGGCGCCGATATGGGCGATGGCGATGCCGGCATCGGCGCCGGCCTTGAAGCGGTTTTCCATTATCGCCCGCAATCCGGCGTCGCTCATGATGACGAAAATGGTCTCGGCGTCTTGAACCCCGATCTGTAAGCCGACCGAGCCCGAGGCGACCGAATAAAACGCCGGCCCCGACCATTGGCCCGCCCCATCGCGGGTCAGCAGCACGCCAGTCCCCCATTCCGCGCCCAAAATGAAGCCGCCTTTGACCAGATCGGGAATGATCAAGACCGCGCGGGCGTGGGCCAGCCTGGCTTCGAGATCCCGTTGCAAGCCGCTTTCGCGGCGCAGGCGTTCCACCGTGTTGGCCGCCTTGGCAACCAGCAAGGTCTGGTCGGTGACCGCATCGGCCCAGGCAGGAAGGGCGACGCACAGCGTCACCAAGACGGCGAAAAGGCGCGACAGCATGGCAATTCCTCCGGTCCAGACCCATCCGGCTTATAGGCGAAGCACGAAGCCGGTTAGCAAGTGGTTAAAACTCCACCCCCGGCTGCGCCTTGATCCCGGAACGGAAGGGATGCTTGACCAAGGTCATCTCGGTCACCAGATCGGCGGCTTCGATCACCGGGGCCAAGGCGTTGCGGCCGGTCAGCACCACATGCTGGCCAGGGGGGCGGGCGGCGATGGCGGCCAGGACAAGCTCGGTCGACAGGTAATCATAGCGCAGCGCGATGTTGATTTCGTCCAAAATGACCATGCGGATAGCGTCGTCTTCCAGCATGGCTTGGGCCACTTCCCAGGCGCGGGCGGCGGCGGCGATGTCGCGCTCGCGGTCCTGGGTTTCCCAGGTGAAGCCTTCGCCCATGGCCTTGAAGGTGACCAGATCGGGGAATCCTTCCAGCACCCGCCGTTCGGCGGTATCCCAAGCTCCCTTGATGAACTGGACGATGCCGACCTTGAAACCGTGACCGACACAGCGGATGGCCATGCCGAAAGCAGCGCTGGATTTGCCCTTGCCCGGCCCGGTATGGACGATCAACAGCCCCTTTTCGCCTTGCTTTTTCGCCATCAGCTTGTCGCGGCTGGCTTTTTTCTTGGCCATCTTTTCCTTGTGGCGCTGCGTCGGGTCTTCGTCGGTCATGAAATTTCCTTTGGCGGGACGATCGGCCATGCTGGACCAAGCCGTTGGGGTGATGCAAGGCCGAGACTTTTATTGTAGGATAATCGCATATAAGGGGAGGCCGAGAATGAATGCCAAGAGCCTGCTGTTTTTGTCGTCCATCGTCACCGTCATTGTCGGGGTGGCCGGGATGGCTACCTTGGGGGCGATCGCCAAGGTCCCCAGCGCCGAATATTGGATCGTCGTCCTGGGGGCGGTTCTTGCCGGCGGCACCTGGTTGGGGCTGATTACCACCCTACATTTCACTTCGAAAGCGGAATGAAACCGGCCAAGGCCTGAATTTCGGCGGGAGAGCGGCCGGCGGCGCGCAAGGCGGCAATGGTCAAGGCTTTGTCGCGTTTGGCGTAACGTCGCCCCTGAGAATCGGTACGCAGCGGATGGTGATGGTATTGGGGCGTCGGCAGCTCCAGCAGGGCTTGCAACAGGCGATGGACATGGGTGGCGGCGAACAGATCCTGCCCGCGGGTCACCAAAGTGACCTGTTGCAGGGCGTCATCCCAGGTCACCGCCAGATGATAGCTGGTCGGCGTGTCCTTGCGCGCCAACACCACGTCGCCGAACAATTCGGGCTGGGCGGCGATGCGGCCGGCGTGGTGATCGTGCCACCACAATGTCCCGGTTTGAGCGATGGCGGCGGCCATGTCCAGACGCAGGGCGCATGTCTGGCCGGCGGCCTGCTTTTCGGCCCGCTGATCGGCGCTTAGGCTTCGGCACAGGCCGGGATACAACGCGCCGTCGGGGCCATGGGGGGCGTGGCCCGAACGGGCGATTTCCGCCTCGATATCCTTACGGGTGCAAAAGCAGGGATACAATAAGCCCCGCGCCGCCAGCCGGGCGAGGAGTCGGCGGTATTCTTCCAGGTGTTCGGATTGACGGCGGATCGGAGCGTCCCAATCCAGCCCCAGCCAACGCAGATCGTCGATAATGGCGGCAGCGAATTCGGCCCGGCAGCGGCCAGGATCAATGTCTTCCAGCCGCAGCAAAAAGCGCCCCTTGCGCCGCCGTGCCTGATCTTGGGCGAACAGGGCGCCATAGGCATGACCAAGATGTAACAGCCCGGTGGGACTGGGGGCGAAACGGGTGGTTGTGATCATGGCGTCAACCATACCATACTCCACGATCCAAGCCCCCGTCGCTCAAGGAAACGTGATGACCCAGCCCGCCTTGTCCGCCCATGTGGCCACCCCGGTCTCGGGTGGGGCCGCCCGCCAAGTGGTGATCTTGCTGCATGGCGTCGGCGCCGACGGCGCCGATCTGTTTGGCTTGGTGCCTTATGTGGCGCCCATGTTGCCGGATGCGGTGTTCATCGCCCCCGATGCGCCGTTCGCCTATGACATGGCCCCCTTTGGCCGGCAGTGGTTTTCGTTGCAAGATCGCTCGGGCGAGGCCTTGGCGGCCGGGATTCGCGCCACCGCTCCCGTCGTCGATGCCTTTATTGACGCCAAGCTGGCCGAATACGGCCTGGACGATTCGGCGCTGGCGCTGATCGGTTTCAGCCAGGGCACCATGATGTCGCTGCATGTGGGGCCGCGGCGGGCCAAGCCCTGCGCCGCCATCGTCGGTTTTTCCGGGGCGGTGGTCGCGGCCGAGACATTGGCCGCCGAAGTGGTGTCGCGTCCGCGTGTGCTGCTGATCCATGGCGATGCCGACCCGGTGGTCAACCCCGCCTGTTTGCCGGCGGCGGAACAGGCCTTGGCGGCGGTGGGTCTCCCGGTGCTGACCGAATTGCGGCCCGATCTCGACCATTCCATCGATGGTCCCGGCCTGGCCTTGGCCGCGGCTTTCCTGCGTCAGGCTTTTGGTTTGCCCGTTCCCGGCTGATTTCGCCAAATCGTCATCACCGGGGGTATGGATTTGCGCCTTTAAAACCTCTATCTTGTGGCGACTGCCGAAGGAGGGGCTATTGAGTGTAGACTCAGGCTATCCCGTCTTGGTGCTGAACGCCGATTTCAGGCCGCTCAGCTATTTTCCGCTGTCCCTGTGGTCTTGGCAGGAGGCCGTGAAGGCCGTTGTCTGTGATCGGGTCAACGTGGTGTCGGAATATGATCGGGAAATCCGCTCGCCATCGTGGCGCATGCGGCTTCCCAGCGTCATTTCGCTCAAGGAATATATCCCGGCGGCCCGCCGTCCGGCCTTTACCCGCTTTAACGTGTTCCTGCGTGACCATTTCACCTGCCAATATTGCGGCCAGCCCTTTCCCACCCACGATTTGACCTTCGACCATGTGGTGCCGCGGGCCTTGGGCGGGCGCACCAATTGGTCGAATGTCGTTGCCGCGTGTTCCCCGTGCAATCTGCGCAAGGGTCATAAGCTGCTGGCCCAGGCCGGCATGCGGCTGTTGAACTGGCCGCTTGAGCCCAGCAATTTCCGCCTTCAGGAAAACGGCCGTTCTTTCCCGCCCAATTTCCTGCATCAGTCGTGGAGCGATTTTCTGTATTGGGATGCGGAACTCGAACAGTTTTAGCGGTGTCTTAACCCTTGACGGCTCAAAGCTAGCCTTTGTTTTCGGCTGCCGGGATGAATCATGAGCAAGATAGGCGCGGCGCTGGCGGTTTATGGGGATCGTCGCATCCTGACGGTTCTGTTGCTGGGGTTTTCCAGCGGCTTGCCCTTGGCGCTGACCGGGGCGACCTTGGCGGTGTGGCTGACCGAGGCGCAGGTATCGCTGCAAACCATCGGTTTTTTCGCCCTGGTCGGCGTGCCCTATACCTTTAAATTTGCCTGGGCGCCGTTGATCGATCAGGTGCGGTTGCCGTTTCTCAGCCGTCGTTTCGGTCGTCGCCGGGCGTGGATGCTGTCGACGCAGGTCTTGCTGATCGCCGCCTTGGCGGCGTTGGGCGCCAATGATCCGGCGCTTTGGCCGGAACTGACCGCGCTGCTGGCGGTGGTGGTGGCGTTTTGTTCGGCCAGCCAGGATATCGTCATCGACGCCTATCGCGTCGAGATTTTGGATGAAGAACAATACGGTGCCGGGGCGGCGGCGGTGCAATTGGGCTATCGCGTCGCCATGCTGATTTCCGGGGCCGGGGCGCTGTTGCTGGCGCAATATTCCGGCTCGTGGGCTTGGACCTATTGGATCATGGCCGCCTTGGTCGGGATCGGCATGGCCACGGTGTTGGCCAATCCGGAACCCCAGGGCGTCGTCGTGCCGCCGCCTCCGGGCCTGAGCGGCTGGCTGCGTCATGCCGTCGCCGATCCGTTCATGGACATGGCCCGACGCCAGGGCTGGATGATCGTCGCCGTGCTTGCCTTTGTCTTGCTGTACAAGCTGGGCGATGCCTTCGCCGGGGTGATGGCCAATCCATTTTACGTGCGCATGGGCTTTTCCAAGGCGGAAATCGCCGCTGTCTCCAAGGTGTTCGGCTTCGGCGCCACCATCGCCGGCACCGTGCTGGGCGGCATCTTGGTCGCCCGCTATGGCCTGTTCAAAAGCCTGCTGGTGTGCGGCGTGTTGCAGATGGTCTCGAATCTGATGTTCGCTTGGCAGGCGGTGATGGGGCACAACATCATGGCCCTGACCCTGACCATCGCCGTCGAGAATTTTTCCGGCGGCTTGGGCTCGGCCGCCTTCGTCGCCTATATGTCGGGTCTGTGCAGTCTCAGTTACACCGGAACCCAATACGCGCTGCTGTCGTCCCTGGCGGCGGTGGGGCGCACGCTGATCGCTTCCAGCGCGGGGGTGCTGGCGGAACGGCTGGGATGGGTGGATTTCTTCCTGGTCTCCACCGCCGTCGCCTTGCCCGGCTTGCTGCTGTTGGTGTGGATGATGCGGCGTGATCCGGTGGTGGCGAAAGCGACGGGTTGAACCAAAACCACATTGGGTTCATCCTTTTTATATAAGGAAAGGGGGGTCGCATGCGTGTTGGCGTTCCCACGGAAATCAAGACCCATGAATACCGCGTCGGCTTAGTGCCGGCGGCGGTGCGGGAATTGGTTAATCACGGCCACCAGGTAACGGTGCAAAGCGGCGCCGGCCTGGGCATCGGCTGCGACGATCAAAGCTATCGGTTGGCCGGGGCGGAAATCGCCGCCGATGCCGCTGGCGTTTTCGCCACGGCCGACATGATCCTTAAGGTCAAGGAGCCGCAGCCGGCCGAATATGGATTGCTGCGTCCCGGACAGGTGCTGTTCACCTATTTGCATCTGGCTCCCGATCCCAAGCAAACCCAGGCGTTGCTGCATTCGGGCTGCACCGCCATCGCCTATGAGACGGTGACCGATGCTCAGGGCGGTCTGCCGCTGTTGGCGCCGATGAGCGAGGTTGCCGGCCGCATGGCGGTGCAAGTCGGCGCCCATTGTCTGGAAAAGGAACAAGGCGGCGCCGGTGTGTTGCTGGGCGGTGTGCCTGGGGTGATGGCGGGGCATGTGGTGGTGCTGGGCGGCGGCGTGGTCGGCGCCAATGCCGCGCGCATGGCCCTGGGGCTGGGCGCGCGGGTGACCATTTTGGACAAATCGCTGTCGCGGCTGCGCCATTTGGATGAAATCTTTGGCAATCGCCTTATGACCGCTTACGCCACGGCGGATGCGATCGAACATCTGTTGCCGCAGGCCGATCTGCTGATCGGCGCCGTGTTGATCCCTGGCGCCGCCGCGCCGCGTCTGGTCTCGGCCGCTGGGGTGGCGTCGATGCGGCCCGGCTCGGTCATCGTCGATGTCGCCATCGACCAGGGCGGCTGCATCGCCACCTCGCGTCCAACCAGCCACGCCCAGCCCACATATGTGGAATCCGGGGTGGTTCATTACTGTGTCACCAATATGCCCGGCGCCGTTGCCCGCACTTCGGCATTCGCGTTGGGGCATGCCACGCTTCCCTTTGTTCTGGCCTTGGCCGACAAGGGATGGGCCAGGGCATTGGCCGAAGACCCGCATTTAAAAGCGGGATTGAACATCCACAGTGGAAATGTCACGCACGAGGCTGTGGCGCGCGCCCTCGGTTTGGGGTATTTGGACCCCGAGGTCGCTTTGACAAGGCAACAAGGACAATAAAATGGACATCAAGAAGATCCCGATCGGCAAGAACCCGCCCCACGACATCAACGTCATCATCGAGATTCCGCTGCGCGGCGATCCGGTGAAGTACGAGATCGACAAAGAATCCGGCGCCATGTTCGTGGACCGTTTCCTGCACACCGCCATGTTCTATCCGACCAATTACGGTTTCATTCCGCATACCCTGTCGGAAGATGGTGATCCGGTGGACGTGATGGTGGTCGGCAAGCACGGTGTGGCCGTCGGTTCGGTGATGCGCTGCCGTCCCATCGGCGTGCTGCTGATGGAAGACGAAAGCGGTCAGGACGAAAAGATCCTGGCGGTTCCGCATCCCAAGCTGCACCCCTATTACGATGACGTGGCCAGCTACACCGATCTGCCCAACACCCTGATCGAGCAGATCGAGCACTTCTTCACCCACTACAAGGACCTTGAAAAGGGGAAGTGGGTCAAGTGCTTGGGCTGGAAGGGCCCGGAAGACGCGGCCGCCATCATCGAGGTCGGTATCAAGAAGGCGGAAAAGAAGAAGAAGTAAGCTTCTTTTCTTTTCGATGCGATCAAGCCCCCGCCGGATGCTCCGGCGGGGGTTTTTTCGTGGCCCCGCCAGGATTCACCCGAGCGTGGGGCGCTCAACGCTTGCTCAGGCAACGGGGGGGCCCGTTGTTCTAAGGCGCCGCCTTGATCTCGACGATGCCCCAGATCCAGTTGGAATCGGGCGCCGTCTTGGCCATCACTTTTTCCGCCTGGGCCGGCCATAGCAGCATCAAGGGACCGGTGGTGGTCGGGTCCAGCGGTTTGCCGTCCACGCGGGTGGCCAGCAACGGCTCGTCGCCGGTGATGTCGGTCGGCTTTAGACGGATGGTGTAATTGTCCTTTGCCCGCAGGGCGACGTCACGACCGGCAAGTCCATGGGCGGCCAGGAGGTCCGCCAGCCGCACGCCCAGCCAAAGCGCCCCATCGGGGGACCACGGATTGGCCATGCGCGATTGGCGCAGCGGCAATTGTTCGATGGCGGCAAGGGTCAAGGCGGAATCCCCCACCTGAACGATGACCGGACCCGCCACGGGTGCCGGCGCCTTGGCCAACGGAGCGGTTTCGGCGGCCAACGCCGCCGGAGCGGCCAACAGCATGACGGCAAAAAGGATTCGTTTCATCCTATTGTCCCCTGTCAACACGCCATCCCGCCGTCATCATGGGCCTTGGGCGGCAAAAAGGCCATCCGGGATCGCCCGGATGGCCCTTTGCGTGACAGATGACCGTCGGATCAGGCGGCGGTTCGCTTTTTCTTCAGCAGTTCCAGAATTTCGCCGGCGGCCTTGGGAATGTTGGTGCCCGGACCATAAACGGCGGCGACGCCGGCCTGGTACAAGAAGTCGTAATCCTGGGGCGGGATGACGCCGCCGGTGACGACCATGATGTCGCCGGCGCCCTGTGCCTTGAGTTCGGCGATCAGTTGCGGCACCAAGGTCTTATGGCCAGCGGCCAGCGACGAGGCGGCGACGATGTGGACGTCGTTCTCCACCGCTTGGCGGGCGGCTTCATCCGGGGTCTGGAACAACGGCCCGACATCGACGTCAAAGCCGATATCGGCGAAAGCGGTGGCGATCACCTTGGCCCCGCGATCATGGCCGTCCTGGCCCATCTTGACCACCAGCATGCGCGGACGGCGGCCTTCTTCCTTGGCGAAAGCGTCGATATCGGCCTTGAGCCGGGCAAAGCCGTCATCATCCTTGTAGACGCCGCCATAGACGCCGGAAATGGTGCGGTTGACGGCACGGTGGCGGGTGAAGGCCTTTTCCATGGCATCGGAAATTTCGCCGACGGTGGCCCGCGCCCGAGTGGCGATCACCGCCAGTTCCAGCAGATTGCCCTCGCCGGTTTCGGCCGCTGTGGTCAGTGCCGCCAGGGCGGCATCGACCTTGGCCTGATCGCGGCTGGCACGGATTTGCTTGAGGCGGGCGATTTGCGATTCGCGCACCATGGCGTTGTCCACGTCGAGAATCTCGATCGCGGTCTCTTCCTTGGGCTGGTACTTGTTGACGCCGACCACGACCTCGTCCCCGCGATCAATGCGGGCCTGACGGCGGGCGGCGGCTTCTTCGATCTTCATCTTCGGCATGCCGGATTCGACCGCCTTGGTCATGCCGCCCAGCGCTTCGACTTCCTCGATCAACTTCCAGGCTTCTTCGGCCAGGGCGTTGGTCAGGCTTTCCACATAGTACGAACCGGCCAGCGGATCGACGACGTTGGGGATGCCGGTCTCTTCTTGAATGATCAGCTGGGTGTTGCGGGCGATACGGGCCGAGAACGGCGTCGGCAGGGCGATGGCTTCGTCCAGCGCGTTGGTGTGCAACGATTGGGTGCCGCCCAGGACGGCGGCCATGGCTTCGATGGTGGTGCGGACGACGTTGTTGTAAGCGTCCTTTTCGGTCAGCGACACGCCCGAGGTCTGGCAATGGGTGCGCAGGGCCATGGATGACGGCTTTTGCGGATCGAATTGCTTGATCATGCGCGCCCACAACAGGCGACCGGCGCGCATCTTGGCGATTTCCATGAAGAAATTCATGCCGATGGCCCAAAAGAACGACAGCCGGCCGGCGAATTCGTCGATCTTGAGGCCGCGACCGAGGGCGGCGCGCACGTATTCCAAGCCATCGGCCAGGGTGAAGGCCAATTCCTGCACGGCGGTGGCGCCGGCTTCTTGCATGTGATAGCCGGAAATGGAGATGGAATTGAACTTGGGCATGTTCTTCGACGTGTAGTCGATGATGTCGGCGATGATCCGCATGCTCGGCGCCGGCGGATAGATATAGGTGTTGCGGACCATGAACTCCTTCAAGATGTCGTTCTGGATGGTGCCCGACAGCTTGTCTTGGGAAACGCCCTGTTCCTCGGCGGCGACGATATAGCCGGCCAGAACCGGCAACACGGCGCCGTTCATGGTCATCGACACGCTCATTTCGTCCAGCGGGATGCCGTCGAACAAGATCTTCATGTCCTCGACCGAATCGATGGCGACGCCGGCCTTGCCGACATCGCCGACGACGCGGGGGTGATCCGAATCATAGCCGCGATGGGTGGCCAGATCGAAGGCCACCGACAGGCCCTTTTGACCGGCGGCCAGATTGGCGCGGTAGAATTTGTTGGAATCCTCGGCGGTGGAGAAACCGGCGTACTGACGCACCGTCCACGGCCGGGCCGCGTACATGGTGGCGCGCGGTCCGCGCAGGAACGGCGGGAAACCGGGCAGGGTGTCCAGGCCTTCCAGGCCTTCCAGATCGGCGGCGGTGTAAAGCGGCTTGACCTTGATGCCCTCCGGCGTCTCCCAGGTCAGCGTATCTGGCGACGCGCCCTTGAGATCCTTGGAAGCCAGCGCTTCCCAATCGGCAAGAGACTTCTTGGCAAACTCGGTCATTTTATTCCTCCGCAAACCTTATTTTTACCCCCGGGGCGGCGGGAGTATACGCTTACCCCAGGGTTTCGTCCATTCTCGGCGAAATAACGTTGCGCATGCCGCCATGCGTCAAACAGTGGTGTTACCAGTCCGCCCGGCCTTGACTCGGGGGGGGACGCACAGGCACCTTGGCCATGGACAAAATGCGAGCAGCATCATGGCTTTCCTCGATCATATCGCCCTTTGCAATCAACATGAGCTTGATCGCTTTCGTCCCTTCTTGGTGGAAGAGCGCCATGTGGGTTGGGTGCGGGCCGATGTCGCCTGGCATCTGGAAGATTACCCACGGGTTTTCACCGTCACCGCCGACGCTGTCAGCCTGCATCCTCATCTCATCGGCCATGACGCCCGCTCGGCGGCGGTCGACGAGGTCTGCCGGGCCTTGCATGTCAAATGGCAGACGCCGGCCTTGCGCGGCGAACGCTATCGCGTCGCGCAACGTTGGTCAGACACGCCGCTGATGACCATGGATCGCGGCGTGGTCAGTCTGTTTGGCGTGCGTGCCTTTGGTGTTCACGTCAACGGCTTTGTCCGCGACGGCGACCGGCTTAAATTGTGGGTGGCGACGCGGGCGACCGATCGGGCGGTGGCGCCGGGCAAGCTGGATAATCTGATCGCCGGCGGCCAACCGGCGCATCTGTCGCTGCAAGACAACCTGATCAAGGAAGCGGCCGAGGAAGCCGGCATGCCGGAAGATCTGGCCCGCACCGCCCGTCCGGCCGGGGTAATTTCGTATTGCCTGGAAGATTCGTGGGGGCTGAAACCCGACGTCATGTTCTGCTATGACCTGGAACTGCCCGCTGACTTCACCCCGCGCAATACCGACGGTGAAGTGGCCAGCTTTACCCTGATGGATGTGGACGAGGTCAAGACCCGCATCCGCGATACCCAGGACTTCAAGTACAACGTCAATCTGGTGGTGCTGGACTTCCTGATCCGCCACGGCGTGCTGTGCCCGGACAGCGAACCCGATTACGCCGAAATCGCCCATGGGCTGAAACAGGGCTGGTAATCGCAACAAACCTCTTGTGCGGCGCAGTATCACGCATCATTATTGCGCCCCTGACCTGATTCCCCGCAAGAGGATTGCGCATCATGAGCATCAAGCCGCCCCGGAAGTTCTTCGAGCCGCTGGCCATCGGCGCCCCCGCGCCCTATCGCGAATTGCCGGTGAAGCTGGAGCGGATGATCCATTTCTTCCCGCCGCATGTGGAAAAGATGCGGGCCAAGGCCGCCGACATGGCCAAGAATGTCGATGTCTTGCTGGGCAATCTGGAAGACGCCATTCCCGCCGACGCCAAGGAAGCGGCGCGGGCCGGCTTTGTCGAGGTGGCCAAGGCCTGGGATCCGCGCTGCGGCACCGGTTTGTGGACCCGCGTCAATTGCCTGAATTCGCCCTGGTTTTTGGACGACGTCACCACCTTGGTGGCGGAAGCCGGCAATAATCTGGACGTCATCATGCTGCCCAAGGTGGAAGGTCCGTGGGACATCCATTACCTGGATCAGCTGTTGGCTCAGTTGGAAGCCAAGCATGGGGTGACCAAGCCGATCATGATCCACGCCATCTTGGAGACGGCGCTGGGTGTCGAAAACGTCGCCGCCATCGCCCAAGCGTCCCCGCGCATGCATGGCATGAGCCTGGGGCCGGCCGATCTGGCGGCGTCGCGCGGCATGAAGACCACCCGTGTCGGCGGCGGCCATCCGTTTTATGGCGTTCTTGAAGACGCCAAGAATGATGCGCCGCGCACCTTGTTCCAGCAGGATTTGTGGCACTATACCGTGGCCAAGATGGTCGATGCCTGCCAGTCGGCCGGCATCAAGGCGTTCTATGGCCCGTTCGGCGATTTCTCCGATGGGGCGGCGTGCGAGGCGCAGTTCCGCAATGCTTTCCTGCTTGGCTGTGCCGGCGCCTGGAGCTTGCACCCCAGCCAGATCGACATCGCCAAGAAAGTGTTCAGTCCCGATGCCGACGAAGTGCTGTTCGCCAAAAAAATCCTGGACGCCATGCCCGACGGCACCGGCGCGGTGATGATCGACGGCAAGATGCAAGACGATGCCACCTGGAAACAGGCCAAGGTCATGGTCGATCTGGCCCGCGTGGTTGCCGCCAAGGATCCGGTGATGGCGGAAAAATACGGCCTGTAATACCGCCCGGCCAATGACCTGATCGTTGTCAAAGGGCGGCCGGTGTAAACTGCTTTAGGTTGTGACCAGGGTGGGGCCTTTCCACCCTGGTTTTTTTTGGCGGTCTAATTTGGGTGCCGCGCACAAAAATCACAATTCGACACTGCCTTTTTATTTATCCTAGTGTTAATACCATAGCGGGGATGGGTGTGCATAAGTTTGGAGGGAGTGGCGCATGGTCGCTGCTTTTGCCGATTCACAGGCTCACACCCGGCCGACTGACCTGATTGTCGAGGCGCTGAAGGGCGAAATCGCCGCTATTTTTCGGCGCGAGATCCCCGCCTTGGCAAAATTGGATGCCTCTGTCAGCGTCTACGAGACGGCGATGAATGACGTCGAGGTGCTGTCATCGTGCTTTTCCTTGTTTCGCGCTCGCCCCGAATTGTTCGTGACCGCCATTGCCGGCCGTGACAAACAACCGGTGATCGAGGATACCGGCCTGCTGTCATGCGGCCGATCCTTGGGCGAGGCCATCGCCTTGATCGTGCGCGCCGCCGCCCGGCGGCATTTTCGCCGCAAGCTTGGCATCAGCAAGCGGGTGCATGAATCGCAAATCCATAAATTGCCCGGTTGGAAGCGTTTGTTGATCTCAGTCGGCCTGATGGAGGCGCCGCCGGTTCAGGTGCGCACCATCTCTGGCGGCGGCGACGCCTTGTATTCGGTGATCCGCGATTATCTGCGCTTTGATTGGCAGGCGAATTTGATCCCGCATTACACCCCCTTGGAGCCGGCCATGGTGGTGAAGCTGGGGCCCCGGATCATGGATATCCGCGAACCGGCGGAATTACGCGCCCTGGCCAGCCGCGAGGAACGCGCCAACATGGCCGGCGGCGGCCAGCCATTGCTGCTCGACAGCGCCAAGCGGCTGATCAAGCCGGCGGGCGATACCATCGACGGTGAAATCTTGTGGAAGGTGTGCACCCAGATGGATCTGGCGCGGCTGTTCCCGGGGCGGGATTCCGGTCATCTGCGCCGCATTCTCGCCCAGATCGCCGGCACCTCGACCGAGGCGATCATCGCTTTGATGCCGGTGCTGGGCGAGGATATCCGCCTGTTCGTGACCTTCTTGTACGTCGCTTACGCCGAACTGGGGGAAGAGGAATACCGCCAAAGCTTTGGCGGCGGCGCCACCGTGTGGATGGTGCGCCGTTACGCCGACCGATTGGCCCAATTGGGTGCCCTGCCGCCGCCGGCCTTTGCCCAGATGCGGGATGTGTTCGCCGCAGTGATCAAGGGAGGGGCGGGGAAGTGATCCCCGCCCGCTGGCCTCAATGCACGCTGACCGGTTCCAATTCGTGTTGGATGATGGCGGCGAAAGCGATGGCGCGGCTGGGGGCCAGGCCCATTTGGGTGCCGTCGGCGGCGTAGATGGCCCAGCTGGTCTGCTCGTCGACGACGATGGGTTTGACGAAGGCGAGAACGGGCATGCCCCAGGCGGCGAAGTCAGCGGCGCTCATGGGGTGCAGGGCGGTTGAATAATCTCGGTTCATGGTCGTACCTCCTATTGGCCGGTTCTGGGCCGGGAGCGCACGTTGCGGACATCTTCGTCCGCGACGTCGATGGTGCGGGGACCGGCGCGGTCGCTGCTTGGGCTGGCGCCGCTGATGGGAATGGTCTTGACCCGCGGTTCGGGGCGGGGGCGGTACAGGTCGATATGCAGCAAGCCGTTATCCAAGGTGGCCGATTGCACTTCGATGCCTTCGGCCAGGACAAAGGCGCGTTGGAATTGGCGGGCCGCGATGCCGCGATGCAGAAAAATGCGGTCGGGGTCGTCTTCGCTCTGACGGCCGCGAATGATCAACTGATTATCTTCCAGACCGACGGCCAGATCATCCATGGAAAAACCAGCCACAGCCAAGGTGATGCGCAGGCCGTTTTCGCCGATCTGCTCGATATTATAGGGGGGATAGCCCTCGCCCTGGCTTTTGGCGACGCGGTCGAGGACGCGCTCGAAATGGTCGAAACCCAATAAAAGTGGACTGTTGAAGGCAGACATGCGGCTCATGAAATCTCCTCCTCGGGGTGAGCGAGTGAGCGGGGCATAAAGGGCCCGGTATCGGCGCCCGTTTCGGCGGTCCTCCCCTTCGGGTATTGGCACCGCCTTGTCCTCATATGTTGGATGATAATCCCATCCCGTCAAGATTGGGTAAATTTACTCCTGCCGTAATGCCGGGGCCACCGGTCGGCGCAAGGCGACGAAAGCGCCGGCGAATCCGGCGGTCAAGGCGGCGGTGATGCAGATGCCCAAGATGGCCAAAGTCAAGCCGGGCAGGAAAACCCAGTCGCCGCGCATGACGTGCACCAAAATGGCCCACGAGGCGAGCGAGCCGAACAAGGCGGCACACAGGCCGGTGCTGGCGCCGATGATGGAAAATTCCAGCAGCCAGGCCCGCCACAATTCAGCGCGGGTGGCCCCCAGAACCTTAAGGATCACCGCCTCGCGCACGCGGCGGCGATGGCCGGCCATTACCGCGCCGGCCAGAACCAGGGCGCCGGCCGCCACGGTGACCAGTCCGGCCAGCCGCACCGCCAGATCGGCATTGGCGATCATCGCCCGAACCTGTTGCAGGGCTTCCTTGACCCGGATGGCCGAAACATTGGGTAAGGCATCGGTCACCGCCCGTTCCACCCTGGTTTCGTCCGCTTCCGGCGCGTGCACGGTGGCGATGTGGATGAACGGCGCCCCAGCCAGGGCGTTGGGCGACAAGATCAGGGCGAAATTCATGTTCAGGCTGGTCCATTCCACCTGCCGCAGGCTGGCGATGGTCAGGGTTATCTCGCGGCCCAGGATATTGATTGCCATGCTGTCCCCCACCCGCAGGCCCATGCCCTTGGCCAGACCGGCATCAATGGAGACCAGCGGCGGGCCGACGTAATCGGCCGGCCACCATGTTCCCGATTCCAGCTTGGTATGGGGCGGTGGGGTGGCGGCGGCCGTCAGACCGCGATCGCCGCGCACGGCCCATTGCGCCTCGGGCGAAACGGTGACCGCGTCGATGGGCTGGCCGTGCAGATGGGTGATGCGGCCGCGCACCATGGGGGCTTTTTCGATCGTGGCTTGGGCGGCGGCGGCATGGACCAGGCGGTCGAATTGCGCGCTTTGGTCCGGTTGCAGGTCGATGAAATAGAAGCTGGGGGCTTGTGCCGGCAAGGTCTCGCCGAATTGGCGGGCCAAATTGCCTTCGATCAGGGCGATGGTCACCAAGACGGTCAAACCCAATCCCAGCGACAGCACCATGGACACCACGGCCGAGCCGGGACGGTGCAGATTGGCCAATGCCACCCGTGCCGCCGGTCGGGCCATCAGACCGCGCCGCCGCCGCGCCGCCAGGGCCGCCAGCCGCGACAAGCCGGCGGCAAGCAGTCGGTACAAGCCAAGCAAGAAGATGGCGGCGGCGACGAAAATGGCGGCCAGTTCGCGGCGATCGGCAGTCAGGATGGCGAGGGCGGCCAGGGCCAAGGCGCTGCTTGTCAAGGTCACCAGCACCGGCCAACCGGGATGGCCGGGCAAGGGTTCGATGGCTTGTCGAAACAAAGTGGTGGGCGGCACGCGGGTGGCTTGGGCCAGCGGCCACAGGGCGAAGCTGAGGGCGGTGAGGACGCCAAAGGCCGCCGCCGCCATCAAAGGCTGGGGATAAAGGGCGATGCGCGCCGCCAGCGGCAGCGATTCGCCGGCCAGGGTGACCACCGCCCACGGGGCGACAGCCCCGAGGAGCAAGCCCAAGCCGATGCCCAGGGCGGACAGGCTGCCGATCAGCAGACCATAGATCAGGCCGATCTGCCGTCCCGGCGCCCCCAGGGATTTCAGGATGGCGATATGGCTGAGTTTGCCGTCGAGATAGGCCTTGACGGCATTGGCGATGCCGATGCCGCCGACCAGCAAGGCGGTCAAGCCGACCAGGGTCAAAAAGGCGGCCAGATTGTCGAGAATGCGGTCCAGTCCCGGTGCCGCATCGGTCAAATCGCGCCAGTTCCACGGCGCATCGGGAAAAGCGGCGGCCAGTTGGCTTTTAACCTCGGCCGTATCGGCGCCGGCGGCCAAAGCCAGGCGGGCGCCCCAGCGGATCAGGCTGCCGGGCTGAACCAAGCCGCTGGCGGCGACGGCTTGAGTGCTGACCAGCAGGCGTGGGCCAAAGGCCAAGGCATTGGCGACGCGATCAGGTTCGGCGGTGATGGTGGCGCGGATTTCCACCGTGATGGCGCCGATCTGGATATGTTCGCCCAGTCCGACACCTAAGGATTCCAGCAAATGCGGGTCCGCCGCGCCCCCCCATGAACCATTGCGCTGATCCAAGATCTCGGCCAGCGGCAGCGGCGGCTGGGTCAGCAAAATTCCAGCCAAGGGATAGCCGTCATCCACCCCTTTTAGTTCAACCAGCCGGCGCGCTTCCCCGACCTTGGCCATGGCCCGCATGTCGGCGGTTTCCGATACGGTCCCGTAATGTTGAAGAAAAGCCTTTTGTTCGGCGGTTATCGGCACATAGGACTGGCGCAATTCCACATCGCCGCCCAACAGCGCCCGCCCGTCTTCGGCCAAGGCGCGGTGAAACGCCGCCTTTAGGGATCCCGAGGCGGCGATGGCCGCCACCCCCAGGGCCAGACAGGCAACCAGAATGCGAAACCCCTTGAGCCCGCCGCGCAATTCGCGGCGAGCCAAGCGCATCGAGGCGACGATCATGCCGCCACCCGGCCATCGGCCAGCCGCACCACCCGGCCACAGCGCGCGGCCAGCGTCGGATCATGGGTCACCAGGACCAGGGTCGAGCCGTGACGGCGGTGCATGTCAAACAGCAATTGGCTGATATCGGCGCCGGTGGCCCCATCCAGATTCCCGGTGGGTTCGTCGGCCAGCAGCAAACGGGGGCGGGCGATGACGGCACGGGCCAGGGCGACGCGTTGTTGCTCGCCGCCCGACATCTGGCCGGGGTAATGGTCGAGGCGATGGCCCAGACCGACGGAGTGCAATTCCGCCGCCGCCCGTTCTTGGGCGTCGGCGATGCCGGCCAATTCCAGCGGCACCGCCACGTTTTCCAATGCCGTCATGGTTGGGATCAATTGAAACGACTGGAAAACAATGCCGATGGAATGCCGGCGCAGCCGCGCCAGCGCATCTTCGCCCAGGGCGTTGAAATCCTGACCGGCAACCTGGACGACGCCGCCACTGGCCCGCTCCAATCCGCCCAGCACCATCAACAACGAGGACTTGCCCGAACCCGACGGACCGACGATGCCGATGGTCTCGCCAGCGGCGACATCCAAGTCGATACCACGCAGAACGTTGACCTCGCCGGCCAAGCTCGCCAAGTTGAGGGTAACGCCGCGTAAATGGATCAGCGGCTTGGAATGGGATTGGGACATGCGGCGCAGGACTTTCTGCTGGAGATCATTGCTCGCATATGGCGCGCTGACGATGCTTGTCAACACGACGGCCTGGGCGGCGGCGCCGGTCACGCTGCTGGCTTTGGGCGATTCGCTGACCGCCGGCTATGGTTTGTCGGCCCAGGATTCTTTTCCGGCGCAACTGGAAGCGGCGTTGCGAGCCAAGGGCCGCGACGTCCGCGTCGTCAATGCCGGGGTTTCCGGCGACACCTCGGCCGGCGGGCTGGCGCGGCTGGAGTGGGCCTTGGCCGACAAACCGCACGCGGCCATCGTCGCCTTGGGCGCCAATGACGGTTTGCGCGGCCTGGACCCGGCCAATATGCGGGCCAACCTGGATGCCATTGTCGGCAAGCTTCAGGCGGCGGGGGTCAAGGTGCTGCTGGCCGGCATGGAGGCGCCGCCCAATCTGGGGCCTGAATACGCCGCCGCCTATCGCGCCGTCTTCGCCCAGGTGGCCAAGGCCCGCATTGTGGCGCTTTATCCGTTTTTTCTCGACGGCGTCGCCGCCAATCCGGCGCTCAATCAAAAAGACGGCATGCATCCCACCGGGCCGGGGGTGGCGATCATCGTCGGCCGTATCCTGCCACAGGTGGAAAAGCTGCTTGATCAGGTGCGGCCATGAGACCGTTTTTCGTCACCGCCCACGCGGTCGCCGATCATTGGGGGTTGGCGACCAAGGCCTGTCTGGAACGGGTATCGGCGGCGGTGGGGCACGCCAATTTGGGTTTTATGTACACCACCGAGGCCTTTGCCGCCGATCTGCCGTCGATCCTGACATTTCTGCGAGAAACCACCGGGGTGGAAAACTGGGTTGGGGCGGCGGTGCCGGGCCTATGCGCCGGCAATCAGGAAATTCGCGACGGCGGCGCCATGGTGGTGATGCTGGGTCATGTCCCTGAAAACGCCTTCAAGCTGTTTTCCAGCGTCGATGCCGCTGATTTTTCCGCCCGTCTGGGCACCTGGGCCAATGCCAACGGGCCGGCCTTGGCCTTGGTCCATGGCGATCCCCGTCACGCCGGCTTGCCGTCCCTGATCGAATCCCTGGCCGATGGCATCGGCTTTTTGGTCGGTGGCTTGGTGGCGGCGGGCGACCATCCGACGCAAGTGGCCGGCAGTGTTCTGCCGGGGGCGCTGTCGGGGATCTTGCTGGGCGAATCGATGCAGGTGGTGACCGGCTTGACCCAAGGCTGCACCCCCATCGGCCCGGTTCATACGGTTAACGAAGGCTGGGGCAACGTGGTCGCGGGTCTGGATGGTCGGCGGGCCTTGGATGTGTTCAACGCCGATGTGGGGGAACTGATCGCCCGCGATCCGCGCCGAGCCGCCGGCTATATCCATGTGGCTTTGCCGATCGAGGGTTCAGATCGCGGCGATTACGTCGTCCGGACCCTGATGGGGCTGGATTCGGAGCAAGGCTGGTTGGCGGTGGGCGATGAAATGAGCGTTGGCCAACATCTGCGGTTCGTCCGCCGCGACCCGGCGGCGGCCCAGGCCGACATGACCCGGATGCTCAGCGATGTGTGTCGGCGGTTGGAGGGGCGGGTGCCGGTGGCCGCGCTTTATGTGACCTGTGTGGCCAGAGGCGAGCGCATCTTTGGTGAACGCGGGGCTGAATTGGCCATGGTCCGCGATGCCCTGGGGCCGGCGGTGCCGGTGATCAGCTTTTTCGCCAATGGCGAAATCAGCGGCCAACGTCTGTACGCCTATACCGGCGTGTTGACCGTCTTGGTCGGACCGGCGGCGTGATTCGTCTGTTTGTCGGCCTGGGCTTGCCGGCGGATCTGGCCACCCGGCTGGAGGCCCTGGCGGGCGGCGTTCCCGGCGCCCGCTGGGTGGCGGCGCGGAACCTGCACGTCACCTTGCGGTTTATCGGCGAGGTGGACGAAGCCCAGGCCGAGGAATTGCACGATCATCTGTGCCGGCTTCAAGCCCGGCCGCTGGCTTTGACGATCAAGGATTTCGGCAGCTTCGGCGGTGCCAAGCCGCGGGCCTTGTGGGCGGCGATCAAGCCCGATCCGGCGTTGGATCGTTTACAACACAAGGTCGAACAGGCGGCGCAAGCCATTGGTTTGGCCCCCGAGGGTCGTAAATTCATTCCGCACATCACCCTTGCTTGGCTCAAGGGCGCGCCGGCCGACCGCGTCGCCGGTTTCATCGCCCACCATACGCCCTGGGCGGCGGCGTTGCCGGTTGCCGCTTTCACTGTGTACCGCAGCCTGTTGGGGGCTGGCGGGGCGGAATACCAAGCCTTGACCGAGTACCCACTCGATTCAAAATGATGTGTGGTTGTGCTTAAAGACGGCCTGCCCCTTGTGGGACCGGGAGGCTTTCTGTATTTTGACGACCATGAAAGCCGTTCATCGCCTTGTTGTTCCCGCCTTGGCCGTCCTGCTGTTGACAGGGTGCGGCAGTTCCACCTCGTTGCCGCAGACCCAGGCCGGGGATCCCCAACAGCAGCCCGATTTCGCCCTGTTGGCCGATATTCCGATTCCCTCGGGTGCGACCATGGACAACGAACGCTCGCTCATTCTCGGTGACAAGGATCGTTGGACCGGACGGGTGGTGATGAAGCTGTGGAAATCAGCGCCCGAGGCCACCGCCTTTTACCAACAGCAGATGCCCGCCTTTGGCTGGGAACCGATCATGGCCGCCACGTCCGGCATCAGCGTCATGTCTTATGTCCGCGCCGACCGCGCCGCCACCGTCCAGGTGGAAAGCGGTTCCATGTGGGGCGCGACGGTGCGGGTGACGGTGGCCCAGCGCGCCGGCCCCAGCAGCACCAATAGCAGCGCAACCGTGCCTTATGCCCCCGCTCCGGTCATGTCTCCGGCCCCGGTGCTGATGTCGCCGGTCTATTCCGAACCGTCAACCAAGCGTTAAGCGGGCTGCGCCCCGTTCGAAACGTTAAGCGGGCTGCGCCCCGTTCACACCGTTAAGCGGGCTGCGCCCCATTCACACCGTTAAGCGGGCTGCGCCCGCAGGGACCGATCATTGATCGGCAAATGCAGCAAGGACGCCGCGATGCCCAAGATGGCGGTGCCCATCCACATGACGTCATAGGACAAAGTGGCGTCATAGATGATCCCGCCCAGCCACGCGCCCAGGAAGCTGCCCAATTGGTGGGTAAAGAACACCAAGCCAAACAGCATGCCCAGATAACGCGGGCCGAACACGCAGGCGATCAGGCCCGAGGTTGGCGGCACCGTCGATAGCCACAGCAAGCCCATGGAGGCGGCGAAGGCCAGCAGCGTCCATTCGTTCTTGGGGCCATAGACAAAGGCGACGGTACAGATGGCCCGCCCCAGATAGATGGCCGACAGCACATGCTTGGGCCGGTATTTCTGTGACAATTGCCCCATCAGCCAGGTGCCGAAAACGTTGAAAATGCCGATGACCAAAAGCGCCGTCGCCCCGGCCCCCTTGTTCATGCCGCACAGGGCCAGATAGCCGGGCAGATGCACGCCGATAAAGGTGACCTGGAAACCGCAGACGAAAAAGCCGGTGGCCAGCAGGCGATAGCCGGGATGGCGCCAAGCCTCGCGCAGGGCTTCCTTCATGGTTAAATCGGCCACCACGGTCAGGGGCGGCCGCGCCGCCTTTTCACCGCGATTAAGGATAATGGCCAGCGGAATCGAGGCGATGGAAAAGCTGGCCAGAACCCAGATGGTCTGGGTGGCGCCGAAAGTGGCGATCATCCATTGCGAAAGCGGAATCATCGCCATCATGCCGAACGAACCCAAGGCCTGACCGGCACCCATGGCCGAAGTGCGATGTTGCGGCGCCACCGCCCGGCTGATCGGGCCGACGACGACGGAGAAACTGGTGGCGGCAAGGCCGAAGCCGGAGATGATGCCCAAGCCGATGGTGGTCATGGTGGCCCCGCCGATGGCGGTCATCATCATGCCGATGCCGAAGGCCAGCGCCCCCAAGGCGGCGACGCGGGCCGAGCCCCAGCGATCGGCGGCGGCCCCGGTGAACGGCTGGAAGAACCCCCACATCAGATTGTGGACGGCAACCGCCAGGGAAAAGGTCGCCAGCGGCCAGTCACGATCCAGCGATAGCGGGCCGATCAACAAGCCTTGGGATTGGCGCGAGCCCATGGATACGCTCATCATGGCGGCGCCGGACAGGAAAATGGTGAGGACGGCCGGGGTCAGCCAGACGGGGCGGCGCATGGGCACACTTTCACGCGAGAGAATCTGTCAGCGTGACTCTACGAGAGTGCCGTTGCCGTAAGCAAACGAGAAACGATAATCATCTTAAGTAAGAAAAACTAACGCCCCAAGCCTTTGATATAAGCGGTGACGTCGTCGATTTCACGGCGGTTCAATGAAATTCCGCCCATGGGGCGAGCGTGCGGTTTGGCCAGGGCGGCGCGGATGTCGGCGACCGAGCGTTTTGCCGCGATGGCGTGGAAACTGGGAGCATCGCGGCCTTGTTCCAAGTGGCAATCGGCGCACCAGCGTGCCGCCAACTCAGCCCCGCTATCGGGGGAAGGCGGCAGGGCTTGGGCGGGGGAAAGGTCGCATAGGAAAGCCGCCGCCATTGCTAACGCCGCCAGAATCGCCGCCGAACGCATCAGAAATCCCCGCTGTCATGAATGAACCGGAGCATGGTGATTTTGCTGCGTTGCGGCAAGGCTAAACTTGTCAGCGCAATGATTTTGATCAATGCCGCCCCCGCGCGTGAGGCGGGGGCGGTCAAGACATGACTATTGTTTCGGTCGATTATCGATGACCCGCTTGGCCTTGCCCATGGAGCGGGGGATGGTGTTGGGGTCGAGCACCCGCACCTTGGTGCTGATCCCGACCAGACTTTTAATGTGCCCAGACAAGGTCTTGGCGATATCGGCGCTGGCGGCGTCGTCCAAGAACAGTTCAGGCCGCGGCTCGACATTGACGATCAGCCCATCCATATGGCCGTCGCGATAGACTTCGATCTGGTAATGCGGCGAGAGTCGCGCGTCTTTCAGCATCTGTTCTTCGATCTGGGTGGGGAAGACGTTGACGCCGCGAATGATCAACATGTCGTCGGAACGGCCGGTGATCTTGTCCATGCGGCGGAACGACCGTGCGGTTCCCGGCAACAGACGAGTCAAATCGCGAGTGCGATAGCGGATGACCGGCAAACCTTCCTTGGTCAGGGTGGTGAACACCAATTCGCCCGGCGTGCCGTCGGGAACCGGTTCGCCGGTTTCCGGGTTGATGATTTCGGGATAGAAATGGTCTTCCCAGATGTGCGGGCCGTCCTTGGTTTCAAGGCATTCATTGGCGACGCCCGGCCCCATCACCTCGGACAGGCCATAGATGTCGACGGCGTCGATGCCGGCGCGATTCTCGATTTCCTCGCGCATGGCGCCGGTCCATGGCTCGGCCCCGAAAATGCCGACTTTCAGCGAACTTTCGCGCGGGTTCAGGCCTTGGCGTTCCATTTCATCAAGCACCACCAGCATGTAGCTGGGGGTGACCATGATGATTTCGGGCTGGAAGTCGCGGATCAGCTGCACCTGCTTTTCCGTTTGTCCGCCCGACATGGGGATCACGGCGCAGCCCAGGCGCTCGGCCCCGTAATGGGCGCCCAGACCTCCGGTGAACAGGCCATAGCCATAGGCGATCTGAATCTTATGCTGTGGCCGTCCGCCCGAGGCGCGGATCGAGCGCGCCACCACATTGGCCCAGGTGTCGATGTCGTTTTGCGTATAGCCGACCACGGTGGGCTTGCCGGTGGTGCCGGAACTGGCATGGATGCGGACGATTTTTTCCATCGGCGTGGCGAACAGCCCAAACGGATAGGTCTGGCGCAAATCCTCCTTGGTGGTGAAGGGGAATTTGGCCAGATCGGCCAAGGATTTCAGATCGTCGGGGTGGATGCCCTTGGCGTCGCACTTGGCCCGGTAATGAGCGACATTGTCATAGGTGTGACGCACCGACCATTTCAGCCGTTGCAGTTGCAGGGCGGTGATTTCGTCGCGGCTGGCTATTTCGATGGGTTCCAGCATGTCGCGGGTTGGTGGGATCAGGCGGTTGCTCATGGACGTAATTCCTCCCGTTTATTTTGTTCGTTTGTTTTTATCAGACGCGTTCGATGACGCTGGCAATACCTTGACCGACGCCGATGCACATGGCGCACAGCGCCCGGTTGCGGCCGTTGCGCTGCAATTCATAAGCGGCGGTGGTCAGCAATCGCGCCCCGCTCATGCCCAGCGGATGGCCCAGGGCGATGGCGCCGCCATTGGGATTGACGTGTTCGGAATCGTCGGGCAGGCCAAGATCGCGCAATACCGCCAAAGCCTGGGCGGCAAAGGCTTCGTTCAGCTCGATGATGCCGATTTCGTCCAAGCTAAGGCCAAGCCGGGCCAGCAATTTCTTCGAGGCCGGGGCCGGGCCGATGCCCATGATGCGCGGCGGCACCCCGGCCACCGCACCGCCGACGATACGGGCGATGGGGGTCAGACCATGGCGGCGGGCGGCATCGGCATTGGCGATGATCAGGGCGCAGGCGCCGTCATTGACGCCGGACGAATTGCCCGCCGTCACCGATCCGCCCGCCCGGAACGGCGCTTTCAGCTTGGCCAGGGTCTCAAGCGAAGTATCGCCGCGCGGGTGTTCATCTTGGGTCACCAGCAGCGGCGGGCCTTTTTTCTGGGCCACCGGCACCGGGACTATTTCGGTATCGAAACGCCCTGATTGTTGGGCGGCGACGGCGCGTAATTGGCTGCGGACGGCAAAAGCGTCTTGGTCGGCGCGGCTGATGGCGAAATCGGCGGCGACGTTTTCGGCGGTTTCCGGCATGGAATCGGTGCCGAAAGCCTTTTGCAGCAGCGGATTGATGAAGCGCCAGCCGATCGTGGTGTCGTAGACCGCATTATCGCGGGAAAAGGCCGACACCGCTTTCGGCATGACGAAGGGGGCGCGGCTCATGCTTTCGACGCCGCCGGCGATCAGGATATCGGATTCGCCGGCCTTGATGGCGCGGGCGGCGGTCAGCACCGCATCCATGCCCGACCCGCACAGACGGTTGATGGTGGTGCCGCCGATGGAGATGGGCAGCCCGGCCAGCAAGACCGCCATGCGGGCGACGTCGCGGTTGTCTTCGCCCGCTTGATTGGCGCAGCCCAAGATGCAATCGTCGATGGCTTGCCAATCGACCTTGGGGTTGCGATCCATCAGGGCCTTGAGCGGAATGGCGGCCAGATCGTCGGCGCGCACCGATGACAGTACGCCGCCGTAACGACCGATGGGGGTGCGGATGGCGTCGCAGATGAAGACTTCAGACATGCTTGGCGATCTCCTGTTCCGGGACGACGGTACCCGACACCATCCGCGACTGACCGCGGAACAGGGCGATGACGTCGCCATTTTGATTACTGACGGTGACGTCATAGACGCCGTTGCGGCCGGCGAGATGGGTTTCCACCGCTTCCGCCGTCAGGGTGTCGCCGTCACGGCCGGCGGCGGGATAGACGATGGAGCAGCCGGCGGCCACCGCGTTGGTGTTGTAGGAATTGCAGGCATAGGCAAAGGCGGTATCGGCCAGGGCATAGGAAATGCCGCCGTGCAAAGACCCGTGCCCATTCAGCATATCGGTGCGCACGGTCATGATCGCGCGGGCATAGCCGGGGCGGATGGCTTCGATGACGATGCCCATGGCATGGGCGTTGTTGTCTTTGGGGTACATGGTGTCGAGCACCAATTGGGCGACCTTGGCGCGCTTGGCGGCATCAGTCATGGAAACGTCCTTTCGCAAAAACCAGGCGGCGCAGATGGGCCGAGGCGCGATAGCGATCCTCGCCATAGGTGCGGGCCAAATTATCCAAAACAGTCAAAATCCGGCAAAGGCCGATCCGTTCGGCCCAGGCCAGCGGCCCCAACGGATAATTGACCCCCTTGGTCATGGCCAAATCCACATCCGCCGCGCTGGCCACGCCCAAATAGACGGTATCGGCGGCTTCGTTGGCCAACATGGCCACCGTCCGCATCACCGCCAGACCCGGAACGTCGGCGAACACCGACACCGCCAGGCCCAAGGCCTGGAAAAAGCCGATGGCGCGATCCAAGGCATCGGCCGAACATTGGCCGGCGGCGGCGATGGCGATGCGCTTGGCGGCGCACCAATCCAGCGCCAGATCGAACACCACCAGATTGCCGATACCGCACGCCGAGGCCATTTCGCTGGCGGAACGTCCATCGGTCAGGGCCAAGGTGACGCCGTGCAGGTCGATCATGCCGGGACCGCCCAGGCGGGCCAGGACCATTCCGGCCTTGGCGGCCAGATCGGCCAAGGCCGAGGCTGGCCCCAGATCGCCCAGCACGTCCAACGCCTTGGGGGCGGGGCGGGGCGCGGCCTCGATCGGTTCCGGCTTGGCGGCGGTGTCGGCGTAATCGTAAAAGCCGCGCCCGGATTTGCGTCCCAGCCAGCCGGCTTCGATCAGGTCTTGCTGCAACAAGCTGGGCAGGAAGCGCGGATCGTTGAAGGTGGCGGCGTGGACGGAACGGGTGACGGCGAAATTGACGTCATGGCCGATCATGTCGGTCAGCTCGAACGGTCCCATGCGGAACTGACCGGCATCGCGCAGAACCGCGTCGATGGTGGCCATGTCGGCGGCGCCTTCCTGGGCCAGCCGCATGCCCTCGGCATAAAACGGGCGGGCGACGCGGTTGACGATGAAGCCGGGGGTGGATTTGCACAAGACCGGAGCCTTGCCCCAGGCGCGGGCGGTCTCGACGATGGTCTGGGCCACGGCGTCGAGGGTGGCCAGCCCCTTGACCACTTCGACCAAGGCCATCACCGGGGCCGGATTGAAGAAATGCATGCCGACCATGCGTCCAGGGTTGTCCAGCGCCGCGCCCAGCGCCGTCAGCGACAAAGACGAGGTGTTGGACGACAAGATGCAATCGGGGCCGACGATGGTTTGCAGCCGGCGGAACAGATCGTGCTTGATCTCCAGCTTTTCGACGATGGCTTCGATCACCAGGGCGGCGGGGGCAAGGTCGCTGAGATCGGCGCAGACGCTGATGCGCCCGGCGATGGTCTCGGCCGCTTCGCTTGTCAGCTTGCCCTTGGCGGCCAGTTTGGCCAAGGCGGCGACAATGCCGGCCTTTCCCTTGGCGCCGGCGCCGTCGAAAGCGTCGAACAAAAGCACCGGGTGGCCGGCCTGGGCCGCCACTTGGGCGATACCGGCGCCCATGGCCCCGGCGCCGACGATGCCGATGATGGCGGAGGAGGAGAGAGCGGCCATCTCACATCCCCTGAAAATCGGGAAGACGCTTGGCCATGAAGGCGGCGACACCTTCCTGGTAATCCCGGGTGCGACCGGCCAGACGTTGCAGATCGCGTTCCAGATCCAATTGCTGGTCCAGCGTGTTGGTGGAGCTGGCGGCCAGGGCCCGCTTGATCAACGCCAGTCCCTTGGTCGGCTGGTTGGCCAGATGGCTGGCCAATTTGCCGGCTTCCGCCGCCAATTGGTCGTCATCGACGCATTTCCAGATCATGCCCCAGGCTTCGGCCTGTTCGGCGCTGACCTTATCGCCCAGCATGGCCAAGGCGGTGGCGCGGGCCTGGCCGACCAGACGCGGCAAGGTCCAGGTGCCGCCGGAATCAGGGACCAGCCCGATTTTGCAAAAGGCCTGAATGAAACTGGCCGAACGGGCGGCCAAAACAATGTCGCAGGCAAAGGCCAGATTGGCGCCCGCGCCGGCGGCGACGCCGTTGACCGCGCAGATCACCGGCATGTCCAGCGCGCGCAAGGTGCGGATCAGCGGGTTATAGCGTTGCTCGATGGATTCGCCCAGATCGGGAGCTTCGCTGCCGGGGGCGACGGCACGGTCGGACAGGTCCTGGCCGGCGCAAAAGCCGCGACCGGCCCCGGTGATCAGCAGGCAGCGCACACCCTGGGCCGGGTCTTGCACCTGCTTCAAAGCCTGCTTGAGTTCGGCATGCATGTCGGTATTGAAGCTGTTCAGCCGGTCGGGACGGTTGAGCGTCAAGGTGGCGACGCCGTTGGTGATGGCGAACAAGATGGTGTCGTTCATGGCGTTATAATCCTTGGAATTGAGCGCGGCGCTTGTCGCGAAAGGCGGCGACGCCCTCGCGGAAGTCAGCGGTGGCGAACAGGGCGCTGAAACATTTGCGTTCATGGGCAAGACCCGCCTCAAGCCCGGCCTCGAAGCTTTTCAGCACCGCTTCCTTGGCGGCCCGCACCGCCAGCGGCGGTTTGGCGGCGATAATTTCGGCGATGGCCTGGGCACGCTCCAGCGTCAACTCGGGATGACAGATTTCGGTTGCCAGCCCATGGGCGACGGCGGTGCGGGCGTCAATCATTTCGCCGGTCAGCACCATGCGCATGGCCAGCGCCTTGCCCACCGCCCAGGTCAGGCGTTGGGTGCCGCCGGCGCCGGGGATGATGCCCAGATTGATTTCCGGCTGGCCGAATTTGGCATCCTCGCCGGCGACGATGATGTCGGCATGCATGGCCAGTTCACAGCCGCCGCCCAGGCAAAAGCCATTGACGGCGGCGACGATCGGCTTGGCGAAGCGGCGGAGAACCGCCCAGTGTTTGGGGCGGGAATCGGTTTGAATGCTGACGGCGTCATGGGCGGCCAATTCGCCAATATCGGCCCCGGCGGCGAAAACCGTCGGTCCGCCGGTCAGCACGACGACGCGCAAGGTGGAATCCGCCTCGGCTGTTTCCAGCGCAGTGGCGATTTCCGCCAATGTCTGGGTCCGCAAAGCGTTACGCAATTGCGGGCGGTTGAGGGTGATTCGCAATACATGCGCGCTTACCCTTTCGGCCCGGATGTCCGAAAACTCGCTCATAGGCTGGTCGCCTTCCTGTCCCTGCCTGGGCAAAAGCGATACGATATATCGCCATTGCAAAGGTATTATTGAGTTATATTCCGAGACCTTTGTGGCCCCTTGCCCTTGCCGCCTGCCTGAAAAATACGCCAAGTACCAAAGGGGCTTGGCCGGCTTTCAAGATTTGGAAGAGATACAAAATTGGACTTCATTCTCCAAATCTGGTATCAAAAATCAAGCGCCATGGAGGCCATCGGGCTTTCAAGGCAAAAAAACATTGAATTCAGGGACGGAAAAACATGAGCCAGGATTTCTTTGCCAAACACGAAGCGACGCTGAAAGGCGCGTTGGACGCCATCGCCACCCGTGGTTTCTGGTCGGCTTACCCAGAAGCGCCCAGCGGTCGCCTTTATGGCGAAACCGCCGCCGTCGATGGCGAAGCGGCCTTCAAGGCCCGCTTGGACAAGCCCTTTGGTCTTAATCAGCCGGCAACCAAGGCGATGATCGGGGCGGAAATGTCGCCTTTCGGCTTTGCCCTGGGCATCACCTATCCCAGCCCGGATATCGACGGGCTGATGCAGGCGGCCCAGGCCGCCTTGCCGGCTTGGCGCAAGGCCGGCCCCCAGGCGCGGGCCGGGGTGTGCCTGGAAATCCTGCATCGTCTCAATCGTCGCTCGTTCGAGATCGCCCACGCGGTCCAGCACACCACCGGTCAAGCCTTCGTCATGGCCTTTCAGGCCGGTGGCCCCCATGCCCAGGATCGCGGTCTGGAAGCCGTGGCCTATGGCTATCGCGCCATGGCCGAGGTGCCGGCGCACAGCCATTGGCAAAAGCCCCAGGGCAAGGCCGATCCGTTGCGCATGGACAAGGATTATCACATCGTCGGTCAAGGGGTGGCGTTGATGGTCGGCTGTTCGACCTTCCCCACCTGGAACGGCTATCCCGGCCTGTTCGCCAGCCTGGTTACCGGCAATGCTGTCGTGCTCAAGCCGCATCCCGGCGCCATTTTGCCCTTGGCCATCACGGCGGAAATCGCCCGCGACGTGCTGGCCGAAGCCGGCCTGCCCGAAGACGTGGTGCTGTTGGCCACGGATAGCGCCGAAGCGCCGCTGACCAAGGAACTGGCCCTGCGCCCCGAGGTCAAGATCATCGATTTCACCGGTTCTTCGGCTTTTGGTTCCTGGCTGGAAGCCAATGCCCGCCAAGCCCGCACCTATGCGGAAAAGGCCGGAATCAACTTCATCGTCATCGAATCGGTGGCCGACATCAAGGCGGTGACCCGCAATCTGGCATTCTCGCTGTCGCTGTATTCCGGCCAGATGTGCACGACGCCGCAAAATATCTTTGTGCCCAAGGCCGGCATCAAGGCCGGCGACGGCCATCTCAGCTTTGACGAGGTGGCCGCGGCCATCGCCGGAGCGGTGGGCAAGTTCAATGCCGATCCCGAACGCGCCGTCGAGGTGTTGGGCGCGGTGCAGGCGCAAGCCACCTGTGATCGTCTCGAGCAGGCTCGGTCCTTGGGGAAGGTCTTGTTGGAAAGCCGGTCGATCACGCACCCGGCCTTTGCCAACGCCCGCGTGCGCACGCCCTTGATCCTGGCGGTCGAGGCCAAGGACGCGGCGGTGTTCACCAAGGAATTGTTTGGCCCCATCTCGTTTGTCATCGCCGCCGAATCGGGGCGGTCGGCGATTGAGCAGGCCACCCGCAGCGCCAAGGAACATGGGGCGCTGACCGCGGGCGTCTATTCCACCGATCCGGCTTTCCTGGCGGCGGCAGAGGATCTGTGCATCGATGCGGGCGTCGCCTTGTCGGAAAACCTGGATGGCGGCGTTTTCGTCAACCAGTCGGCGGCATTCTCGGATTATCACGGCACCGGCGCCAACCCCGCCGCCAATGCGGCGCTGTGCGATTCGGCCTTTGTCGCCGAACGTTTCCGCGTCGTGCAGGTGCGCCGCCATTCGGCGTAAGGATCACCGACAGGGATGAACACCGATGAAAATCCGTGTTCATCCCCGTTCCACTTTCGTGTCCTCGGAAAGGATTGGTCCATGCGGCCCACCGTTTACGCCATCGACGGAATTATTCCGGTGGTTCACCCCACCGCCTTCGTTCACCCCACCGCCGTGCTGATTGGCGACGTCATTGTCGGCGCCCGCTGCTATATCGGGCCGCTGGCCAGTTTGCGCGGTGATTTCGGCGCGATCCGCATTGCCGATGGCGCCAACGTGCAAGATTGCTGCGTCATGCATGCCTTTCCCGGCCAGGACGCCGTGATCGAGGAAGATGGCCATATCGGCCACGGGGCCATCTTGCATGGCTGCGTCATCGGCAAGAATGCCCTGGTCGGCATGAACAGCGTGGTGATGGATGGCGCGGTGGTGGGTGAAAACTCCATCGTCGCCGCCCAATCCTTCGTCAAGGCTGGGGCGATCTTGCCGGCGCGCTCGCTGATCGCCGGCACCCCGGCCAAGGTGATGCGTGATTTGAAAGACGAGGAAATCACCTGGAAATCGGCTGGCACCGCCGAATACCAGCGCTTGGCCGCACGCAGCCTGACCACCATGCAGGCTTGTGCGCCGCTGAGTGAGCCCGAAGCCAATCGCGGCACCGTCGATGCCGGCACCGTGGCGCCGTTGCATGTGACCAAGGCCGGCTGATTAATCCGGCCTTGGCGGTTGTTCGTCCCGGTAAAGTCCTTGAGCCTCCGGCGCCGGTCCGCGCCGCAAGCCAAGGGCCAGCACGGTGACCCGGCGCAGACGCTTGCCGGTGGGAAAGATCAGTGCATCGCCGATTTTGACCACTTGCGCCGGCTTGGCGACAGGACGGCCGTTCAGCCAGACCGCGCCCGCCTCGATCAAAGCGACGGCCTGGCCGCGTGTCTTGAACAGGCGGGTGAAAAACAGCCATTTATCGACGCGTAGCCCAGGATTCATGCGATTATTTCCGAGCAAGCCAATGGGTTCGAAGCGGGCGGGATTCACTGATTCTGTCGGGTCTTTCGCAGCCAGCCCGCTTTAATCTTGCTTTATTGAACGATCGGGTGCATGGTGTTCCAGTAATTTGATGGCCAGAACTATTTGGTCTTGTGTCGGTTCGCCGGCATCACTCTAAAAAAATCTTCCACAAAATTACAACTTCGAATGCCGGCTTCGGTTGGCAGCCTACACCTGTTTGTAAAGGGTCTTCCCATGGCTACGGGAACCGTTAAGTGGTTTAATGCCCAAAAGGGCTTTGGTTTTATCGCTCCGGACGACGGCAGCAATGACGCGTTCGTTCATATCAGCGCCGTCGAACGCTCGGGCATCGGTGATCTGCGCGAAGGTCAGAAGGTGGGCTACGAGCTCGTCGCTGATCGTCGCAGCGGCAAGTTGTCCGCCGACAATCTCAAGCTGGTTGGCTAATAGCGTCGCAAGACGCTTAAGCTTTCAAGTTTGAACGAATGCCCCGCCGGCCTAACCAGGCCGCGGGGCATTTGTTTTTCGGCAGGGGAATCTCGACCATGGTCAAAACCACCGAGACGCTGGTGACGTTCCGCAAGCCGTTCAGCCTGCGCTCGATCGATACGCGCCTGCCGGCGGGGACCTATCGACTGATCATCGACGAAGAAGAAATCGACGGATTGTCATTTTCAGCCTGGCGGCGGCTGGCAACCATGCTGATCACCCCGGCGGTGGGGATGGAAGACGGCAACCAACAAATCTTCACGATCAATCAGCACGAGCTGGATGTCGCCTTGAAGGCGGATGAAAGCCCCTGACCGGCTGATGAAGCTGATCCGCATATGACGTCGCTTTTGCCCATCGGCCTGGATTTTCCCACGGCGCGGGCGGAGCACCGGCAGTTTTCATCGCTCGCTGATCGGTTTTGATCACCAGACCCTCACTCGCCGGCCGGGTTGTTCCGCAGCCCCTTGGGCCGAACCAAATCCCCATGAGTGTCACTCGCGGGGACTTGGTATTAGGAGCTGTGGACACTTAGCGCATCCATAGGATGGTGGCGGCGATGGTGACAACGGCACGGTAGTTTCTGGCAGTTTTTTCATATCGCGTTGCGACGCGCCGGAACTGTTTGAGCTTGCTGAAGCAGCATTCGACGAGGTGCCGCTGGGCGTAAAGGTGCTTATCGAGTGGGTGTTTGCAGGCGCGCGACGGATTGTTTGGGATGACCGCGAGTGCGCCTTTGTCAGCGATCACTTGGCGGAAGTGGTCGGCGTCATAGGCCGTATCGGCCATGACGATCTCGGCGGGAAGATCTTCAATCAAGGGCCCAGCCTGAGGCGCATCGCCCATTTGGCCCGCTGTGAGCGTGAAGCGCACAGGGCATCCCAGTCCGCGAACCGTCATATGGATTTTTGTGCTCAGACCGCCGCGTGACCGGCCAATGGCCTGATTTTGAGGCCCCCTTTTGCGCCACTGGCGTGCTGGTGGGCGCGAACGACGGTGGAATCGACGATCAAGTATTCGAAGTCGGGGTCCTCAGACATTGCCTCGAAGATCCGCCACCAGACCTTCTTCTGGCTCCATCGGCTGAAACGGCGGAAGACGCTGTTCCAATCGCCAAAGACTTCGGGCAGGTCCCGCCAAGGCGACCCCGTTCGCACGATCCAAAGCACGCCTTCGAGAAACATTCGATTGTCGCGCCCCGTCGAACCTTTCTGGTCAGGCCGACCGATGATCAGACCGGAAATTCGCTCCCACTGAGCATCGGTGAGCACCAAGCGATCCATCACACCCATGACTGCCTCCCCAAAAGCAGTCTTGAATCACATTTCTCAGAAATCTGGAATCCCTAAGAGTCCACAGCTCCTAGAGCGCCGAGCGTTAACAGGGTGCGGAAAAAGGCGTGTTCGCGCCCCCTTTCCCCGTCGGTCCGAAGCGTTCAGCGGCGTCGACGAGGG
>NZ_JAGTUF010000011.1 GCF_018224925.1 Magnetospirillum sulfuroxidans | reverse complement strand
CCCCCCCTCCGAACTCAGCAGGAGAAGCGAATCACGATGCAGCCTCAGATGAAAGGGTTTTTCCGCAGCCTGTTAAAGCGCCACGACACTTGGTAGCACTTAGGTCATTTTCGGTTCCAAGAGTAATAATCTTTTTCCCTAGCCGCCCCTAAACCCCATGATGTGCCTTGCTACCGAGCCAATCAGACGGCGGAATCCTGGTAGCGTGGCGGCAGCAATAGGGGGCAAAATCCTGGGTATTCGCGCGCAATCTGGCGCAGTACATGTGCAGGAAAATGCGGTGTAGAATGGCTGAAATGGCGGGTTATTCGTAGTATAGCGAAATTAGACGTACAGATTTCCAGACGACTCATAACCTGAAGGTCGCAGGTTCAAATCCTGCCCCCGCAACCAAATTTAAGCCGCTAGGTCAATGACTTAGCGGCTTTTTTGCTGTCCGAAATCATGTGTCATCAACCATTGCCCCATGTTCCGGGTGATTCCCGCGCATTTCCAACGGTTTAGCCTTGGTCTTCCGCCTGTTCCCACTTATTCGCGGCGCTTCAGCTCGCGCTCGGCTTCGACCAAGTCTGAGATTTCGCTGTCCAGCCTCGTCAGTGCCTTGCACCGGTCCTTGTCGGTCATCGGCGGGTGCGGGTGGTCCGCACAGCCGCGCCAATTCCTTGGCCGTGTCGTCATGCGGTGCTGATCGGTTCAGCATAAGGACTCTGTGACCTCGCGCATCCTGTGGCATAAGGAGCGGATCACGCCACGGGAACCCAGTCGCACATGATACGCTTAGATAACATCAGCAAGCAGAACGGCCATCAGATCCTTTTTTTCGAGGCTTCGGCCGCGTTGAACCGGGGGGAAAAAGTCGGTCTTGTCGGGCCTAACGGCGCCGGCAAGACGACGTTGTTTCGGATGATGGCCGGCGAAGATATGCCGGATGAAGGCCAGGTGGCGATCGAGAAGCACGTCTCGATCGGCTATTTCAATCAAGATGTCGGTGAAATGGCCGGTCGCAGCGCCGTCGCCGAAGTGATGGATGGGGCCGGGCCGGTCAGCGCCGTGGCGGCGGAATTAGCCGAGCTTGAAGTGGCCATGGCCGATCCTGACCGTGCCGACGAGATGGACGCCATCATCGAACGCTATGGCGAGGTGCAGGCGCGTTTCGAGGAATTGGGCGGTTATGAACTGGAGGGGCGGGCGCGTGAAGTGCTGGCCGGGCTCAGTTTCAGCCAAGAGATGATGGAGACCGATGTGGGGGCGCTGTCGGGCGGCTGGAAGATGCGGGTGGCGCTGGGGCGCATCTTGCTCATGCGGCCCGACGCCATGCTGCTTGACGAACCAAGCAACCACTTGGATCTGGAAAGCCTGATCTGGCTCGAAGAATTCCTTAAGGGCTATGACGGCGCCTTGCTGATGACCTCGCATGATCGCGAGTTCCTGAACCGGATCGTCACCAAGATCGTCGAGATCGACGGCGGGTCGCTGACGTCTTATTCCGGCGGCTATGAATTCTACGAACGCCAACGGGCATTGAACGAGAAACAGCAACAAGCGCAGTTCGAACGCCAGCAAGCCATGTTGGCCAAGGAAATCAAATTCATCGAGCGCTTCAAGGCGCGGGCCTCGCACGCGGCCCAAGTGCAAAGCCGGGTGAAGAAGCTGGACAAGATCGAACGGTTCGAGCCGCCAAAGCGTCGCCAAGCGGTATCGTTCGACTTTGCGCCGGCGCCGCGCTCGGGCGAGGACGTGGTGGCTTTCCGCAACGTGCACAAGGGATATGGCAGCCGGACCATCTATGAAGGGCTTGACCTGACCATCCGCCGCAAGGAGCGCTGGTGCGTCATGGGCGTGAACGGCGCCGGCAAGTCGACGCTGTTAAAGCTGGTGGCGGGCAGCACCGCGCCGGATGTCGGCACGGTCGCCGTCGGCGGCAGCGTCAAGATGGGCTATTTCTCCCAGCATGCCATGGAATTGCTTGATGGCGAGCGGACCGTGTTCGAATCGCTGGAGTGCTCTTTCCCCCAGGCCAATCAAGGTTCATTGCGGGCGCTGGCCGGCTGTTTCGGCTTTTCCGGCGACGACGTGGAAAAGAAGTGCCGCGTCTTGTCGGGCGGCGAAAAGGCCCGCTTGGTGATGGCCACCATGTTGTACAATCCGCCCAATTTCCTGGTGTTAGACGAACCGACCAACCATCTGGATCTCGACACCAAGGAAATGCTGATCAAGGCATTGGCCAGCTACGAGGGCACCATGCTGTTCGTGTCGCATGATCGGCATTTTCTGGCGACGCTGTCCAACCGGGTGTTGGAACTGACGCCCGAAGGCATCCACCAATACAGTGGCGGCTATACAGAATATGTGGCGCGCACCGGGCATGAAGCCCCCGGATTGCGCAGCTGATCCGGCATCGCCCCTCTCCGCGCTTCTTGGTTGGGTAAGTCCATTGCCGCCGGCGGGCGCTTGCGCGATAGTAACCCGCTGACTTCAGGGGAGCGGGGCGATGAATAAGACGATGACGGCGATTGCCGTTTTGGTTTGTGCTTCCGCCTCGGCCTTGGCCGTCTGGGGGGTTAAGGATCTGCCGCGGTTTACCGCCGCCCCCGCCCCCAAACCCGCTTCCTCTGGTTCGGCCCCGGTCATGGCCCCTTCGACCGCGACACTGGCGGATGTGCGGTCGCAGCCTGCCAAGGCGTTGGAAAACGTGGCGGCCGGGGAATTGGCGTTTCGCCGCGTGGTGGTGGAAACCGGCGGCGACGCCATCGAAGCCTGCCTGACCTTTTCCGCCGATTTGACCGCGACCGGTGCCGTGCGCTATGCCGATTACGTGCAATTGCCGGCGGGGGTCAAAGCCGGTTTTCGCGTTGACGGCAAACGTCTGTGCCTGTCGGGCTTTGCCGTCGGCTCGGAATACACGCTGACCCTGCGCGCCGGATTGCCGGCGGCCGGGGGCGAGACCTTGGCCCAAGCGGCGGATGTCATGGTCGCTTTCGGCGATCGTCCCTCTTCGGTGCGATTCGGCACCGGCTTCGTGCTGCCGCGTGAGGCGGTCGAGGGCTTGCCGGTCACCACCGTCAACGCCTCGCGGCTGGAGGTCAAGGTCTATCGCGTCGGCGATCGTCTGCTGGCTCGGATGCGCCAGGATCTGGTTGATGACCGCACCACTTACCCTTATCGCGCCCGCGAGGTCGCCAATGACGAGGGCCGCTTGGTGTGGAGCGGCGAAATCCCGGTTTCCGGGCCGCGCAACGAGGCGGTGATCACCTTGTTCCCGCTGGACAAGGCGGTGGGCAAGGCCGAGCCCGGCGCTTATCTGGTGACGGCGCGCGATCCCGACGTGCCGCAAAACCAGGGCGACGAAGAAGGATATTACGATGCGGCGGAATACCGCCCGATCGCCTCGCAATGGGTGGTGCAGTCGGATCTGGGGCTGACCTCGTTCACGGCCGCCGACGGCTTGACCCTGGCGGCGCGCTCCCTGCATTCCGCCAAACCGCTGGCCGGGGTGCGCATGGTGCTGATCGCCCGCAACAATGACGTGCTGGCGGAAACGCAAACCGGCGGCGACGGGACGGCGCGCTTCGCCCCCGGCCTGCTGCGCGGGGCTGGCGGTCTGGCTCCGGTCATGGTCATGGCCTATGGCGGCGATGATTTCAATTTCATGGATTTGCGCCGTCCCGCTTTTGATCTGTCCGATCGCGGCGTCGATGGACGCGCCCCGTCGGGGCCGGTGGATGCGTTCTTGTATTCCGAACGGGGAATTTACCGCCCCGGCGAAACCGTGCATCTGGTCGGCATGCTGCGCGACGCCGCCGCCAAGGCGATCGTCGGGCGGGATTGGATCGTTAAAATCACCCGTCCCGATGGCAAGGAATACCGCCGCTTCAGTGTCTCGGACCAAGGCGGCGGCGCTGCCCATAGCGAGATCAAATTGCCGGCCGATGCCGCGCGCGGCAATTGGGAGGCTTCGATCCATCTGGACCCCGAAGGCCCGGCGGCGGGACGGCTTGGTTTCGAAGTCCAAGATTTCGTGCCGCAACGTTTGGGGCTGACCATCGGCGAGCGTCCGGCCTTTCTGCGTCCGGGCGCGGCGCTGACCATCCCGGTGGAAGCGCGTTTCCTGTATGGCGCCCCGGCCTCGGCCCTGGGGGGCGAGGCGCAATTGACGCTAGAGCCCGATCCGGCGCCTTTCCCGGCCTATAAGGATTTTCGCTGGGGCATCGAAAATGAGGCCTTTGACGGCGGGCGCCTTGATCTGGCGGTGAGCGATACCGATGCCCAAGGCCGCACCGTCGTGAGCGGCGCGGTGCCCGATGGCATGAACGCCACCCGGCCCTTGCGCGCCGATATCGGCATCGCCGTGCGGGAGCCGGGCGGGCGCGCCACCGCCGAGCATGTTTACATCCCCCTGAACACCCGTGATGTGGCCTTGGGATTGCGTCCCCATTTCGATGGCAGCGTGCGCGCCGGTCAAGACGCGGTATTCGATCTGATCGCCGTCGATGCCGGCGGCGCCCGCAAGGCCGTTA
Source organism: Magnetospirillum sulfuroxidans (assembly GCF_018224925.1). Taxonomy (GTDB): domain Bacteria; phylum Pseudomonadota; class Alphaproteobacteria; order Rhodospirillales; family Magnetospirillaceae; genus Magnetospirillum; species Magnetospirillum sulfuroxidans. The sequence continues at coordinate 128,941 of NZ_JAGTUF010000011.1, read as the reverse complement.
CCGGTCTGGAATACCGTCTGCTCAAGGATGTCTCGACCTGGCAATGGTATCGCTCGGGGGCCAATTGGCGCTATGAGCGGGTGGCGCGCGAACAAGAAATTGATCGTGGCCTTGTCGATGTGGGGGGCAATGGGCCCAAGCTCATCCGCCATCAGGTGGAGTGGGGATTGTACCGGGTGATGGTGCGGGACCCGGTTTCGGGGGCGACCAGTTCGGTTTCGTTCTGGGGCGGCTGGTACGGCGCCGCCTCGGCTGATCGGCCCGACCGGTTGAAGATCGCGGCCGACAAGGCCGGCTATCAGAGCGGCGAAACCGCCCGGCTGCATGTTGATTCCGAAGCCGCGGGCGAAGCCTTGCTGGTGATCGCCAACGAGCGCCTGCACGAAACCCGCAACATTTCCATTCCCGCCGGCGGCGGCGATGTCGAGGTGAAGATCGGGGCCGAATGGGGGGCCGGCGCCTATGCCATGATTACCTTGTACCGTCCCTTGGCCGACAAGCCGGGCCGCGCCCCGGTGCGCGCCGTTGGGACGGCATGGTTGGGATTGGACCCGGCGCAACGGACCCTGTCGATCACGGTGGACGCGCCCGAACGGATTGTCCCGCGCAGCCATCTGACCGTGCCGATCAAAGTCAGCGGCGGCGACAAGGCGATGGTGACCTTGGCGGCCGTGGATCAAGGCATCTTGCAGTTGACGCGGTTCAAGACGCCGTCGCCGCAGGGCCATTATTTGTCCAAGCGTCGGCTGGGCGCGGAAATGCGCGACGATTATGGCCGGCTGATTCGCGGCCTGACGGGATCGGGCGATGATCAGGGCGGCGATGCCTTTGGCGGCAAGGGCCTGGATGTGGTGCCGACGCGGACCACCGCGCTGTTTTCCGGTCTGGTCCGCGTCGATGCCGACGGCATGGCCCGGATTGCCCTGGACATTCCCGATTTCCAGGGGGAATTGCGGCTGATGGCGGTGGCCTTTGACGCGGACAAAACCGGCTCGGCCGAGGCGCGGGTGATCGTGCGCGATCCGCTGGTCGCCGAACTGATCTTGCCCCGCTTCCTCGCCCCTGGCGATCAGGGCGGCGCCACCGCCTTGGTGCACAACGTCGATGGGGCTGCGGGAATCTATAGCCTGGATGTGCGCATGGGCGACGCGGTGACCGCGCCGGTCCTGTCGCGCAAGATACAGTTGGCCAAAGGCCAGCGCGAGGTGTTCACCTTGCCCATCCAGGGCACAAGCACCGGGATCGGCTTTGCCGAACTCAGCATGAGCGGCCCCGACGGCTTTGCCGTGACGCGGAATTGGCGGATCCAGGTCCGTGCCCCGCAATTGCCGATCACCTTGCAAGACACGGCGAGCATCGCCCCCGGCGAGACGGTGATGTTGGGGGCTGAACGCGCCGTCGATTTGCGGCCGGAAACGGTACTGGCTTCGGTCTCTGTGTCGCGCTGGCAAGGGCTGGACGTGGTGGGGCTGCTGCGCTGGATGGACCGTTATCCGTTCGGCTGTCTGGAACAAACCACCAGCCGGGCCATGCCCTTGCTGTATTTCAACGAGGTGGCGGCGACCATCGGCTCGCATCAGGACAAGGACGCGCCTCAGCGTATTCAAGACGCGGTGGAACGCATCGCCTCCCTACAGATGGCCGAAGGCGATTTCGGCATGTGGAGCGGTTGGGGCGAATCCGCCGATCCGTGGCTGTCGGTATTTGCCCTGGATTTTCTCAGCCGCGCCGCCGACAAGGGGTATGACGTTCCCGCCGCCACCATGAATGCCGGTCGCCGCTGGTTGGCCGGCGGCGCCACGCGCTATGATCGCAGCGATGTCAGCGCCTATGCCATGGCGGTTTTGGCCCGCAAGGGCTTGGCCAATGCTGGGGATTTACGCTATTTGGCCGACCAGAAGCCGCCGGCGGAGCCCATCGCCCTGGCCCATCTGGGCGCGGCCTTGGATGCGGTGGGCGAACGGGCCCGCGCGGCCAGGGCTTTCGACCAGGCCAAGGCGACCTTGGCCGAATGGCAGCGGCTGCATGACAGCGCCAATGCGGACGCGGCCAAGGCGCTGAGCAAGAAGATGCGGCCCTATGGCAGCCTGCTGCGCGACGCTTTCGGAATTGCCGCCATCGCCGCCGAATCGGGGCGCTCGGCTTTGGTTCCAAGCGTGTTGCAGCTGACCGAAACCATGGAAACCCAAGCGGATTTGACCAATACCCAGGAAAAGGCCTGGATGTTGTTGACGGCTGCCGCCACCGCCCGCAATTCCGGGCGCTTGGTGATGGATTTGGACGGCAAGCCCATGGCCGGCGGCGATCCGGCTTCGGCGGTTCTGGCTGTCGCCGATTTGCAGCGCGGCGTGAGTTTGAAAAATGCCGGCGAAGGCCCGGTATTCCGCACGGTCTCGGCCTCGGGCGTGCCGATGGCGCCCTTGCCGGCTGCGGCGACGGGCGTCACCGTGGCCAAGCATTATTTCGATATGGCGGGCAATGCCGTCGATCCGACCCAGGTCACGCGCAACGACCGCCTGATCGTGGTGTTGGAAGGGGCCGCATCGGCCAAGGTGGCCGGTTCTTATGCGGTTCTGGATCTGCTGCCCGCCGGCTGGGACATCGAAGGAGTGATCCGTCCCGATCAGCCGGGATACGGTTGGCTGGGCACCTTGTCCGACCCGCCGTTGCGCCAAGGCCGCGATGACCGTTTCGTCGCCGCCTTGGATTTGCCGGAACAGCGCATGGCCGATACGGTAAAGGACCGCGAGGCGCATGCTTTCGCCCCCTGGACCTTCAAACTGGCCTATGCGGTACGGGCGGTCAGCCCCGGCGAATACGTTTTGCCGGCGGCACGGGTCGAGCATATGTACCGCCCCGCCCTTCAGGCCCGGACTGAAATGGGCCGGTTGACGGTCACCGAGTGATCCGGCGTCACGCAATCAAGATCGCGCTGGCGGCGTTCGGCGTCATTGCCGCGATCTTGATCGCCGATAGGCTGTTTCCGCCGGATTTAGGCAAGTTGCGGGACCATTCCACCCTGGTTCTGGATGCCCAAGGCGGCCTGTTGCAGGCTTTTCCCGCCGCCGGCGACGTGATGCGGGTGCCGACGGGGCTGGAACAGGTCGATCCATTGTATCCGGCCATGCTGAAAGCGGCGGAAGATCGCCGTTTCGGTTTGCATCCCGGCTTTGACCCTTTCGCCGCCTTGCGGGCAACCGGTCAGGCGCTGCGGTATGGCCGGGTGGTGTCCGGGGCCTCGACCTTGTCCATGCAGGTTGCCCGCCTGCTGGAACCCAAGCCGCGCACCCTTGGCGCCAAACTGACGGAAATCTTGCGGGCGGTGCAGGTGCAAGCCCATTTGGGGCGTGACGGCATCCTTGCCGCTTATATGACCTTGGCCCCGTTCGGCGGCGCCCTGGAAGGGGTTCAGGCGGCGTCATGGGCTTGGTTCGGCAAACCCCCCACTCATCTTAGCCCGGCGGAAGCGGCATTGTTGGCGGCCCTGCCGCAATCGCCCGAGCGGTTGCGGCCCGACCGTTTTCCCGCCGCCGCCCGTGCCGCCCGTGACCGGATCTTGGATCGCGCCGCCGCCGCCGGCGTGATCAATACGGCCACCGCCCAAGCCGCCAAGGCCGACCCGGTTCCCGTCGATCAGCGCCCCTTGCCCATGCATGCCCCGCATCTGGCCCGCCGCTTGGCCGCCGCCGCCCCGGTCGGGGCGATTTTGCGCACCCATGTGGATGGCAAGCTGCAACGCGGACTGGAACGTTTGGGGCTGACGCAAAAGCAACGCTTCGCCGATGACGCCGATCTGGCGGTGGTGGTCTTGGCCAATCAGGACCGTAAGCTGCTGGCCCATCTTGGCAGCGGCGACTGGCTGGCCCGCCAAGTCGACCTGAGCCAGGCCCGGCGCTCGCCCGGTTCGACGCTCAAGCCGTTCATCTATGCCGTCGCCTTTGATGATCTGTCGCTCCATCCCGGCAGCTTGATCAGCGACATGCCCCAGCGTTTCGGTGCTTGGCGGCCGCGCAATTTCGATCACGATTTCCATGGCACGGTCACCGCCCGCGAAGCGTTGCAGCGGTCGCTGAACATCCCCGCCGTGCAGGTTCTGGAAAAGATCGGTCCGGCCCGCTTCGCCGCCGTGGTGCGGCTATGCGGCATTGATCTGAGCTTCCCATCGACCGAGGACCCCGGTCTTCCCTTGGCTTTGGGCGGGGTCGGCATTCGCTTGACCGACCTGGCCGCGCTTTATGCCGGATTGGCCGATGACGGGCGCATCTTGCCGCCGGCCACCTTGCAGGGCGAACCGCCGCCGTCGCCCCGGGTGTTGGTGGGCAGCGCCGCCGCCCGTGCGGTGCTTGACGTTCTTGAGGGCAGCCCCAGCCCCAACGGCATCGCCAGCGGGAGTGGGGTGGCCCGGCCCCGGCGCATCGCCTTTAAAACCGGAACCTCGTTCGGCTTTCGCGATGCCTGGACGGTGGGGGTGTCGGCGGATTACACCGTGGCGGTGTGGGTGGGGCGCGCCGACGGGGCGCCGCGGCCCGGCGCCATGGGGCGCGAAACCGCCGCCCCCATCATGTTTAAAGTCTTCGACTTGTTGCCGCCCGATCACGGATTGCGCCCTCCGCCTCAATCCCCAGGCCATGCCCTGTTTCAGGCTGTGCCGCCGCCGGCTTTGGCCCATCTTCGCCAAGATCACAGCCTGCCGGGGCGCCCCGGCGAGCCGTTGCGCATTTTGTTTCCGCCCGATGGGGCGGTGGTGGAAACGCTCAAAGACGGCGTGTCGCTGTTGGCGGCTGGCGGGACACCGCCGTTTCAATGGGTGGTCGATGGCGATCCACTGCCGGCCGGGGCGTCGTTTTGGCCGCCCCAGGGTGAAGGCTTCAGCCGCATCGTCGTCGTCGATTCACACGGCCGCCGGGCCGAAACCTCGATCCGGGTGCAGATGCCCGACAACTGATTTCGTCCTTGCCGGGATAAGGGGGGGGGCTTTCATCAACGACGATTGATGAAGCTTTGCCGCAAGGGGGGATTGTCTTGGTCGGACCTGGGGGCGGCAGTATCGTGCCGCCATTGGGCTGCTTGGGATGATGGTGCTTATGGGGGATTTCCGCCGCGTTGGGGTGTGGGGGTGCGTTGTTCTGCTCGCCTTTGGTTCGGCTCCGGCCGCCGCTCAGTCGCTTGAGGACGCGTTGGCGCTCAGCTACTGGAACAATCCGACGCTCAAGGCCGAGCGCTCGGCCCTTGCGGTTTCCGATCATGGGGTCACCGAAGCCTTGTCGGCGTGGCGGCCGACAGTGTCGGTCACGTTGGGGCGATCGCGCAGCTACGTCAAAGCGCATGATTCCAGTGACACCCGCAGCACCGCCATCTTGCCGCAGCGCCAAGCGGGGGTGACGCTCAGTCAGCGCATCGCCGATTTCGGCCGGACCGCCGGGGCGGTACGCGCCGCCGAGGCGCGGGTCCTGGCCGGGCGGGCCAATCTGGCCAATGTGGAACAGAGTGTTCTGCTGGAAACGGCCGAGGCTTATTTGGGCGTGGTGTGGGCGGAACGGGTGCAGGAACTCACCCGCGCCAACGTCTTGGTGTTGAACCGTCAGCTTGACGCCGCCGAGGCCGGTTTCGCCCGTCAAATGGCCACCATGACCGACGTGGCCCAGGCGCGGGCTCGTCTCGCCAATGTCCGTGCGGCTTTGCGCCGGGCCGAGGCCGGGCTGGACACCGCCCGTGGCCGTTATGTCGCCGTGGTCGGCGAAGCGCCGGCCAGTCTGAGCTTCCCCGAGATCTTGCCGGACCTGCCGGGCAATCGCGATGCCGTGCTGGCCGAGGCGGAAATGGCCAATCCCCGCGTGCGTGGCGCCAGCTTCGCGGTCGAGGCCGCGCGCGCCGCCATCGACAGCAGCGAGGCCGAAGTGCTGCCCATCGTCACGATGGAGGCTTCCGACAGCTACGAAACCAACAGCACGGTCGGAGTTTCGGACCAGCGGGTCCAGCGCGCCGGCGTGGTGGTTCGGGTCCCGCTTTATCAGTCGGGGGCCGAATATGCGCGGGTTCAGGCGCGCAAACAGGAATTGGGGCAGCGCCGCCAGCAATTGGAAGCGGCGCGCCGCGCCGCCCGCCAACAAGCCCAGGAGGCATGGAATTCGCTGGCGGCGGCCCAGCCCCAGGTGGACAGTTATGACGCATCGGTGCGCGCCAACCAGATCGCTCGGGACGGTGTCGCCGCCGAGCAGATGCGCCTGGGAAACCGGACTTTGCTGGACGTCTTGAATGCCGAGCAGGAATTGTTCGAGGCGCAGATCAATCTGATTGGCGCCCGTCGGGACCAGATGGCGGCGTCTTATCGCAGCCTGGCCGCTTTGGGCCGGATGACCGCCGAATCGCTGAACCTGGCCGTCGTCCGCTATGACCCTGCCGTGCATTACGAAAATGTGCGGGGGAATTGGATCGGCTGGGGCGATGAGGTTTCCGCCGGTGAGGCGGGGCCGGCGCATTAGACCGTGATGCCTTCAAGGGGCATCCCGGTCTTACACCATATCCCGGTGATCGGTTCACGGCAGCCAGGCCAAAACCACCGCGATCAGCGCCGCGCACAAGGGCAAAAGCGGGGAAGGCGGGGGGGACGGCAGGACGTCGCGACGGTCGGGACCTTCGATCCGGGCCAGGGCGGCGGGCCGATATAACCGGGTTGCCGAGCCGAAGGCCGAGGGTGGATCGGCGGGAATGACGGCCAGCGGGGCATGTGACGCCAAAGGGGGAGGCGGCGTCCCCGTTTCCGCGCGCACCGCCCCGTCTTCCAACCACAAGACTCGATCGGCCGCGGCCAGAACGTCGCTTTGGTGGCTGGTCAGCACGCAGGTGGCGCCGCTGGCGCGGATGGCGGCCAGGGCCTGCGCCCGTGCCGCCGGGTCCATGGCCGCCAGGGTTTCGTCGAGGAAGAGCAGCGAGGGCTGGCGGGACAAGGCGCGGGCCAGCATCAATTGCGCAGCCTGCCCGCCCGAAAGAAAGCGGCAATCCACCAGTGTCGCCAGCCCCATGGGCAGCGCCGCCACCTTGGGCCACAGCCCGATTTGGATCAGCCGGGCCGCCACCTGATCCAGCCCAAGCGGGGCCGATCCCCGAACCTGGGCATGCAAGGGGCTGAAATCCAGCCTCTCATCTTGAAACACGGCGGCGGCATGGGCCCGCCATTCCAGCCGGTCGGCGGTGGCCATGTCGATGCCGTCCATCAGGACCCGGCCGCTTTGGGGCGGCTCGAATCCCATCAGCAACCGCATCAAGGTTGATTTGCCACAGCCTGACGGTCCAGCGATGGCGACGATCTCCCCTGGTTTGATCGCCAGGGAAAGATGCCGCAGCAGCGGACGGTCATAGCCGAAAGACACGGCATCCGCCGTCAGGGCATGTGGCGGCCGGCTGGGCCGCGCGCCGCCGCATTCGCGCGGGGCCGCCAAGATGTCCTTGAACCGTCGTCGGCGCAGCCCGATCAGACTGTCCAGGGCCATCCCCAGGCCATTGCCAATAACCATGGAGAGGGCGCAAGAGAGGATGACGGAGGGGGGGGCGGAAGCGGCGATTGCCAGCCCGGCCAGGGGGGACAAGAGCAGCCAGCAGCGGCGCAGGGTCACGATTAGGCGAAGGCGGCGGTCGTCGCGTTCGCTGTCGTCTTCCCGTCGCCGCCACTGGCCATAGGCGGCGGCGGCGCTCTGGCTGCCCGGGCACCAGGGCAGCAGCTCCAGCAGCGGGGAGAGAAAAACATTGGCCGCCCCCTTGGATTTCCGGGCCTGCCGCTGCCGGCGGTCACCCAGACGCCCCAGGATCAACACGGTGGCGGCGGCGGTGGCGGCCATCGCCGCGGTCCATTCCGGCCGGGGCAACAACAAGATCATGCCGGTGACGACGAGTGTCAGGGCGGCCGCCTCGGCCAAGGCGGTATCGCGTCGGCCGGATCGGGTGCGGAAATCCTCGCACCACCGTTCCAGCCGCCCGCTCGGCAGGCTTCGGCTCCACCAGGGCGACAGCCGCAGGGCATGACCGGCGGCGGCGACGGTGCCGATCAGGCGCAATCGGTCGCGCAGACGGTGACGGGCCAGGGTCAAAGCCCCCATGCCGATTCCCACGGCGGCGACAGCGGCAATCGCCGTGCCGCCGCAGACCAGCGCCAGCACCCCAAGCCACAATACCAAAGTGGCGGCGGCGATCTGCCAGGACGACCATGCCAGGGCCGCCCCGGTGACGTTGTCGGGGCGGCGCAGCACCAACAAAGCGTCGGTGGCCAAGGTGGCGGCACCTGCATTGGTCAGGCGGCGCCAGCGTCCTTGCGGCGTGCGCTGGCGATAGCCGCCCAATCCGCTGGGGGCCAGCACAACCGGTCCCTTGTCGGGCTGCCGCGCCAGGATGACGCCGTCACCGCGACGGTGCCAGCCATGGTCATGCAGGCTGACCGGAAACAGCAACAAGCCATGCTGTCGCGCCAGCCAATCCAGCGGACGCACGCCAGGGGGGGATGAAACCGGGGGGCAACAAGCGGGCAAATCCTGGCCCAGCAGGGCGGCGGCGGTGACCAGGGCGGCCCAGGTGGCGGCGTCAGGGGGAGCTGGCGGCGGAGGATCTGGCGGCGGGGCCGCGCCCGCGCCGGGTGTCGCCGGGATGGCGGCGTGGGCGTCGGCGCCATCATGCCAGGGCCGCCATACCCCTTCGCTCAACCGCCAGACGGCGTCGCAGGCGCTCAGGCTTTCGCGGCGCTGCGAGATCAAGAGAACCGTCATCCCCAGATCACGCAGGTTTTGCAGGATACGCGCCTCGGTGGCGACATCGACGGCATCCAAGCATTCGTCCAGGATTACCACGGAGGGAGCGCCGGCCAGGGCGCGGGCCAGCATCAACCGACGGCGCTGACCGCCGCTGAGATTGGCCGCGTCCTCGGCGACGTGGGTGGCGATACCGTCGGCACGGCCGCTGATTTCGTCCCACAGTTCGGCGGCGCGGAGCGCGGCTTCGATCCGCTGTTGGTCCATTCCGGGCCGCCAACACGCGACGTTGTCGGCGATACTGGCCGCGAACAGGGCCGGTGCGGCCGCGACCAGGGTGACGGCGCCGCTGCTGGCGACATTGCCGGCCCGTGGGGCCATCTGTCCGGCCAGCACGCGGGCCAGGGTGGTTTTTCCGGCCCCGGCCGGTCCGGTCAGGCCGATCCGGGCGCCGACGGCGATCGCGCACTCGAGGTCGCGGAATAATAGGACGGGGCCATGGGCAAAGGCCAATCCACGTCCGGCCAGGGCGATTCCCGGCGCGGCGGCGGCGGGCGACGGCGGCACGGCGGGAGCACCGGTCAGATCATCCAGCATGGCGGCCAGATCCCGCAGGGAAAACAGGGCCGGCATGGCTTTGGGGACATGCAGCCAGGGCCAGCAGGCCAGCACGGCCAGAACCGCCGGGGTTAGTCCCGGCGCTGTCGCCATGGCGATTGCGGCGGTGGCGGCGATGGCGGCGGCGATGATCGCGCGCAGCCGGGAATCGGCGATGGCGAAATCGCCGGAGGGGGATATGGCGCGGGTGTCGGCGGCCACCGCCTCGGATAATGCCTCGTCTTCGCGGCCGGACATTTGCCAGGGCTCGGGGGTCAGAAAATGATAGCCCAGGGGCAAAGGACCGCCGTGCTGGCGCATGCGCCGCCACGGCGATCCCGCCGCCAGGAAAGTATGCGCGGTGGCCACGGCGCAGATTGCCCAGGCGGCGGCGGCGGCGGCGGCGGTTGGTGGGGCCATGAAGGCCAACAGAGCCAGCGGCGGCAGTGCCGCCACCAAGCCGGCGCTGGCGGCGGCCGGGCCGCCTTGGATCACTTCGCTCAGATGCCGGGGGACGTGCGCCGTGCTTGCCAGCATGGATGGATTGCGCAAGCCGAAATAAGACGCGGCCCGGCTTGGCAGCAACCGGTCGACCAGAGCCGCCGTCCCCTGGCGCAGGCCTTTGGCCCACCCTTCCAGGGCGCCATGCAGGCCAAGACGGAGCGCCGCCGCCGCCAGCAGGGGCGTGACGACGTCCCCTGTCTCCAAGGCCAAGGCCAAGATTGTCTCGGCGCCGCCCATGATCATGGCCAGGATCAAGACCAGTCCGGCCCAGCCCCAATTTTGCCGGATCAGCGCCGGCACGCTCCGCCGCTTCACCCGGCGTCGCGGCGCCATGGCGGCGGTCGGCTCAAGTCGGATGACGATGCCGGTGAAGATGCGCTCGAATTCGGCGGCACTGAGCCGCTGCCGGCCGCCGACCGGGTCAACGACGATCAAGGCCGTGGGCGTCATCGCCTCGATGACCAGCATGTGATTGAAACTGACGAAGGCCAGGCAGGGAAAACCAAGGGCGGCCACGGCCTCGGGTTCCTTGCGGAAGGCGCGGGTGGCGAAGCCATAGGAAGCCGCCACCGCCTTAAGGACGGCCAGTGACGTGCCGTCGCTCGATACGCCCGCGCGCTGGCGCACTTCATCCAGCGGCACGGCGCAACCATGATGGGCCATCACCATGGCCAACGCCGCCAAAGCGCATTCCGCCGCCTGGAACTGCAAGATGGTGGGAACGCGCGGCGGCGCCGTCATCAATGGGCGCGCGCCGTCGCCAGGGTGCGGACCAGACGGTCGAAACGGTCGCCGGCCAGCGATACCGCATCCAGCAATTTCTCATCCAGTTCGTCGGTCAGGACGTCGGCGCTGTCCAAGCTGGCCCCGGCGCCATAGCCCATGCGCCGCACGGTGCCGCGCAAGCGATCGGCCAGGAACATGGCGATGGCCTGATAAAAGCGGCGGGCAAAACCGTCGTCACGGGCCAATTGCGCCGCCAACAACGTCTTGTCCACGTCCAGAACCACACAGGCGGTCTGGGCGGTGACGGTGGCCGAAGGCGGGGCGCTGTCGACGAAGGACAATTCGCCGATCATCTCGCCCGAAGCCAGGTTGGCGACGCAGCCAAGGCCCTGGATGGTCACCTCGACGCCGCCTTCAAGCAAGATGAAGACCGAAGAACAGGGCATTCCCTCGCGCACCAGGACTTCACCGGCGGGGATTTGCCGCTTGCGGCCTTGGCGGGCCAGCCAATCCACATCCATGTCATCCAACTGGCCGAGGATATAAAGAACCTTGCGCATGATCGTCCCTGTGTTGTGGTCAAAGGATTTGGCGGCGCGCCATGTCGGCGAACAGGCCGGGGGCGGCGACCAGGTCTTGATACTGGCCCGATTGAGCCAGCCGGCCCTGATCCATCACCAAGATGCGGTCGACATCGGTGATGGTGCTGAGACGGTGAGCGATCAGAATGCGGGTGATGCCCAGCCGGGCCAGCGATTGGGTCACCACCGCCTGGGTCCGGTTGTCCAAGGCGCTGGTGGCTTCGTCCAGCAACAAGATGCGCGGCTTGCGCACCAGGGCGCGGGCGATGGCCAGACGTTGGCGCTGCCCGCCCGACAAGGTGCCGCCGCCTTCCATCAGCACGGTGTGCATGCCCATGGGCATGGCGCGGATGTCGCCGTCCAGCCCGACCATGGCGGCGGCTTCCCAAGCGTCTTCCAGCCGGCATTCGCTGTCGCCGATGATATTGTGAAAGACGTCGCCGGGCAGCACCCGGCTATTTTGCAGCACCACGCCGATCTGAGCCCGCAAATGGCTGAGATGCAGGCGTGACAACGGCTTGCCGTCGAAGAAGATTTCACCTTCGGTGGCCTGCTCCAAGCCCAGCAACAGGCGCATGACGGTGGATTTGCCGCTGCCCGACGGTCCGACCAGGGCGACGAACTCGCCGGCGCGGATGGTGGCGGAAAAGCCCTTGAGAACGCTGGGGCCGCCGCTGACATAGGAAAAGCCGATGCCGCTGAACTCGACGCCGCCATCCAGCATTCCGGGGGAATGGCGTTCGCCGCAATCTTCGGGGGTGGCGGCAAGGACCGGCTTGGCCCGTTCCCACAACGGAACCGAGCCCAGCACGTCGCTGAGACTGCGGACCGATTGGGTCATGCTGGCCAGGAACTGAGCCAGGGCGGCGTTGAAGGCCAGGAACTGGCCGGTGCCCATGGCGGCGGTTGCCTCGCCGCCGACCAGCGCCTTCAACTGGGTTTCCGTCGCCGCTTCCTTGGCCACGTAAGCGATGGCCAGGAAGACGGCGACATTGGCCAAGGGCGGAAAAGCCGCCATGAACACCGCTTGCATCCGGGCCGCCGCCTGCGCCGCCAAGGCATGGCGCTTTTGGCGGGCGAATTTTTCGGCCCAATGGGCGATGGCGCGTTCGCGCGCGGCGGCCACGGTCAGCTTGCCGACGCCGATGATCAATTGCAAGATCAGGCCCTCGACCGCGCCGCGCACCAGGGCCAAGCGCCGTTCGTGCCGCAATTGCAGCCAGATCAGCGCCAAGGTCGCCAGCGCCGACCCCAGCGCCAAGGCCACCGCCAAGACCGCCAGCGGGCGCGAGTAATAAAACAGCATTGCCAGGCTGACGGTGGAAAAGATCCCCCCCAGCAACGAGGTCACCGCCGCGCCGGTCAGCTTTTGCCGAATGGCCTGGACGCCGAGCACGCGGTCGGTCAGATCGCCGGCGGAATAGCGTTTGAAAAAAGCCGCCGGCAGGCGCAACAGGCGGTCGAACATGGCGGATTGCAAATTGGCGTCCAGCCGTCCTTCCAGCCGCAGCAACGCCACGCCCTTGGTCAGTTCCAGGCAGGCGGCGGTCAGCGCCGCCACCACCAACCCGCTGACCAGAATGCCCAATTGGTCGCGGGCGGCGGCGGGGATGATTTCATCCACCAGCAAGGACGAGGCGATGGGAATGAGCAGCGCCAGCATGGCCGTTCCCAAGGCCAAGGCCAGCAAGCGCAAGATATCCGGGCGGGTGCCGCGCAATGCCAAGGCGACAATGTCGCGCGGCGGCAAGCTTGCCACCTGGAAGCGGCCATAGACGGTCAGGGCCTGCGCCTCCAAGGCGGTGGCGAATTCCTCGGTGACCGGAATTTCGCTGCCATCCTCGGGGTTCCAGGCGCGATATCCGCCAGGGCCGGGCAACAGCGCCACCGGGGCGCTGTTTTCGCGCCGTCGCCCAATCAACGGCATCCCGTCTTGACGCCACCAGGCGTCGCGCAGGATCACTACGCGGGGCCGCAGGCCCGAGGCGCGCAAAATGGCGCCGATGCGGCCGTGTGGCCCCGGCAGCGGAACGGCTTGCGGCGGGGTGACGACCGGATGTCCCTGAAAGGCGGCGACCCGGCGGACAACCGCCAGGACGGTGTCGCCGGTCCGGGTCACCGCCGCCAGCGGCCGGTCCGGCTGGATGGTTTGCGCCAGGGTCTGATAGCCGCGTTCCATCATCTGCTGCGAGTGGCGGGTGCGGTCGGCGACCATGGCGGCCATGACGCCTTGGCGACGGCGGGTGGCGCGGATGGCGGCGGCTACGGCGAAATGATGGAAGGCCGGCAAGGCTTGGGCCAAACCGCCCGTGGCCATCAGATCCTGGGTCCGGGCCAAGACGATTTGCGTCGGTTCGCAGGCGGTCAGCCGCAATCCGGCGGCCAAAGGCAGCGGCGCTGACTGGGGGGTGAACGGTTCGGGGCCGTCGGCCGCCACCGCGCTTCCGCTGACGAGCCGCGCCCATACCGGATGGCGGCCGCGTCCGGCCAGGGCTTCCCCCGCCATCAATGCGTGGGTGCCGTCCATGGCGCTTGGCGCGGGGCTTGACTCGGTCTCGGCCATGGCTTCGCACAGGGTGGCGATCCAGGGATTGAGATCATCGGCGGTCAGCTTCGCCGGTGTGATCGGGACGACGGCGCTGTCTTGGCCGCCACAGGCGAGGATGCCCCAATCCTCGGCCGCCGGCAGCGGCAAGACGATGTGACCGACGCCCAGACGGGCCAGGAACATGCGCCGTCCGGCCGCTTCACCATCGATCAGGGGGACGGCGAACAGGTCGAGAAAACCGGTGACGACGCGCCAGCCCTCCGCCTCGCGCCATAGCGTCACGGGCTGATCGGCGGAAACCGGGCGGATGCCGGCGGCGGCTTGTGGGGGGGAAGGGAAGGTCATCAGCGGCCCGCCTTGATCAGTTGGGCATAGGTTCCGGTGGCGGCCATCAATTGGTCATGGCTGCCGCGTTCGATCACCTGACCACGATCCAGCACGACGATCTCGTCGCAATCGCGGATGGTGGACAGACGATGGGCGATGATCAGGCAGGTGCTGCCGCGTCGCCTGATGTTGTCGTCGATGCGCTTTTCGGTGACCGGGTCCAAAGCGGCGGTGGCTTCATCCAGCACCAAGATGCTGGGGTCAGAGACCAGGGCGCGGGCGATTTCCAGCCGCTGGCGCTGCCCGCCCGAGAAATTGCCACCGCCCTCGGCGATCAAGGTGTCGTATTGGCCGGGACGGCTGGCCAGTTCGGCGTGGATTTCCGCGTCCTTCAACGCCTGGGTCAACGCCGTCTCGGGGATGGTGGGGTCCCACAGGGTCAGGTTGTCGCGGGCGGTGCCTTCGAACAGGAAGACGTCTTGATCCACATAGGCCACCGATCCGGCGAAGACGTGGGGAGGAATGCTTTCCAGCGGGTGGCCGTCGATCAAAATCTGTCCCGACCATGGCGCCTGAAGTCCGCAGACCATCCGGCCGATGGTCGATTTGCCGCTGCCCGAGGTGCCGACCAGGGCGACACGGGCTCCCGGACGCAAGGTCAGTGAAAAGCCTTCGACCAGGGGCGGTTCGCAGGGATTGTAGCCGAAGCTGACATTGATCAGGTCGATGTGGCCTTGCAGCTTGGCCGGCAGGGCGGCGGGCGCGGCCACCGGCACGGCCGGCGGCAGATCCAGCACGTCGGCCAGGCGTTCCAGATCCCCCTTGGCCGCTTGCAGCCGACCGGCCAGGGTGACCAGGGCGGCCACCGGCGCGGTGATGCTGGCCATCAGCGCCTGCAAGGCCACCAACGAGCCGACGGTCAAATGGCCGTCAATCACACGCCAGCCCCCCACCCCCAGGATCGCCGCCGCCGATAATGCCGACAGCAAGGCCGGGGCGCCGGTCATCAAGGCCTCGATCAGGCCCAGGCGTTGCTGGGTCGCCAGGGATTGCGCCTGATACCCGCTCCAGCCGGCGAAAGCCTGGTCCTCGGCCCCGGATACTTTCAGCGTTTCGATGGTGGTGATGGTGCTGACGGTGGCGGCGGCCAATCGGCCAAGATCGCCGGCCAGTTCGCGATGCAGGTCGGTGCGCCGCCGTTGCACCAGCCGCAAGATGGCAACGTTGCCGGCCGCCAGCACCAAGGCGATGGCGGCCAGAACCGGGTCATAGGCGGTCATCGCCAGGGCGTAGAAGAACACGGCGGCGACGTTGAAGAAATTGGTCGCCAATTGGCCGGACAGCAGGTCGGCGATGTTGTCGGCGGCGGCGGCGCGGTTGGCCAAGTCGCCCTTGTGGCGCTGGTTGAAATAGTTCTGCGAACGCGACAGCAGGCTGGACAGGTAGCGCGCCGATAAGGTGATCGACAGCTTGGCTTCCAAGCGGGCCAATAAATGCTGCTGAAAGCCGGTCAGCACGGCCTGAACCACGGCGCACAGCACCAGCCCCAGGCACAGCGGCGCCACCCAGCTTTCGAATTGCTGCACCAAAACCTGATCGACGAACAGCTTTTCCAGGCCAGGGATAACCACGCCGGGCACGACCAGCAACAGGCTGAACCCGGCGATCAAAGCCAGTGGACGGCGGGAATGGCGCAGGTATTGTCCCAACTGGCGCAGACCATTGGGGGGATGGCCGCCGGTTTGGAAGTTTTCGGTGGTGGTGAAGGCCAGCACCACGCCGGTGAAGGCGGCCGAAAGTTCCTCGAGCGGAACCGATAGCGGCCCGTGGGCGGGATCGTTCAGATAAGCCCGGCCCTTGTCGATGCCTTCGAAGACAACGTAATGGTTGAAGTTCCAGTGGATGATCGACGGTACCGGCAGGTCCATCAAACCGCTGGGTTCCTTCTTGAAACCCTTGGCTGCCAGACCGAAGCCTCGGGCCACCTTCAAGACGTTGGACGCCTTGCTGCCGTCGCGGCCGACGCCGCAGGCTTGACGCAATTCCTCAAGCGGTTCCCAGCGGCCGTGATACGCCAAAATCATGGCCAGGCAGGCGGCGCCGCATTCCAGCGCGTCCATCTGCAAGATCGTCGGCGTGCGCACCCGGCGAGGGGTTGGATGTTGGCTGTTCACCGATCGACCCCAACGGCCCGGCGCAGGAAAGGCAGGATCAGCGAAATGGGCCGTTGCTCGCGCACGGCGATGGAGACGTCGACGGTGGTGCCGCTGCTCAGGTCGATGTCGGGGCCATGCCCGGAACTCCAGCCATAGCCGCTGGGGGTATCGGCGGGAACCAGATCAATGCGGGCTTCGTAGGGGGCGCCCTTTTTGACGAAATCCTCGATCAGGGTTTCGTTTTGCACCACGGCGGTGATGCCCTGGCGGGTGGCGGGGAACGGAGAGACCTGGGCGACCGCGCCGGTCAGGGTTCCCGATTCTTCCTTTTTCACCGTCGAGGGCGCGACGCGGGCAAGCATGCCCGCATGCACCTTTTTGCCGTGCTCGGTGGGAATGTAGACCACGGCTTGCAAGCGGCTGCCGGCGCTTTCGATCCCCAGTACCGGCTGACCGGTGGCGACGACGACGCCTTCGGTCAGCCTGATTTCATTGACGCGGCCGGCGCTGGGGGCCAGCACCTCCGATGACAGGCTGATTTCGGTGGACAATTCCTCGGCCCGGCGGCCGGCATTGGCGACATTTTCCGCCAATTGGCGCATCTCGCGGTCGGTGTTCAGGCGGGCTTGCATGGCCTCGGCCTTGGCGGCGCTGATTTGGGCATGGGAATCGGCCAATTCGCGCCGGGCGCGGCTTAACTCGTTTTGCGCCGTTTGGATGGTTTCCGCCGTGGCAAAGCCCATGGCCAACATTTCCTGGCGGTTGCGCACCTGCTGTTCCAGATAACGGATGCGGTCGCGGGCCGCCGCCGCCGATTGTTCCAAGGCGGTCTGGCGTTGGCCGATGGTGGTCAGCGTCGCCTGCAATTCCTGCTGCAATACGGTGCGGCGAGACCGCTGGTCGTCCGATTTTTCCGACATCACCTGGCGGGCATGGCCCAAGCGTTGACGCGATTCATCTTGGCGGATGCGGGCGACCACCTGCCCTTTGACGACGGTGTCGCCGACCGATACCAAGATGCGGTCAACCACACCGCCGGCCGGGCTCATGGCCGACACCACCCGTCCGTCCTGCGGAATCAAGATGCCCTTGGCCGGCACGTTGGTGGGAATGCTGCCGAAGATGCCCCATACCAGCAAGAATACCAGCCCCAGCCCCAACCCGGTTGCGGCGATCCATGATCGGGCGTCGGCCACGGTCACCGCGCGGTCCAATTGCTCCGGCGAGGAAATGCGGTCCAGCGCCGCCTTGCGGAACAGTTTTTCTGCGGCCGTCGCCATCGTTTCATTTCCCCATGTCCGCGATGGGTCACAGGGGCCACAGTTCGGGCAAGACGTCAACGCGACCGCGGGCTTTCTCAATGGCCGTTGATGTTGCGGTCGGGTATAGACCTTAGAATTCAGGCAAAACACTGAAATGTTTATATAATTTTAGAAATATCAATGACCGTTGATGGTGCTGGGGCGGGGGGCGGTTTAGTCTTGTCGCTGTGAACATTTATGGAAGGGGACACATTATGTCGAGTTTCGAGCAGCGTCTGGAGCAGCGTGAAGCGGCCTATCGCTCTTTGGTTTTGAAGGCGCAGGAAAATCCGGCGTTCCGGGAATTGCTGAAAACCGATCCGGCCCGCGCGGTGAAAGAGGTCTTGGGCCAGGATTGGCCCGAAGGCATCACCCTGGACGTGATCGAGGAAACCGATACGCGCTGCGTCCTGGTTTTGCCGGCCGTGTTTGCCGCCGCCAATGACGATGAATTGTCCGACGATGATCTGGAACTGGTTGCCGCCGGCGTGATGATGACGCCGCAGCCCAAAGTTTCGAAGTTGCACCTGGGCGGCTGAGGTCGCGCGGGCGGCCAAAGCCCTGGCCAAGATGATTGCCAAGCCCCGAACCGTTGCGGTTCGGGGCTTGTGCTTTTCACGGTGAAATCGTCTTGCTGCTTTGGTAATGCGTGTTGCGGCGGATGGTCCATTTGTCCAGTCGGCGCAGCATGAAATCCTGCATGGCGCGGTTGTCGCCGGCCGTCTGGAAGCTGCATGTGCCGTCCGCGCCATAGGTTCGCTGCTGGCTGAGACAGGCTTCGACCAGGGCGGCGACCAGCCAGCCCATGCGTTGCAGCCGCCGGGTCACATAGCCCGCCGGGTAATAGATGTCGCCGGGCTGGGTTCCGGTGGTCGCCAAGACCCACCCCACCGGTAGGCCGTGTTCGCGGATAACCAGACTGGCGCCGGGCAAGACATCCGTCACCCCTTGCGGCGCCATGCGCCCGGTGCCCACGGCCAAGTGCGCCAATATCGCCTCGTCCTCGACCGAACGCTGACACCATGGGGTGACGGTAAAGCCCGAAGCGGCAAGACGGACGAACAGATCATCCCATTCCCGGCGTGCTTCGGTGGCCCAGGTGGCGTGACCGGTCAGCGACAGCAGGCACAGAACCGGCGGCGACCAGCCGGCGCGGTCCAGCAGCCCTTGCCAGGCGTCCACACCGCGCATCTCGCCGCCATGGACACTGTACAGCGTCGGGAGGGAGCGGGTGGCGGCCCACTGCGCCGCCGCCTGCATCAATGCCAAACCGATGCCGTTGCGCCGGCTTTGGGCTGACACCGCCACCGACATCAGCCGCCAACTGCTTTCCGCGTCCTGGATCAGCATGGCCATGCCGACCGGCTGGGTTGCCGTCGTGGCGGCGATGACGTGGAACCACGGCGCCGCCAGCGCCGCCGGGGTCAGGTATTCGGCGAAGCGGGGATAGGTCAGCGTCTTCAGGCGGTCGTCGGCGGCGGTGACCGGGGCGATGGTTAGAACGCTCATGTCGGTTCGAAGCCGGTCAGTCGGTAAACGTGACGGATCTGCGCATAAAAACGCAGGCAGGTTTGCACCAAGGGTAGGAATTGCGGGCGGTGGCGCAGGGCATGGCGGCCGATCCGGGTGACCATGGCCTTTTCCGCAGGTCCTGACAAGGCCAGGTGCTTGATGAGCTCCGCGGTCTGGCGCATCAGCGCCTTGCGGCTGGCCACAAGGCTTTCGCCATTGGGCACGGGGGCTGGGCCGACACAGGCTGTCCCCAGCCGATCCAGCATGGCCACCATCCGATCGCCAAAGGCTTGCGGGGAATAGATATGGTTGCCCAAATGGCGCAAGCCCGCCAGCAGGGCTTCGCCGCTCATCTGCTGGGGAATGATGTTCGAGCTCCATGGCTGGGCGGTGCCATAGGGGTGTTCGGCCAAGAGCCGGCCGCTCTGGACCATGCGGTCATAGAGCGGGCTGCCGCTGGAGGCCACCAAGGCGCCCAGGCTGAAAATGGGGATTGGCGCGCTGTCGACAAAGCGGCGCTGACGGTCGAAAATGTCCGGCCCGTCGGCATCGAAGCCGACAATCAAGCCGCTGATCACCATGATGCCGTGTTCCAGCAGACGATTGATCCGTTCGATCGGATCGCCGTCCAAATTCTGGCGCTTGCCGGTTTCGCGCAAGCTCTCTTCGCTGGGGGTTTCCAGTCCGACGAAGGCCACGGCCAGCCCCGCTTGGGCGCACAAACCCAGGATTTCATCATCCTTGGCCACATCGACGGACATCTGGGTGGCGAATGTCATCGAGCCATCGGGGCGGGTGCGGTTCCAGGCGGCGATGGCGGTCAACAGGCCCTTGGCCCGTCGGCGCGAGGCGGTGAAATTGTCGTCGGCAAGAAAGACGCTGCGATAGCCCAGGCCATACAGCACGTCCAATTCCGCCACCACCTGGCTGGGGTCCTTGTGGCGCTGCCGTCGTCCGGCATAAGCCGGCACGTCGCAAAATTCGCAATCGAACGGGCACCCGCGAGAGGTTTGCACGGCGCCGATCAGGGCGCGGTCATTGGGATAGAGATCCCAGCGCGGGATCGGCGTGGACGCCAGATCGGCCGCTTCGCCCACATATTCGGCCTTCCAGGTTCCGGCGCGGAGATCGTCGAACAAGGCGGCGGCAATTCCCTCGATCTCGCCGCGCACCAAAACGTCGCAATGCGGACGCACCTTGTCGGGCGACAGCGAGGCATAGGGGCCGCCGATGACGACGATGCGTCCCCGGCGGCGGAATGCGTCGGCCAGCTCCAGCATGCGGCCGGCTTGCGATGTCTTGCCGGTCAGGGCGACGATGTCGGCCGGCGCGTCCAGATCGACCGGGGTCAAATGTTCGTCGCACAGGCGAATATGAAAATCGGCGGGGATCAGGGCGGCCACCGTCGGCATGGTCAGATCGGCCACCATCTGCGCCCCGGCAAAACCGGAATGAGCGTAGATTTCGGCGCCAAAATAGGCCAACGGCTCGGCCCTGGGAGAGATCAGGTAGATGGTGGTCATGATGCTGTGCTCATGCCGCTAACAATCCGGCTTCGGCCCTGCTGGCGCAACGGCGTCCGCGCCTTGTTCAACCGCTGTTGATCCGGGGCGGCGGAACCGTTCAGGGCCGGCTTGGACCGGCGGCATGGGTGGTTTGAATGCGATCGTTCAGGACCGCGTGCACCACGCCTTGGCGGAGGGCTTGATCCATCACCACCGTGGACAACAAAGGCGCGGCATTGCCGTCGATCAAGACCGTGCCGCGACCAAGGACGGCATAGCCATCACCGCCGCCAGCCAGATAATCGTTGGTGGCCACCCGATAGCGTCGGGCCGGGTCGATGGCCGTCCCGGCGATGGCGGCGGCGCGCAGGCGCTGGCCTGACTCGGCCTGCGGGTCGTAGCGGAAGGACAAGCCGGAGACCTGGGGAAAGCGGCCCGCCAGGGCCGGGGCCTTGGATACGCCGTGTTCCAGCGCGGCCAGGATATCGGCGCCACTCAGTTCAAGCAGCACCGCCTTATTGCCAAAAGGCAGTTCGCGCAAGATATCGAGGCGGGTCAGCATGGTGCCGGCGGCATAAACGCGGTTGCCGCGCAGACCGCCGCCATTGATCAGGGCGATATCGGCGTGCAGGGCGTCGCGCAGTGAATCGGCGACGAAATTGCCCAAGGTCGATTCGGCGTTGCGGACCACCTCTTGGCGGCTGTCCAACGGGGCGGCTATCTGAGCGAGCGATTCTTCCAAGGCGGAATTGACCTCGCGGTCATAGCGCTGGGTGATTTCGGCCATATCGGCGGCGGCGGCGACGCCACGGGTGGAAATAAATCTCCATCCGCTGGCGGTGACCTTGGTGGGATTGCCGTCACCGTGTTCCACCGTCATATCCACCGCCGCCAGATAGGCGCCGTCATGGCCGGCCTTGACCAGTAAGGTCGATCCCACCTCCATGCTCATGGCTTGGTGATCGTGCCCGCCCAAAATCAGGTCGATGCCCTTGACCTGCAAAGCCAGGGCCTGATCTTGTTGCAGGTCAAGATGGGTCAGGGCGACCACCAGATCGGCTCCTTGCGCGCGCAAGTCGGCGACGGCCGCCTTGGCCGCTATCGTTTCCGCGCTGAAGAGCGCTTGCACCCCGACCGACAGCGTGGCGGTTTCAGGCGTCAAAACCCCGAAAATGCCGATTTTCACGCCGTTGCCGTCAACCATCAGGGTCGGCACAGAGGGGCCAAACGGGCGGCCATCGGCTTCGGTCACATTGGCGACGACCCACGGGAACCGGCTTTCGCTCATGCGGGTGCGTAATATTTCCGTGCCGAAATCAAATTCGTGGTTGCCGAGCACCGCGGCGGCAGGCGACAGCCGATTGAGCAGGTCGATCATGTGGGCGCCCTTGCTCAGATGCGATGCCACCGAGGGCGACAGCAGGTCGCCGCCAAAGGTCAGGATGGCGCCGGCATGGGTGGCCCGTTCGTGGTCGATGACGGTCTTGAGGGCGGCCAGTCCGCCACTATCGGCGCTGGGCATGAATTCATAGATGTCATTGAAGTGCAAAAAGGTGACCCGGCTTTCGCCGGCCTGGGCCAAAGGCGAAAGCCCCAGGATCAGCACGGCCACGATTCCAAACCGCATCCATCTGTCTGTCATGATCATTCCTGAGGTTGGCCTGAGGCTGGGGGGATCAAATGAAGTGCGTCAGTTTGGCCGCCGCCGCGTCGAAATCCTGGGTTGTCGATAGCATCTTTGCCGGCGAAAGCCAAAGCGGCCGGATCAATCGGCCCCATCCGGGTTTAGAATGGCGGTGGCCAGCCTGCCGATATTCAGAGCGCGCCGGCGGTGGTCAGCGCCTTGGGGGCGGCTCACTTTACGCCCTTACTTGCGCTGTCAACGCGGCACGGACGGCAAAATAGGTCGAAACCGTTGACGAACCCGCACGCCCCCGTCTAAACCCCATCCAAAGCTTTAATTCGCGCGCGCCGGAGGTTTCATGGCCAGCTATCAATACGTCTTTGTGATGAAGAACCTGACCAAGGCCTATCCCGGCGGCAAGGAAATCATGAAAGGGTTGACCCTTTCCTTCCTGCCCGGCGCCAAGATTGGCGTGCTTGGCGTCAACGGCGCCGGTAAGTCGACCCTGCTCAAGATCATGGCCGGGATCGACAAGGAATATGGCGGCGAGGCTTGGGCGGCCGAAGGCGTGAAAATCGGTTATCTGGCTCAGGAACCGCACCTGAACCCAGCCAAGGACGTGCTCGGCAACGTCATGGAAGGTGTGGGCGAAACCAAGGCCTTGCTGGACCGCTTCAACGAAGTGTCGGCCAAGTTCGCCGAGGAAATGTCCGATGACGAGATGAACGACCTGATCGCCGAGCAGGCCGATTTGCAGGAAAAGATCGACCATCTGGACGCCTGGGATGTGGAGCGCAAGGTGGAAATCGCCATGGACGCCCTGCGGTGCCCGCCGGCCGATTGGTCGGTCGACAAGCTGTCGGGCGGTGAAAAGCGCCGCGTCGCCCTGTGCCGCTTGCTGCTGTCGCATCCCGACATGCTGCTGCTGGACGAACCGACCAACCACTTGGACGCCGAATCGGTGGCCTGGCTGGAACGCTTCCTGCGCGATTACAACGGCACCGTGGTGATGATCACCCACGATCGCTACTTCCTCGACAACGTCACCGGCTGGATCTTGGAATTGGAGCGCGGCCACGGAATCCCCTACGAGGGCAATTACACCAACTGGCTGGAACAAAAAGAAAAGCGCCTGCAACAAGAAGAGCGCGAGGAAACCGCCCGCCAGCGCGCCATCCGCGACGAATTGGAATGGGTGCGCGCCAGCCCCAAGGCGCGCCAGACCAAATCCAAGGCCCGTATCAACGCCTTCGAGGATCTGGTGGCCAAATCGCAGGAAAAGGCCACCGGCCCCGCCGTCATCTCCATTCCGCCCGGCCCGCGCCTGGGCGGCAAGGTGATCGAGGCCGACAACGTGGCCAAGGCCTTTGGCGACAACCTGTTGTATGAAAATCTGTCCTTCCGGCTGCCGCCGGGCGGCATCGTCGGCATCATCGGCCCCAACGGCGCCGGCAAGACCACGCTTTTCCGCATGATCACCGGCCAGGAACAGCCGAGCAGCGGCACCTTCTCGGTCGGCGATACCGTGGTGTTGGGCTATGTGGATCAAAGCCGCGACGCCCTGGACGCCGACAAGACGGTGTTTCAGGAAATCAGCGACGGCCAGGAAGAAATCGATCTGGGCCGCCGCAAGATCAATTCCCGCGCCTATGCCGGCCTGTTCAACTTCAAGGGCGCCGACCAGCAAAAAAAGGTCGGCGTGCTGTCGGGCGGTGAACGCAACCGCGTCCACCTCGCCAAGATGCTGAGCCGTCCCGCCAATGTCATCTTGCTGGATGAGCCGACCAACGATCTGGACGTGGAAACCCTGTCGGCGCTGGAAGATGCCTTGGCCGAATTCCCCGGCTGCGCCGTGGTCATCAGCCATGATCGCTTCTTCCTTGACCGTATCGCCACCCATATCTTGGCCTTCGAGGGCGAGTCCCAAGTGGTCTGGTTCGAGGGCAATTATCAGGATTACGAAGCCGACCGTAAGCGCCGGCTGGGCGTCGATGCCGACCAGCCGCATCGTCTGAAATACAAGCCGATGATCCGGTCGTAGTTAAAACGGGGTCGCTCTTCCGGGCGGCCCCTTTCCATCGGTATGGCCCCCTTGAACCAAGCCGTTGACGCCCCCTTATGAAAGACAGCGTTCCGTGTGCGCTGAGAAAAGAACGGGGAGGTTGTCGATGATTGTCAAAACCATCCTGAAGACCAAGGCTCGAGGGGCGGGCGTGGTGACCATATCCCCCCAGGCCAGTATCGCCGAAGCGGCGCATCTGCTGGCCACTCACCGCATCGGTGCGGTGATCGCCGCCGATGACGACGGCGCCATTCGCGGCATCTTGTCCGAACGCGACATCGTTCGTGGCCTGGCCCAATCCGATAATATCTGTACCACGGCCCGGGTCGCCGATCTGATGACCGCCGCCGTTCAGACCTGTCACGAGAATGACAGTACCGAAAATCTGATGAAGATCATGACGTCGAAACGCATCCGTCACCTGCCGGTGGTTGATTCCGCCGGCCGGCTGACCGGCATGGTGACCATCGGCGACGTGGTCAAAAGCCGCCTGGACGAAATGGACATGGAGGTGGACAACTTGCGCAATTACGTATCGGCGACCCATTAAGACCATATCCCGGTGAGAGGAACTCACCGGGATATGCATAAGGCTGCGTGGTCCCCATCCCCCTTGGGGGCCACGCGGTTTTGGCTATTCCACCACCACTTCGGTGACGCTTTCGTAGATTTCGCCATTATCGTCGTGAAAGGCCAGCTTGAGCGGCCCCGACGCTTCCGCCACGGCGAAAAAGGAAACGAAGGGATTGGCCGACATGGCCGTGTGCCAGTCGGCGCTGATCACCGCTTGGCCATTCCAGGTGCAGACGAACTTATTGATGATGCGCCGCGACAAGGCCATGCCGTTGGCATCCTTGCGCTGACCGGTTTCCATGTCGTGGGTGATCTGGGCCTTGATCTCGATGATCTCGCCTTTTTTCGCCTTGGCCGGAATCCGGGTCTTGATGGTCGGTGTGGTCATGATCGTTTTCCCCCGCTTCAGCCGCCGCAGCCGCCGATGGTGACCTTGACCTCTTGCGAGGTCTGCCACACCGAGCCATCACTCATCACCGCATAGGCCCGCACCATCTGGGTTTTGGCCAGACGCATACGGAACGCCACCTCGGCCTTGCCTGATTTCGGCGTCAAAAACCACGATGACACGCCGGGGAAGGGGTTGCCGTCGGCGATCACATGGATGGCCTTGACGTGATCGGCGGCGGTCATCGGGCTATCGACGACCACGCGGACCGGTTCGTTGGCGCCGCTTTCCGCCACATCCTTGACGACCAATTGGATCTTGCCGGTCTTGGGATTGGCGGCGCCAATCATTTTGCGGGTAAACGCATCGGCTTCTTGCGGCGTCGCCTGGACCGCGCCGGGCAGGGCCAAAGCCACCGCGCCGGCGCCGGCGGCAACCAGCAGGTCACGGCGCGCCCAGCCATGCTTGTGCATGAACGTCATTTTCCTCTCCCTGTTTTTGGGCCGGGGCATCCTCACGACGGGATGCTTCTGGTGCGGCCCGGAAACAGCTAACGGAAACCGCGTTAAAAAAGCAAACACTACATTAGCAATAACGCTAATATGCACAAACTTTAGATTCCTTCCAAAAGCTTTTCAGCCCCAAAGGTTGCGTCGCGGCGCGCATTGCCGCACCATCACCCGGTTCGTATTTTTCGATTGGGTCCCCCTTATGTCCATGCGGCGTAAATTCTTCCTGGCCTTCGCCGTCATCTTGATCGCCAGCTTGGCCGGTATGGCGATCAATGGTTGGATGGCGTTGAAGTTATTCCGCCTGAACCATCAGATGGAGGCGACCACCAGTTCGGTCACCGAGCAATATTTGCCGCTGATCGAGCTGATCAAGGATATTGAAATCGATCTCTTGCGCATTCAGGGGACACTGACGGACATCGCCGCCACCCGCGATGCCGATCGTCTGCAAGAAGGCTTGGCGATTGCCGACGAGGCGATCGCGAATTTTCGCTATCATCACTCATCAAGCCTGGAAATAACCAATTCCCTGGGCATGGAGGATGCCGTCCGCACCCTGGACGGCATTGCCTTGGCCTTTGAACCGTTCATCGAATCGGGGCGGGCCATGGCGACGGCCTATGCGCAGCAGGGGGAAGCCGCCGGTCGGCCGCTGAAAGCTGATTTCGACGACGCCGCGCTGGGGTTGCGGGCGCTGACCGAATCGTTGGTCGAGTTGTCGCAGGTCGGCATCGCTCAATCGGCGACAACCTTGGTCATCGACCGCACCGACCTGGAAGACGCGGTGCGTCGACAAGCGCTGATCCAAGGGGCCTCGGCTTCGCTGTCGCTGGTTCTGGTCATCGTCGTGCTGGTGCTGATCGACCGCCAGATGATCGCGCCGGTGGCACGGATGACCGAGACCACCGCCCGGATGGCCGATGGCGATTTGTCGGTTAGCGTTCCCGGCACCAATCGCGGCGATGAGATCGGCAAGTTGGCCCATGCCGTCGAGATTTTCCGTGGCAATGCCTTGAAGGTCCGACAAAGTGCCGCGCTACAAGATGCCGAGCATCGCCGCAATCGGCGCAAGCTGCAAAGTGAGATCCTGGCCCTGACCAACGCCATCGACGAAGAAGTCTCGGGCGCCATCGGCGTGGTGATGACCGAGGCCGATGGCATGATCGAGGCTTCGGCCGCCATGGACAGCACCGTCATCCAGGTTCGCGATCAAAGCCATGCCGCCGCCGGCGCCGCCGAAACCGCCACCGGCAATGTCGATGCGGTTGCCGCCGCGGCCGAGGAATTGTCCACCTCGGTGGCTGAAATCAGCCGCCAGGTCAGCCAGTCCACCCGTATCGCCGGCGAAGCCGAACAAGAAGCCGACCGCGTCAGCACCATTGTCGTCGGCCTAACGCGGGAGGCTGCCGGCATCGGCGAGGTGGTCAGCCTGATCAATGACATCGCCAGCCAGACCAATTTGTTGGCGCTCAATGCCACCATCGAGGCGGCGCGGGCCGGCGATGCCGGCAAGGGCTTCGCCGTGGTCGCCAACGAGGTCAAGTCGCTGGCCAACCAGACCAGCCGGGCGACGGAACAGATCGGCAGTCAGGTTACCGCCATCCAGCGGGCCACCAATGACGCGGTTCAGGTGTTGCGCGCCATCGTCGCCACCATCGGCGAAATTTCCGGCATTTCCAGCTCGATCGCCACGGCGGTGGATCAGCAGAATTCGGCCACCCAGGAAATCGCCCGTTCGGCCCATAATGCCGCCGAGGGGACCCAGCAAGCGGCCAGCAATATCGGCGAAGTCGCCACCGCCACCGAAGAAACCGGCGCCCGCTCACAAGAGGTGCGGCTGTCGGCGACGGCCATGCGCGAACGGTTGGGGGCGATGAAAGCGGCCATCGACCACATCGTTCAGGCCGGGACCGACGACAACCGAACCACCAATCAGCGCCACACCATCAACATCGCCGCCACCATCGTCTTGAACGACGAACGCCGGCCATGTCTGTTGCAAGATGTCGCCTTGATCGGCACCGGCATCCTGGATCGGCCGTTCGCCGCCCCGCGCGGGACCGAGTTCCAGTGCGAATTGCCGCCGCCGCTGGGAATGTGGAATGGATCGCTGGTGGCCGTGACCGACCAAAACACCCATGTCCGCTTCGATCTGGACGAACAACAAAGCGCCCAACTCGAAGATTTTATCGCCGGCCGTCAGAAGACGGTTGGGGCCTGACCACGGGAAAGACGCGCCATGAAGTACCGCATCATCGACAGCGATGCCGGCCCGACCCTGGTTCTTTCGGATCAGTTGCTGTTCGATCACCGTGACATTTTCGATACCGCCATCGACAAGCTGTTGGCCCGCAAGCAACCCTTTGTCGCCGTGGACATGGCCGGGTTGACCTACATGGATTCCGCCGGCCTCGGCATGCTGCTGACGTTGCGTGACCGGGCGGAACATGCCGGCATCGGCGTCAGCTTGCTGCGGCCAAGCAAGGATGTGGCCGAGTTGCTGGATCTGGCCTGTTTCGGTTCATTGTTCACCATCGAACGGGGCTGACATGAGCGCGGCGCCAGCCCGGGCGCTGGTGGTCGATGACGAACGCATGAACCGCGAGGTGATCGTCGCCAATCTGCGCGCGGCCGGATTCGAGACGGTGACCGCCGAGGACGGCGTCCAGGCGTGGGGCATTCTCAACGCCCATCCAAACTCGTTCGACGTGATCTTGCTGGACCGGCGCATGCCGCGCATGAATGGCATGGAATTGCTGACCCGGCTTAAGGCCGATGAGCGGCTGAACCATATTCCGGTGATCATGCAAACGGCTTACGCCGAAACCGAGGACATCAGCGAAGGCATCACCGCCGGGGCCTATTATTATCTGGCCAAGCCCTTGGATCGCCGGTTGTTGCTGTCGGTCACCGAAGCCGCCATCGCCGACCATCAGCGCCGGCTGCGGCTGCAAGACGATCTGGACAAACGCACCACCGCCATGCGCTTGCTGGACCGTGGCCGCTTTCGGTTCCGCACCTTGGACGAAGGGCACACCCTGGCGGTTGCCTTGGCCCGTGCTTGCCCCCAGGCCCGCCATCTGGTCGCCGGCTTGTCGGAATTGTTCACCAACGCCGTCGAGCACGGCAATCTGGGCATTGATTTCGACGAAAAGGCCGAACTGGTCGCCGCCAAGCGCTGGCGTCAGGAAATCGAAGCACGGCTGGACACTCCCCGGGGACGTGGCCGTTGGGTGGATGTGCAGGTGGATCGCCAGGCCGATGGTGTTCGCTTCGTCATCCGCGACCAAGGCGACGGCTTCAATTGGCGGGCTTTTGACCGGATTTCCCCCGAACGCGCCTTTGCCCCCCATGGCCGGGGCATCGCCTTGGCGCGACGATTGGCCTTTACCTCGGTGGAGTTCAACGATGCCGGCAATGAGGTCACCTGCTGGGTTGCCTCGGGCGGCAATGACGCCCAGGCCGAAACGCCGCCAAGCGTTACCTGCACCGAAGCCGCCGTCATCAGTGAAGCCCCGCCGGAAACAGTCAGCGAAGAGATACAGCTGGCCCGGACCATGCAAATGGAGTTGTTGCCCAGCGCACAAAGCCTGGCCGAGATCGAACGACGCTTGGGAGTGCGGTTGTCCGCCCATTTCGAAACCTCGTCGACCCTGGGGGGCGATTTGTGGGGCTTGCAGCCCATCGATGATGGCCGCCTTGGTTTATGGTTGGCCGATTTTTCCGGTCACGGGCTGACGGCGGCGCTCAACACTTTCCGCCTGCACAGCCTGGTGGCCAATTGCACCCCGGTGGCCGACATGCCGGCGGCCTTTTTAGCCGAGGTTAACCGTCGGCTGGTCGGATTGCTGCCGCTGGGGCAGTACGCCACCATGCTGTACGGGGTGGTTGATCTGGTGGCGGGGAGCTTTCGCTATGCCGCCGCCGCCATGCCGCCGCCGCTGCTCCGCCGGCCCGATGGTCAGGTTGTTCGGGGTGATGGCGCGGGCTTGCCGCTTGGCGTCTCCGCCCATGCCGTCTATGCGGAACGTAATATCCCCCTTTGCCCCGGGGCTTTGTTGTTCATGGCCTCGGACGGTCTGGCCGACAGCATGGCCCTGGACGGAAACCGCCTGGGAGCGGCAGGGGTGGAGAGCTTGCTGGAAGCCTCGGCCCGGAATCTCGGAAAAGATACGGATGCAGTGTTAGCGCCGTTTCTGGCGCAGATTCAGCGCCCCTTGCGCGACGATTTGACGGCGCTGTGCTGCGCCTGCCCATAGATACCTTTTTCTTGTCTTTTTTACGCGAAATCACCACAATAGGCTTCTGCGCCAGAAGGGTGTGGGCCATACTTATGGCAGTCTGACAAGAAAAGGTCATGTCCATGGTCGATGATCTTGAAATCGCCAAACGGGCTCAGGCGGCCATTGCCGCCTCGACACAGCACAGTTCGTTTCTGGTGCAGCCGGTGCAATCGGCGAATAGTGCCGCGGTGCTCTCGGATGCGGTCGATCTGTCGATCAGCGCCCGCGACATGGTCGCGCAATTGCGCGAAAGCAAAACCATCGCCGAAGCGTGGTTGCAGCAAAAGATCAAGACCCCCGACCTGACCGACCCCGACAGCCTGCGGACTAAGCGCAATCTGTTCGCCGAAATCAATACCGGCAAGAGCGAAGATGAAGACAAGGCGGGTCAACGCTCGCTGTCGCGATCCTTCACCACCGCCATGAATGACATTTCCTGGCTGATCGACGCCCTTGGCGTCGGCACGTTCGATGTCAGCCGTGTGGCCGAAGTGGTGGCCCATCGGGCGGTCAGCGACAATGTCGGCGTTACCCCGCCGATTTCCACCGCGATTCTGCAAGCCGAACAATCGGGCTCGACGGCCGCCTTGTATCTGGAAGGGCTGTCGGTGACCGTGCAGAAAGGCAAGACGATCGACGCTTCGGTGGAGCGGGTGGCCATCACCTCGGTCAATCCCAGCATGAGCGGCAGCTTCACCGGAATCGACCGGCCCATGGTGCTGGATGTGGGCGGGGAATTGCAGCAAATCGCCGCCCCCGCCTTGAATGAACACGGCAATGAAGTGGTGTTGACCCCACAGGCCCGCGCCACCCAGGCGGCCAAGGTGGCGGAAATCCTGCTGGCCACCAGCATGCAGCGGTCGGACGATCCGCGCCACGCCTTGCTGGTCGTGCGCGAGGGCGGCAAGCTGCACCCGGAAGGCACGTTGAAGCTGAAGATGGACGTCTTGCAGCCCATTCGCTGACCATTGCCTTTTCGGCCCGCGCCTAAACCGAGGCATCCCGCCATTGCTGCATCGCCGGCAAGTCCCAGATGGCGGCGCAATACGCCCGGCCGCTGTCGCTGATCGGCAGATCATAGGTGGTGAAGCGG
This sequence comes from Magnetospirillum sulfuroxidans, assembly GCF_018224925.1. GTDB lineage: Bacteria > Pseudomonadota > Alphaproteobacteria > Rhodospirillales > Magnetospirillaceae > Magnetospirillum > Magnetospirillum sulfuroxidans. The sequence goes on along the minus strand of NZ_JAGTUF010000011.1, from coordinate 97,914 downwards.
CTGACCACCGGCGCATACATGGCGTCAGCGACCGAGAACCGGCCGAACAGGAACGGCCCGTCCGCCGCAAAGCGCGAGCGGCACTCATCCCATACGGCGTTGATGCGTTTGATCTCGGCCGCGAGGTCATCAGAGATTTCTCGCATTGGCGTCGCCGCGCACATATCCATGGAACAGGCATTGCGCAAGGTGACGAAACCGGAATGCATTTCCGCCGAAACCGCGCGGGCAACGGCGCGGGCGGCGCGATCTTGCGGCCACAACGCCGCTTGGGGGAAGGTTTCGGCCAGATATTCGCAGATGGCCAGGGAATCCCACACCGTCAGTCCATCATGGATCAGACAGGGCACCTTGCCCGAGGGCGAATGGCGGGCGATCGTCGCCTTGGTGTCGGGCTGACGCAGCGGGATTTCGATTTCGTTCACCGTCAATCCCGCCATGCGCGCCGCCAGCCACGGCCGCAGCGACCACGAGGAAAAGCGTTTGGTGCCGATGATCAGGGTGACGGCGTCGTTCATGCAAACCTCCAATAATCGTGGCGCTGATCATGGCGATGCCGCCATCGGGCCGCAAGCGGCTCTTTCCAAGCCCGCCGGCTTTCGCCATTGTTAACGCTGGACGATACGGGAGCATGGCGGTGTTGGAACATCTGGTCGAATGGGAAGCGGGAACCATCGGTTTGATTCCGGTGAAGAAATCGGGGCTGGAAACATGGCTGGCCAGCCAGCCGCAAGCTGGACGCGCCTGGATTGCCGCCAACAACTTCACCGCCGAGCCTGGCCAGAGCGTAACCATGCCAGGGCTCAACGGCGAGATTGCCGCCATCGTCGTCGGCATGGCCGAAGATGATGATCCGTGGGCTTTTTCCGCCCTGCCGGCCAAGCTGGCGCCGGGCACCTATGCCGTGGCGGGCGCCTTGGCCCCACGCCAGGCCGGTTGGGCGGCGCTGTCCTGGGCCTTGGCGACCTACAGCTTTGGCCGCTACAAAAGCCGGCCTGAACGCGACTGGCCGCGTCTGGTCTGGCCCGAACATGCGCCACGCGATTGGGTGCTCAATACGTGGCGGGCCACCACCTTGGTGCGCGACCTGATCAACACCCCCGCCGCCGATCTGGGGCCGGCGGAACTGGCCACGGCGGCCGAAATACTGGCGGCCGAATATGGCGCTACGGTCAAGGTGATCGTCGGGGACGGCTTGATCGCCGAAAATTATCCGGCCATCCATGCCGTCGGTCGCGCCGCCGCCGCCCAACGCCAACCGCGTCTGGTCGATTTGGTCTGGGGCAAGGCTGATGCCCCCAAGCTGACATTGGTGGGCAAGGGGGTTTGCTTCGACAGCGGTGGCCTGGATTTGAAATCCTCGGGCAACATGAAGCTGATGAAAAAAGACATGGGCGGGGCCGCCCACGTTCTTGGACTGGCCTTGATGATCATGGCGGCCAAGCTGCCGCTGCGGTTGCGGGTCTTGATCCCGGCGGTGGAAAACGTGGTTTCGGCCGACGCCATGCGGCCGGGCGACGTCTTGCCGACGCGCAAGGGGCTGAGCGTCGAGATCGGCAATACCGATGCCGAGGGACGCTTGATCCTGGCGGATGCCCTGGCCGAGGCGGCGCGGGAAAAGCCCGATTTGCTGATCGACATGGCCACGCTGACCGGCGCCGCCCGCACCGCGCTGGGAACCGAGATCGCCGCCTTGTTTTGCAACGATGATGGTTTGGCCGGCGATATCGCCCGCGCCGGAGAGGCTTGGGCCGATCCGGTTTGGCGTCTGCCGCTGCATCGTCCCTATCGCCGTTTGCTCGACAGCAAGGTCGCCGATCTCAACAACGTTTCCGATGGTCCCTATGCCGGCGCCATCACCGCCGCCCTGTTTCTGGCCGAATTCGTCGGTCCCGGCATCCCTTGGGCTCATTTCGACATCATGGCCTGGAACACCGCCAGCCGCCCCGGCCGTCCCGATGGCGGCGAGGCAATGGCCCTACGGGCGCTCTATGCCGTGATTATGCAACGTTTCGGAACCAATCCTTAACCTTTCGCAAGCGATACAATTACACACACGGGTGTTGCCTGGGGAAGCGTCCTCGGGTAAAAGATTTCGTCGGCGGAACGAATAGGCAGGGACATGGGCTTCCAACTGAAGGCTGTGCAGGCGCTCGACCTCTGGAGAGGGGCGATCGTCGAGAGCGTGCGGCGCGATGGTCCCGACCTGTCGGCGCGCCAGATGGCTTTGTTGTTGACGGTCTATCTGACGCCGCCGCCCCATACCGTCCGCGGTCTGGCGGTGACCATGAACGTCTCCAAGCCGGCCATCACCCGGGCGCTGGACCGCTTGTCCGAACTTGGCCTGATCAAGCGCAAGACCGATGATACCGATCGCCGCTCGGTGCTGGTGCAGCGCACTGTCAAGGGATCGGTCTATTTGCGCGAATTCGGTGACATGATCGTCACCGCCGCCGCCACGGCCGGCGACGAAACCTCTCACGGCTGAACCGGCAGGGCTTTTGCCTCGGTCGCGCCATTGGCGCCGGGGAAGCCATCGAACATCCCCCGCACCAGATACGGCATGACCGGGCCAATCTCGGCCCCGCCGCGCCGCGTGACCACCCGCCCTTCGAACAGCGGCGGCGCGCTGGCGTCGCTGGCGTCGGCCATGGTGACCGTCAGCCATTTTGCATAAGAAACGACCCGCTGGGCTTGCCACGAGGGAAATGGATCATTCCACAATCCTGGCCGGCGCTGGCTCCACGGCCCCATGGGCGGCACGACGCTGGGCGACAGCACGGTTTCCGTCACCGGGGCATCGACACCCCAGCGAAAGCGCAGGATGACGGCGGCGCCATCGGCCTGTTGCTGCCGACGCCAGCCCAAAGATTGCAACGAGTGAGCGATCAGTTCGGCATAGTCGCCATAGATTTCGTCGCTTTGATCCGCCTGGGGCAAGATGACAAAAGCAAAAATGCTGGTGGCGTCCGGGCGGTGAAAGCGCAGGCTTTCCACCTGGATGACCGGCGACGGGGCGGCGCAGGCCGAGACCAGCAGCAGCACAGTGAACAACAGGGGCAGGCGTCGCATGGCGGTGATCCAGAAAGAGAGCCATCATCCTGGCCCTCAATCACGGCGGATTGATGTCAGCGTCAGGGGTGCCGCTGTCGATACCAGCCCTGCACGGCCTCGGCCACCACTGCATGCCCGTGCGAATTCCAATGCACATCGTTGGGGATATAGAAATCCCGCAGCGTGGTTTCGCGGTCTTGCTTGAAAAACAACGGATTGAGATCAAGAAAATCAACGCCGTGATCGTGGCTCCACTGGCCAAAAATCCGGGTGGTGGGGGGATTGCCTCCCACATGATGCCAAATCTGCGCCGGCCAGGGATAGACCGCCACGGTCAGACGAATGTTGTTGCGCCGGGTTACGGCCAGCAACATATCCATATGCTCAAGGGAATTGGCGACACCCTTTTCGCCCCATTGCGCCCAGGCATCCTGATCCCAGGTCCAGCGGGAATCGCGGGCGTCAATGATCGCGCCGAAATCGCTCCACACACCGGCATCGACCGATTGCGATTCCCGTTCCGCCTGCTTTTTGCCACGCTGGAACTTCCACAGGTCGGCCATTGTATAGACTAATTTCCCGGTCATGGAATTGACCGACAGCCAATCGCCCAAGCGGCCTCGCCGTTCGGCGATGTTGATGCCGCCGGTCAGGTTCGAGATGACCTCGCCGGCGGCATTCAGGCTGTACCAAGCGGCCTCGTTGTAAACATCGCCGACGTCGATAAAGACGATCAATTCGTCGATGCGCAGGCCGCGCGTTTCCACCAGATTCTCGACTTTCTTGAAATACAGAAGCGGCGAATACGAGGATACCCCCAGATTCAGGACCTCCGTTCCTTCCGTCGCCAGCGATTTTGACAAGATTCCGGCAAAGGTCTGTTCCCAGGGATAGCCGACGCCTTCGGTAAAGGAATCGCCGATCAATGCAACCCGCTTGCCGGTTCCTTTCAGTTCGAGCTGGCGGGGGGAAGCGTCCCGGAATCCCAGGGAATTGGTGAAAAGCGGATATTTTTCCGCCCCCCAGCGATCATATTGACTGACCAGGGGGGCAAAGCCGTGGTGGAACACCGGATCCTCGGTGCGGAATTTCAGCTTATGGGCCCGCACTTCCCAATCGGGGACGAAAGCCTTGCCCACTTGGCCCAAGCCCAAATCCACGGCCACCAGCAGCACGGCAATGGCCAGGGCTGCCGCGACACGACGCTTCCACATGGATCCTTCCCCCGTCTTGGTTCAGTAACTGCGCCGCGCCCGCAAGGCTGCGCTGATGGTGCCGTCATCCAGGTAATCCAGTTCGCCGCCCACCGGCACGCCATGGGCGAGAGCGGAAACGATGATGCCGGAAGTGGCCAGGAATTCGGCGATGTAATGGGCGGTGGTCTGGCCTTCCACTGTCGCCGGAGTGGCCAAAACCACCTCGCGCACGGCGCCATCGGCCAATCTTGCCTTCAGCCGCGGCAGCCCCAAATCATCGGGGCCGATGCCGTCCAAGGCTGACAGCAAGCCGCCCAGGACATGATAGCGCCCGGAAAACACCCCGGTCCGTTCCATCGCCCATAAGCTGCCGACCCCTTCGACCACACACAGGATGCTGGGATCGCGACGGGAATCGGCACAAATGGAACAAGGGTCGATGCTGTCGAAATTGCCGCAAACCGCGCAGGTCTTGACCGTCTCGCCGACAGCAGCCAAAGCGGTGGCCAAAGGCAACAGCAAGGTCTCGCGCTTTTCCACCAGATGGAGAGCGACCCGGCGGGCGGAACGCGGCCCCAAGCCGGGCAACCGCGACAGCAGTTGCATCAAGCGCTCGATCTCGGGGCCGACCATCAAGATCGTTCCGCGATCAGAACGGCAGCTTCATGCCGGCGGGCAAATTCAGGCCGCCGGTGACCTTGGCCATTTCGTCCTGCATGGCCACCTCGGCCTTGACCTTGGCGTCGTTGAAGGCGGCGATGATCAGGTCTTCCAGCACTTCCACGTCCTCGGGATCGACCAACGACTTGTCGATCTTGATCTTCTTCAGTTCGAACTTGCCGTTCAAAACCACCTGGAGCATGCCGCCGCCAGCGGCGCCCGACACTTCCATTTCCGCCATTTTGGCCTGCATCTCGGCCATCTTGGTCTGCATCTGCTGGGCCTGCTTCATCAGGTTGCCAAGATTTTTCATAATTCCTCGTCTCCTGCGGTCAATTCGGGGTCGAAAGCCAGATCGCTGTCTTCCGGCTCGGGTTCAGCCAGATCGCGGACCACCTCAATGGCGGAATTGGGAAAGGCTTCAAGCACGGCGCGCACCAGCGGATGGTTGGCGGCATCCTCGCGTCGCTTGTGTTCGGCGATGGCCTCTTGTTCCGAAAGCGTCGGTTCGGCCGGATCGGTCAGATTGATGGTGACGGTCCAGCGCCGGCCGGTCCATTCCGACAAGAACCGGGCCACCTTGGGGGCCAAATCGCTGGGGGCATTCTTGTGGGGGCGCAGTTCGATGCGTCCCGCCTCGAATTTGACCGGGCAGACCTGGGTGCGCAATTGCACCGCCAGCACCCCTTCGCGTTTTTCCGAAAACAACGCCGCCACTTCGGCGAAGCTGACCGGCATCGCCGGCAAATGCACCGGCTGGACCGCCACGGCCAGATCCATCTTCAAGGCGGCGCTGGGGCCGCCGGAAGAGCCGGGGCCGACAGCCTGGGAGGCTATGGCGCTAACGCCGCCGCCCGCCGTCATGCCGCCACTGCCACCGCCGCCATTGGGGCCGCCATTGGGGCCATGGGGCGATGGCGGATTGTTGCGCAACTGCTCGATCAATTCGGCTGGGCTGGGCAGATCGGCGGCATAGGCCAAGCGGACCAAGGACATTTCCGCCGCTTGCAAGGGATTGGGGGCCGAGCGGACCTCCGCCAGCCCTTTGAGCAGCATTTGCCAGGTTCGGGTCAGCTGGGCCATGGACAGATCCTTGGCCATCTGCGTGCCCTTAACCTTTTCGGTTTCCGACGCCGCCGAGGAATCGGCGGCGTCGGGGGTGATTTTCAGGCGGGTCAGCCAGTGCGACAGCTCCAGCATATCTTGAATGACCACCGCCGGATCAGCGCCCAAGGCATATTGTTCGGCCAGCAGATCCAGCGACGGCGCCATCTGCCCCTTCATCACCAATTCGAACAGATCGAACACGCGGGCACGGTCCGCCAGCCCCAGCATGTCCCGCACCTGGGCTTCGCTGACCAGACCGGCGCCATGGGAAATCGCTTGGTCCAGCAGCGACAGGCCGTCCCGGACCGAGCCATCGGCGGCGCGCGCGATCAGGCGCAGGGCCGCCTCTTCGATCTCGGCCCCTTCCTTGGCGGCGATGCCGGAAAAATGCGTGGCCAGAACATCCATTTCGACGCGACGCAGGTCAAAGCGTTGGCAGCGCGACAGAACGGTCACCGGAATCTTGCGGATTTCGGTGGTGGCGAAGATGAATTTCACATGCTCCGGCGGCTCTTCCAGCGTCTTGAGCAAGGCGTTGAATGCCGCCGTCGACAACATGTGCACTTCGTCGATGATATAGACTTTGAAGCGGGCCGAGGTTGGTCGATAGCGCACGCTTTCGATGATCTCGCGGATATCGCCGACACCGGTGCGGCTGGCGGCGTCCATTTCCAGGATGTCGACGTGACGATCCTCGGCGATGGCGCGGCAATGTTCGCAGATTCCGCACGGATCAATGGTCGGGCCGCCCTGGCCATCGGGGCCAATGCAGTTCAGCGCCCGGGCAATGATGCGCGCGGTGGTGGTCTTGCCCACCCCGCGCACGCCGGTCAGGACGAAGGCATGGGCCAGCCGGCCGGAGGCGATGGCGTTGGTCAGCGTCCGCACCATGGCTTCCTGACCGATCAGGGTGGCGAAATCGGTCGGACGGTACTTGCGGGCAAGAACGCGATAGGGCGTGGGCTGGCTGGTGTCGCTCATGGCGCAACCATATATCGACACACAAAAAACCCCAAGCCCGACTTCCTTAGCGGACCAAGCCGGCGTCGAAGTAAAAGGCCGAGGCGCCGCCATGCACCTGAATGCCCATCTTTTCGATGGCTTCGGCATCCAGGTGAATCTGAGCGCCGCTGGGGCTGTTTTGGGTAAACAGCTTTTGCGTCGATGGATGCCACAGCGCCCGCGTCACCCCATAGATCAGCTTTTCATCTTGTTCCGCCCCGGTGACCAGGGCGACGCCGACGCCCAGCGTCTTCACCGCCTCGGGCACCCCCTGATAGGTTCCGGCGGTGATCTCAGAGCGCAGCAGGAACGGATATTGCTGCAACATCTTTTCAATTTCGCCGCCGTCCAGCGGCACGACCGCGATCTCGGTCTTGCGGGCCAGATCGGCGATGACCGGGACCGGAAAGGCGTCAAGCATCAAAAAGGCATCGAGCTTGCCGTCGGCCAGGGCATCGGCCGAGGGGCCGGGCTTGAGAAAGGATTGCTTGATCTGTTTTTCGTTCAGGCGAAAGGCTTCGAGCAGCAAGCGGCCATGGATGGCCGAACTGGAATCCTTGTCGCCAAACGACACCCGCTTACCCTTGAGATCCTTGACCGAGGCGATGCGCGCATCCTTGCGCACCACCAGATGCAGGGTTTCCGGGTACAGCATGGCGATGCCGCGCAGATTGGAAACCGCGCCCTTGCCCTTGTAGATGCCGGTGCCGTGATAGGCCCAATAGGCGATGTCGGCATGAACCAAGGCCGCGTCCAGGCGCTTTTGTCCGATGGCTTCGACATTGGCGATGGAGCCATTGGTGGATTTGGCCACCGCCACCAGCCCAGGCACCCCGCACGAGCCCCCCTTTTCGCATTCCCGCGATCCCGGCGGGTTGGAAATGGCGTTGGCGATCAGGCCGCCGACGGGAAAACGGGTTTCACCGGTCGGGCCGGTGCCCAATTGAAAGAACCGCAATTCCTGGGCCCCGGCCGTCCCCTGACCCAGGGTGCCCACCGCCACGGCCAAGACCGCCGCACGGGCGAGGCGGCGCATTAGCTGCATCGTCTGCACGAGAACATCCTCCCGGATATATTTTTGCTTCGGCGGCACTTCAAGGTGCCATCCTGGTTGGGGGGGAGTATAAACGCATAGTTCAATTTTTCCTCATATAATATCGGCATCGTTAACGCCACTTCATGCCAGTGCTTTGTTTTTCGCGGTTTCGCGGCGACGCGTTTCGCGTCAATATAGCATTCCTATCATCGGGGCGCTTTGGGGACCCATGGAAGAAGAACTTAAAGCCATTGCCGACAGCGACATGGATTCCATGTTCGTGCTGCCGTTGTCGATCATCCCCCTGGAAACGCCGGCCTTGCAAAGCGCCAAGCTGATCAAGAACGTGCGCCTGCAAAGCGTCATCGAGATTTTTTCCGATGAACAAACCGGTTCGGGCCAGGTGGACATCGAAAGTCTGCCGCGCATGTTCAACTGGTCGCCGGACGAATTGCACCCCGACCACGCCATTTTGCGCCGGCTGGCGTTGTTGCCCAGCTACGATGTCTATTCGTTGCGCATTTCCCTGCGGGAACATGGCATTCCGGTCAACGATTATTCGGCCTTGAAGCTGTCGCCGGACAAGGCCAACGAACTGACCAAGTACATGATCATGTTCACCCGGCCGCTGATGAAGCTGATCTATGCGGAAGAGGCGGTGAACGTTGAATCCTATGATGATCTGCTGCATCTGTTCCGTGATCCCGACGTGAAAAAGGCCCGGCAGCGGCTGGAGCAGATGGCCAACAGCCTGAACATTGATATCTGGGACGTGCCGCGCTTCTTGGAGGATTACGGCGACACCTTCTTGTCGCTGTCCTATTTCCGCCATTGCCTCGATCGGCTCGAGCCTTATTTCTCGGCCTGCGTCGATGCGATGAAGCCGATCCGCAGCCATTTCCAGCTCCGCCAGGATCAGGGGCTGATGAAGACCTGCGACAGCATCGAGGACACCATCAACAACATGTCGGCTTCCATCACCGGCCGGCTGGAAGTGTTCGAAAAGCGCACCCGCGAAATGTGGGGCAATTTGAATCAAGAGGAATTCCGTCAGGTCAAAACCCTGATCGAGCGCTATCACATCACCATCGGCGCGGTTCTGTGCGGCCTGACGGTCAAGATGAACTCGTTCGCCCGCACCTTCCCGCGGCCCAATTCCGGCGGCCCGGTCAAGCGCGCCGACTTCATGGCCTCAGAGATGATCCAGGGCATCGGCCAGATCCGCCAGGCGGAAAAAACCTTCTCGGTGAGCTGATGCGGCGGCTGGTCTGCGCCCTGCTGTTGGTCGCCACGACCGCGATACCGACCCTGGCCCTGGCCGAGGACGATGCCGCCATGCTGGAATTGGCCGACAAAAGCCGCTGCACCGCCTGCCACGACGTCCACGAGAAAGTCACCGGTCCGGCCTGGGCCGACGTCGCCAAGCGTTATCGCAATGATGCCGGGGCGCTGGAACGTCTGGTGCTCAAGGTGCGGGAAGGTGGCTCCGGCGCTTGGGGCACGGTGCCGATGTCGCCCAACAAGCGGGTGCCGGAAGAAAATATCCGCAAATTGGTGGCGTGGATTTTGGCGTTGAAATAAGCCTTTCGCCCCCTTGTTCTTTGCGGTTCCGCTGGTTAAGATTCCTCCGCTAACAACAATAAATCAAAAGCCGCAATAGCTCGGCGTCTGGGAGCACCCCGTTCGGGGTTGGAGGTTTTCTTGCGTGCATCGATCCGCCTGGGCCGCGTGCGGCCGGGAAGCCTTTTGTCATGCTGATCGCCAGCGCCTTGCTGTCGCTGCCGCTGCTGGCCCTGTTCGCCGTGCTCGCGGGCCGGCGCGAGGTCACCCATTCCATTGTTTACGCCGGCTGTTTTGTCGCCTCGGTGGCTTTGTTTGGCGGGGGGCTGACATATCTGGGGGGGCATTCCGCTTCGCCATCCTGGATCTTGCCGCTGGGCCTGCCCTGGCTTAAGGCCCATTTCAGCATCGACAATCTGTCGGCGCTGTTCCTGCTGATGATCAATCTCGGCGCTGCCGCGGCGTCGGTTTTCGCCATCGGCTACAGCCAACACCTGCCGCAACGCCGCCGGGTCACCCCGTTTTTTCCATTGTTCTTGTTGGCGATGAATTTGGTGCTGATGGCCGATGACGCCTTTGTGTTCCTGGTGTCGTGGGAATTCATGTCGCTGTCGTCGTGGTTGATGGTGGTGTCGGACCACACCGACGAGGAAAACCGCAAGGCCGGCAACGTCTATCTGATCATGGCGGCCTTTGGCACCTTTTGCCTGCTGCCGGCCTTTGGCCTGATGGCCGGTCCGGGCGGCGATTTCACCTTCGCCGCCATGCGGATCAAGGATTTGGGCCTGATGGGCGGCTTCATGGTTGCCTTGTTGACCATCCTCGGCGCCGGCTCCAAGGCCGGTCTGGTGCCGCTGCATGCCTGGCTGCCGCTGGCCCATCCGGCCGCGCCCAGTCATGTCTCGGCCCTGATGAGCGGCGTCATGACCAAGGTCGCGCTGTACGGCATGATCCGCGTCTTGCTGGATTTGCATGGCCAGTTGTCTTGGCATTGGGGGGCCGGGTTGATGATGGTGGGGGGCATTACCGCCGTCATGGGGGTGCTGTACGCCGTGCTGCAAGACGATTTGAAAAAGCTGTTGGCCTATTCCACCGTGGAAAATATCGGCATCGCCGTCATCGGCCTGGGCCTGGCCATCGCTTTCAAAGGCGACGGCCAAGTCGAACTGGCCGCCCTGGCCCTGGTCGCCAGCCTGTATCACATGGTCAACCATTCGGTGTTCAAGACCTTGCTGTTTCTGGGGGCCGGCGCGGTGATTTCGGCCACCGGCCATCGCTCGCTCACCGTTTTGGGCGGCTTGCTCAAACGCATGCCATGGACCGGGACGGCGTTCCTGGTTGGCGCGGCGGCGATTTCAGCCTTGCCGCCCTTGAACGGTTTTGTTTCCGAATGGCTGATCCTGCAATCGCTGTTCAAGGGGCCGGGCATGCCCCATTGGGCGATGAAGTTCGGCGTGCCGGTGGTCGCCGCCTTTTTGGCCCTGGCCGCCGCCCTGGCCGCCACCTGCTTCGTTCGCGCCTATGGCATCACCTTTTTGGGCCGTCCGCGCTCGGCCGATGCGGCCGAGGCCGAGGATGTCAGTTTCGGCATGCGCTGGTCGATGGCCGGGCTGGCCGTGTTGTGCGTGGTTCTGGGAGTGATCCCGGTCACCGTCACCGATGCATTGTCCCATGTGGTGCGGCCGCTGACCGGGGTGGGGTTCGCCGTTTCCGCCGATCTGGGCTGGCCCTGGCTGTCGCCGGTCTCCGCCACGCGCGGCGCTTATTCCGGCACCATCTTGATGATGTTCGGACTGTCCTTGTTCGCTATCGCCATCTTCGTCGTCCATCGCCTGGGCACCCAGGCCTTGCGCCGCGCCGATCCGTGGGATTGCGGCCACCCGGAAGACATCCCCCAGACCCAGTACACCAGTCAGTCCTTTGCCCAGCCGCTGCGGCGCGCTTTTGGTCACACCATCTTCCAGGCACGGGAAAAAGTGGTGATGCCGGAACCGGGCGACATGGCGCCGGCCACCCATAAGGTCAGCATGATCGACCCGGTCTGGTCCGGGCTGTACCTGCCGCTGGTCCGGGGGATCGACTGGATCGCCGATCACGTCAACCGACTGCAATATCTGACAGTGCGCGGCTATCTGCTGATGATGTTCCTGACCTTGGTGTTCATGCTGTTGGTGGTGGCGGTGAGGCAACAGCTATGAACGCGATGCTGTGGCAATTGGTGCAGATCGTCTTGGTGGTGGCGCTGGCGCCACTGGTCACCGGTTACGTCCGCTGGGCCAAGGCGCGGTTGAACGGCCGTCGTGGTCCGGCGCCGATTCAGCCCTATCGTGATCTGTACCGGCTGCTGCAAAAAGAAGCCATCGTCGCCCATTCGGCCAGTTGGATCTTTCGCGCCGCTCCTTACGTCACCTTCGCCAGCGTCTGGCTGGCGGCGTGCATCGTGCCGACCTTCACTACCAACATGGTGCTGGCCCCGGCCGCCGACCTGATTGCCCTGGTCGCCTTGCTGGCGGTGGGGCGGTTCTGGACGGCGCTGGCCGGCATGGATGTGGGCACCAGTTTCGGCGGCTTGGGCGCTAGCCGCGAGATGCTGATCGCCTCTTTGGCCGAGCCGGCCATGCTGATGGTGACCTTTTCGCTGTCCCTGCTGTCGGGCACCACCGCGCCGGCGCAGATCGTCGCCTTTATCCTTGCCGGCAATGTCGGGGTCGAGGTCAGTCTGGGGTTGGCCCTGGCCGCCCTGGTGATGGTCGCCCTGGCCGAGAACGGCCGTATTCCCATCGACAATCCCGCGACTCATCTGGAACTGACCATGGTGCACGAAGCCATGGTGCTTGAATATTCCGGCCGCCATCTGGCGATGATCGAGGCGGCGGCCATGATCCGGCTGACCCTTTATATCGCCCTGATCGCCACGTTGTTCGCCCCGTGGGGCATCGCCCAACCCGGAGCCGGGGCGGCGGGGGTGGTCATCGGCATGGTCGCTTTCCTGCTCAAGACCTTCTCGCTGGCCACGACGCTGGCCCTGTTCGAAACCTCGATCGCCAAGATGCGGGTGTTCCGTTACGCCGACTTCCTGGGCGGCGCCTTGCTGCTGGGCCTGCTGGCGACCATCTTCTTGTACGTCTCCGAGGCGGTGTGATGAGTCAGCAATTCAATTACGACATCGCCCACCTGATCGGCGCCACCGTGCTGATGGCCGGTTTTGGCCTGCTGTACCAGCGCCGGGTCTTCGCCGTGCTCAACACCTTCGCCTTCCAGGCCTTGGCCCTGGCGGCGGCGGCGGCGTGGCAGGCTCATATTCAAGACGCCCCCCATCTTTATTTCACTGCCGCCATCGCCTTGTTGTTCAAGGCGTTGGCGGTTCCCTTCGCCTTGCATTGGCTGGTTGAGCGCCTGGGCATTCACCGCACGGTGGAAACCGCCTTGTCCATCGGTTGGACCATGATCGTCGGGGTCGCCCTGGTGGCGTTGTCGATCATGCTGGTGCTGCCGGTGACAGCCGCGGCTTCCGCCCTGACCCGTGAATCGCTGGCCCTGGCCATGAGCGTGGTGTTGCTGGGCATGTTGATGATGATCACCCGGCGCAATGCGGTGACCCAGGTGGTTGGCTTCATGGCTTTGGAAAACGGGCTGATCCTGGCCGCCGTCTCGGCCAAGGGCATGCCGTTGGTGGTGGAAATCTCCATCGCCTTTTCCGTGCTGGTGGCGATGACCCTGTTCGGCATCTTTTTCTTCCGCATCCGCGAACGCTTCGATTCGCTCGACGTCGCTTATCTGGAAAGCTATCGCGGGGACCGGTCATGACCCTGAATGCCGTCATCGCCGCCGGCCAAGGCAACCCGCTGCTGTGGATCTTGGCCATTCCGCTGGCCGCCGCCGGCTTCTTGGCGGTGTTGCCCAGCTGGCGGCTGGCGTCATGGCTGAACATCGCGGTGTCGGGGGCCACCTTCGTCACCAGCCTGTCGTTGTTCGTGCATCGGCCTCCGGATTCGCGGCTGCTGTTCATCGACGATTTCAATATTTATCTGGTGGCGCTGACCACCTTTGTCGGCTTCACCACCGCCATCTTCTCGGCCGGCTATATTTCGCGCGAATCGGCTTCGGCCCGGTTGTCCGACCTGCATCTGCGCTTTTATCACTCCATGTATCAGGCTTTCTTGTTCACCATGTTGCTGGCGTTGACCGCCAACAATACCGGCGTCATGTGGGTGGCGGTCGAGGCGGCGACCCTGACCACGGTGCTGATGGTCAGCCTGTATCGCACCCGTGAAGCCATCGAGGCGGCATGGAAATACTTCATCTTGTGCTCGGTCGGCATCGGTTTGGCCTTGTTCGGCACCACCTTGGTCTATCTGGCGGCGCAGCCGGTGATGGGCGACGGCGCCGACGCCATGGCCTGGACCTTGCTGATCACGCGGGCGGCCGAGTTCCATCCCGATTTGTTGAATTTGGCGTTCGTCTTTCTGCTGGTCGGCTATGGCACCAAGGTCGGTCTGGCGCCGTTGCATGCCTGGCTGCCCGACGCCCACGCCGAAGGCCCGACGCCGATTTCCGCCGTACTGTCGGGATTGCTGCTTAACGTCGCCCTTTATGCCCTGCTGCGTTTCAAGATGCTGATCGCCGCCAATCCCGAGACCCTGGCCCCCGGCCCCTTGATGATCATGATGGGTCTGTCCAGCCTGTTCCTGTCCGGCTTCATGCTGTACCGGCGCGGCGACATCAAGCGCCTGTTCGCCTATTCCTCGATCGAGCATATGGGGCTGATCACTTTTGCATTCGGGATGGGCGGGCCGCTGGCCAATTTCGCCGGTCTGCTGCACATGACCATGCACTCGCTGACCAAGTCGGGAATCTTTTTCGCCGTCGGCGCCATCACCCAAAATGCCGGCACCAAGCGTTTGGCCGATATTCGCGGCCTGACCGTCAGCCACCCGATCCTGGGCTGGGGCTTCGCCATCGCCGTGCTGGCCATTGCCGGCCTGCCGCCCATGGGGGTGTTCATGAGCGAGTTCCTGGTGGTCAGTTCCACCTTCGCCCGCCAGCCGCTGTTGGCCATTCCGCTGATCCTGGCCCTGTTGGTGGCTTTTGCCGCCTTGATCACCCGGTTGCAGGCGATGCTTTTCGGGGCGCCGCCGCCAAGTCCACGCCAAGCCCACGGCAATGTCACGGCGCTGGGGACGGTGCTGGCCTATGGGCCGTTGTGGCTGCATGTGATTTTGGTGGTGATCGCCGGCCTGTGGCTGCCCGAGCCATTGGTGCGTTGGTTCGAGACCGTGGCGAAATTGTTGGGATGATGCGGTCATGATGGGAAACGTCACCTTGTTGGAATTCCTGTCCATGGGCCGCGAGGTCGCCGGCCATCGGCCCTGGCCGCGCTATCAACTGGATGGCCGAAGCTGGCGTCGGTTGGCCGAACAGATGACGGTGTCCAATTGGGAGATCCTGGCCGAATGGGCCGAGCCGGCCGAGGTTCACGTGCTGTTGCGCGGCGAGGATTCGGGGGCCATCGCCGTCGCGTCGCATCCTTGTCCCGACGGCGCCTTTTTCGCGCTGGGGCAGGTGCGGCCGGTGGCGATCCGCATGGAACGGGCCATCCGCGATCTGTGGGGGCTGGTGCCGGAAGGCCTTGAGGATCAACGCCCGTGGCTGGATCATGGCCGTTGGGGGATCAGCCATCCGTTGGGCCGGCCGCGTCAATATGACGGCGGCCGCCGCCCCTATAAATTCCTGACCGCCGAGGGCGACGGCTTGCACCAGATCCCGGTCGGCCCGGTCCATGCCGGGGTGATCGAGCCCGGACATTTCCGCTTTCACTGCCAGGGCGAGACGGTGGTGCGGCTGGAGGAACGCCTGGGCTATGTCCACAAGGGCATCGAAGGTTTGGCGGCGGGCAAGCCCATTCACGATGCCGCCCGCATCATCGGCCGGGTGTCGGGCGATGCCACCGTCGCCTATTCGCTTGCCTTCGCCCGCGCCGTCGAGGCGGCGCTGGGGCTGGAAATTTCCGCCCGCGCCCATTGGCTGCGCGGTCTGTTCGCCGAATTGGAACGCATCGCCAATCATCTGTTCGATATCGGCGCCATCTGCAACGATGCCGCCTTTGCCATCATGCTGTCGCATATGGGGGTGTTGCGGGAAAAGCTGCTGGCTGCCAATCACGCCATTTTCGGTCATCGCCTGCTGATGGATCGGGTCATTCCCGGCGGTGTCGCCGTCGATCTGAACGAAGCCGGCCGCCAGACGCTGATCCAATTGTTGCCGGTCCTGCGGCGGGGCTTCAAGCGCGCGGTGGCGCTGTACGATCACACCCCGTCATTGCTGGACCGCACCACCGGCACCGGCGTCGTTCACGGCACCTTGGCTCATCGCTTCGGCGTCTCGGGCGTTGTCGGCCGCGCCTCGTCGCGCAGCGTCGATGCCCGCCGCATGCCAGGCTATCCGCCCTATGACGATTTGGATTTCATCATTCCGGTTCTGGCCGAAGGCGACGTTCACGCCCGCATCGAAATCCGCATGGAAGAGGTGCGGTCGTCGCTGTCGCTGATCGAACAGATCTTGCTGCGCCTGCCCGATGGTCCGATTCAGGCCGCCTTGCCGTTGCGGAGCGGCGAAGGGGTGGCGCTGGTCGAATCGTTCCGGGGCGAAGTGGCGGTGTGGGTGCGGGTATCGGAAACCGGCAAGGTGGTGCGGGTGCATCCGCACGATCCATCCTGGTTCCAGTGGCCGCTTTTAGAGGCGGCCATCGAAGGCAACATCGTCGCCGACTTCCCGTTGTGCAACAAATCGTTCAACTGCTCTTATTCGGGCCACGACCTATGATTTCGCCCATCGCCAAAATGTTGGCTCGCCACCTGTTGCAAGGCCCTCACACCATCAAGGGGGCGCCGGCCGCCGACGAAGGCGGCTTGCGCGAACTGGCCGAAAGCCTGGGCCTGACCGCCCAGGCCAAGCTGGGCCGCTCGTTGGCCATTCGCGAAATCGATGCCGGTTCATGCAATGGTTGCGAGCTGGAAATCCACGCCGTCAATAATCCGGTCTACGACCTGGAACGCTTCGGCATCAAATTCGTCGCCAGCCCGCGCCACGCCGACGTGCTGCTGGTCACCGGCCCGGTCAGTTGGAACATGGCGGAAGCGCTGCGCCGCACGGTCGAGGCGACGCCGGAACCCCGTTGGGTCATCGCCATGGGCGAATGCGCCATCAATGGCGGCTGCTTCGCCGGCTCTTATGCCGTGGCCGGGGGGGCGGCGGCGGCGGTGCCGGTGGACATGACCATCCCCGGCTGCCCGCCGACCCCCATGGATATCCTGGCGGGCCTGCGGGCCTTGTTGGAAGCGGTCGAGGGTTAGGCGAACCGCCCCCGAAAGGCGTCGATCCGGCAGTGCGGCACGGCGACGATATTGAGCTGGCTGGGCAACTGGAAGCGCTGCGCCGTCAGCATGGGCACCAGGGTCAGTATCGGCGGCAGGGCCAGATCCTGCACCACGCAATCGCGATCGCCGGCAATCCAGCCGGGATAAAAAAAGCGATAGCCGCGTTCGGCAAGAAAGCGGATGGGCGCCAAGGTGAGATCGGGATTGTCGCGGTGGAGCCAATTCTCGAACACGATCAGCGGCCGAGCGGCGGCGATGGTTGCTTCGGCGCCTTGCAGCACTTCTAGTTCGTGATCCTCGGCATCAATCTTGATGACGGCGGGGGATGGCAGCGACATGTCATCGAGCCGGACCATGCGCACGATGGTGCCGCCGCTTTCACCGAGCCGGGCGAGGCCGCTTTGGATGCCATCGGAAAAGCCCATGCTGATTTCGCCGGCTTTATCGGCCAAGGCAACGTCATGGCAGTGAATGCGTTGGCTCAGTCCCGCCTGCTCCACCACCGAGGACAAATCCAGGAAGGTGGTGGGAAAAGGTTCAAAGGCGTGAACGGAACCAGTGAAGCCGGGGCGACTGGCCAGCAACAGGCTGTACCATCCCCAATTGGCGCCGACATCGAAAAAAACGTCGTTATCTCCGACCAAGAGGTCAAGCAGAGCCGAGGTTTCCGGCTCGTAGACCGGCAGGCTTTGCGGCAGATACAAGGCGCCGAATTGGGTGTTGCTGGCGTTGAACCGCATCTGGCGTTGCCGCCCATCGACCTCAATGGAAAATGTTCCCTCGCCCGACACGCCACGACGGGTCAAGAAGGTGAAAAGGCGCTTGGCCGGCTTGCCGACAAAGCGCTTGGACAAACGCCGACGCTTGCGAAAGGCGGCGCGATGCACACGGCTAAGGAATGGCAAGCTTTCCACCTGGAAAGGATTGCGCAACGCCACCGGGCAGCGGATCACATCATCATCGGAAAGCATTTATCCCCCCCCCCTTGACCTTTAGTTTTACGCTTTCAGCTTATAGCCGGTGGCCAGCATGCGCCAGGTCAGCCACAGCAAGAACGCATCGACCAGCCCGACCACGGCCAGCCCGACAGCCAACGAGCCGTCAGCATGGCCGATGAAGCCATAGCGGAAACCGTCGATCATGTAAAAGAAGGGGTTGGCCAGGGCAAAGGCGTGAAAGCCTTCGGGCAGGCGGTCGATGGTGTAAAAGGTTCCCGACAGGAACGACAACGGCGTGACGATGAAATTGGTCACCGCCGCCATGTGATCGAACTTATCGGCCCAGATGCCGCCGATCATGCCCAACAGCGACAGCATCAGCGATCCCATCACCGCGTGAAAGACGATGAAGAACAGCGCGTGGATATGGACGGTGACGAAGATGGTCATGGTCAGCCCCACCGCAAGGCCGACGACGACGCCGCGGATGACCCCGCCCAAGGCAATGGCGATGGTCTGTTCCGCCGCCGATAACGGCGGCATCAGCATATCGACGATGTTGCCCTGAACCTTGGCGATGATCAGCGACGACGAGGTATTGGCGAAAGCGTTCTGGACCATGGCCATCATGATCAGGCCCGGCACCAGGAATTCGACGAAGGGCACGCCGTGGATTCCGGCCGCCACCCGGCCCAAGGCCAGGGCGAACACCGCCAGGAACAACAATGTGGTCACCACCGGCGCCAAGATGGTCTGGAAATAGACTTTCAGGAAACGCCTGACTTCCTTGGTCAGCAGGGTACGAAATCCCAGCCAGTTGACCAATCCGTAGGTACGCGGCACGGGTGGCAGGACCAATTCGTCATTCATGCGGGGCGGCTCCATTGACTGGTCTTGCATTACCGTGAACCGCAAGCGGCGTCCAGCCCTGGATTGCCCCCATCGGCGGGCGGGTGGTACTGTTCGGCCTGGAATGCGCGAAAGGCACGCCATGATGTTGATGGAACGGCTTTCCCCCATCGGTCTTGGCCGGCTGTTGATCGGCTGCGCCCAAGGCGTCGGCCTTTATCTGCTGATCCGAGGGATGGAGAACGCCGCGCAGGGATCCATGCGCGCTTTTGTCTTGCCGCCTTTGTTCGTCGCCTGTCTGTCCGTGCCGCTGGTGGCCATGCTTGATTTGGGCCGGATGCCGATGCGGCGGTTGATCGCCTGGAGCGCGGCCGTCGCCGCCGTCCTGATCGGGTTGACCGTCCACGACATCCAGCGCCGCATCGGCGCTCATCCGTTGGATAACGGAATGTGGCAGGGGGTGGCGCCGTCCTTCACCCTGATCGCCGCCACCGCCATCATGGTGTTTGTCGCCCACGCGCTGATGAGCGCGGCGCAAGAAGAAGCAAGGCCCATCGCCCGTTATGGCCGTTATTTCGATGTCGCCTGGAAACAAGGCGTGCAACTGGCCTTTGCCGCCAATTTCACCGGGGCGCTGTGGCTGGTGCTGTTTCTGGGCGCCGCCCTGTTCGACATGCTGCACCTGGATTTCTTTTCCCGCACCATCGGCGAGCCTTGGTTCGCCTGGCCGGCGACCTTTCTGGCCCTGGGCGCCGCCATCCATCTGACCGACGTCGCCCCCGGCATCATCGCCGGCATTCGCAAGCTGGCCCTGGTGTTGCTGTCGTGGCTTTTGCCGGTGATGGTGCTGATCACCGCCGGCTTTCTGGCCGCCTTGGCGGCGACGTCGCTGGATCTTTTGTGGCAAACCAAGCGCGGCGCCGTGACCCTGCTCAGCGCCGCCGCCTGTCTGATCGTGCTGGCCAACGCCGCCTATCAGCAAGGCCCGCCGCGTGACGGCGAGGACGGCCACCTGCCGGCCAGGATTCTGGCTTGGTCTGGTTCGGCCATCGGCCCGCTGCTGTTGGTTCTGGTCGGCTTGGCCGGCTATGCCACCTTTCTCCGAGTCGACCAGTACGGGTGGACCAATGATCGCGTCATCCTCGCCGCCGTGGTTCTGGTCGCCAGCCTGTACGCCATCGGCTATGCCGGTTCCGGGTGGTGGAATGACGCCCCACGGCGATGGTGGGAGGCGACGAATATCGCCGTTTCCTTCGTCGTGGTGGGGATCATGCTGGCGGTGCTGTCGCCTTTGGCCGATCCCGCCCGCATCGCCGTTTCCAGCCAGCTAAACCGGCTGACGAGCGGACGGGTCAGCGTCGATGCCTTCGATTTCGTCTCGCTGCGCTTCGACGGCGAACGTTATGGCCAGGAAGCCTTGCGGAGCTTAAGCCAAAGCGTCGACCCGGCCATCGTCGACAAGGCCAATTCCGCCTTGCAGGCCGCCAACCGCTGGCAGGCGAAAAGCCAGGCAGGTCTGCCCAGCGCCGACGCCGTGGCCGCCAATATGATCATCCACCCCGCCGGTCAGGCCTTGCCCCCCGGATTGGCCAAGCCGGGCTTGTCACATTTGGATTGCCACCGCATGGCCGGCAAGAAATGCGACGTCGTCTTGCTGGGTCACGATGGCGGCGGTCGCGCCATGGCGGTGATGACGGAACATAACGCCGCCGCGCCCTTGCTGTTCTTTACCGGCGAGACCGATGGTCAATGGCGACACGCCGGCAATTTCGGTCTTGCTTGCGCCGATCAACGCCAAGCCTTGCTAAAAGGGGATTTCACCCTGGCGCCGCCTCTTGTTCCCGATATCGTCATCGGGACCCGTCGCCTTAGTCTGGAAGATCGTCCGACGCTTTCTCCGCGCTGCCCTTAGACAGTCATCCCGTGTCGCGCTAAGCTCCGCCCATGGCCGTTGACCGCATCCCGCCCAAGATCACCCCGTCTTATCTGGAAAATGCCGCGCTGCATTATCTCGAGCGTTTCGCCGCCTCCAGCGCCGGCCTGCGTCGTGTGCTGGCGCGCAAGATCGATCGCAGCCTCGCCCATTGGGGGGGCGAGCGGGGCGAGCACATGGCCGCTGTCGACGCCGTCATCGCCAAGCTGACCGGGTTGGGCTATCTGAACGATGCCGCCTATGCCGAGATGAAGACCCGCGCCTTACACCGCCAGGGCAAGGCGACGCGGGTGATCCGCGCCACCCTGGCGGCCAAGGGGGTGGACAGCGAACTGACCGATCAGGCTGTCGATGCCTTGGCGGACGAACACCTCCACCCCGATCTCGCCGCCGCCATCCGGCTGGCTAAAAAACGCCGGCTGGGGCCATTCCGGCTGGCCGAAGCCCGCGCCGCCTTCCGCGCCAAGGATATGGCCATTCTGGCCCGCGCCGGCTTTGATTTCGACACGGTGCGTCAGGTGATTGACGCCGACAGTTCCGAGGTCTTGGACGAAATTTTGGACTGAGACCAAATTCCGCTGAGTGAAACGCAGGGGAGGGCGGATCAGTCCGATATGGACTGAACCGTCCGCACCTTGGCCGGCGGGGCGCTGCCATCGGCATTCTCGCCGAACCACAAGGTGGTCTGCGGGAACGGAAATTCGATGCCATCGGCATCGAAGCGGCGCTTCATCCGGCGATTGAATTCCCGCATCACCGCCCATTGCTGCAACGGCTTGCTGCGGAAGCGGGCGCGCACGACCACCGCCGAGGCGTCGAAACGTTCCAGCCCCAGCACTTCCAACGGCTCCAACAGCTTGTCGCCCCACAGGGGATCAGCCTGCATTTCCGCGCCCAAATCCTTCAAGACATCAATGACCCTGTCGACATCCTCGCTATAGGCGATACCGACATCGAACACGGCATAGGCGAATTTCTTGCTCATATTGACGACGGAATCGACCGAGGAAAACGGGATGGAATGCAAATTGCCGTTGGCATCGCGCAATTGAAGCGCCCGGATCGACATGGCTTCGACCACGCCGGAATGGGGATCGATGCGGATCACGTCGCCGATGGAAATGGTGTCTTCGACCAGGATGAAAATACCCGTGATAATGTCTTGCACCAGCTTTTGCGCGCCAAAGCCGACGGCGATGCCGACAACGCCGGCGCCGGCCAGCAACGGCGCGATGTTGACGCCCAGTTCCGACAAGATGATCAGCGACACCATCACCGTCAGCACCACCCGCACCACCAGACGCAGCAGCGGCAGCAATGTGCGCACCCGGCGTGACCGTTCGATGGCCTTTCCTTCCTTGTCGGTGTGTTCCAGATAGCGATGAATCGCCCCGGCGACCACCCGCCACAGCACATAGGCCAAGGTCAGCGCCGACAAGATGGAAATGATCCCGCCGATCACGCGGGGGCCAATGCCTTGCGACAGCCATTTCGCCGCCCCGCCGCCCCAATACCACAGCAACGACCACATGGATTTTTCAATCCGGTCGGGAATGGCGTTCAGCAGGTTGCCGGCATTGGACTCGGCGGCTGCGGGCGCCCCCGGCTTGCCCTTTTGCGCCTGCAACAGCAGCTTCAACTGACCGACCAGCTTGGCTCGGGCGGTATCGTCCTCCAGTGTCGCCACCAGCTTTTCCACATCCGGGGCGGCGGTCGTCTGCGCCAAGGATGGGGCCGGAAGGGAGGCGGAAAGTCCGAGGAAAAAGGCGAGCAGAACCGCGAAAAGCGGCAGCTTCGGCATCGTGATCATTGTTTGTCCCATCTTGCCGGCAGGGGGTGCCGGCCTCACAATGGCGGCGGCCTTAATGATTTTCAAGGATTCAAAACGCATGAACGACGTGACGATTTATCACAATCCCCGCTGCTCGAAGTCGCGTGAAACGCTGAAATTGCTGCAAGACAATGGCGTCGCCCCGGTCGTGATCGAATATTTGAAGACGCCGCCCAGCGTTGCCGAACTGACCGCCATCTTGGCCAAATTGGGCAAGAGCGCCCCTGATATCGTGCGGAAAAAAGAAGCGGACGAAGCCGGGATCGACGTCAAGGCCTTGTCCGAGGCCGCCCTGATCGCCGCCTTGGCTGCCCATCCCGCCGCCATCGAACGGCCCATCGTCATCAAGGGCGACAAGGCGGCGCTGGGACGGCCGCCGGAAAGCGTGCTGGCGATCCTTTAATCCGCGGTGGCGTAACCTTTTCCCGGCAGGGGGCGAACAGCAAGAGATCGTCCCTCGCTGCGCCAGGAAATGGTGACCATGGATTTCGCAATACCCTTGCCCTTTCGCCATCTGCGCATCCGTGGTCGGCTGATCGCCGGTTTCGCCGTCATGGTCGCCATCATCGTCGTGATGGTCGGCATCACCCTGACATTGGTCGGCAATATTGGCGCATTAACCGGCAGCATTGCCGGCAAGCGGGTGCCGACGGCGGCAATCAGCGCGCGCTTGGCCAACGACATCAATGCTTCGCTGGCGGCGCTCAGTGGTTGGATGCTGACCGGGGCGGTCAGCGCCAAGCAGGAACGCGCCGCCATCTGGCGCGACATCGACAATGCCCGCGCCCAGATGGATGTGTTGTCGCTCGATTGGGATTCGGCCGAACAGCGACAGGATTGGGACGATTTCAAGGCCACCTTGGCGGAATTTGGCGCCGCCCAAGACAATGTTCAGGCCATCGCCCGTTCGGCCGAGGAACAGCCCGCGACCAAATTGCTGGTGGAAAAGGGCGGACCGATCGCGACAACCATGCTGGAGCAGATCACCGCCATCTTGAGTGATGAACTGGAGCAGCCGGCCACGGCCGAGCGCAAGCGATTGTTTGCCGTCATGGGGGATATTCGTGCCGGCATGGCGGTGAGCATGGCCAATGTGCGGGCCTATCTGCTGGCTGGCGATGATCAGTTTTCCGGGCAGTTCCAGGCGGTCTGGCCGTGGGTGCGCGAGCAGATGAGAGCCTTGGAGGCGCAGTCGTCGGCCCTGACCGCCGCGCAGAAATCCAATTTGCGGGATTTGCTGGCCGCGGCCGAGACTTTCGACGGGTTGTCGCGCACCATGTTCGAGATTCGCGCCTCGGAACAATGGAACATGGCGCAATATCTTCAACGCAGCGAGATCGTCCCCCGCGCCGAACGCTTGCAGAGCTTTCTGGCCGGGGCCAAGGGCGCGGACGGCACCCGTGCCGGTGGGTTGGTCGATCTTCATCACGCCGAGCTGAAGACGGAAGCGGCCTCCATCGCCTCGGCCATCACCTCGTTGGCGGTGGTGGAATGGACGCTTTTGGCCATCAGTCTGGCCCTTGCCTTTGTCGTCGTCGCCCTGATGGCGCGCTCCATCGTCGCCCCGATCCACCACATGACCCAGGCCATGACCCGGCTGGCCGAGGGGGAACTGAACCTCACCCTGCCGGCAACCGGCCGCGCCGACGAATTGGGGCAAATGGCCAAGGCCATGCAGGTCTTTCAAGTTAATGCGGTGGCCCGCCACGAGGCCGAACAGCGCCAGCGCGACACCCAGCAAGCCATTGCCGCGCGGGCGGCGCGTCAGGCCGAGTTGTCGCACGACTTTGACGCGGCCATGGGGCAGGTGCTGGTGCGGGTGGCCGATGCCGCCAGCACGGTGCTGAACAATGCCCAGCAGATGTTGTCGCAGGCTAAAAGCACCGACGGATTGTCCAACGCCGTGTCGGCGGCATCGCTGGAATCATCGGACAATGTCACCAAGGTGGCGGCGGCGGCAGAGGAATTGAGCGCCTCCATCGCCGAGATTTCCCGCCAGGTTTCCGAATCCTCGCGCATGGCCGAGGCGGCGACCCGGCAGGCCCGTCAGACCACCACCCGCATCGACGGCCTGGCCGATGCGGCCAACCGGATCGGTGAAGTGGTCAACCTGATCACCGAGATCGCCGAGCAGACCAATCTGCTGGCGTTGAACGCCACCGTCGAGGCGGCGCGCGCCGGCGATGCCGGCAAGGGTTTCGCCGTGGTCGCCAACGAGGTCAAGCATTTGGCCAATCAGACCGCGCGGGCGACACGCGACATTACCGCACAGGTGAGCGCGATCCAGGCCGCCACTCGCGATGCGGTCCGATCCATTGTCGAAATCGGCGAGACCATTACCGCGATCAACGATTCCTCCACTTCCATCGCCCAGGCGGTGGCCGAGCAAGGATCGGCAACCAATGAAATCGCCCAAAGCGTCGATCATGCCGCCCGGCTGACCCGAGAGGTTTCCGATCGTATGGACGAGGTCCGTTCCGCTTCGGAAGTGACCGGGCTGGCGGCGCAAGAGGTTTTGGACGATGCCCACGGGCTGGCCCGTCAGGCCGATTCGGTCAAGACCAGGGTCGAGAATTTCCTGGGGGCCATGCGCCACGCCTGACAATCCTGGCGGGACCGGTTTTAGACGTGCTTCATGCGGTCATAGACCTCAAGCACCTGGGGCAGGCAGCGGTCCAAGGCCTCGACCACATCGGGGTCGAAATGGCGGCCGGCATCGGCGCGGATGATCTCAAGCGCCTTGTCGGTGCTCCAGGCTTCCTTATAGGGGCGTTTCGAGGTCAGGGCGTCGAAGACGTCGGCAACGGCGACAATGCGCGCGGATAGAGGGATTTCCGCGCCGCGTAATCCGTCGGGATACCCGCTGCCATCCCATTTTTCGTGATGGCTTTGCGCGATCTCGATGCCGATGCGAAAGATGCTGTGCCCCAGCTCATTCATCCGCTGCTCGCACAGTTTCAACACGTCGGCGCCGATGCCGGGGTGCCGGTTCATCTCGTGGCGTTCCTCATCATCCAGCCGCCCCGGCTTCAGCAGAACCCGGTCGGCGATTCCCACCTTGCCGATATCATGCATGGGGGCGAAACGGTGCAGAGCGCGGATATAATCCCGGTCGATCGTCCCCCCATAACTTTTGACGCCGCGCAATTCATCGGCGATGAAGGTGCAATACAGGCTCATGCGGATCAGATGGTCGCCGGTTTCCGGGTCACGACTTTCCGCCAGCTTGGCCAAGCCCTGCACGGCGGCAACCACCAAGCCGTCCATGACCATGGTGCGGGCCAAGATGGCGTCCAATTGGGTGGCGATGCCGCCGAGAAAGCGCTGGTGTTCCTGCGAATAGGCGCTTGGTCGCGCCGAGGCCACGACAAGAGCGGCGCCGCCTTCACGCACGCTCAGCAACGGCAACACCAACAGACTGGCGATGCCGTTTCGACGAAGAAAATCGGCCAAGACGCCGGTTTCGGCGCTGGCGCTATCCACGCTTAACGGCATCCGCTCGCGGGTGGCTCGGCTGAGGATGGGATCAGCCATCTCGGGCCAGCCGCCGGCGATTCCATTGCTGCTTTCGGCGACGAAAGACAGCCCGTCGGGGGTGGTGACCAGCAAGGCCAATCCATCCACCGGGACGAAACGACGAAACTCGGTGCCGACAAAGGTCATGGTTTCCGCCATGTTGGAACCGCGGCCAATATGTTCGATCAAATCGAACACCGACCGCAGCCGCGACGACAAATTATTGAAGGCGGCGGTCATGCTGGCCAATTCCCGCGTTCCGGCGTTTTCGACCTGGAAGCCAAGATCGCCCGAAGCCACGCGGTCAAAGCCGGTAATGGTTCGTGCCAGCGGCCGCAAGATGCTGCGATGCATGACCCCCAAGATGAGTGCGGCGACGGCCAGCGCCCCGGTCAGCATGCCGACGATCAGCAACCGGATGACCCGCAACTTCCCTTCCATCATCGCCTGAAAGGCATGGGCCAATTCTTCGGTGGAATGCACCAAGACGGATCCGTTCGCCACCATATAGGCGGCCATGGCGAAGATCTGTGGCCGGGTGGCGTCGGCCCCACGGGCGAGATCCAGCCCCTGGCGATAGCTGCGCCACTGAGCGGCGGAACGATCAAGCTGATTGGTCGAGCGCTGATCCCAATTGCATCGCAACGCCTCGGCTTGGCCAATCAGATCGGCGGGAAGTTCACGTTCGACAAAGCCCTCGATGATCCGTTGATACAGTTCCATGTCTTCGGAAACACTGCGCTCGAACAGCCGTGCGGTCTGATCGCCGGACGTGGACGGCAACAGATCGTCACGCAGAAACTCGCCGGCTTGGTGTGGCAGCGACGAGGCCAGCACACGCATCTGACCGGCCAGATTCAAAATCTGATAATCGTGCTTGCGCAGGTTCAGTTCGTACAAAATATAACCGGTCGCCGCCGCCAGAAAAACGCAGAGCGCCGTCAGCGACCCGGCCAGCAAGGACCGCAGCGACAAACGCGATAATGATGGCGGCGGAGTCATCGTTTCATTCCTTTGGCGGCGCGTCGGGTCCCAGTCCCAGCTTACCACCGATGGCGATCAACGCGGCAACCGTGGGATCGTGACGAAACCATTCTGCCGCTTGTTCGCCGTCCGCGGCGACCTTGTTGGTCTTGGCCCAGGCGCGGACGAAGCCGTTGGCGGCGATCCATTGCCCCTTGGCCGGCTTGATCCGCTGCAAGGCGAAGACCCGAACCCCCTCGTTGGTGGCGAACAATCCATCCGCCGTTACCGTTTGGCCACAAAAAGGCAGCAGATCACGCGACGCGCCGGCGAATGGGTCGGCGTTCTTCATGGCTAAAATCAGTTTGCCGTCGCCGGTCAGAAAGCCCAGCTGGCGCCGCCCATCTCCGCAATCCTTGGGACAATCCCCGGTCAGGGCGCATTGCATATCGACCACCTTGGCGGAAAAGGTCGCCGCTTCTTCGTTGGGCAAGCCCCAGGATTCGGCGGCCATCAGCGGATGGGACGCCAAGACGGCAGCCAGGATCGCAATGGATAGACGCATGGCCGTCATTCCCCGAAAGGTTGGATGCCGTTATCGGCATGGGTCTGGTTGACGATGCCGTGATCGTCGAGCACCTGATCGATCAGCAG
Organism: Magnetospirillum sulfuroxidans; assembly: GCF_018224925.1. Lineage (GTDB taxonomy): Bacteria > Pseudomonadota > Alphaproteobacteria > Rhodospirillales > Magnetospirillaceae > Magnetospirillum > Magnetospirillum sulfuroxidans. Next base: position 70,239 of record NZ_JAGTUF010000011.1, on the reverse strand, counting down.
ATAGCGGCCGCCATCGCGTTCATAAAGATCGGCTTCCACCGAAATCTCATGAGTCTGAATCTTGAGCAGACGGGGGGAGGCGACGTTCCGTTTGTCCGCGTCCGCCCGCAAGATGGTGTAAAGCGTGCCGTCGGCGGTTCGCAATCCGACGGGAATGCCGCCGACGGCGCACCAGATGGCGCATTGGTGATGGGCGGTGCCCAGCGCGTACATGATCCCGGTACTCTGACACCAGGAATCGATAACCTCGCCGGTCAGCGTGACCCGACGCGCGGTGCTGGCGCCGATGCTGCCGGCGCAAAAAGCAATCACCGAAGCCAGGCCGAACACGGTGGCGAACATGGTTTTCGACAGGTTTCTTTTCGCGGCCACGGTTTCCCCCTTTCCCGGTTTTGATGTGATCTGGCCGGCCGCATCGCCACGGCCGGCCAAAACGGAAAGGCTATTTCTTGGCGGCGCAGGGATTGGCGGCCTTGGCGGCACAGGGGTTGGCCGCCTTGGCCGCACAAGGATTGGCCGCTTTGGCGGCGCAGGGATTGGCCGCCTTGGCGGCGCAGGGATTGGCGGCCTTGGCCGCGCACGGGTTGGCCGCCTTGGCGGCGCAAGGATTGGCCGCTTGCGCATAGGCGCCGGCGCCGCCGACGGCGACAAGGCTGCCGACGGTGGCGGCGAACATCAGGGTGCGGATGGACTTGGACATGCAAAACCTCCTTGATTGAGCTCACGCGGAGCCTTACCGCGTGCAGGAAACGCACCGACCGTCTTGGCCGGCTGTATTGGAGGTTTCGTCCCTTGGCTCGGACAGGTTACTGTCGGCGCGAAATTTTTTCGATTGTGCCTCGGCGGCGGATTCAAGGACGCAGCAATGACCGGACAAGATGTCGGTGACCCGCAATGGTCCGACTGGATGGCCGCCGCCCAGGCCGGCGACCAACAGGCCTTTGTCCGCCTGTTGTCCGTGGCGCTGCCGATCGTCCGCCGCATGGTGGCCAAGCGACGGCAGGGCTTGCGCGATCAGGAAGACGTGGTGCAAGAGGTTCTGCTGACCCTGCATGTGGTCCGCCATACCTATGATCCGGCCCGGCCGTTTCTGCCGTGGCTGGCCGCCATCGTCGCCCATCGCTGCGCCGATGCCGGCCGGCGTGACACCCACCGCGTCAGACAAACGTCCAATATCGACGATTTGCCTGAAACCATTGGCGCCGTCGAAACGAACATGTTGGCAATGGATAGCGCGGCCTTGCACCGCGCCATGGCGACCTTGCCGGAAGGACAACGAAAGGCGCTTGAATTGGTGAAATTGCGCGAGATGTCGCTGAGCGAGGCATCCACGGCTTCGGGAATGTCCGAAGGCGCCCTGAAGGTCGCGGTTCATCGTGCCATCAAAGCGCTCAAAGGGATATTGGGACCATGAATACAGAGGATCTGATCGCACAATTGGGCCGTCAGGTTGTACCGGTCAAACGCTTGGCTCCGCCGCTGCATCGGCTGATGCGGGGGCTGGCGGTGATGGTTCCCCTTCTCGCGCTCATCGTTGTCGTCATGGGGCCAAGGGCCGACTTGGCCGAGCGCCTGACCGATCCGGGCTTTGCCATCGCCCATGTGGCGGCAATCGCCACCGGCCTTTGCGCCGCCTGGGCGGCGCTGGCCTCGACCGTGCCCGGAATCAGCGCATGGCGGCTGGCCCTGCCGGTGCTGCCGGCGTTGGTTTGGCTGGGCAGCGTCGGCATGGGATGTCTGCGGGACTGGGTGGTGCGGGGGACGGATTCCCTGGTGCCGGCCATTCACCCCCAATGCCTGCCGGAAATCGCCATCATCAGCATCGTGCCCATTTCCGTTCTGATGGTGCTTTTGCGGCGAGGCGCGGCCTTGAATCCGGGCCGCACGGCGGTGCTGGCGGCCCTGGCCGCTTCCGCCCTCGCCTCGGCGACGCTGGATCTGTTCCACCATGCCGAAGCCGCGATCATCGTTTTGGTCTGGCATTTCGGCGGTGTCGTCATGCTGTCGGCCGTCTTTGGCCTAATGGGACAGCGCCTGTTTCCGCCGCCGTTGCCGCGTTAGGGCGCGGCCGATTGCGCCAGCTTTTCCGGCAGCGAGATCATCATCGCCGAGGTGATCTCCAGCCCGCGATCCTCGAAAACGTTTCGGTCGGAATGGCGCGATGACCAGTCGGAGATAACGGCGTCACGGGCCAGGATCAAAGCCTCGATCTCGCGGCGATAGAGCACCAGCAGGGCGGAAAGCCAGCGGTTGAGCGGCCAGGATGGCCAGGCGACATCGAAGGCGCAGCGCTCCAGCATGGCGATGACGTCGTTCCCCGCATACCAGGTTTCCGCCGTGACCCAGCGATTGGTGGTGAACAGCCGTTCCGGCTGGCCGTCTTGGGTCATGGAAACGCCGATCAGATGACACAGCGCGTCATTGTCGCCACCCTGGGAGAGTGGGTCCGCGACGACCATGGGACGAATCCCCGTCGGCATGCCCTTGGGCCGCATGAAAATGTGGAAATGGCCATAATCGGACCAGTCTCGCCCGCCCGGGGGGTGGGCGTGAAAATAGTATTGGCCGTGGGTTTCGGGATCATAGACGTCGTCCGGCGGATAATGCTCGAACTCGGTGAAGTCGCCGAAACCGCGCAAAACCTCCCCGACCAGATTCAAGCCGCTTTTGGCGAGGACGCGTTGGCATTCGATGATCTCTGCCGCGGCACGGCGCAACGCTTGGGCCGAGGGTTGGGTCATGGGCGGGTAACCTCGCGTTCGAACAAAGTAAAGCGGTTGCGTCGCGCCTGGGCGTCGGCCTCGGCGATCAGGCGGGCGGCGGCGCTGGACTTGGGCAGGTCGCGCAACAGGCCGTCATAGACATCGTGGTCATAAAAATCATCGGGGTGCACTTCCAGCCAGAACCGCACCCGGCCGCTGGCCGGCCAGGGCATGTCGAGCCCCGCCGATTGACCGGGCGGCAGACGGCTGTCGAAGCGTTCGATCCAGTCGCCATCAATGAAGGCGACCCGGCGCTGAATGACGTGCTCGCGCGCGCTGCCGGGGATGACGGCGCCGTTCTCGTCAAGGCCAACCGCCTTCAGCATGACCTTGGGCGTCACATAGGTGGGAAAAGCGTGGCCGGTGGCGGTGTTGGTCAGGCGGAAGCGGGCAAAGCCGGTTTCGGCGCTGAATTGCGCCGTCACCCCGGCGGCGACCATGGCGGGATCATGGATGCCGCGCCACAGATGGCGGCGGTCGGGCATGTGGCACGATTGGCAAGACTGGCCATTGCGGCCGGCGGGGCTGGCCTGCCACTCGACCATGGTGTTTTCCAGCGGTTTGCCGTTGATGGCCATGTCTTGGGGAAACTGATGACAGGCGGCGCAAAAATCCGATCGTTCGAAATCGCGGCTGCGGGTGACGCCGCCATGGGAGCCATCGGCGGGCGAAACGCCCACCGCGCCGCCATCGCGCTGCGGCGGGCCAAAGCGGCGGTGATTGCGCAGATGACAGCCGCCACAGGAATTACCCTGGGCCGCCAATCCTTGTGCCGTGGGCAGATGGCCCTTGCCGGCGGCGCGCGCCGCATCAAAGGCTTGTTTTTGTTCGGCCAGCGGGGCGTGACAATTCAGGCAAGAGTGCACGTCCTCGGAATCGAAGGTCAACAATTGGCCGACCAAACCGGGGGAAAACGCCTTGGCATGCAGGGATGTGCGCCATTCCGCCAGCTTGTCCGCATGGCACAGGCCGCATTCTTGCGGTCGCAATGATTTTTCTTCCGCGCTCCAATCCTTTGGCGCCTCGCCTTGGGGCGCCAAGGGGTGGCGCCAATATTCCTGGGGCAAAGTCTCGGCGTTCCCGCCATATGTCAGGGCGGATTGCAGCAAGACAAGAATGACGACGGCAACACGTTTCCTCATGGGCACCTGCACGCGGGCAAAGACGGATCTGCCTTGCTGTTCGCCCGTGCCCGGCGAAAGGTTACCGGTCGCCGAGAAAGCGGATAGCCAAGGTTTCCCCCTTGGCTATCCGTGCGTCGTTCTCAGGCCGCTTGGGCGCGGCTGCCGACCAGTTCGACGATGTCGCCCATGATGGTGGTGATGTCGTAATCCTTGGGCGTGTAGATGCGGGCGCAACCCGCCGCCAACAAGGTCTTTTCGTCCTCCGGCGGGATGATGCCGCCGGCCACCACCGGGATGTCGCCAATGCCGGCGGCGCGCATGCGTTCCAGCACTTCGGTGACCAAGGGAATGTGGCTGCCCGACAAGATGGAAAGACCGACCACGTGGACGCCTTCTTCCAGCGCGGCGTTGACGATCTGCGAGGGCGTCAGGCGGATACCTTCATAGACCACTTCCATGCCGGCATCGCGGGCGCGCACGGCAATCTGTTCGGCCCCGTTGGAATGGCCGTCCAGGCCGGGCTTGCCGACCAGCATCTTGACGCGGCGGCCCAACTGGGCCGACACCGCCTCGACGCGGGCGCGGACTTCGACGATCTTGTCGCCACGGGTGCCGGCGGCGGCGCGGGAAACGCCCGTCGGCGCCCGGTATTCGCCGAACACGTCGCGCAAGGTCTGCGCCCACTCGCCGGTGGTGACGCCGGCATGGGCGGCGGCGATGGAAGGCTCCATGATATTGCGGCCTTCGGCGGCGGCGGCATGCAGGGCGGCGATGGCCTGATCCACGGATTTTTGCTCGCGCCCGGCCTTAAAGGCCCTGAGACGTTCGATCTGCTCGGCTTCCACCTTGGGATCGACGGTCAGGATCGAGCCGTCACCGCCGGTCAGCGGGCTGGGCTCGGTTTGGGTCCACTTGTTGACGCCGACGACGACCTGGTCGCCAACTTCGATGGCGCCGATGCGCCGGGCGTTGGCTTCCACCAATTTCTGCTTCATGTAGCTGGATTCCACCGCCGCAACGGCCCCGCCCATGTCGTCGATGCGCTTAAGCTCGTCGCGCGCCCCGGCCATCAATTCATCCACCTTGCGCTGGATTTCGGTCGAGCCGTTGAAGATGTCGCCGAATTCCAACAAATCGGTTTCATAGGCGACGATCTGTTGCAGGCGCAACGACCATTGCTGATCCCATTCACGCGGCAGGCCCAAGGCTTCGTTCCAGGCCGGCAGCTGGACGGCGCGGGCGCGGGCATCCTTGGACAGCACGACGGCCAGCATTTCCAGCAAGATGCGATAGACGTTGTTTTCCGGCTGCTGTTCGGTCAGGCCCAAGGAATTGACCTGGACGCCATAACGGAAGCGGCGGGCCTTTTCGTCGGTGATGCCATAGCGGGTGCGGCAGATTTCGTCCCACAGATAGGTGAAGGACCGCATCTTGCACAATTCGGTGACGAAGCGGATGCCGGCATTGACGAAGAACGAAATGCGGCTGACGACGACCGAGAAATCTTCGGGCGGGACCACCGGGCGCACGGTGTCGAGCACGGCGATGGCGGTCGCCAAGGCGAAGGCCAGTTCCTGCTCCGGGGTGGCGCCGGCTTCTTGCAGGTGATAGCTGCACACGTTCATCGGGTTCCACTTGGGAACTTCGCGATAGGTAAAGGCGATGACGTCGCTGGTCAGGCGCAAGGAATGCTGCGGGCCGAAGATATAGGTGCCGCGCGACAGGTATTCCTTGATGATGTCGTTCTGGGTGGTGCCGTTCAGGGCCGACCGTGCCGTGCCCTGCCGCTCGGCGGTGGCGATGTACAAGGACAGCAGCCACGCCGCCGGGGCGTTGATGGTCATCGACGTGTTCATCTTCTCCAGCGGGATATCCTGGAAAAGCGTCATCATGTCGCCAATATGGCAGATGGGCACGCCGACCTTGCCGACTTCGCCACGGGCCAGGACGTGATCGGAATCATAGCCGGTCTGGGTCGGAAGGTCGAAGGCCACCGACAGACCGGTCTGGCCCTTGCCCAGATTGGCCCGGAACAGCTTATTGGATTCCGCCGCCGAGCTGTGGCCTGAATAGGTGCGGAACAGCCAGGGCTTCTCGCGGGCGGGGGTCTTGTCCGTCATGGGTCGCTACCTTCCTGCATTGGCGCGTTATCAACGATATAAAGCCTCACGAGAGTTTAGGCGGAGAGACCTAAAATTTCTCGATATTGGCCCTTCGCGAAACAAACTATCATTTTGTGCATTGCGAAGAAAGCCGCAAAACGCTAAAACGAAGCACTGCCGCGCCCATTGGGCCAGCGGCATCGACAGATTACCAGCTTGCCATGCAGGGAGTGAGTGGGATGAGCGAAGTTCAGGCCCAAGTGAAGAAGGACCTTTACGAAATCGGTGAGATCCCGCCGCTGGGTCATGTGCCGAAGCAGATGTATGCCTGGGCCATCCGCAAGGAACGGCACGGCAACCCGGACACCGCCATGTTGGTGGAAGTGGTCGATACCCCCGACATCGATCCGCATGAAGTGCTGATCATGGTGATGGCGGCCGGCGTCAACTACAACGGCGTGTGGGCGGCTCTGGGCAAGCCCATTTCCCCCTTCGACTATCATAAAGAGCAATACCACATCGCCGGCTCGGATGCCGCCGGCGTGGTGTGGGCGGTGGGCGCCAAGGTCAAGCGCTGGAAGGTCGGCGACGAGGTGGTCGTCCACTGCAACCAGACCGATGGCGACGACGAGGAATGCAATGGCGGCGATCCGATGAATTCGCCGACCCAGCGCATCTGGGGCTATGAAACCGCCGACGGCTCGTTCGCGCAGTTCACCCGCGTTCAGTCCCAGCAGGTCATGCATCGGCCCAAGCATCTGACCTGGGAAGAATCGGCCTGTTACACCCTGACCCTGGCGACGGCCTATCGCATGCTGTTCGGTCATCGTCCGCATGTGCTGCGGCCCGGTCATAACGTCCTGGTCTGGGGCGCCGCCGGCGGCTTGGGCTCCATGGCCATCCAGCTGATCGCCGTGTCGGGCGCCAACGCCATCGGCGTCATCTCGGAAGAAGACAAGCGCGACTTCGTTCTTGGCCTGGGGGCCAAGGGCGTCATCAATCGCAAGGATTTCGATTGCTGGGGGCAGTTGCCCGACGTTGACGGCGACCAAGCCGTGTTCGCCGCCTACATGAAGAAGGTGCGCGAGTTCGGCAAGGCCATCTGGGATGTCACCGGCAAGGGCAACGACGTCGATTTCGTCTTTGAACATCCCGGCGAGGCCACCTTCCCGGTGTCGTGCAACGTGGTCAAGCGCGGCGGCATGGTGGTGTTTTGCGCCGGCACCACCGGCTTCAACCTGACCTTTGACGCCCGCTTCGTGTGGATGCGGCAAAAGCGTATCCAGGGCAGCCACTTCGCCAACCTGCTCCAGGCCAGCCAGGCCAACCAGCTGGTGATCGAGCGCCGCATCGATCCGTGCATGTCGGAATGCTATTCGTGGGATGAAATCCCGACCGCGCACATGAAGATGCTGAAAAATCAGCACAAGCCCGGCAACATGGCGGTTCTGGTTCAGGCCAAGAAGCCCGGCCGCTATACCGTCGAGGATTGCATCGAAGGCGAATAAGGCCTCCAATATAGCCCCCGCCGCTGCCCGGCGGCGGGGGCTTTTTCTTGTTTCACGACCTTTTGAGGACATGCACCCATGACCGCCTCGCTGCTGATCGCCGACCTGATCCCGACCTGTGAAACCGCGCTTGAAACCGTTCGCGGTTTGCACGCCGCCGCCAAGGATTCGGTCACCGCCATGGTGTCCACCGACGGCAAGATCGATTCCGCTCGGTTCGAAGCCAATCAGCAGGCCGCCCACGGCTATGCCTGGCTGTCCACCTATGTGGCGGCGCTGGAACAGATGCTGGATTGGGCCAAGCGCATCGACGCCGATGGCAAATTCGGCGAGCTGGAGCAGTTGATGCTGCAATCGGCCTATGGCGAGTATTGCGCCCAGATGTATGGCGGCATCCCCATGAGCCAGGGCGAGATTATTCGCCCCATTGATCTGGGCCTGGATTCGGCGACGTGCCACCAGCATCATTCCGAGGCGGTCAGCTTGTTGCGCAAGACCGGCAACGCCGCCGCCGTGCGCGTGCGCATCGCCCAATTGATCGAAGATGGCCATCATTACGGCGAGCTGGCGCTGGGCGATGAGACCCTGGGCATGATTCGCGACCAATTCCGCCGCTTCGTCGATGACAACGTCGCCCCCTATTGCCACGAATGGCACCTGAAAGACGAACTGATCCCGCTCGACGTTTTGAACGGCGTCGCCGAAATGGGCGTGTTCGGCCTGACCTTGCCGGAAGAATTCGGCGGTCTGGGCATGGGCAAGACCGCCATGTGCGTGGTCACCGAAGAATTGTCGCGCGGCTATATCGGCGTCGGTAGTTTGGGCACCCGCGCCGAAATCGCCGGTGAGCTGATCCGCCTGGGCGGCACCCAGGAACAGAAAGAAGAATGGCTGCCGAAGATCGCCTCGGGCGAGATTTTGCCGACAGCCGTGTTCACCGAACCCAATACCGGTTCCGATCTGGGCTCGTTGCGCACCCGCGCGGTCAAGGACGGCGACGATTACGTCGTCACCGGCAACAAGACCTGGATCACCCATGCCAGCCGTACCGACGTGATGACGCTGTTGGTCCGCACCAATCCCGACACCAAGGATTGGAAGGGCCTGTCCATGTTCCTGGCGCCCAAGCAGCGCGGCACCGAGGATGACCTGTTCCCAAGCGAGGGCATGACCGGCGGCGAGATCAAGGTGCTGGGCTATCGCGGCATGAAGGAATACGAGCTGGGCTTCGACGGCTTCAAGGTGCCGGCCGCCAATTTGTTGGGCGGGGTCGAAGGCCAGGGTTTCAAGCAATTGATGGAAACCTTCGAATCGGCGCGCATCCAGACCGCGGCGCGGGCCGTCGGCGTGGCTCAAAACGCCATGGAAATCGGTCAGCAATACGCCAAGGACCGGGTCCAATTCGGCAAGGCCATCTATAACTTCCCCCGCGTCGCTTGCAAGATCGCCTGGATGGCGGTGGAAACCATGATCGCCCGCCAGCTCACCTATTTCTCGGCCCGCGAGAAAGACGGCGGTCATCGCTGCGACATCGAAGCCGGCATGGCCAAGCTGTTGGCCGCCCGCGTCGCCTGGTCCAACGCCGACAACGCGCTTCAGGTCCACGGCGGCAACGGCTACGCCGAGGAATACCAGATCAGCCGCGTCCTGTGTGACGCCCGCATCCTTAATATTTTCGAGGGGGCCGCGGAAATTCAGGCCCAGGTGATCGCCCGCGGCTTGTTGTCCGGCGCCCGCGGTTAATTCCACGACAGTCAAGCGGCCGGCGGAAGCGATTCCGCCGGCCGTTTTGTCATGGGAGAGAGGGAGCGTGAACCGGCTTGATCTTGCGGCGGCCGCAGGCGGCCCAGACGCGGTGGGGCACCAGTAAGGGCTCGCCGGGAAAGCGTGTGTCGAGCATGCGGCTGAGATCTTGATCGAAATCATGGATCAGTTGTGGCGACAACCGCCCGGCGATCCCCACCGTGTCGCGCAGTCGTGCCCGCCATTCGCTCCGGGTATGGGGGTGGGCGACGTCATAGGAAAAGGTCTCCAGATCGTCGAACCCGGCCACGGCCATGTCCCCCAGCCATTGCGGGTAGATGCCGGTGCCGCCGCCCATGGGCCAGACCGGGTTCCATTTGCGGATCATTTCCTCGGTGGCGGCGACGACATTGCCGGGCAGCGGCAGCCAATCGAAATGGCAAATCACCAGCAGTCCACCGGGTTTGACCAAGCGGGCCATTTCCGCCGCCGCGCGGCGGCGTTCCAGCCAGTGCCAGCATTGGCCGGCGATGACGGCGTCGAAGGATTGATCGGGCAGGCCGGTGCATTCCGCCTGGGCTTCGACGAATTCGACGTTCAGGCCGCCGCAAGTGTGTCGCGCTTGTTCCAAGGCAGAGGACGAGGCATCCAAGGCGACGACCTGGCACTCCCCGACGGCAAACATCCGGGCCAGATCGCCAAAGCCGCAGCACAGATCCAAGACCCGCTGCTTGCCCGTGCCAAAACCGATAGCGCGCAGACGCGCGGCCAGACTTTCGGGGAAGCCGGCGCGATAGGCGCTGAACGTTGCGGCGTCCTGGCCAGAATCAAGAAGCATGCCCTATAGATCCCCCACTTTAGTCGGGCGCATTCCGTAATGACAATATCTGTTTGTCGGGGGTTTGTCATCGCGTATGCACAAGGCTACCATGGCGGTGGAACGATACCAAAAGGACGAGCACGCCATGCCGACCATTCTGATTACCGGAGCCAATCGCGGCCTGGGTCTGGAATTTACCCGTCAATACGCCGCCGCCGGTTGGCGGGTGCTGGCCACCGTGCGCGATCCGCTATCCGGGCGGGCGGCCTCGGAAGCCGGCGGCGAGGTCTATGTCGCCGATGTCGCCGACATCACCTCCTTGCGCCGGCTCAAGGAGACGCTGAAAGGGGTCAGTCTGGACATCGTCCTCAATAACGCCGGGATCTATGGGCAAAATCAGGATTTCGGCGCCGTCGATGCCGATGGCTTTTTGCGGGTGATGCGGGTTAACGCCTTGGCGCCGTTGCAGATGGCGGAAATCTTCGTCGATCAGGTGGTCGCGGGCGGGATCATCGCCGCGATGTCGTCGAAAATGGGGTCGGTGGCGGAAAACACCTCGGGCGGAATTTACGCCTACCGCGCTTCCAAGGCGGCCCTGAACATGGTTGTTAAAAGCTTGGCGCTGGATTTGCGCGACCGCACCATCGCCGTGGTGGCGCTGTCGCCGGGCTGGGTGCGCACCGATATGGGCGGAACCAGCGCGCCGCTGGAATCGTCGCAGGCGGTGGCCGGGATGCGGGCGGTGCTGGACAAGGTTCAGCTTACCGACAGCGGTAAGTTTTTCCATTTTGACGGCTCGGAAGTGGCTTGGTAGGAGAAAGTATGAGCAATCCCATCGACTTCTATTTCGACTTTTCCTCGCCCTATGGCTATTTCGCCGCCGATTCCATCGACCGCATGGCGGCCGAGGCCGGGCGGAGCTGCCGGTGGATCCCCATTCTCTTGGGGGCGGCCTTCAAGGCGTCGGGCAACCAGCTGCTGATCGAACAGCCGTTAAAAGGGGCGTATAGCCGCCACGACTGGGATCGGGTGGCGCGGATGTCGGGCCTTGCCTATGGCTTCCCCGATCCGTTCCCGGTGGCGACAATCGCCGCCGCGCGGGTGTTTTGGTGGCTGGACGCCGACGATGGAACGGTCGCCAAGGACTTCGCCCGTGCTGTCTTCGCCGCCTATTTCGGGCAAGGCCGCAATATCGGTGACAAGGCGGTGGTGGCGGCGGTGGCCGGCGAATGCGGGCATGACCCGGCGGCGGCGCTGGCGGCCATGGATGATGGGCTGTGGAAGACCAAGTGCCGCGACGAAACCGAGGCGGCCATTGCCGCCGGCGTGTTCGGGTCACCGTTTTTTGTCGTCGATGGTGAAGCCTTTTGGGGTTGGGATCGCCTGCCCATGGTGCGGCGCTGGCTTGAAACCGGCGGCTGGTAAGCTGACCCGACCATTGCACCGAAACGCTCAAGGGTATAATCCTGAGGGCGCAGCCACACGCCCCTTAGGAGAGTTCCCTTGCCCCTGCTGATCGATCTCAAGCCCGGCGAAAAAGTCATCATCAACGGTGCCGTCATCGAGAATGCCGGGGCCAATACAAAATTGAGGATTCATAATGAATCCAATATCTTGCGGCAAAAGGAAATCCTGACGAACGATGACATCGCGACGCCGGCGGCGCGGGTCTATTTCTGCCTGCAATGCGCCTATATTTTCCCCGATAAGCGCGATCACTATTTGAAGTTGTTCGCTCATTATCTGGTGGAATATTTAGAGGCGTGCCCCTCCGCCGTCGAAATTGGGCAGGAAATCCGCGATGAAGTGGCGGCGGAGCTGTATTACAAGGCGCTGAAATCCTCGCGTAAGCTTCTTAAGCATGAAGCCGAGGTGTTGCAGCAACTGGAGCAGGCGGCGGAGAAATGGAATGCCACGCTGGGGGAGACTCCGGCCCGCGACGACAGCGCCGGCTGAAACCTCCGGCGCATCGGGGGGGGCGAACGGGCTATCGCCGGGGCGGCGGGAAGGGCGGCCGCCATTCCGCCAATTTGTGCCGGCCCTCCGCTGACATTTTTCCCGCGGCTTCGACCAGTGCCGCTTCGATGGAATCGTCGATCTGGTCACGCACCTTCCGGCCTTCGCTAAAAATCAGGCTCATCGCCGCCGGGTCGAAAGGCTCGGCCCGAAGAACGGTGCGAATGCGTTCGAACATGTCTTCGCGATTGCGCGGGCGGCCACCAACATTCGGGGCGTGGGCGGCAAAGCTTTGGCGCAGAATCTGACCATCGGCGGCCGGCAAGGTGGCGGCCATATCCTCGATCATTCTTTCCGGTCGGGGGGGTGGAACATGTGGCCCGTTCCACTGAACCAAGGCCACTCCGGCTAAAAAGGCGTTTAAGGCCAGCGAAGCCGGCAGCAGAAAACGCAAGATCGGATGTCTGGTCATCAATACCCCGTCAACAGAACGGAAGAGGCCGGCATCAAGCTGGCCAAGGCGGCGGTGTCCTGGGGCATGGGCTGCAAGAATTGCCCGACATAAAGACCCAGGGCCAAAGCCACCCCCACCGGGATGGCGCTTTGACGCATCAGGCTGGGAATGGATGGGGTGATTTCGCTGAGGAGACGGAGCCATGACTGCCAGCGACTGACAGGGTGGTTTTGTTCCAGGCGCGCCAACACGCCATCGACGACCCGGTTCACCTGCGTGGCCGAAATCTCGGTGGCGGGGAAATTTCTCCGAATCAGGGCGTCCAGCCTATCCGGGGTCACAGCATGTCTCCAAGGTCGGTGATGCCGCGGCGCATCAGTTCTTTCTTAAGCGCTCGCTTGCCCCGTATCAAGAGGGCTTCCATCGCCGCCACGCTGATCTCAAGCACTTGGGCGGCCTGGGGGGCGCTGATTTCGGAAAAATAGTGCAAGAACAAGGCGGCGCGCTGGCGATCCGGGATGGTCGCCATGGCTTCTTGAACCATCAGTTTACTGCGTTGCAGGGCCAGATTCTGGGCGGCGCCGAGGGCGGAATCCGCCAGTTCCTCCATGTCGTCCAATCCGGTCCAGGCCGGGCGGCGGCGGCGATCCAAGCAGCCGTTCAACACCACCCGGTGCAACCAGGTGGAAAATTGCGCCTTGCCGTCGCGGCGCCATTTCGGCGCCAGGGTCCAGACTTTCAAAAAGGCGTCTTGAACCAGTTCCTCGGCGTCGTCGGGGTTGCCGCTGATGCGCTGGGCCAAGGCCAGCATGACGCGGGCGTGGCGCTCCATCAGCAGCTGAAAGGCGAGTCTGTCGCCCTTGGCCACCTGTTCCAGCAGATCATCGTCGCTGTGGCAATGAGTCATGCCAGCGCACACAACATGAAGCACTCCACCCCAAAAACGGCAAACCTTACCGCCCTGCCGGCAATAATTGCCGGCCAAGACCGGCAGTCTTTTCCCGCTTCTGGGGATCGCTGTCTTCTGATCTGCCCGCCACGATCCGGGTTTGCTCGAAACTTGGGGTTGGCCCCGCTCTTGCATTGGATGGCGTGCTATAGGGGATGGTGCACCATCAAAGTACAGATGTGCAAGTATTAAAACAACGGACGCCATATATTATGGGTGATCCGCTTTTTCTGTTTGCCATTACACGCAGCAAAATTTTTTTTTCAAAAAATGCGCATGCTTTTCTTTTCTTGTCCGTGGAAGTGTTTGTGAGCCGATTTGTCGGCTTGCCCAAGCGATGGAGAAACACCATGACGAGCGCTCTTGGCGGGCTCGGCTCATTCAGCTCTGCCCAGTTTCAAAAGATGTTCACCAAGATCGACACCAATGCCGATGGCAAGGTGTCGAAAGATGAATTCGTCGCCGGCGCCCCTGATGATGTCAGCGCCGAAAAGGCGGCTTCGCTGTTCGACAAGCTCGACAGCGAAAGCACCGGGGCGCTCAGTCAAAGCGATTTGGCATCGGCTTTTCAGCAGATGGCCGCGTCCATGCAGGCCAGCATGATCCAGGTTCAGGCGGCGAATTCAAATCAAAATGACCCCCCCGACGCCGAGGACCTGTTCGCCAAGCTTGACAGCGACGGCGATGGCGCGGTGTCGCGGGAAGAGTTTGTCGCCGGCCGTCCCGATGATGTCAGCGAGGAGCAGGCCAGCGCCTTCTTCGACAAAATAGCGGGTGAGGACGCCGAAAGCGTCGATCAGGAAACCTTCGTCGCCGGCATGCAGCCGCCGCCTCCCCCCGGTGGCGGTGGCGGTGGCGGTGGTGGCGGCGGTGATTCCGACGAAACCTTTGATGCGCTTGACACCAACAAGGATGGCGTGGTTTCGCGCCAGGAATTCCTGGCCGGTCGTCCCGACGATGTCAGCGAGGAACAGGCCGCGTCCTTGTTTGAAAGTCTGGCCGGCGAAAATGCCGATTCAATCACCGCCGAGCAATTCGCCGCCGGCATGCAAGGACCGCCGCCGCCGCCATCTTCCGAGATGGCCGGAATGTCGTCGGACGATCAGGATTTGGTGGAAAAGCTGATGGCGGCGCTGGAGCAGGGCACCTCGTCCAGCAGCGACGGCTCTTCCTCCAGTTCGGCCTTGCAGCAGTTGATCTCTGCAATTGACGCCTATACCAAGTCGCAGCAAAGCAGCGCGACGCAGTCTTCGAGCAATGCGGTGGCCGCCTTGTCGTTGAGTGCGTGAGGTGGGGCATCCCGGCGCGGCGGAAAATCATCTCTGTCGCGCAGGGAAGGCCCGGTTCGCCCGTGTAATCAGGCGGTGGAGAATCACCAACCCGTCTTGAGAACAAGGGGAACCTCTATGTCGATTTCATCGATCAGTCAGGGCAGCCGCCCTGCATCGCTGCAAGAAAGCCTGTCTTCTTCGCTGCAAAACAAAGGGTTGACCGCCGATAAGGCGGCGACCATCGGCTCGGAACTGGAAAGTGTCGCTCAGTCGAGCATGAGCGCCGGAACCGGCAAGACCGACCCGTCTTCGATCCGCGCCGCCTTGGAAAACC
This sequence comes from Magnetospirillum sulfuroxidans, assembly GCF_018224925.1. GTDB lineage: Bacteria > Pseudomonadota > Alphaproteobacteria > Rhodospirillales > Magnetospirillaceae > Magnetospirillum > Magnetospirillum sulfuroxidans. The sequence goes on along the minus strand of NZ_JAGTUF010000011.1, from coordinate 55,216 downwards.
AGCTGAGCCAGGATGTCGAATCCGGCACGCTGAGTGCGGATGAGGCCGATCAGGTCCGTGCCGCCCTGGATGAGTTTGAATCACAGATGGCCGCCAACCGCCCTGCCGGCGGCCCGCCCGCCGGAGGTCCGCCCCCCGGTGGCCCGCCGCCAGCGGGAGGCGCCGGCAAGGCCGAGGAAACCGATGAGGAAGATGACAGCGAGAAGACCGCGCTGGAATTGCTGCTGGAATCGCTGAAGGAAGCCAGCCAGGGGACCGACACCAGCAAGGCCAAGGATTACCTGACCCAAATGATGTCCCAAGGATTGGTCGATCTAAAGGCGTGATCGGAGCTGCGCATGCTGAATTTGTCCGACGATGAGGTTCTGGATTTCGTCGCGGCGGGCAGCATGCGCGCCTTCACCATCTTGTGTATGCGTAAATTGCCGTGGCTGGCGCTATGCGCGCAAAAGGCCCATGGCGACCTTGACCGCGCCCTGACCGGGGCCGGGCGGGTCATGGTTGCCGTCTGGGAAAACGCCCCGCTCTGGCCGCCGCGTTCGGGCCGGCTTGATCGGCGCCTGCTGGACCTGCTTGATACCCGATCCGGCAGCATTGCCCCCGATCCCAGCGACGGCATCACCATCACCGACGAACACATCGCCGCCTTGCTGCGTCAAGTGGTAAGCCAATGCGCCCCCTTGCCGCAAAAGCGTCAAGGATTGTTGGGCCGTTGGTTGGGCTGACCACGATCAGCCCAACCAATCCACGCGGACCATATCCCCATGAGCGTCACGCACGGGGATGTGGCGTCAGCCGACCTGCGGCAGGCTGGACAGCGCCGCTTCCAGCTCCCGCTCGTCATAGGGCAGATCCTTCAGAGTGCCCGAGAAGTAATCGGTATAGGCCTGCATGTCGAAATGGCCGTGGCCCGACAGGTTGAACAAGATGGTTTCGGCCTTGCCCTCGGCCTTGCAGCGCAGGGCTTCGACGATCGCCCCCTTGACCGCGTGTGACGATTCCGGCGCCGGCACGATGCCTTCGGCCCGGGCAAAGGCGACGGCGGCGGCGAAGCATTCGGTCTGGGCATAGGACGTGGCCTCGCACAGGCCCAGTTCCTTGACGTGGCTGACCATGGGGGCCATGCCGTGATAGCGCAGGCCACCGGAATGCGAGCCCGGCGGCATGAAGGTCGATCCCAAGGTGTGCATCTTCACCAGCGGCGTCAGGTGACCGGTATCGCCGAAATCATAAGCGTACTTGCCCTTGGTCAGGGTCGGGCACGAGGCCGGTTCGACGGCGACGATGCGGGTCTTGGCCCCCTTCAGGTTCTCGCGGATATAGGGGAAGGCGAGGCCGGCGAAATTCGAGCCGCCGCCGGTGCAGGCGACGATCACGTCGGGGCTGTCGCCGGCCATCTCCATTTGCAGCATGGCCTCTTCGCCGATCACCGTCTGGTGCAGGCAGACGTGATTAAGGACGCTGCCCAGGGCGTATTTGGTGTCGTCACGGCTGGCGGCGACCTCGACCGCCTCGGAAATGGCGATGCCGAGGGAGCCGTTGGAATGGGGATCCTTGTCCAGCACGGCGCGGCCGCACGCGGTCAGCGTCGACGGGCTGGCGATACAGCGGGCGCCATAGGTCTCCATCAGGGCGCGGCGATAGGGCTTTTGGTTGTACGAAATCTTGACCATGAAGACTTCGACCTCGATGCCGAACAACGAGCCGGCAAAGGCCAGCGAGCTGCCCCACTGACCGGCGCCGGTTTCGGTCGACAGCCGCTTGATGCCCTCTTGCTGATTATAAAAGGCCTGGGGCACGGCGGTGTTGGGCTTGTGCGAGCCGGCCGGCGACACGCCTTCATACTTGAAATAGATCTTGGCCGGGGTGCCCAACGCCTTTTCCAGTCGGCGGGCGCGGATCAGCGGCGCCGGACGCCATAACCGATAAACGTCCTGCACCGGCTCGGGGATATCGATCCAGCGTTCGGTGGTCATTTCCTGGGCGATCACCGCCTGGGGGAAGATGGGGGCCAGATCGTCGGGTCCCAACGGCTGACCGGTGCCCGGATGCAGCGGTGGCGGCAACGGCACCGGCAGATCGGCGGCCAGGTTGTACCAAGCCTTGGGCATTTTTTCTTCCGGCAGAAAGAATTTGACGGAATCGGTCATGGCGGACGTTTCCCCCTGTTGTGCTGTTTCGTGAAAATCACCTGCGGCCTTTGTAATCCGCCATTCATCAAAGGCCAAGGGTGGGGGCGGGCAAAGCAACGGCAAAATACCAAAAAATTCCCCTTGCCAGCAGGTCCTGGTCCGATTATAAAGCCGACCTCCGCAGGGGAAACACCCCAGCAAAGTGCGGGCGCTTAGCTCAGTTGGTAGAGCAGCTGACTCTTAATCAGCGGGCCGTAGGTTCGAATCCTACAGCGCCCACCAAGATTTGGTGGATAGCCCAAGCCACTCTCGAAAGGCCCGGTCGCAAGATCGGGCCTTTTGTTGTTTTCAGGCTCGAACCTTCATCATTTTCCCTCACGGGCGCATGCCTGCGCATGCTTGGCCGCGCCCGCAAGCGGCGCAGGAGCGTCGGGCCTTCGATTAAAGGCGCGCCGCTTTAGGCCATGATTCAATTGGATCTTCCCACACAGGGAGGGGGAGGAGCCGCCGCGCTATTCGGCATCCGGGCAGTTTTCCGGCGCGGCGGCGCGAAACGCCGGCATGCTTTCGCAAGTCTCGGCAATGCCGCGGATGATCGGCATGGCGTCCAAATTCACGTTGAAACGTCGGGCATTGTAGACTTGCGGGATCAGGCAACAATCCGCCATGCCAGGGGTGTCGCCGTGGCAGAACCGGCCTTTGTCGGGATGGGCGTTCAGCATTTTTTCGATCGTGCCCAAGCCCAGTTCCACCCAATGGCGATACCAGGCGGCTTTGGGGGCGGCGTCGATGTCCAGCACATCGCCGAGATAGCGCAGAACCCGCAGATTGTTGATGGGGTGAATGTCGCAGGCCACGGCATAAGCCAAGGCGCGGACCTGGGCGCGCTGTAGCGCATCCGCTGGAAGCAACGGCACCGCGCGGCAGGTTTCGTCGAGATATTCGATGATGGCCAGCGATTGGGTCAGGATATGGCCGTCATCGGTTTCCAAGCATGGCACCAAGCCGGCCGGATTGAGACGTTTGTAATCGGCATGGTTTTGCTGGCCGCCGTCCCTGACCAAATGCACCGGCATGGCGTCCCAGCTCAGCCCCTTGAGGTTCAAGGCGATTCGCACGCGATAGGCGGCCGAACTGCGGAAATAAGTATAGAGCTTCATTGGCGTTGTTCTTTCGCTCGAAGATCGGCGGCGCGGCGGCCGGGCGTCAGCCCAGGGCGCGCACCAGCCACAAGGACAGACCCGGGACGAAAACCAGCAAAACCACCCGCAGAGCGTCGGAAATCAGGAAGGGAACGACGCCGCGAAAGGTTTCGCGCATGGGGACGTCGCGGGCCAAGCTGTTGATGATGAAGACGTTCATGCCAACCGGCGGGGTGATCAGCCCGATTTCGACCACCATCAGAGCCAGGATGCCGAACCAAATCGCCTTGTCCCCATGGTCCAGGCCCCAGAAATCCAGACCCAGGATGATGGGCAGGAAAATCGGCACGGTCAGCAAGATCATCGACAAGCTGTCCATGACGCAGCCCAGGACCACGTAGACCAGGATCATGGCGAACAAGACCGCCAGCGGCGGAAAGCCGCCGGTCAAGACCCATTGAGCGATGGCGGCGGGCATCTGCGACAGGGCCAAAAAGGCGTTCAGGACGTCGGCGCCCAACAGGATCAGGAAGATCATCGCCGTGGCTTCCGCCGCCGACAGCACGGATTGCAGATAGCCGTCCAGGGTGAATTCACCCGAGAGAATGGACAAGATGGTGGTGGCGAAGACACCGATGGCCGCGGCCTCGGTCGGCGTGAACACGCCGCCGTAAATGCCGCCAATGATCACCACGAACACCATGACGATGGGCCAGACCCGCAACAAGGTGCGGCCGCGTTCGGCCCACGACACCACTTCGGCGGCGGGGCCGGCGGTGGGGTCGATGCGAACGCTCACCGCAATGGCGGCCATATAGCCGGCCATGGCGATCAACGCCGGAATCATGGCGGCCATGAACAAGTGCGCCACGTTCTGCTCGGCCAAAATGGCATAGATGACCAAGATCACCGATGGCGGCACCAAGATGCCCAAAGTACCGCCGGCGGCCAAAGCCCCGGTCGATAAGGCGGGCGAATACTTGCACCGGCGCAGTTCCGGCAGCGCCACCTGGCCCATGGTCGCCGCCGTCGCCAATGACGAGCCGCAAATGGCCCCGAAGGCGGCGCAGGCGCCGATGGCGCTCATGGCGACGCCGCCGCGGAAATGGCCCAGAAAGGCGTTGGCGGCCATGAACAGGCGACGGGACAAACCGCCTTTCGAGGCGATGTTGCCCATCAGCAGGAACAGCGGCACCACCGACAAGTCGTAAACCGAAAAGCGGCCATAGGCCAAATTCTTGAAATAGGCCATCAACGGCATGACGCCGGAAACGGCGGCATAGCCGACCGAGCCGCCGACCAGCATGGCGACGCCGATATGCACGCGTAACGCCAGCAAGACCAGGGTCAGACCGCTGGCCAGGAAACCGATGACGACGCTGCTCATTGGGCTGCTCCTCGGCCGGTCAGGGCCGTATAGACGGCGGCGGCGGACAGCAGGGCGAAGCCGGGACCGATATTGACGTACGACCACCACAACGGCCATCCCAGGATCATGGCGGTTTCACCGAAGCGATAGGCCTCCCAGGCACCGACGAAGCTGAACGTGGCGATCACGGCCGAGGCGAGCGCCAACAGCCAGGCAGCGGCCTGGTCGAGAAAACGGCGCAGGCGGGGGCTTGCCGATTGGGTAAAGAAATCGACGATCACGTGGGCGTTTTTCATCTGGCAATAGGGCAAAAAGGCTGAAATCGCCACCGCACAGGCCATTTGCACCAGTTCCACATCGCCCAAAATCGGTTGGTCGAACAGCCATCTGCCGACCACGCTGTAGACGGACACGCCGCAAATGCCCAGCAGGACGGCGCCGCCGCCGATGGCGGACAGGCGGGCCCAGGCGAACAAAAAGGCGCCGATACGGTCTTGCGGACCGGCGTCGCTGTGGTCGTCAAGTTGAGGAACGGCCTCGGCCATCAACGTTCTCCGGCATGAGGATCGGAAGGTCAAGATGGCCTTCCGATCGGTGCAAGGGGATTACTTGGTGGCGTATTTGGCGGTCAGTTCCCGCGCCGCATCGACCATGGCTTGGCCGTCATAGCCCTTGGCGGTCATTTCCTTGGCCCAGTCCACCGCCAATTGGTCACCGACCTTGCGCCAGGGGCCCATGTCCGCGGCGGGGATCACGTCGACCTGATGGCCTTCGGCGGCGATCTTACGGGCCATGGTGCCGGATTCGTCCCAGGCCTTGCCGATGGAGGCCGAGAAATCGGCGCCGGAATTGGCGTCGATCACCTTCTTCAAATCGTCGGGAAGCGAGGCGTACTTGGCCTTGTTCATGACGATGCTGAACACCGCCGTGTACAGCGACGGCTGCGCCGGATCGGTTTCGGTGTCGTACTTGGTCATTTCGTGCAGCTTCATGGTCGGGATGACTTCCCACGGCAGCACGTAGCCGTCGGCCACGCCCTTGGACACCGCGTCCGGCAAGGACGGCATGGGGATGGCCACCGGGGTGGCGCCCAGCATGGCCAGCATCTTATTGGTCAGGCGGGTGGGAGCGCGCAACTTCAAGCCCTTGAAATCGGCCAAGGTCTTGATCGGACGGACGTTGTTGTGAACATGGCCGGCGTCATGAACGTTGAAGGCCAGCGGCTTGACCGCCTCGAAATCCTTTTGGCCGAAGCGTTCATACAAATTCCAGGCCGCGCGGCTGCCGCTTTCGGCCGAGGTGGTCATGAACGGCAGTTCCAGCACTTCCGCGGTGGGATAACGGCCGGCGGTGTAGCCGGGCAGCGTCCAGACGATGTCGGCGATGCCGTCAGCCGCCTGCTGCATCAATTGCGGGGGCGTGCCGCCCAATTGCATGGCCGGATAAATCTGGCACTTCATGCGGTTCTGGGACTGCTCGGCGATCTTGGCGCACCAGGGTTCCAGGACCGTCTTTTGGGACAGGGCGGTGGGCGGCCAGAAATGGGCGACCTTAAGGACGATTTCCTCGGCCTGGGCCATGTGCAACGGGGCCAGCACGGTCAAAGCCGTGGCGGCGATCATGCCGATTGAACGCTTGCTCATATGACGTTTCCTCCTGAAAGCTTTCTTGGATGTGCGGCTTGGCGGTTCAGTCCGCCAATGCCTCGATCTTGTTTTCCACGGCGCCGAAAATGCTGTTGCCGGCTTCGTCGAACATTTCGATGCGGACCACGTCGCCGTTCTTCATGAACGGGGTAACCGGTTTGCCTTGCTCGATGGTTTCGTACATGCGCAGTTCGGCCAGACAACAATAGCCGACACCGCCATTGGCGATGCTCGAGCCCCACAAATCGCCTTGCTTGTTGGAGACGGTGCCGGCGCCGATGATGGTGCCGGCGGCCAAAGCCCGGGTCTTAGCCGCATGGGCGGTAAGGCGGCCGAAATCGAAGGTCATGTCCATTCCGGCGTTGGGCCGGCCGAAGGCGGCGCCGTTCAACTGCACCATCAGCGGCAGATGCACTTTGGCGTCGCGCCAAGCATCGCCTAATTCGTCGGGGGTCACCGCCACCGGACTGAAGGCCGAGGCCGGCTTGGATTGGAAGAAGCCGAACCCTTTGGCCAATTCCGCCGGGATCAGATTACGAAGCGAGACATCATTGACCAGCATGACCAAGCGAATGGCATCGACGCATTGTTGGGGCGACGCGCCCATGGGCAGGTCGCCGACCACGACGGTGACTTCGGCTTCGAAATCGATGCCCCAGGATTCATTGGCTCGTACCGGATCGCGCGGGCCGATGAATCCGTCCGAGCCCCCCTGATACATCAACGGGTCGGATTGAAACGATTCCGGCAACTCGGCGCCGCGTGCCTTGCGCACCAGTTCCACATGATTGAGATAGGCCGAACCGTCGGCCCATTGATAGGCCCGCGGCAAGGGCGAGCTGCACAAGGCGGGATCGAAGGGATCGCAAGGCCCCAAGGCCCCGCGGTTCAAGGCGTCGTAGGTTTGGCGCAATTGCGGTTCGCAGGTTTGCCAATCATCCAGCGCCGCCTGCAAGGTGGCGGCAATGGCCGGAACCGGATGGCAGCGCGTCATGTCGCGGCTGACCACCACCAGACGGCCGTCGCGGCCGCCCTTCAACGATGCCAGCTTCACGACGCGTTTCCTTGTTCGGACCAACTGCCGTCATGCATCCAGCGCGCATGTTGCGGGGCGCTTTTGGTTCGCGACCATTCCTCCAGCATCTCCCACTTCACCCGATCCAAGCTGTCCATCATCTTGGCGGTGTGGGTGTTGGCGGCCAATTCCAGCCGATGACCGTTGGGATCGAAGAAATAGATGGATTGGAACAAGGTGTGGTTGGTGGGGCCGACCACGGAAATGCCTTCCGCTTCCAACCGCGCCTTGGTCTTGAGCAAGGTATCGACGCTATCGACTTCCAAGGCCAGATGCTGGACCCAGTCCGGGGTGTTTTCATCGCGCCCCATCTCCGGCTTGGTCGGCAGCTCGAAAAACGCCAGGATGTTGCCGTGACCGGCGTCCAGAAAAATATGCATGTAGGGATCGGCGGCCTTGGTCGATGGCACTTCGTTCTCGGCAATGGCCAAGACGAAATCCATGCCGAGATGCTTGCCGTACCATTCCACGGTTTCCTTGGCGTCGCGGCAGCGATAGGCGACGTGGTGCACTTTCTTGATCAGATCCATTCCCGTTTCCTCGGCGCGATGTTTGTTTGTCCCCGTGACGCGCCTTTGGAAAAGCGTGCACGGAAGAAGCCTTGCCTGGATTGAACGGGAAAACCGCATAACAAGTCCAACAGCTTTTACATATCAATTTATCAGGATATCTTATGAATTGATGCGGGGGTTTGGTGGGGGCGAAGCCACGCGCGTCATGGTCGAGATCTTCAGTGTTGGGATAATCGGATGAATGTCACCTTGCGACAGCTTCGCGCCTTCATTGCCGTCGCTCAGACCGGCAGCTTCACCTTGGCGGCGGAAAGCCTGTTTGTCACACAATCGGCACTCAGCGGCCTGATCAAGGAATTAGAGCAATCCCTGGGGGTCCGCCTTTTCGATCGCAGCACGCGCCGCATTAAATTGTCCGATGTCGGCCGCAGCATTTTTCCGATGATCGAAAAGATCCTGCACGATCTCGACGACGTGCTGGACGAGCTGACCAATTTGAAGGAACTGAAAAAGGGCTTGGTCCGCATCGCCGCGCCGCAGCTGATGTCGTGCACGTTGCTGCCCGAGGTCATCGGCGCTTACTCGGAATCGCACCCCCATGTCACCATCCGGCTGATTGATTGCGTGGTGGAAAGCGTCGTGGCCAGGGTGTTTTCGGGGGAAGTCGATTTCGGCATCGGGCCGGAACGCACCTCCAGTTCGGATATCACCGCCGACCTGTTGTTCGAATTGCCGTTCATGGCGGTGTTTCATAAAGACCATGCCTTTTCCGCCCGCGATTCCGTGACCTGGGACGACATGGCCGAACATCGGCTGATTACCTTGCAGGGGCAGTTCATCGAACGGCTGTCGCTGGATTTGCGCGGCTCGGTCCAACAGGCGGGTTTGGACCCGAACACGACGGTGTCCTTCATGTCGACGGCGTTGAGCATGGTCGCCGCCGGTCTGGGGATGACCGTATGCATCCCCTATGCGGCGTCGTTGGTCCGCCTCTATGGCCTGGAAATGCGGCCGTTGATCGATCCGGTGGTGACCCGGCGTTTTTATCTTTATACCCGCAATGGACGATCGCTGTCGCCGGCGGCGGAAAGCTTCAAGAACTTTTTGTTCGACAGCATCAGCAGCTTGAATTTACCCGGACAAAAATAGCCTTGCGGTTGTCAGCCGGCCCCGCCCTCCCCGGTCAAACAAAGGATGGGACTGAGGGGAGGCGGACATCCAATCGAATGATTGGAGGCGGATTGATCGCGAACTCAGCTTTGGTGGCGCGTAAGATGCGATTATCAATGTGACGATGGAATGAGGTCCGCTTTGTCGCCTATCGGATAAATATTTGCGCACAAGATCAATTGTTACTGGAATATTTTGCCGGCATTTGTCCATAATAAGCCGTAGGGGATGATCTGAATGGAGGCCCTTCCGTGCTGGCTGCGGTTATTTCATCTGAGGCAGAGGGGATAACGGGAGGCTGCGGAGGCGGTGCGGCGACAATCGTTCTTTCGGGTTCGCACACGATCGGCACGATCAACGATGTCAAAGCCGATTTGATCGAGGCAATCCGTTCCTCGACCGAGAGTGTCGTTGATCTTGCGAAAGTTGAAGATGCCGACCTGTCCCTGATTCAGTTGCTTTTGGCGGCACAGAAAACTGCGACGAAGATGGGGAAGATTTTCCGCATCTTTGGAAAACCGTCTGAAACGGTGGTGCGTGCACTTGCCGTCGGCGGCTTTATCGAAGCCGGGTCTCCAAAGGTTGGGCCGGCGGTTCGCAATCCGCTCTGGTCGTGGCAGGAGGAGGTTTAGCCGACATGGCAAAAAAGGTCATAAGCGTCGATGATTCGGCCAGCGTCAGGCAAATGGTGTCGTTCACCTTGGAAAGTAATGGCTACCAGGTGATTACGGCGATTGATGGTCAAGAGGCTTTCAATCGGCTCAAGACTGAACAAGTCGATATGGTCATTACTGATCTGAACATGCCGAACATGGATGGCATCACGCTGATCAAGAGTTTACGGGCGCTTCCCGGTTACAAATTTACGCCCATGATCCTGCTCACAACCGAATCGCAAGAGCAACGGAAGCAGGAAGGTCGGGCGGCCGGCGCGACGGGGTGGATCGTCAAACCCTTCGAGCAGGACAAGCTGCTGGCCGTGGTGAAGAAGGTTCTTGGATGAACGCTTGAGGTGAAGGACGAGTCGCGATGGCAATAGCTCCCGATCCTGCCGCCACATTTCGTCAGGAGGCCGAGGACCTTCTGGTTCAGCTCGAGAGCGCGTTGCTTGACCTCGAAAGCCGCCCCGATGACATGGAGCTGGTCAATTCCGCCTTTCGAGCCCTCCACACAATCAAAGGGTCGGGGGCGATGTTCGGGTTCGAAGCGGTCGCCGGCTTCACCCATCACGTCGAGACGGCCTTCGACATGGTCCGCACCGGAAGGCTGGCGATCAGCCGGGAGCTGGTTAACCTGACGCTGGCCTCCCTTGACCACATGCGCAGTATGATCGAGGTTCCCGACAGCGAGGACACGATCCGCAGCAAGGCGTTGCTTGCCTCGTTTCAGGACATCACCCGGCACGCGACCAAGGACGGCGTCAGCGACACGCCCCCGGAGACCGAAGAGAACATTGCTGCGGTAAAACCCGATGGCCCGACGACGTATCGTGTCCGCTTCAAGCTGGCTGAGAACGTCATGTCCTTTGGAACCAACCCCTTGCTTTTGCTGGATGAATTGGCAGGGTTGGGGACAAGCCGGATCATTGCCATCACCGATCACATTCCTCCGCTGGAGGAAATGGACCCCGAGAAATGCTACACCGTGTGGGACGTGCTGTTGACCACGGACAAGCCGCCATCGGCGATCGAGGACGTCTTCATCTTCGTCATCGATGACATGGAGCTCTCGATTCAGCCGCTGGAAGGTATCGACGAGGAAGGCGGCAAGCGCCTTGGCGAGATCCTGATCGAGCGGGGCGACATCACGCCGGATGATCTTGTCGGCATCTTGCGACAACAAGAACGTCTTGGTTCGTTACTGGTCAAGCATGGCAAGGTCTCGCCCGACAAAGTCGAATCCGCCCTTTCCGAGCAAAGAGCGGTTCAGTCGAGCGCTCAGACAAAAGCCGCGAGCGAGGCGGCGACCAATGTCCGGGTTCCGGCCGAACGGCTGGACGGTCTGATGGATCTGGTGGGCCAATTGGTGATCGCTCAGGCGCGTCTGACGCAATTGGCGTCTCATTCGGCCGACAGCGCCCTGAAGTCGATAGCCGAGGAAATCGACAGGCTTTCCTCGGAACTTCGCGACACGACCATGAATATGCGCATGGTTCCAATCAGCACTCTTTTCGGGAAATTCCGTCGGGTGGTCCGCACCTTGTCGCAAGAGCTTGGCAAGACAATCGAGCTGACGATGGCGGGGGAGGAAACCGAACTCGATAAGACCGTCATCGAGAGTCTGAACGATCCGCTGGTCCATCTGATCCGCAATTCCATCGACCACGGGATTGAGGACGCAGACACCCGCAAACGGCATGGCAAACGCGAAATGGGGCGCCTGCACCTCTCGGCCCTTCATTCCGGCGCTCAGGTGCATATCAGCGTCCGCGACGACGGACAAGGCATGGACCGCGATGCCATTCGTGCCAAGGCCGTGGAACGCGGCCTGTTGCAGCCCAACCAGGACGTCACCGATAGCGATCTTTTTGGCTTCGTCTTTCACCCTGGCTTTTCGACGGCAAGGCAACTTAGCGCGGTGTCGGGTCGGGGGGTCGGCATGGATGTGGTCAAGAAGACCATGGACAAGCTGCGTGCTTCCATCGACGTCGGCAGCGAGCCCGGGCGCGGTACGGCGGTGACCCTGAAATTGCCATTGACCTTGGCCATTATCGACGGGCTGCTGGTTCGGGTTGCCAGCGGCCACTTCGTCGTTCCCCTGACCTCGGTCGAAGAATGCGTGGAACTGACCCAAGCCCAGGACCACACGTCGGAAGGACGGCAGTTCCTCAATATTCGCGACGAGATCGTGCCGTATATCCGGCTATGGGAGCTTTTTGGCGCCGCCGCGCCGAGCCAAGACACGCAGAAGGTGGTCATCGTTTCCTTCGGCGAACACCGTGTTGGTTTCGTCGTCGATCAAGTGATTGGCCAATATCAAACCGTTATCAAGTCTCTCAGCAAGCTTCACCGGGATGTCGAGGGCTTCTCGGGCGCCACCATCTTGGGTGATGGGACGGTGGCGTTGATTCTAGACATCCCTCATTTGATGCAATTCGCGCAAGACAGGGAATCTGCGTTGAAATCGTCGTAACGGCACATGCACCCCCAGGCTTAACGATACGCTCGTACGGAAGGGCAAAAAAATGCGATTCACGATTAAGGCAAAACTGGCCCTAGGCTTCGGAATCGTCCTCCTGCTATCGGCCATCGCATCGTTCATGGGGACCGCATCCCTGTCGAACCTCAACAACATGATCAATAATTTGGTCGATTCCTCCGCCGCCAAGGTGAACCTGTCGCGTAGCATGGAACGCGATTTGGTCGCGATCGGACGGGCGGAAAAGAACATCATTCTGGCGTCCGACCCGGCCGAGATGGGCCGCTTCGCCGACAGAGTGAAAAAGCTAAAAGAGGACATCGAGAAGAACGACAGGAAACTCCGCGAACTTGCATCGGCGGATGGAAAGCAAAAACTGGATGCGTTTAATGAATCATACGGATCTTATATTAAGATCGTAGATGAAATCACCCAATTGGCGATGCTCAATTCCAATGTCGAGGCGAGAAATCTGTCGGCCGGCGACGCCCGCAAAGCATTCGATGCGACGACAGAGCCTTTGCAAAGAATGCTTCGCAACATGGAAAGCCGGGCAACCGCCAGCGCATCGCTCCAAGACACCAAGGGCGCGCTGATGACGGCTCGTTTGTTCCGTGGAATGGTGGAGATTCAAAGGGCGGAAAAGAACGCCGTTCTCTCCGAGAGTGAAGACGAAATGACGGCCCAGGAAAAAGCCGTCGAAGGCATCTTGGCGGAACTGACCACCGTTCGCCGCGAATTGCGCGACTTGGCCCAGGGCGAGAATCGCGACTTGCTGGACACTTTCGACCGGCGCTTCGACGACTGGCTGAAATTGCACCAAAAAGTCATAAAGATCACCATGGTAAACGGTAATAGCCGTGCCACGGCCCTTTCCCAGGGTAAGGGGCGGGACTTGGCCAATCGTGCCGGGGACGCGCTCAGCCAGATCGTCGCCTTGAACGAAGCCAGCATGATCAGTGACAAAACTCAAAGCGACCTGGATTATGCGACCGCAAGAAACACCCTGATCGCCGTCCTTTGCGTTTCGGCCATCATCGGCATTGCCATTGGGGTCTGGGTTTCGCTCAACATCTCCTCCGGTCTTAATCAGGCCGGCAGCCTGGCGCACGCCGTGGCCGGCGGAGACCTTACGCAAACCTTGAATTACGGCGCCAGCAACGAGATCGGCGACCTTATTACCAACCTTAACGAAATGGTTGGCAAGCTGCGCGGCGTGGTCAGCGAGGTCACATCGGCCGCCGACAACGTCGCAGCCGGCAGCGAGGAGTTGAGTTCCAGCGCCGAGGAATTGTCCCAGGGGGCGACCGAACAGGCCTCGGCGGCCGAAGAGGCATCTTCGTCCATGGAGGAAATGGCCGCGACCATCAAGCAAAACGCCGACAATGCCGCACAGACCGAAAAGATTTCGCGCAAATCCGCCTCGGATGCCGAGGAAAGCGGCAAGGCGGTCAGCGAAGCGGTCAATGCCATGAAAACCATCGCTGAGAAGATCAATATCATTCAGGAAATTGCCCGGCAAACCGATCTCTTGGCTCTTAATGCCGCCATCGAGGCGGCGCGGGCCGGCGAGCACGGCAAGGGCTTTGCCGTCGTGGCGTCGGAAGTCCGCAAGCTGGCCGAACGCAGCCAGGCGGCGGCAACCGAAATCAGCGAATTGTCCGACAAGACCGTCGGCGTTTCGGAACAGGCAGGGCAAATGCTGACGAAATTGGTTCCCGATATCAAGCGGACGGCGGAACTGGTGGAAGAGATCAGCGCGTCTTCGCGGGAACAAAATATCGGGGCGGAGCAAATCAACACGGCCATCCAGCAACTGGACCAAGTGACCCAGCAAAATGCCGCCGCTTCCGAGGAAATGTCTTCAACCTCTGAAGAGCTTGCGGCTCAGGCTGAGCAGCTTCAAGCCTCGATTTCCTTCTTCAGGGTCGATTCAACGACCATGAATGCCGCGCATCACCGCCAAGGACCGGCCCTTGGTCAGTCCCATGCCAAGGTTGCCCACTTGTCAAAAAAGCCCATGGCAAAACCCGTTTCCCCTAAGATTGTGAAAAAAGAGCCGGGAGCAAAAGCGAAAACCGGCAAAGGGTTCAGCCTTGACCTTGGCGACGACGGTCAGGGAGGTGCGGGAGATGACTCGTTCGAGCGCTATTGACGCCGCGATAATCAGTGCCGACGCAGCGGATGGTGACGATACGGTTTTTGCCGCTGGCACCGCCTTGCAGGTTCTGACCCTCGGCCTTGGAAACGAGATCTTCGCGGTGGAGACCGACATTGTTCACGAGGTTCTTGATCTGGTGCCCATCACGCGTGTGCCGAACAGTTCCGAATTTTTACCGGGGCTGATCAATGTCCGAGGGCGGGTCGTGCCTTTGGCCGATCTGCGGCGCAAGTTCGGGATGAGTGCCGGCATCTTGACGGCTGACAGCCGTATTATCGTGTTGGAGGTCATGGTGGACGGCGAGGTCACCGTGGTCGGAACCTTGGCGGACCGGGTCTATGAGGTCACCGAGGTGGCCGCCGCGTCGATGGAAGAGGTGCCGCAATACGGCATGCGCTGGCGGCCCGAATTCATCAAGGGCATTGGAAAGACCGAAGGCGGCTTCATCATCATCGTCGATATCGATCGGATCTTCGCCTCAAGGCAGATCGTACTGCAAGACGCGGGGGCGCTCCCGATCGGAGGCGGCATGGCCAATATCAAAACGTCTAAACGGGGAGGCGCTCATGACGACGGGACATGAAGCGGGAGCGAGCCCCCCGCTGGAAAGCCGTGCCGAGCAAGTCCGGGTGACCTTGGATGCCGAAGCCAAGTACCTGACCTTTTGCGTCGGAGACGAGATTTACGCCATCAATGTCTTCCAGGTGCGTGAGGTTCTTGACCTTTGCCAGATATCGAGGGTTCCCAACGTCCCGTCCTTTGTCCTGGGAATGATCGATGTCCGGGGGCACAGTGTTCCGGTCCTTGATTTGCGCTCCAAGTTCGGCTTGCCGCCCGTGGCGACGAGCCGTCATTCGCGCATCATGGTGCTTGAGGTTCAAGCCGATGGTAAGCCGATTATGATCGGGGCTCTCACGGATCGGGTCTACGAGGTGACCGGGCTTGATTCCAGCAATGTTGATCCGCCTCCCAATGTCGGGGTTCGTTGGGATTCGGAATTCATCAAGGGTATCGGGCGACGCCGCGAGCGCTTTGTCATCGTCATTGATTTCAACCGTGTCTTCATGGCGGGGGAGTTGGCGTTCGTTGCCCATGCCTGATGCAACACATAATCGCCGGTTTCAGCCTGGCCCTCCTATTGGCGATCATTTCAGTCCTCGCCAGTACAGACGGCTGGCGGATCTCATCGAAGCCTATTGCGGCATCAAGGTCGGGGAGAAGAAGCAGACAATGGTCGAAGGACGCCTGCGCAGCCGCGTCCGAGACCTGGGCTTAAGAAAGTTCGACGATTATTCCACCTTTTTGTTCGATGAAGGAGGGTTGGAACAGGAACTATCGATCCTGATCGACGCCATCACGACCAATAAAACCGACTTCTTTCGCGAACCTGGGCATTTCGAAATTCTGGCCAAACGGATCGTCCCGGAACTGGTCAAATCACAAGGCATCGGCGCTTCGCGTCCGTGTCGGGTTTGGAGTTCCGCCTGTTCAACCGGCCCCGAGCCATACACGCTTGCCATGGTTCTGAGCGATGTCGCCTTGGAAAATTCAGGGTTCAAATTTCAGATTTTCGCGTCCGATATTTGTACCGATGCCCTGCAAGAGGCTGTCCGTGCCGTCTATACCGAGGATTTCATTGCCCCGGTCCCCATGCTGACGCGAAAGCGTTATCTGTTGAAGTCACGGGATAAAGGTGCCGGATTGGTGCGGATGGCTCCCGAAATTCGCCGCGCGGTGACGTTTACGAAGATGAACCTGCTGGAGAGAAAATATCCGTTCAAATTTGCGATGGACGTTATTTTCTGCCGAAATATCATCATTTATTTCGACCGTGCTGTTCAGCAAAGAGTGATCGGTTTTCTCTGCGATCATCTGGTTTCGGGTGGATATCTTATCATGGGCCATTCCGAGGCCCTGAATGGTCTGGATCTGCCCCTGGAACTGTGCGAACCGACGGTTTATCGCCGCATATGACCCAAGGACATGGAGTGTTTGTCAGGAATGGCGGATAAAAAAATCAACGTTCTGATCATTGACGATTCGGCGTCCGTTCGGCAAACGCTGTCCGAGATATTGGAAGACGATCCCGATATCAAGGTCATGGGGGCGGCGTCGGATCCTTTTGTCGCGGCAAGGATGATCCAGGAAATGGTTCCCGACGTCATTACCTTGGATATCGAGATGCCGCGCATGGATGGCATCACCTTCCTGCGCAAGCTGATGCACCAACGCCCCATTCCCGTGGTGATGTGTTCGTCCCTCACCGAGGAGGGATCGGAAACCCTGATGCAAGCCCTGGAAGCCGGCGCGGTCGATGTGATTCTCAAGCCCCGGGCCGGGACAAAGCAATTTCTGCTCGAATCAAAAATTCGCATCTGTGATGCGGTCAAGGCGGCGGCAAAGGTTCGCGTCCAGACCGTCCGCCAGATGGTCGAGGCGCGAGACAAGCGTCCCCTCGTGACCGAGAAATTAACGGCGGACGCCGTGATCAGCCCCTATCGGCCATCGGCGGCGATGGCCAAGACCACGGAGAAAGTGATCTGTATCGGCGCATCCACCGGTGGCACGGAATCACTGCGCGAGCTGCTGACCGCCCTGCCTGCCGATGCCCCCGCCATCGCCATCGTTCAACACATGCCGGAAAAGTTCACGGCGGCTTTTGCAAAGCGTCTGGATTCCTTTTGCGCCATGTCGGTCAAGGAAGCCGAAAACAACGACACCATGATCCGCGGACAGGTGCTGATTGCCCCGGGGAATCGCCACATGCTCTTGAAGCGCAGCGGGGCGCGTTACTATGTCGAGGTGAGGGATGGGCCTTTGGTGTCGCGGCACAGACCCTCTGTGGATGTTCTTTTTCGCTCGGCGGCGCAATATGCCGGGGCCAATGCCGCCGGGATCATCATGACCGGCATGGGGGACGACGGCGCGCGCGGCCTGTTGGAAATGCGTGAGGCCGGCGCTTATACGGTGGCCGAGGATGAAAGCACATGCATCGTCTTCGGCATGCCCAAGGAAGCCCTGAAGCTTGGCGCCGCCATGAAATCCGTTCCGCTGCATCGCCTTGCTCAAGAAATCATGCGCATTGCCGCTGGAGTTAACTTCGGATCGTCCAGCACCGCCTGATGGATGCCAATCTGCCCCCCTTGGAACGAGGTCTTTTCACGAATAATGACCCGAAACCTTTCCATCGAAAGCACATTGCCGACGGTCTTTCTGAAACCTGGTGAGATGTTTTGTTCTCGGGAACCTCATGTGGTGACCACCATTCTTGGTTCCTGCGTGTCGGTCTGTCTTTTCGATCCGATCCAGGCGATCGGCGGCATGAACCACTATATCTTTCCTGATAATCCAGACACCAAAACGGCGACACTGCGCCACGGCCCCTTCGCGATCGAAACCCTGCTCGACGAGATGATGCGTTTGGGGGTGGTTCCATTCAATCTTCGCGCCAAGGTTTTCGGCGGAGGCGGAACGCTGACCTCGCTGGATTGCGGCATTCAAGTTGGCCGGCGAAACGTTAACGTGGCGCTTGAAGAGCTGAAGCGGCAAAAAATTCAAATTTCCAGTAAACGGGTTCTGGGGTCGTCGGGCGTCATGATCAAGATGCTGACGTCCACCGGGGATGTCTGGCTGCGGAAGATCAAGAACGAGTTGGACCACCCCGCCTCAGCCGATCATCGGTAGAGAGGAGGGGAAAGTTAAAACAGGACGTCCAATAGATCGCCGTCCACAATATCTGTTTCGTGCTCTTCTGACGTGGTGGAGAACAGGGCTTGGTGAACGTCGCGTTCGCTGACCATGGTGTAATGGGCGTGCATGAATTCCACCACCTTTTGCTTGGCACGCTCCATCTCTTCTCCGGTCAAGCCGGGATCGCTGTCTTTAGCGACGGCGTGCAACTGGTTGGCGGCTTGGTTAAAAATATCTTGCATCGTCTCTGCGATGGTGAATACGGCCAAAGAATTGTCGATGGCCGCAATCACCTCACCGCCCTGCTTGCGGATCTCCGCAAGAACTTTCGCCGATTTCCCGCCGACTTGCCGCAAAGCCCCGACCGCCTGGATAAGCGATGTCTGAAGGGGGGCGACGGAAATTGCCTGCTGTCCTTCGCTCTCGCCTTCCATCAAGGAGCGGACGCTGGCGTTGATCGCATTCAAGCCCGACGCGGTCTGATCCACCTGTTTTTGCGTTTCTCGGGCGCTTGCCTGGATTTCTCCGGCGATGACGTTCAGCGCCCTCCCTTTGGTTCCCAACTTGCCGCATTTAATCGAAGCATTAAGTCCCATGAGGTGCATGTCGGCATCGACGTCGCGAACTGCCGCCAAAGCACTGCCGATGCCTTTGGCCTTATCCGTGACAAGCCCGAGGCTGTGTTCCATTTCCTGCATCGCCGTGGAAAAAACCGCCAGAATTTTAGCTGTCGTTTCCAAATCTTTTTCGACTTCAAGCAGGAATGACGACCCATTTTCTTGTCCGCCGGAATGCACGTCTTCGGCCTTTTGGCCAATGGCGTCGATCCGCGTCGTCAATGATTTGAGACTGGATCTGATCATGGCGACCTTTTCAGCGAAGGCGTCGCGGATGCTTTGCACCTGATGCGCCTGAAGGCTACAGATGCCGCTGATGAAGACGAGAAGCTGTTCTTGCCCAAGGCCTTGCACATCATTGTGATCGGTCCCGGCCGACAACGCCGAGGCCAAGGTGTCCAAGGCATGCTCGACATGCTCGATCCGCTGCCGGGTCATATCGCTGATCTGAAGCGCGGATACGACCTCGCCGATGCTGCGTGCGGCCCCTTCCAACTCATCGGGAATTGCCTGCAGGACTTCTGCGGCACGCAGTTGCTTGTTCTTGAGGGCGGCCACGGAATCGCGCAGCCGTCGCGATACATCCTCCAGTTCTTGGCGGTGGCCGATGTCAAAGCGGGTCAGGGCCTCGAAGGCATCCCGCGACGTCTTTTCCAACGCGGTGAGCTCGTTTCGGATGCCGAGGACAGTCTTGTCGCCATTCAACGCAAGACGTTCGATCTCGCGGGTGAAGACCTGAAAATCGACGTCGAGATTCGAGACCTGGGTCGCCTCAATTTTGGCATTCGTCGCCAAAATACGGACGTATCCCATGGTCTTGAGGAGAGAGCGCAGCAAGACATCAATACGTTCCGCCGAATCGCAGATCCCCTTCAGTCCCGACTGGCGCTCGCCGCGACCGTTTAAAAGGGCGTTAACCAGGACAATGTCGCGGTCCAAATCATTGAGGGTTTTAAGAACTCCCTCTTCCGACATGCTGAGGGAAAGGGCGCTGGCCATGGCGGC
Organism: Magnetospirillum sulfuroxidans; assembly: GCF_018224925.1. Classification (GTDB taxonomy): domain Bacteria; phylum Pseudomonadota; class Alphaproteobacteria; order Rhodospirillales; family Magnetospirillaceae; genus Magnetospirillum; species Magnetospirillum sulfuroxidans. Next base: position 35,559 of record NZ_JAGTUF010000011.1, on the reverse strand, counting down.
AAGATTGCGCGATGCCCCATGGGCCTCGCGCAAGCGCTCGCCGATGTCGAGGAAAGCCGTCTCTGACGGCTCGTGAAGACTGCGCAATGTTTTCATGACCAAGATCGCTTGATCAAGCCACGGACGCCAGTTTGTATCATCACGAGACATAATATCCATCATGCTGCTACTTAAGTCGCCAATTCAAAACTATGAATAAATATTTAGACCTGTTCGTCTGTAACCGGTAAGGAGAAATGTATCGTCGTTCCCTTGTCTGCCTCTGATGTCGCTTTGATCGAGCCGCCAAGGGATTCGACGATCGTTTTACAAAGGGCAAGGCCAACGCCGTTGCCTGGATATCTCTGTCGGGTGTGAAGGCGCATAAAAAGACCAAAAATCCTTTCCAGATAGATTTCCTCGATCCCGATGCCATTGTCCGTGATGGTGAATTCGCACTCTTCACCATCGACGGTGGCGGCAATCTCGATTTCCGGGGGGGCGCCGTGACGGGAAAATTTGATGCTGTTGCCGATGAGTTGCTCGAAGAGTTCGATGCATTCCGCCTCATTCGCGACAACCGTCGGCAGTGGCCGCGAGGTGATCTTTGCCGCGGACGTGACGAGAGCCGGCTCCATTTTTTTCAGAACGATCTTGAGGACCTTGTCGCAATCCACGCGTTCGAGGGCGTAATTTTGGTGAAAGCGCTCCGTATAGGCCAGGAGGTCCTGGACCAACGTCATCATCTGCCGCGCCGCCCCCACGATGTATTCCAGGTATTCGATCGTCGTCGTATCCATCGCCTCGCCCAGCCGCCTTTGCAGCAATTGGGCGAAAAGAATAACGGCCCGAGACGGTTCCTGGAGGTCATGTGCGGCGATGGCGGCAAAGCGATCAAGCTCCGCATGGGAGCGGGACAAGGCTTCGACCGTATGCTGAAGATCGCTCTCGACCGTATCGAGGGTCTTTTCCTTGTCGATCAGATTGAGAAGCGCCAGTTGCGTCGAGTGGGTCTGCTCATCAAGGCGCGTTTCCAATGAGCGGCGGGCTTCTTCGAGTTCCGCGTTTTGCTCCAAGAGTCGCGTCCGCATCCGGGATATTTCAAGATGGGTGCGAATTCTGGCGACGATCTCTTCGGTTGCGAAGGGCTTGGTCACGTAATCGACGCCCCCGGCGGTGAAGGCCCTCACCTTCTCTTGAGGGTCCGACATGGAACTGACGAAAATCACCGGAATATCGCGAGTCCGCGGATCGCTTTTCAGGCGCCGGCAGACCTCGAAGCCATCAATTTCCGGCATCATAACGTCAAGCAAGATGAGGTCGGGAATCTCCGCTTTCGCCGCCGTCAGGGCAAGCTTTCCGGAAATGGCCAGCCTGGGCATATGTCCTTGCTCGGAAATGATACCCGACAGATACGACAGGTTCGATGGGCTATCATCAACCACCAAGATATCGGCCGCGACGAAGGGCGCGCCTTCAAGTCCCGAAGCCGAAAACCCGGAAGTTTCCGTCATGTCTTGATCTCGATGGCGTCGAGAATCGCATAGTAATGGAACTTCTCCGCCTGAGAGGTCAATTCTTGGGCCAGGAGGGCGTCGTGCCGAGCAATGGCATCGATGATTTCTGATACTTTCTGGGGATTGAGCGTCGCTGCGGCGGTGGCGAGGGCCGAGACCATAGCCTCGGGAAGTGCGGCGAGACGACTTTGTAAGCTCTCGTGGCTTAGGGGGGCGAGGGCGTCATCGTCATGATGTCCGTCCGCCCCGTCGCCGTTCTTCGCCCCGTCGCCGTTCTTAGCTTCGACGGCGTCTTCAAGCGGCAGGCAGTTCATGCGAAATCCTGCACTTTCCAAGGCTGCGGCAAAGATGGCCGTTCCATGCAAATGCACCTGTCGCCCCTGCAATTTGAGGGATTTTCGCGCGGCCGCGATCAGTTGCAGAAATGAAAAGTCGATGGTTTCTGTTCGGATTTCGACGGATACGTCATCGCCGCGCCCCAGAAGGCCGAGGAAGGCATCCTTACAAGATCCGATCACTTCGATGGTCGCGCTTCCCGAGACACAGACCCGCAAACAGGGCATTCCATCGGCGGGAATGACGGTGGATGAAATGTCGATACGTGGCTTTTGGACAGATGTCATCATCCGATCCTATGGGAAAAGCGACGTGCAATAGGATCAACCTTAGCCCTTGGTGGTATGGAATGCAATTTATGAAGTTAATAGATGTATGTTGATCGGCCCTGGCCTCGGTTCGGGGTTAAGAACGATCAGGGGGGATCACGTCAACCTGCATGGATACGGGATGGCGATCGGCGGGCGGGTAATCCCTCCCCCGCCACATGGGCGGCGTCCTGGGCTTCGTTGCCACAAGCCCAGACCCGTTGGAACCCGCACAAAAAGAGAGGCCCCGGTTATGCACCGGGGCCTAAGTCAAACAGGGAGGCTTCACGTCTAGGAGACGTAGGATCCAACTAGGACCCTGGATATCCCGAGGAGACCTCGGGAAACGGCAAGCATGGCTTGCCGAAACTCTGTCGGTGTTGCGTTGCAACAGCCGATGGCCACTTGTACGAGATGTTGCGGTGCGGAACCATGGGAAAAATGGCAGTGGGGGCATGCAAAGTGTGCATACCAAAGGCCAAGGCCTTATCCTGCTTGGAATTGAGGCATGTTGACAGGGCATGCGCCTTGACGCGGTTGACGGGCGTCAACGCGCGGCATGGCGATGCGTGCCTACAGGGATTCCTGAATCTTGTGCAGCAGGAAGTCGCGGAAGACGGTGATGCGCTTGGAGTGGCGCAATTCTTCCGGATAGACGAAATAGGTGTCCAGCTTCGGCCCCTTCAACTCGGGCAGCACATGGACCAGATTATCGGCCTCGGTGGTCATGTAATCGGGCAGGGCGGCGATACCCAGGCCTGATTTCACCGCCCGATAGATGCCGTAGATGTTGTTGACTTCCAGCACCGGCCGTCGCGGGCTAGACGGTGTCGCCCCGGTTTCCAGCAGCCAATTGACGTTGGCCACTGGCGGCGACACCCGGGCGTCGTCGCCATAGATGACGATGTGGTGGTTGTCCAAATCCTCGGCCGTCTTCGGCATGCCGTATTTTTTCAGGTATTCCGGCGCGGCGTAGACATTGTAATGCATGGTCAGCAGGTGGCGCTGAATCAGGTCGGGCTGACGCGGCGGCATCATGCGGATGGCGACATCGGCTTCGCGCATGGCCAAATCCAATTCACCGTCATAAAGCACCATGGTGACGGCGATATCGGGATAAAGGTCAAGGAATTCCTTGATCCGGGGCGTCAGCCACAGCGAGCCAAAGGCCACGGTCGTGGTGATCTTCAACGGGCCTTGCGGGCGCTCGCGACTTTCGGTCAGCAGCGCCTCGGTCATGGCCAGTTTGGAAAATATTTCCCGTGCTGTCTTGTACAGCAACTCGCCTTGCTCGGTTAGGATCAGGCCGCGGGCGTGACGATGGAACAGCGGCAGATTCAAGCTTTCCTCGAGGGCGCTGATCTGGCGGCTGACGGCCGACTGGCTGAGGTTCAGGACCTCGCCCGCATGGGTGAAGCTGCCCGCTTCCGCCACCGCATGGAAGACCCTGAGTTTGTCCCAATCCATGTTCTAACGCCGGCTCCTTTCCGGGGAACCGGAAAACGTGGCCCCCGATGGCCACGTTACCAGTTCAACTGTAATGTTGCCGTAAGTTAGGCGTCGTGTCCATGGATGGCGAGGAAACGTTCCGCTTCCAATGCCGCCATGCAGCCGGTGCCGGCGGCGGTGACCGCTTGGCGGTAGATCTTGTCTTGGACATCGCCGGCGGCGTAAACACCGGAGATGTTGGTGCTGGTGGCGCCGGCGGCGGTGACGATATAGCCTTCGGCGTCGATGGTCACCGCCCCCTTGAACAGGTCGGTATTGGGCGTGTGGCCGATGGCGATGAACACGCCGTCACAGGCCAGTTCGCTGGTTTGGCCGGTCTTGACGTTCTTGAGGCGCACGGCGGTGACGCCGGGCGGCGTGCCTTCGCCCAGGATTTCGTCGATGGCGCTATCCCAGACCACATGCACCTTGGGATTGGCGAACAGGCGGTCTTGGGCGATCTTTTCGGCGCGCAGGCTGTCGCGGCGGTGAACCAGGGTGACCTTGCTGGCGATGCCGGCCAGATAGATCGCTTCTTCGACGGCGGAATTGCCGCCGCCGACCACCACGACTTCCTTGTTGCGGAAGAAAAAACCATCGCAGGTGGCGCAGGCGGAAACGCCGGCGCCTTGATATTTCTGTTCGGAGTCAAGGCCGAGCCAGCGCGCGGTGGCGCCGGTACAGATAATCAGGGTGTCGCCGACATATTCGTCGCCGGAATCGCCCTTGGCCACGAATGGCCGCTTGGACAAATCGACATCGACGATGGTGTCGTACAGGAATTGCGCCCCCACATGCTCGGCTTGGGCCTGCATCTGCTCCATCAGCCACGGCCCCTGGATGGGGGCGGCGAAGCCGGGATAATTCTCGACGTCGGTGGTGATGGTCAATTGACCGCCCGGCTGTAATCCGGCGACGAGAATCGGCTCGAGATTGGCGCGAGCGGCATAGATGGCGGCGGTGCAGCCGGCCGGGCCCGATCCCAGGATCAGGACTTTGGTGCGATGGGTGGCCATGGGGATTCCTTGGGCTCCGAAACTCGACAGAAGATAAGGCGTGGCACGGCTTGGTGCAAGGTGATGATCGGAAACGGAAAAAGGGCGCGAGATTTCCCCGCGCCCCCGCCGATCCACCGTTAGGGTGAATTACAGCTCGCTGGCGTGCGCGGCCAGATACTGGGCGACGCCATCGGGGCTGGCGGTCATGCCGGCCTTGCCCTTCTGCCAACCGGCCGGACAGACTTCGCCGTGTTCCTCGTGGAACTGCAACGCGTCGACCAGACGCAGCATCTCGTCGACGTTGCGGCCCAGCGGCAGATTGTTGACGTGGGCGACCTGGACGTTGCCGTTCTTGTCGATCAGGAACGAACCGCGCAGGGCGACGGCGTCGTTGATCAAAACGCCATAGGATTTGGCGATGGACTTGGTCAGATCCGCGACCATGGGGAACTGGACGTTGCCGAGGCCGCCCTTGTCCACCGAGGTATTCTTCCAGGCCAGATGGGTGAAATGGGAATCCACCGAGACGGCGACGACCTTGCAATTCTTTTCCGCCAAGGCCTTGACGCGATGGTCATGGGCCAAGATTTCCGAGGGGCAGACGAAAGTGAAGTCGAGCGGATAGAAGAACACCAGACCGTAGGAGCCAGCCAGATAGGACTTCAGGTTGAAGCCTTCGTCGATGGAATTGTCGGGCATCACCGCCGGGGCGGTGAAATCCGGGGCGGCGGTGGTCACCAGGCTCATGGGATTGACGGCGTCGGACATCCTAACGGGCTCCTCGAAAGATAGGGAATGTGAAACGTGTGGCAATTTAAACCGCTGGGGGTGGGGGTGCAAGGTGGAATGATTTTAACAAGGTCGAGCGGGGTGCGACCTGAAAAGAGAGTTATTCGCACCAGGGGTTGCGTCTATCCGGGCTTTTGCGCAAGGAAAATACGCAAAGTCTTGTGGCGCCGCAACGTGGGCCTTGGCGGATGAGAATTGCCGAGGTAATATAATTTCGTAAATCGCCTCGCTTTTGGAGTTCCCTAATGCAGCGGGTCAAGTTGGACCGCATCGACCGTCGAATTCTGGCGGATTTGCAAGCCGATGGTCGGATGACGAATGTCGAACTGGCGCGCCGTGCCGGCATTTCCGCCCCTCCCTGCCTGCGCCGTGTTCGGGCGCTGGAGGAGGCGGGCTATATCCGCGGCTATCATGCCGAGATCGAGCCTCATGCGTTAGGCTTCAATGTGACCGTGTTCGCCCATGTCGGACTGAACAGCCAGGCCGAGGCCGATTTGCGCGCTTTCGAGGAACTGGTCCTGGGCTGGGCCGAGGTGCGGGAATGCCACATGCTGGCCGGGGAAACTGATTTCCTGCTGAAAATCGTCGCCCATGACTGGGACGATTATCAGCGCTTCCTCACCACCCGGCTGACCGCCGCCCCCAATATCAGCCACGTCAAAAGCTCGCTGGCCATCCGTAATTCCAAGCATCAGCCGGGCGTGCCCATTGATGTGGATGCCGGCCCAGAGGCCGAACACGATTAGGCCTTATGGCCTGTGGCCTGATACGAAAGTATTGACTTTTCCGTCTGTATCCTGCTGAATCATCACCTGTTTTGCGTCCTAAGCACGATGGCTGTCCTGGCGAAGCCGGATGTACCATCTCTGGACCACAGGTGTTTCCATCCGATGCCGGCCCGCGACGATGCGGCGGTTGGGGGGGAAGGTGACGGGGGAGTAGCGGCCATGGCGGCGAAATCATCGTTTCAGATTAAATCCATCATGGTGCGGCTGCTGGGGCTGGTAGCCCTAAGCGCGGTTGGCCTGTTGGGGTTGACCGTCGTCGCCGCCGATTTCGTCAAGCAGGAAAAGCTGGATGCGGCGATCGGCAAGACCCGCAATCTGGTGGAGGCGGCGCGTGATATCGCCGCCGAATTCGATGCCCGTGCGCAAAAGGGCGAATTCGATCAAGCGACAGCGCAAAAGCTGGCCAAGAACGCCATTCGCGGCATGCATTATGACGGCGACGAGTATTTCTTCGTCTATGATTATGCCGGCGTCAATGTCGTCCATGGTTCCAAGCCCGAACGCGAAGGCAAGCCGTTTATCGAGTCCAAGGATGCCAACGGCTTTGTCTATATCCCCAAGATGATCGAAATGGCCAAGCTCAAGGGCGGTCACATCTTCTATTTTTTCCCCAAGGCTGGGGCTACCGTGCCGGAACGCAAGGTGTCGTCGGTGGTCGGCTATCAGCCGTGGCAATGGGTTGTCGGCACCGGCATCTATCTTGACGACGTCGATGCCGCTTTCCGTGACACTTTGCGCGACCTGGCCCTGATCAGTCTGGCTATTTTAGCCGTGGTGCTGTTGATCGCCTGGGCCATCGCCCGTTCCATCGCCAATCCCATGCGCCAATTGGCCAAGGTGACCGGCCAGATCAGTGCGGGCGATTATCAGGTCGAGGTGCCGGCGATCACCCGCGCCGATGAAATCGGTGTGTTGGCCACGGCCATCGCCGTGCTGCGCGACGAGGCCGGCGCCGCCGCCCGTCTGCGGGCCGAACAAGAACAGATGAAGGTGCGGGCCGAGACAGAGCGCCGGCACGCCATGCTGGAATTGGCCGACAACTTCGAAGGCAGCGTCAGGGGCGTGGTCGAGGGCATGGGCAGTGCCGTCGGCGTCAATGACGGCGCGGCGCGCGGCATGGCCGATATCGCCGAAAATGCGCGGTGTGACGCCACCAGCGTTGCCGGGGCGGCGGAACAGGTGAATGCCAATATTCAGACCGTGGCCGCCGCCACCGAGGAATTGTCGGCCTCCATCCATGAAATCAGCGGCCAAGTGCAGCATTCCACTCGCATCGCCGACGAAGCGGTGGAAAAGGCCAGCCAGACCAACGAATGCATTGCCGGTCTGTCCGAGGCGGCGTCGCGGATCGGTGAAGTGGTCAAGCTGATTTCCACCATCGCCAACCAGACCAATCTGCTGGCGCTGAACGCCACCATCGAAGCCGCCCGCGCCGGCGAGGCCGGCAAGGGTTTCGCCGTGGTGGCGGGCGAGGTCAAGGGTTTGGCGACGCAGACGGCCAAGGCGACCAGTGAAATCACCGATCAGATTTTGGCGGTGCAATCGGCCACCCATGACGCCGTCGATGCCATCCGCGCCATCGGCCAGACCATCGGTTCCATGTCGGAAGTGGCCTCGACCATCGCCGCGGCGGTGGAAGAGCAATCGGCGGCGACCAAGGAAATCAGCCGCAATGTCAATCAGGCGGCGATGGGGGCGCAGGAAGTGTCGGAATTCATCACCCGCTTGGTCACCGTCACCGAAGAGGTCGGCCATCACGCCAGCCAGGTGTCGCATTCGTCCGATAGCCTGAACGACCAGACCGGCCGCTTGCGGGGCGAGGTGGAAAATTTCCTGGCTACGGTTCGGGCCGCCTGAAGTGTTGGAAAGACGGTAATGACGAAAGCCGGGGGCGGGTCTCTCGGCTTTTGTCGTTCTTGCTTGAGGCGCTCCTCCTTTTGTCGCGAAACAGAGGATCGGTGCTGTTCAAACGGACTAAAAGGACATTTTAGACTCTGGACTTGGTTCTTTTGTCTGTAATGTTTTTCGTCGATATGACGGGAGAGACGGTTGTGAGCAAAGGTCTGTTGAATACATTAGATGTGATCTAATTCTATATTCATTGATTTTTGCAAAAGATACTTCCTCTCATGCGTGAACTGACTTGGGGGACGATATGCAGAAGAAATCTGTGTTTCAATCCAAGACCGTGCTGGTGCCGCTGATCGCCTTGGCCGGTTTGGCTGCGGTGGGGCTGTTGGTCTTGACCATCATCGCTGCCAATTTCGTCAAACAGGAAAAGCTGGAGGCGGCGATCGGCAAGACCCGCAATCTGGCCGAGGCCGCGCGCGATATTGCCGGCGAATTCCATGCCCGCAGCAAAAAGGGCGAGTTTGACGAGGCGACCGCGAAGAAGCTGGCCGCCGCGGCCATTCGCGGCATGCGCTATGCGGGCAGCGATTACTTCTTCGTTTACGATTTCCTTGGCAATACGGTGGCGTTGGGGCCGCGCCCGGAACGTGAAGGCAAGAACTTCATTGATGCTCAAGACGCCAACGGCTTCGCTTATATGCCCAAGATGATCGAGCTGGCCAAGGGCAAGGGGGGGCATGTTTTTTACTGGTTCCCCAAGGCGGGCTCGGATGTTCCCGAGCGTAAGGTGTCGTCGGTGGTTGGTTTCGAGCCGTGGCAATGGTTCGTCGGCACCGGCATCTATCTTGACGATGTGGACGCCGCCTTCCGCGCAACCTTGCGCGACCTGGCCCTGATCAGTCTGGCTATTTTAGCCGTGGTGCTGTTGATCGCCTGGACCATTGCCCGTTCCATCGCCAAGCCCATGCGCCAATTGGCAACGGTGACCGGCCAGATCAGTGCGGGCGATTATCAGGTCGAGGTGCCGGCGATCACCCGCGCCGATGAAATCGGGGTGTTGGCCACGGCCATCGCCGTGCTGCGCGACGAGGCCGGCGCCGCCGCCCGTCTGCGGGCCGAACAAGAACAGATGAAAGCGCAAACCGAAGCGCAGCGGCGACAAGCCATGCTGGACCTCGCCGATAGCTTCGAAGCCTCGATCCAAGGCGTGGTCGAGGGCATGGGCGGTGCCGTCGGCGTCAATGACGGCGCGGCGCGCGGCATGGCTGATATCGCCGAAAATGCGCGGTGTGACGCCACCAGCGTTGCCGGGGCGGCGGAACAGGTGAATGCCAATATTCAGACCGTGGCCGCCGCCACCGAGGAATTGTCGGCCTCCATTCATGAAATCAGCGGCCAAGTGCAGCATTCCACCCGCATCGCCGACGACGCGGTGGAAAAGGCCAGCCAGACCAATGAATGCATTGCCGGTCTGTCCGAGGCGGCGTCGCGGATCGGCGAAGTGGTCAAGCTGATTTCCACCATCGCCAACCAGACCAATCTGCTGGCGCTGAACGCTACCATCGAGGCGGCCCGCGCCGGCGATGCCGGCAAGGGCTTCGCCGTGGTGGCGGGCGAGGTCAAGAGCTTGGCGACGCAGACGGCCAAGGCGACCAGCGAGATCACCGATCAGATTTTAGCGGTGCAATCGGCCACCCATGACGCCGTCGATGCCATCCGCGCCATCGGCCAGACCATCGGCTCCATGTCGGAAGTGGCCTCGGCCATCGCCGCGGCGGTGGAAGAGCAATCGGCGGCGACCAAGGAAATCAGCCGCAATGTCAATCAGGCGGCGACGGGGGCGCAGGACGTGTCGCAATTCATCACCCGCTTGGTCACCGTTACCGAAGAGGTGGGAGCCCACGCGGCCCAGGTGTCGGATTCATCCAAGAGCTTGAATGATCAGACCGACCGTTTGCGGGGCGAGGTGCGGCACTTCCTGACGACGGTGCGAGGATAGGAGTGTTCAGCGCCGCCGTTTCCGATCAGAGCCCGATGATTGGAAGCGGCTAATTCTTGCCGCCAAAGGCACGGAACAGGTCTTTTAGGATTTTGCCGCCGTTGGCTTTTTCCTCACTTCCGCCCTCGACCTTGCCCAGGGCGCGGCCGAGGCCGCTTTGCACCAGGGCCTTTTGCAGGGCGTTGACATCGACGACCTTGCGCGGGCTTCCCATGGGGCCGGACAGGTGCACGACGATCGGGGTTGACGGCAAGGCGGCCAAGGCCAGCGACACGGAGGTTTGAGTGCTCCATTCGGTCAAATTGACGGCGCTGTCGGCGGCGAGCGTCCCGCCGGTGGCGGTCAGGGTGAAATCGGGGCTGCGGGCGATGCCGTCCTTGACCGTCACCCGGCCGGACAATCGCGTATAGGGGGTCTGTCCGCCGCCCAATCCGGTTTGGACCAAGGCCAGAACATTGCCGATATTTTCGATCCGGGCCAATTGCCCGTTGATAGCGGGCAAATCCAAACCGCCGATGATGCCGGCGCCGCCGTCCACTTGGCCCTCTCCTTGGGCGTTGGCGGCCATGTCGCGGCTGCTTTTGCCAAAGCTGTGCAGGCGCAGCTGCGCGTTCAGGCGGCCTTTTTCCAGGGATAACCCGGCCAAATCCGGTTTGGCCTGGGCCAGATCCAGGCCGGTCAGCGTGGCGTCAAGTCGCAGACTGGGAACCGCGCCGCCGCTGACGCCGCCGCTGGCGCTGAGAGTTCCTCCCAACCATCCGGCCCGCAGGCTTTCCAGTTTGGCGGTCCCGTTATTGAGGCTGACGGTCAAAGCCGGCTGTTCCAATCGGCCGAAGCCGCCGCGCAGGGAATGGGCTTCCACGGTAAGGGCGCCATCGGCGATTTCCAGTCCCGACCAGTCCAAGGGCGCGGTTGAAAACGGCGAGGATTTGGTCGGAGCCGACTTTTGCGGCGGAGGGGCGCGTTGGGGGCGGGCCGAGGTTTTGCCAAGGGTCTTGCGCGGCGTCACCGCTGGTGGGATGGGCGATCCGGGCAGGGTCGACAAATCAAGGTCATCGCCGCGCAACGCCGCGGTGATGCGGGGGCGGGGGGCGGAAAAGTCGGCGCTGCCCTGGCCGTGGAGCGCCAGGGAATCAATGCGCAGACTGATATCGCTGGCCTCGAAGCCGGCGTTGCCGGGACGCAGACGAAGCTTGAGGGCGGTGTCGCGCCAGGTGCCGATGCTGCCGCTCCAATCGGCGAGGAGGGCGTCCTGCCATTCCGCCGCCAGCCGGCCGGTGGCGAACATGCCGTCATGATTGAGGCGGATATCCGCCAATTCCAGTTGGGGCCAGGCGGCGGTCAGGTCGGCGCGGCCGGAAAGTCCTGGGCCATTCAGGCGGAGCCGGCCCTTGAAGTGGGCGCCGGCCAAGGCGCCATCGGCATTCAGGCGCAGATTGGGGCGGATATTGGCCTGGGCATGGCGCAAGATCACCTCGCCTTGCTCTAATCCGGCTTGAATTTGCACATCGCGCACGGTTTGGCCGTGCCAGGACACCGCGTCGATATTCAAACGCACGCTGGCGAACAGGTCTGTCGGCAAGCTGAGGGCCGGGGGGGCGGGGGCTGGTTGCGGCGCCGTGCGCTCAGCCGCCGCTTTGTGTTCGCTTGGCGGTGTCAGGGCCGGCGGCAGCAAGGCTGATAAGGCGGTGGATTTGCTGGCATGCCAAGCGTCCAGGTCCAAGGCGTCGATCCCAAGATCGGCTTCCAGCAAGGCCGGGCTGCCGCTGAGGGCGACCAGGGAACCCGCGGCGCGGCTGCCATTGCCTTCGAGGGTCAGGTTGACCAGCGAGATCTGGCCATCGCCGGCCTCAAGGTCCGCTTCGGCGCGGACCAGCAGACCCGACGGCAACGGCAAGGCCGGCAGAAGCGCCGCCAGATTGCCGCTGTTCAGGCTGAGATGGCCGGAAAACGCAGGGTTTCCATGATCGCTTTCCAGCATGCCGTCGAAATGCAGGGCCAAACCCACGGTCGGCACCGTCAGCCGGAAGAAAGCTTTCTGCTCGGCGTCGATATTGCCGGAGAAGGTGACGGTATGGCCGCCAGCCTTGGTGAAGCCATCCAACCGCTGGTCGGCGAAGCGCGCTTCGATGGTGTCAAGATCGACCGGCCCCAGCTTGACCTCGTCCAGGGCGATGCCGCTGACCTGTAAACGCCCGGTCAGGAAGGCGGGCAAGGACAGGTGCAGCGAGAGCCGCTGGGCCGAAACCAAGGGGGCGCCGTCACGGTGCAGCCGCACCTGTTCGGCCGTTAAGGCCAGTGGCAACAGGGCCAGCCGGGCCTTGCCGTCGATGGCGATTCCCAGCCCTGAGGCTCGTTCGGCTTGGGCGCTAAGACCGATGATGGCGCTGCGCCAGTCGCGGGTCAGCAAAACCCCCAATCCGGCGACCACCAGGGCCACCGCCACCAAACCTATGATTCTTGTCCGCCGCGTCATGCCCATTTCACCCGCCTTGATGCGGCGCAGTGTAGCCGAGGCCGTGTCCCCCCGCATCAGCCAAACGCGAAGAGCAGCCCATCCAATCCGACCAGCCAGAACGCCAAGACCACGGCGCCAGCCAGAACAAAGCGGCCATTCCAGTCGCTGGCGACCCGGCGGACGGGGACGTTGCCGATGCGGGCGACGGTCAGCACCGCGGCCCCCACCGGGGTGGAACAGGCGGATAAGGCCCAGGCCCCCATCAGGGCGCTGGCCAGCAGCAAGGGCGGCGCCACATGGACCAAGGCCCCGCCCAGCAAGGTGACGCTGAGAATCTGCGAGATGCCCAATTGAGCCAGGATCATCACCGCCCAGGCCAGCAGGATGACCAGAAATAACGGTGGCAACCCCAGTCCTTCGATAATCTGGCCCAGGCTTTCCGCCGACAGGAAGGCCGAGGCGACGGTGCCGACGAACATGGCGCCCCCCAGCATGGCCACTTCGTCGCGGAAAGCGGGCATGCTGACGCGCAGTTTCGGCCCCAGCCCATAGAACACGTTCAGCACATCGCGCTGCTGTACCCACAGCCAGATCAAGGCGGCGGGCGGAACCACGATCATGGCGCCATGGACCAGACGCAGCGACAGCAGTTCGGCCACGGCGATGGCCCCGATGACCACGGCCGCCACCAGCGCCGCCATTCGCCATGCCGGCTTCCAGTCGGTGGCGCCGCCGATGCCGGGCAGGGCCTGTCCCGATGGTGGAAAGGCCCGGCGGTCAAGGATCAGCCCCAGGATCAGCAACAGAGCGGCCAGCAGCGCCTGGACCAGCAACAGGGATTGCCACGGCAGGCCGGGGATGACCGTCACGGTGACGGCGAACGAAACCGATAGCGGCGACCATGCGGTCATCACGGCGAAGCCGCGCAGCATGGCCGACAACATGCGTTGGGAACGGATGGCGACGATACGGGGATCGCCTCCGGCCGCCTCGAGGGTGTTGCCCTTGACCACCATGGTGCCCAGCAGCGGCAGGACGCCGAAATTCAGCACCAGGGAAATCAAATGGCTGCCCAGGGTCAGGGCCAGATAACGCCGTCCCGGCGGTTGGCGGACCATCAATTCGCCACAGGATTGCACCAGGGCCGAACTTTCCGCCGCTTCTCGCAAAAACCCCAGGGCGGTGAACAAGCCGATGATCGCCGCCGCCGCCATGGCGGCCTTGGACAGCACGGCCCAAGGTGCGGGATGACCGATCACGGTGACGATGGCGGCGGTCGCCGCCATCAGCAAGATGATGCGGCCGTTACCTTGGCAGCTCCAGCCTTCCAGCAACACATAGACGATCAGGCCGCAGGCCGCGACAAAACCGGCGGCGGCGCCGCCGCCCAAGGGCTGGGCGATGGCGCCGACAACCACACTCAGAAGGGCGATGGTGGCGATGGTGGCCCGCATGTGGTGCTTTGATCCATTCAGATGATGTTCGGGCAGATAAGCCTGCCGAAAAACCTAGCCGGTCATGGCGGTAAAACGCGCCTTGGGGGCGGGCAGGACCTTTGCCGGCTTGGTGATGTCCTTCATCAGCGCCGGGCCATTGACCATGGCAAAGCCGCCTTGGACCGCGCCGACCACGGCGGCACGGCGGCGTGCGCCCCAGAGATAGGCGCCCAAGCCGAAGGTGCTGGCCTGTTCGAGGAAGCGCCGCAGGCTGAGCAGCAGCGCCGCATCGTCGGTCCGTTCGGCCGGCGGCAATTGTGACAGGTCGATGCCGATCATGGTGGCGCCGCAATCGGCGGCCAGTTTGGCCCGGCTGTCGGTCAGTCGCGTTCGCACCATGACCTCGCGGCACAGCCCCTTGGCGATGGCGATGATTTCGCCCATCTGGCGGGCGCTGGCCTGATCGGGAATGCCGAACAGGTCGATGACCACGCGGGCGGCGCGGGCATCTTGGGTGATATCGGCGAAGGGGGTCAGATATTCCATGCGGTTTTCGGCGGCCAGGGTGGTCCAATGGATGGGAACCACCACGGTGGAGCCGTTTCCGGCGCTTTCCGAGGCGCGGAAATCGCGCATGGCATTGGCGATGCAATAGCGGTCCAGCGTCAGAATCGAGGATTCGTCCGCCCGCGGATAGGCCAGGGTTCCGTCCAGCGCGATGGTGTCGGTTTTATCCTGGCGTTGGATGCGCGCCACATACGCCCCGATGGTTTGCGGGTTGGCCATCCAGGTCGGCCGCCACAGCAATGTCAGGCGCGAGGTGTCGAGCAAAGGCGGGGCCGAGGGAATGATGGCCGGGGCGCTGGGAGCGGTCTGAGGTTGCTGCGGCCCGGTATCTAAAATGATCCAGGCGGCATCAGCCTCTTTTTGCCGCTTGGGCGCCTCCATGGCGACCCAGCCGGGATCCTTGGCCGGCTGCACGCTGTCGCCGGTGGTGATGGCGTTGGGCAGGTCATCGTTGCTTTTTTTCCGGGCGACCGGCTCGGTCAGGATATGGTGCTGGCCGAGCCCCACCTTGGCCGGCTGCGGGATGGTTTGCGGCGGGACCCAGGATTTCGAATTGGCGTCGCTGACGGTGCCGGCCAATAACGCTCGCTTTTCCCCCACCGCCCGTTGGATGGCCGGGTGATTCAAGGTGCCGTCGATCTGCAATGCGTCGGCGATATCCATTTCAGCCGACAGGGCCAGGGGCCGGTCGATGCCTTGGAATTGGTCGCCAACCAGCCGGGTCCCCAATTCCTGGGCGATGGTGTGGGCGCGGATGCGGCCTTCATCGGCGCTGCAAGTGCGAAAGACCAGGGTGAAAAAGTCAGTGCCCTGACGGGCGAACAGGTTTCCACTCCCCAGATGCTTGGTGATAACGCCTTCGGCGATCATCATCACCTTGTCGGAAACGCGGGCCCAACGTTCCCCCACCGCTTCGCGGAATTCCACCAGCGAGACCACGTGCAATTTGGTGCCGAAACGCCCCTGGTCCTCGCGCAGGACCTGCTCCATGGCCAAGCGGAAATCTTCCGAGGTCAAGGAATCGGAATCGACGCGGCGGGCGGCCTTGCGGGCCAGCTCCATCTCGCGCTCGGCGTCGCTTTCCGACATCTCGTCAATGCCGTCGCGCCGGGCCATGCGGCGCGCGGCCTTGGCGATGGGGGCGGCGATGCGTGACAACAGGCCGCTTCTCGACCGTTTCTCGCTCATATGGTGGCTCCGTGTTCGGGCGTCAGGGCCGATTCTGGCCGATCCCGCCACTGTTTACCGAAAGCCTTGCCTTTCGGTAAACGCCGGGCCTTCATTCTACGAGCCTAGACTTTGGCGATAGGTATCGGCCAAGGTCTTGTAATTCGCCGCTGACTTGGGGAAGAAGGCGATCTCTTCATCTTTCAGTTGGCGCATCGGCTTGGCCGGATTGCCGGCCCACAATTCGCCGGCCTTGACCCGCTTGCCCGGCGTCACCACCGCGCCGGCGGCCACCATCGCCCCGGATTCGACGACGACGCCGTCCAGAACCACCGCGCCCATGCCGACGAAGCAGCCATCTTCCAAGGTGCAGGCGTGCAGCACCGCACCGTGGCCGATGGTGATGTCGGAACCGATATAGGTGCCCAGCTTGCCCCCGGTGACGTGGACGATGGTGCCGTCTTGGATGTTGGTGCGTTCGCCGATGCGGATCTCATGAACGTCGCCGCGGATGACGCAGCCGAACCAGACGCTGGTCCCGGCGCCGATGACCACGTCACCGATCACCGTGGCGTTGGGGGCGATGAAGCAGGCGTCGTCGATGGTCGGGGCGGCGCCCTTGAACGGCAGGATCAGACCGGACATGAAAAACTCCTTACGGGAACAGCGGCTGTTGGTTGGTGCCGGTGGTTTCGGCCAGGCCGAACATCAGGTTCATGTTCTGAACCGCCTGGCCCGAGGCGCCCTTGACCAAATTATCAATGACCGAGCAGATGATCGCGCGCCCCGGCAGACGGTCGTCAAAGGCGTTGATAAAACAGTAATTGGACCCGCGCACATGCCGGGTTTGCGGCGCGACCCCAGCGGCCAGCACCTTGACGAACGGCTCGTCCCCATAGACCTGGGTCCAGGCGGCGCGCAGGTCGGCGGCCTTGGCGCCAGCGGCCAGCCGGACATTGATGGTCGACAGCATGCCCCGGCTCATGGGGATCAGGTGCGGGGTGAAGCTGACGACAACGTCCTTGCGCGCGGCTTCGGACAATTCCTGTTCGATTTCCGGGGCGTGGCGATGGCTGGCGATGCCATAGGCATGCAAGCCTTCGGTGACCTCGCAATAAAGGATGTTTTCCTTGGCGGCGCGTCCGGCGCCCGAGGTGCCTGACTTGGCGTCGATGATGATATCGTCGGCTTCGATCAGCCCGGCCTTGAGCAGCGGCACCAGCGGGATTTGCACGCTGGTCGGGTAACAACCGGGATTGGCGACCAGCCGGGCCGTGGCGATGGCGGCGCGCTTCAACTCGGTCAGGCCATAAACCGCTTGGGTTTGCAGCGCCGGCGCCTTGTGCGGGTGACCATACCAGGTGTTATAAGCGTCCAGGTCGTACAGCCGGAAATCGGCCGACAAATCGACGATCTTCACATGGGCGGGCAGGGCGGCGATCACCTCTTGGGTGGTGCCGTGCGGCAGGGCGCAGAATACCGCGTCGATGCCGGCGAAGTCCACCTGATCGATGCTGACCAGACGCGGCAGATCAAGGGCGGCGCATTGCGGAAACACCGAGGCCATTTCCTGGCCGGCCTTGCGGTCGGCGGTCAGCGCGGTCATGCGGAAGCTGGGATGGTTCGCCAGCATGCGGACCAATTCGGCCCCGGTATAACCGCTGGCCCCCAAAATCGCGACTTTGACCTCGCTCATGACCAATCCTTTCCGTTCAAGCCCAGGGGCTTTAATTATCTGTAGCGCGGACGATAGCAGGGGGAAAGAGGAGCGGCAACTACAGCAGGGCATCAGCCATGTGAGGCGGTGCGCGTGTCCGTCCTTGGCGTCGTTCGCCGCCGCCGCAGATGCATCGTTCCATAAATGACAACGATATGTCCTGGTTTCGCTGAATTGCCGGAAAAATCGCGAGATGCCACACTCTTGGACAAGGCAATCAGCTTGCACAGGAGATATGGATATGTTGATCGCACGACCGTCGGCGGAACGAGGCAAGGCCAATTTCGGCTGGCTCGACAGCCGGCACAGCTTTTCCTTCGGCGAATATTTCGACCCTGCTTATATGGGATTCGCCTCGTTGCGGGTCATCAACGAGGATTGGGTGGCGCCGGGCACGGGCTTTGACACCCATCCCCACCGCGACATGGAAATCGTCACCTACGTGTTGGAAGGCGCGTTGGAGCACCAGGATTCACTGGGCAGCCGCTCGGTGATCCGTCCGGGCGAGGTCCAGCGCATGACCGCCGGCACGGGTATCCGGCATAGCGAATACAATGCTTCGGACCGCGAGCAGGTGCATCTGCTGCAAATCTGGATTTTGCCGGATCGCAAAGGGCTGGAGCCGGGTTACGAACAAAAGCCGGTGAAGGTGGCGGAGCAGCCGGGCCGCCTGCATGTCATCGCTTCCCCCGATGGCCGCGACGGCGCGGTAAGCATCCATCAGAACGCGGTGATCCATGCCGGAATTCTTCCCGTCGGCAGCGCGGTCGCATTCGCTCTGGCCCCGGATCGGGGCGCCTGGGTTCAGGTGGCACGGGGCGCGGTGACCGTCAACGGCCTGCGTCTGGAAGCCGGCGACGGCTTGGCCGCCAGGGATGAGGAGGTCTTGAACATCCATGGCGACGCCGATGCGGAAATCCTGGTCTTCGATCTCGGGCTGTGACCACGCCGGTGTTATCCGCGTCTCGGCCCGATAAACCGAGACGCGGGTCGGCATCAATATTGACAGGCGAAGGCGCAACCGAAAGAATGCCGACCTCTGCCGGTGCGGGGACGTGGAGAAATTGGTAAACTCTGGCGACTTAAAATCGCCCGGCCTCGGCCTTGCGGGTTCAAGTCCCGCCGTCCCCACCAATACACAGTCGGCCAAACTGTGTACGTTTTGCCCCAAAACACGGACCAACAACGCTTGCGCAGCCCTGCCGTGCTCGCACGCTGCTCGTCGCCGTATGTCCAGCACCCAGGGTACTGGCAGGGCGAGCGCACAGCTCGTAGACGCCCCGCGCGTTCCGCCGCTATAGCAGCAGCACCGGGCGCAAAGCCCAATCCCGGAAACGTGCCCGCGCAACAGCGAGGGCCGCATGGACCGGACGGAACGTATCGCCGCACTCAACGACCAGCTTCGCCGTGACCACAGTTACGGCAAGGTGGTCATCACCAGGGGCATCCAGGCCCTCGGCCATCAAGCCATCCTGGATGTGCTCACTGCCGTCGCAGCGTTTTCCGATTTTACCCCCGACAACGATCCCTATGCCGAGCACGATTGCGCGGTAATGAATGTTGGCGGCCACCGCATCATCTGGAAGATCGACTATTACGACACCGACCTGAACTTCGCCTCGGATGATCCGGCCAATTCAGCAGTGACTATTCGAGTGCTGACGATCATACTAGCCGACGAATATTGAGGCGGCGAGTGACCAATGATCAAAGATCGACCAAAGGGACTGTTGGCCCGTCCGGAATACAGCCATATCCCTCCTCTCCCGCTAGCAGTAAGCCTCGAGACTGTGCCCGAACTCGTTCGTGCCAGTTTGGGGCCGCTGGGAGGCATTCAACCCGTTACAAAGGCCATGTCTGATGCGGCGGCAGGCCCATTGTTCGACCTCCCATCTCCTGGGGAGGTCGAGCTTTTCCGCAGGGCCGGAACGAAGTTCCAGATGGTACAGGTCGTCCTGAGTTTGGCGGGCTTTACTGTCGAAGGCGAGGCATCGCACGCCATTCCCTATTCCCTTTCACTTATTCCGGCTTCCAAGCGAGGAAAAGTTGAGGCTTTACCCATCGATTATGTTGAAAAAATAGATCTTGAGGCGATTTTGGGAAAATCCCTCCCTTTTTATGGAGGGTATGATCCCTTCTTGGGCACATGGGGATTTTACGCCTCTACCAAGACGTTTGGTGGTGCCCTGCCAAGCAGGTTCATTGATGAGCTTGGCCTCGTGGTGGCCGCATATTTCCTCGCAACCGAGTATGACTGTGAAGATATATTGAATCCGTCGATTGGCTTTACGGACCCTGACATGGAGAAAAGATACAATAAGAATCATCGCAAAACATTTTTCAAACCGTTCAAAAAATTAGAGGCCAGGAGGGTTTGGGGGAGTCAGTCGCCGATAGAGTTATTCCTTTTTCAGTCGCTCATTTTACGCGGCCTGCGCCCAACACCGCAGGTTTGGTTCTGTGATGGCGGGGCTGTTTATGCCTCGCTTCATCATATGTGGCGGGATGTTGAATTTCGCCATGTTTCGGGGGCGATCACGGAGGCCGATTTGTATTTTCCGGACCAGAGGGTGGCAATTTTTTGCGATTCAATCCGGCACCATCGAGGCTCTAAAAAACTCAATAAGGACACCTCAATCAACGAGCGTCTCCGGGCAATCGATGTCGAGCCTATCCGCGTGCCTGGTAACTTGATCGTGCATGATATCGACGCTGCTACGGACATGGTGTGTCAGGCTTTGAAGCGTAAGGGGGCTTGAAAGTGAGCCATCCTTTTGTCGCCAATCTCAACTTCTGCCCATTAAGAGAAAAAGGATATATTTCAACGCCCTGAAACCGGACTTACTCGAAGTAAGCTCGTTGCCTGACCGCGATTTCCGGGGCAAAGATCGGCCATCGGTTTATCTCGCAAGGGGGCTTCGATGGACGGCGGTGCGGTCACGGTGGGTTTCGAGGATGCGCTGAAGGAGGCCGAGGGCGTTGTCATCGCCTTCAATACGGCGGCAGGTGACGAGGAGAATTCCCAGAAGGCCAAGAACGCGGCTTTGTATGCCGCCCTCGACAGGGCCTTTCAGTTTCACCGGACATGGCACGGCAGCCCCGAATTCGGGAAATTGCTGGAACAGCGGAAGGTCAACGCCAAGCCGCGCGGCAAGAACGCCAGCCCTTACATTCCCACCATCAAGGCGTTCTTCGACGCCAATCTCGACAGCTTCGATCCCGCCGATGAGGCCGGAAAGGCTGACAAGGCGCGACGGCAGAAGACCGTCAGCACCTACAGCAAGGTGCTGGAATTCGCTGCCTCGTCCGAGGACGGGTCCAAGGATGTCGTCGCCTTCATCGCCAAACACGGCGGGGTCGAGGCCACCAAAGCCGAATGGAACGGCCTTCAGAAAAAGACCGACGAAGCCCAGGCCAAAGCCCAGGAGGCCGAGCGCACCAAGCAGCAGAACCTTGGTGCCGGGCTTGCCGCGCTGAAGGCAACGATGGCGAAGACGTTGCCGCAGGATGTCGCCAGGAAAGGCGGCACCGCACTTGCCGCCCTGTATTTCGACGATGCTGGCGTTGCCCATCTCCTCGGCTTTCCGCCCGTCACCGACGGAAGCAAGGCGCTGCTTGAGAAGTTCCTGTTGGATGCCGCTCCCGAGAAGAAGACGAGCACCGGCAAGGAGCAAACGACGGTGCCGGTTGGGGAACACGGCTTGGACAAGCTGCTGAAGCTGCTCGCGGTCGGCAAGGTGGCGCATGCCAACGACGCCAACGTGAAACTCATCAACGGCAATGAGCGCTGCGAGCTATGGTCATCCCACGGCAGCGCGCAAACCTGCATGGTCCACGCCGTGCTGTCTCGCCAGGACTACCTGCACGAGGGCACCTATTGGTTCGGGGCCAAGGCCATCAAGGCCATGCAGCACCTTGCCAAGCTAGGTGCGCACGGGGCCAAGTTCACCATCACCGGCCCCATGGCGATGGACGGCAAGATCGCGGTGGTGAAGGTGACCGTCACTGGGCATGAGGATGCGGTTAAAGCCTATAACCAGAAGGCGGGCGTGGTGTCGTGGGACT
Source organism: Magnetospirillum sulfuroxidans (assembly GCF_018224925.1). Lineage (GTDB taxonomy): Bacteria > Pseudomonadota > Alphaproteobacteria > Rhodospirillales > Magnetospirillaceae > Magnetospirillum > Magnetospirillum sulfuroxidans. The sequence continues at coordinate 14,096 of NZ_JAGTUF010000011.1, read as the reverse complement.
GGTTTGACGCCATTCCCGATGGTGATGGGCGCTGCCGCACCTCCAGCCCCGATGGTTCCTCCACTACCATCGCCTTCCGCTCAGCCACCGAGAAATTGGCGGTGGCGAAGCCTGTTGATGAATGGAAGGCGGAAGTGCCTGTCGCGGGCGACTTCGCCGCATGGCTGGAACGGACATTGGCGATCAGCAAGAAGGATGCGAACGCCAAACTGGTCAAGGCCGTGTTTGGTGGAACCGGAGGCAAGCTGACCAAGTTCCGGATCGGCGCCAAGGAATGGGTGCTGATGGCCGGGCACGAGGATATGGACGCCCATCCCTTTGATCCGGCGATTGCCTTCGACGGCGGCCCATTGGAGTTCACCGAAGGCCGGGGCGATTTGTTGGCCGCCAAGAAGGCCGTCACCGGATTGGTCGGCGGCGGCACCCCCACCATCACCCTGATCGACAAATTCATGCGTGTTCGGTGCGAGGCGGATGGCCGCGTCGCCGAAGTGTTCATCCCTTCCTTCACCTCGGATGGGCATCGCTATGCAGGCCATACCGAGTTCCTGACGTAGGGCCGGATATCACAGAACGAAGGTCAGCATCCGGTCATAAAGCGGTGTCTTGCGATAGAGCTTGGGCTGCCGCCAGTCGTCATTGGCGGCGGCCTCCTTGCGCTCCATCAGGCCAAACCAACGCAAATAGCGCAGCACCCGAGACTCGAACGCCCAGACCGGCCTGTCGGGCATTTCGGACTTCAACGCCTCCTCGCTGGGCAAGGTGACGCTACGCATCAGGGCATCGGCGGGGCGCCAATCGTCCGCGAACTGACCGATCAGATAGAGGATCAAGGACATTTGCCAACCGAAGAATTCTTCGAGGCCGTTGCGGTCCAGATAGGCGGGATTGAACCGGGTATAGGTGGTGCGGAACAAATGCACCTGAAGCGTCCCGGCGGCATCGTCGGCAAGCATCGCCTTGCCCTTCTTGGTCAGCTTCAGGAACCCCTTCTCGGTGCGCGCCAATCCGCCCAGCTTGAGGACGATATGCAGGTAATGCAGCGGGGTGAAATCCGGCTCATTGACGACCTTGTTCATCCCCCAAATGCGCGCCGGGTCGTAATCGACCCACTGGAAACGGTCCACCAGGGATACGACCAGTTTGCGGTTGAGATTGCCCTTGGCTGTCAGCTTGGCCCCGGCTCCCTCCAATTCCGCCATCAGCATGCGGGCGTTCGGCACCACGCTGCTCGCCAGAAGCTCGGCCAGCGGCACCGTCTGGTCCAGGCGTACGGGACCGGTGCCGTCCCATTCGTCATGGATCAGCGCATTGGCTTGCTGTTCGGTGAAGGTGACGATGCCGGTGGACACGATTTCCCTCTTTCGGTTGGCGACGACAGTACCGGGCCAGTATGCCGTCATCAATCGGAGGATATGGCTGCTGTCTTTGCCGAGGTGCCCGCCCCATGACAGACAGACTTGAAGCATGTAAGTTCACAGACAGGGGTTTGGCGGGAAAGTCATAGAGGTCGTTCATGGTGCCGCCGTCGAACCGCGATGGGCTGCGCAAGGCAGTTATTATTGCGCTTTACCCCGTTATCTGGGTTCTGGCCCATAAGGCGGCGGTGGCGATGAATGTTGGTCCCGGCGTCAGCGTTTGGTATCCGCCCGCTGGACTGACCTTCGCCTTTCTCCTTCGCTTTCCAAAGTTTTGGCCGCTGGCCTATGCGGGCATCGGCACTGTGGTCCTGCTTGGCCCCTATGCCGTCACCACGCCTGGCGCTTGGCTGTCCTGGCTGATCCCGCCAACCGGCTATGTGGTTGGTGTTGCGCTGCTGCGGCGCTGGCTTGGCGGGCCGTTGGACCTCAGCCGTCAGGCCCATATCCACCGTTTCATCGCCGCATCACTGGCAACGCCCGCCACTGTCGCGGCTATCAATGTCCTCAACTTCTGTGTCGATGGCGCGATCCCGTGGTCGGAATACGGGCCGCTGGCCGCTCGCTTCTTCATTGGTGACGCGCTGGGCATTGTCACCCTCGCGCCAACCCTGTTGCTGCTGAACCGTCCATGGCGCTCCCATTTCCGGCAAAAGGATGGGCGTGTCCTGTTCCTCGGCCTGCTGGCGACCGCCTTGATCCTCTATCTGGAAGTGGCGGAACTGCTGCTGGGCCATGACCAGGGCCGCTTCTCCTATTTCGTCATGCTGCCGGTGGCGTGGAATGCGGTGGCCTTCGGCGTGTTGGGTGCGGCCTTGTCCACCTTGCTCGCCAATGTGTCGATCACTGCGGCCAGCCTGTTGCGGCCCGACCAAGCCATCCTGGCCGGTGCGCCCTATTTCATGCTGTCCATCGGCTATCTCAGCCTGATCATCGCCGGGGCGGTGGAGGATCGCGAAGGGGCATTGCGCAAGCTGCGCAAGCAGGAAACGGCCTTGGATAAGGCATACCGCCACTTTACCACGCACGAAACGGCCTTGGATAAGGCATACCGCCACTTTACCACGCACGAAACGGCATCCAAGCTGGCGCACGAGATCAGGCAGCCCCTGGCCTCGGCCTCCACCTATGCCCAGGCGCTGCACACCATGGCGGAACGCGGCAACGTCGATCCGGCGGAACTGCCGGAAATCACCGGGCGGCTGGAGCGCGAGGTACAGCGGGTGCGCGAGATCATCGCCACCAACCAGGCGCAGTTCGACCAAGCCACCGGCAGGCGTGAAGTACTGCCGCTGGCGGCGGTGATGGGCGATGTGGTGCCGCTGCTGCGCCAGATTTGCGACGACAGCGGCGTCTCGACCCAATTCGAGTTGGACGGATGCACGGCCAAAATCTTGGGCGATCGCGCCACCCTTCAGCAATTGGCGGTCAATCTGGTCCGCAATGCCTGCGAAGCCATGGCAGCCACGTCACCGCGAACCTTGGTGGTCGGGCTGAATGAAGAGAACGGCAAGGCGGTGTTGCGCGTGCGGGACAGCGGCCTCGGCTTCGCGGAAGAGACCTTGCGCAGCGGCCACGCCCTGTTCGCCTCGGCCAAGCCGGGCGGCAGCGGCTTTGGCCTGCCCATTGCCCGCGCCATCCTGACCGCCCATGGCGGCGATCTGGAGATCGCCAACAACGACGATGGCGGCGCCTGCGTCACCTGCTGGTTGCCGGTGGCGTCATGACCGAAGCGCCCTTTGTCGTGGCTGTCGTCGATGACGATGCCAGCTTCCGCGAGGCCATTGTCTGGCTGCTGCGGACCAACGGCTATGACGCCCGCCCTTATGGTGATGCCGACAATTTCATCGCCCAGCACGACATCCGCGCCATCGGCTGCGCCCTGGTCGATCTGCGCTTGGGCGAGGATTGCGGCATCGAGGTCTTCCGGCGCTCACGCGCGCACGGCCATGACATGCCGGTGATCATGATTTCCGGCCACGGCGACATTCCCACCGCCGTCAAGGCGGTGCAGCAAGGGGCGATGGGCTTCATCGAGAAGCCCATCGACAATGCCAAGCTGTTGGTTGATGTCGCCAGCGCCTGCGCTCATCATCGTGATTTCTGCGCCCGCTATGGTAGGGCGGTCGAGGCGATGCGGCTTTACGACCTGCTGACCGCGCGTGAGCGGGAGGTGTTCTGGCTGTTGGTCAATGGCAAGGCGACCAAGGAAGTCGCCGCCGACCTCGGCATCAACCTCAAGACGGCGGAAGTACATCGCAGTGCCGTTCTGAAGAAAATGCGCGCAAATAGCGTTGCAGAAATTATTTGTAAATCGATGGCTCTGCATAAATAGTGTATGTAGAGAATGTTTTGCTTATGTAGTTTGACGTCAAGCTGCTTCGGGGGGGGGCGGAAGATGACTGAAGTTTTATCATATAAATATGCCACCGAATACCGCTTTAGTTATGATGACGCTTTTCGCGAAGAGAGAGGTCTGGCGGCGCTAGATAGCGAAACAGGTGCAAGTTTGTGCAAATATTGCTGTGGAAAAATGCATGCGGCCTTTCGTAGCAAGCCTAAAAAATCAGTAATAGGTCAGCAATACCCAACGAATTATTCCGTTGATGAATGCTTGTCATGCGGTTGGTGGAGGGTTGATGAAAGCACAGGTAGTGATAGCATGGGCTTATTTATAAGCAGAACCGTAGGAGAGCTGCGTCGCTACGACACATCATCTATTTCCATACCGCTCGATGAGTTGAGGTCACACCTAAGATCAAACCCAAAAGATTTGGCATGGGTTAATCCAACTAAGTTCGAGAAATTAATGGCTGCATGCCTTAGAGATGCCTATTCCCCTTGTGAAGTCCGGCATGTTGGAGGGTCGGGGGACGGTGGAGTTGATATCATATTGGTCACATCTTCGTCTGAAAAATATCTTGTTCAGGTGAAGAGAAGAGCTGATTTGAGCAAGAAAGAAGGGGTTTCTGCCGTAAGGGAGCTTAATGGCGTATTGTTTCGGGAAGGGGAGTGCAAAGGAATTGTTATAACAACAGCCAGTGGATTTACGAAATCGGCAAAGAGCGAAACAAATATAAAAACGCCAACAGTTGGTGTATATAAGGTGGATTTATTTGACATTGCTGATGTTGTTAGGCTCCTTGGCCTTGACGCAAGGCCTAACAAAAAGCCATGGGAATTGTTTGTTGACGATGAATCCGCCGGATTTCACTATGATAGTGATGAGGTTGGTCGCTACATCATAAGGACATAATGTGAAGCGACCGATTGTGATGGAAATGGGGGCGCCAAGCCCTGCCATGTCCATTGGGGAACTCCCCCAATATCCGGCCTATCCCGACCGGCATAGCGTGCCCGCCCGAAGCAATTGCCACCAGGGCGGCACGCCACCATGCACACAATCTGGATATTGTCGCTGGAACCCATCGAGACGCGCTATACGGCGCAGTGGTTCGCGGGCGTTCCCCGGCAGATCGCCGCTTATGCCGAGGCCCAGGGGATCGCGGTGCGGGTTCACATGGACCCGGCGGGTTTCGGCCAGGAAGCCATCAACAGCGGTGGGCTCAACATCGTCAACGTGCCGGGTGATGGCGGCACACAGCGGGCCAGCACCGGGGCGTTCCTCAACTTCGCCACCACCAATCTGTGGAAGAACCAGCAGGTCAACCGCTTCATCGGCATGATCGAGGCGGGCTTGGTTCGCGATGGCGACAAGGTTCTGGTCACGGATGCGTGGCACCCCGGCATCCTGCAACTCGCCTATATGCGGAACTTACTTGATGTAAGTTGGGACATTTCGGCGATCTGGCATGCGGGCTCCTATGACCCGTGGGACTTCCTGGGGCGTAGTATCGCTGACAAAAGGTGGTCCTACGCCGCCGAGCGGGCGCTGTTCTGGGCCATCGACCGCAATTTCTTCACCACCTCGTTCCATTGGGGACTGTTCTCCCGCGTCCTCAAGATCGACGACGACGAGATGGGCGACCATGCAGCCTATAGCGGCTATCCCAACGAATATCTGTGGGACGAATTGCCGCCGCACCGCCTGCCGCCCGAGCAACGCGCCAATCTGATCCTGTTCCCCCATCGGCAGGCCCCGGAAAAGCAGCTCGACATCTTCAAGGACTTGGCAGCCACCCTGCCGCAATACGACTGGGTTGTGTGCCAGGAACAAGGCCTGACGAAGCCGCAATACCATGCGCTGCTGGGGCAGGCGAAAATGTCGTTCAGCGCCGCGCTGCAAGAGACGTTGGGCATTGCCCAGGCCGAGGCCACCATCGCCGGGGCCATGCCGTTGTCGCTTCGGCGGCTGGCCTATAACGAGCAGTACAGCGCGCCGTTCCTGTACCCCAGCGACTGGACGGCCAATTGGGAAGCCTATCGAGCCAACAAGGACTTCCTGGTCTCCTATATCCGCACGCTGATGGATGATTGCGCCACGCCCCGGATGCAGGCGGAAATCGCCCGGCAGGAGCAGGCGCTGAAAGCGCGCTATCTCACCGCCACGCCCCTTTACCAGCATCTGGTGGGGGCATGATGGCGCGGCGCATGATCTATGTGACCTTCCGCAAGCGCGGCCTGCACCGCTATGCCGGTGCCCCCGCCGAGGTCGATTATCTGGCCCACACCCACCGCCACACCTTCTGGTTCAAGGTGTCCATCGAGGTGCGCCACAACGACCGCGACATCGAATTCCACCTTTTCCAGGACTGGCTGGAATCGCTGTACGACGCCCACACCCTCGGCCTCGACGGGCGTAGCTGCGAGATGATGGCCGAGGAACTCTATGCGCGGATCGCCGAACGCTACCCAGGGCGCGGGGTGGAAATCGATATCAGCGAAGACGGCGAAAACGGAGCGGTGTTGTCATGGCCGTAGAGATCGATCCCAGCCTGGATTACCGGCATTGGCGCAAGGACCATGTGTCGGTGTTCCCGGCCATTCACAGCAGTTTCATTAATTATTCCGCACGGCCTGACGTGATTGCCGGGCTGAGGGAGGCGGGGTTCTCTTCGTTCGATGCCATCAATTACCTCAGCGAGGGCGGGCTGTTCCGTTATGACGCGGCCCTGTTCAGCGGTGGCGGCGCCGAACTGGATATCCAGAAGTCCAAGGCCATCAATCCCTCTATCTGGAATCGCCGCCCCGATACGGTGTTGATGAGCGATAGCGGCGGCTTCCAGGTCGCCACCGGGATATTGGCTCCGAAGCAATATTACGAGATGCGCGAGAAGATCACGTCCTGGCAGGAGGCGATCAGCGATATCGCCATCGCCATGGACGTTCCCACCGGCAGCATCGGCAACCGCAAGGCCATCTGCATCGACAGCTTCGATGAATGCCTGACGCTGACCAAGGACAACTTCGATTGGCAGGTGCAAAACCGTAACCCCAAGGCGGCGCGCATGCTCAACGTCGTGCAGGGACTTCGGGCCGAAGGCCACGAGGGCGCGCTGCGCTGGTATGACGAGATCAAGGGCTATTGCGACCGCAGCAAATGGGGTGACAACGCCTTTGACGGTTGGTCGTTCGGCGGCTTCGCCGCTCAGAACACCGCCACGGCCCTGCGGGTGATCGCGCGGATGCTCCAGGACGGATTGCTGGGTAAGGACGGCAATCACCGCTGGATACACATCCTTGGCGTCGCGGCGGAAAAACGGGTTGCCTCGTTCACCTTGATCCAACGGGCATTGCGCCGGGTGCTCGATGATGATGGCTTCACGGTGAGCTGCGATGCCTCCAGTGCTGGGCTCATGGTCGGCACCAAGCAGATGTATTACGCCGATGGCCCCGAGGGCGTCGCCCAACGCAAGGTGCTGAATGCCCGCTGGTTCCAGCCCACCTGTGGTCGGGACTGCGACGAACATTTTGATCCGGACGCCAAGGAATGTGTCGTTTGCGCCTTTGACCGTCAGCTCGACTTCATGCGGGCCATGGGAACCTGTTGCCTCGCCGAACATCTTTCCTTCGAGGCCTATACGAACTTGGTCACGCTGAGCGAAACCAAGATCAGGGACGCGCTGAAGGAAGCCGAAGAGAAGGATTTGGAGGTCGATCCCAACCTCTATCACCTCTACGGCACCCTCAAGCCCGAGGGCTATGCGCTGTTCACCTTCATCAGCCAGGAAATGTTCCTGCGCAAGGTCTACGGCCAGTCCGCCAAGATCGTCGAGGCGAAGGCCGATCTGGTGGACAAGCTGGCGGCGGCGCTCAAAAGCGAAACGCCGGATAGCGATCTGGCGAAGATCAAGCTGCCGTAACGCCAATCCCCCGCTTCTTGCGAAGCCGCTAGGGCGGCATTCCCCCCCCCCCCTTTATAGAGGTGCTGAATATGTTGAAGATGCCGAAAGGCAAACAGCCAACAAAGCGCGAATTCGTGGAAATTCAGCGGGCGTTGGTCGCCGATCCGACTTCAAAGTTCTCTCGTGAGATAGTGGCCCCCTATGGCGAGACGGTCGAGACCAACGACGTTTTGCGGGTCGTGGACGCATGGTGCGTCAAGAACGGAGAGCCGATCCCGAGCTGCTGCGTGGGAAATGATCTCACCGGGACTGTGACATCGGTCTTTTGGGAAAGCGTGGACCGTTATGGTCTGCGCCTGCCGGGAGAGACTGACGCCCAAGTTCTTGAGCGTATCCGCGACGAAAACAAATCCTTCAACGACAAACTATGATCATCCGTAAGCTGTTCCGGTTCGAGAACGCCCATGTGGTGCGCAACTGCTCGACCCGCCGTTGCGCCCTCAGCCTGCACGGCCACAGCTACCGGGTGGAATTGCTGCTGACCGCCGCACGGCTGGACAATGCCGGGATGATCCTGGATTTTGGCCTGCTCAAGGGCGCGATCAAGGAACTGATCGATTCCTGGGACCATGCCGCCTGCTTCTGGGATCGTGATGACCCGGAGTACATCGCCTTCATCCAGCGGCACAGCGAGCGGTGGGTGTCCATGCCGGTGAACCCCAGCGCGGAACAGCTCAGCCGTGTGTTCTTCGTTCTGGTCGATACCGTGCTGGCCGTGACCAAGTTCGGGAATGGCGAGCAGGGCGTGACCTTGGATAGCGTCATCGTCCACGAAACCGACACGGGCTATGCGCAATGCTGGCGTGCCGACGCCTTCGATCCCGAAATGGGTGGCCCCATCGCGCTGGACCAGATCGTATTCAGCGATGCTATCCGCGAAGAATGGAGCGATCCGTGCCAGTGGACCAAGATCGTGAAGGCGGTCCAAGATAAAACACGCCCATTCCGCAACCCACTGCCCCCGCAGCAAGTGCCATGAAGGCACGCATCATCTCCTACATGGGCGACACCGGGGCGCTTCAGCAAAAGCGCCTCGCGTGGCACAACCGCCAACTCGATTGGCTGTTGGAACGCGGGCTTGATGTCCTGGTGTTCGACCAGGGCTACCAAAGCAACTGGTATCGCGCCGATCCACGCATCACCTATGCCCGGTATAAGGGGCCGCTCCTGCGTCCTGGCCCGGCACGCAATCCGCTGCTGGAGGACTTTTACGCCAGCGACGAAACCTGGACCGTCATGGCCGACAACGATTCCGTCCTGATCGACGAAATGGACGGCCACACGATCTTCGGCGCGCTGCCGCAAATCGCCGACAACATCTACATTTTCAGCCCGATCAACGGGGCCATTCGGGGATATCCCTGGAAGGCCAAGCCCGATTTCTTCGCCGACTTCCTGGTGTTCGAGCGTCTCGTTGACCTCAAGGGCAGCTTCTGGTTTCTCCGCAAGCCATCGCAGCCGATTTGGTTCAATGACATGCAGATCGGCGAGGACGACGATTTCGCGTATCAGTTCGTCCAGCAAGGGCTGGGTGCGTTCCAATGCCACAACATCGCCTTGCGCGAGTTCGCCGCCTACGAAGGCTCGTCCACATTATATGACATGGAAACCCGCAAGGCGGTTCACGCCAAGGCCAAGGCGCATTTCGCGCAGACCTATCCCGGCATGCGCTACGAGAACGGACGTCTCAACAAGCACGAGTTTATTGCCCGGTTCTGGCAGGGCGCACGCGGGCACACCATCGACAAGGGCTCCCTTTAGTCGCCGTGCGCCTGGGCGCACCTCTTAGCTTCTTCGGCCAGAATATCGCTGCGCCGAGAGGCCATGCCGGGGAGGTTGATCACAGCGGCCTTATAGACCTGGAACGCCTCGCAGTCGGCCTGGTAAACGACCTCATTGCACTTGCGAATTGCGACCGGGTCGCCATCGTTGTACTCGCGAATGAGATTGACGATCTGCTTGTCGTGCCGATCGGCCATGTCCCGGAACTGGAACTGCGCCCAGGTGTCCGTCTCGGCATCGATCTTCATGTTGACGTCGCGGCTATAAAGATAACGGTCGAGCGCCGCGATCAGTTGCTGATAGATCGGATTAAGTGCCATCCGGATTTCTTCGCATTCGCCGTTGGTCGCGTGGGCGCTTCGGAAGGGGCAGATCGCGGCGGCGATGAGGCCTGCCGCGATTGCTAGACGAAGTGCCCCTTTCTTGTTCATTTCTCAAGGCTCAGGCCGTGCGATCGGTATATCGCGGCCTTGTCAGCCCTGAGCCCACGCTCGCAGTCATCCACGGCACGCCGCGAATTGCTGACTTGGCCCTGAACCCAATTCCCATCAGCACCCCATTCCCGTCCCATTCGGGCCTGTTGCGTCGCCGATAGCGCCCCATAGTTCTCGCGGGTCATCAGGGCGTCTTCGTACTGTCGGTTGGCGGCAGCGCATCGGGACTGTACGAGTTCGCTAAATTCCTTTTTAGCGGCAATTTCCGCCTGTTCCTGTCGCTCATCGTGGCCGCGCCAAATGAAAGCCGAGAATGCAAAAAGTGCAAACAGGGCTGCAATGACCAAAAAGAACTTCGACGGGGTTTCTACGTCAGGATCAGGGTTCCTGATAAATATCGATGCCAGAAAAAAGGCTAATGCGAACATGGATGCGAAGATGATAGAGACAAGAAGGAGTAGAGACAGCATGGAGCCCTCGGCAATCAGTAGCCACAGCGGCGATTACAAGATTCCAGTTCCCGGTAGCATTGCTGCGCCTTGTCCGGGCTATACGCCTGCCGCTGGCAAGCGTTGTAGCTAGCTTGGCAGCGATCGATACACTGGAGAGTGTTCGGGCCAGCCTGGGCCGTTTGGATGTATTCCTGGATCGCCTGCCAGTCATGCACCCGGTCGGGCTGAGAGGTCTGGCTTTCGGCGGCATGGGCGGCCCCCAAGAACATAGTGGCGGCCAAGATCATCATGATCTTCTTCATTCTGTCCCCCTGATAGTGAGTGGTCTCTTACAGCGATGCGCACGCGTGCGCTGACAGAGGTACTGTGTACCTCTGAGCAGGGGTGTCGTAATTGTGGCTAACTACGGATTGACGAGCGGTGGCCGAGGCAGGAAATGGGCCGCCCTATTCAGGTCCCCGACGCTGCCCGCACTCATTTTCTCGAAAACGCGCGCCCTGTGGGTTTCAGCCGTCCGAATGCTGATGCCCAATGTCGTGCCGATTTCCTTGTTGGTCAGGCCATCGGTGATGGCCCAGAACACCTGCCGCTCCCGGTTGGTCAACTGCCCATAGCCTTTCAGGGCATTGATCGCCCGGCCATGCTGGCGGCATTGCTGCTGGTGCGCCGTGCAGGCCGCTTCCACAGTGGCGAGCAGCTTGTCGTTGTCCACGGGCTTTTCGATGAAACCCGCCGCGCCAAGCTTCACGGCCTTTACAGCCGTGGGAATGTCGCCGTGCCCTGAGATCATCAACACGGGCGCATCAAGGCCGCGCTGCCGAGCTTCAACCAGCGTGTCGATACCGCAAGAATCGTCCAGGCGCAGATCAAGCAGCACACAGCCAATAGCCACCGGATCGTGACCGGCGAGGAAGGATGGGGCGTCGCCATAGCTGCGCACCCCATAGCCGTTGGCCTTGAGCAGCCAGCCAATCGCGTCCCGGAAACCGGCATCATCATCCACAACGGCGACGACGAAGGGTGGTTCTTGCTGCATCTCGATCTTCTGTGGCCCATCGCATCCGGCTTGACCGGGCACGAATATGTACTTCTGTGCGTTTCATTAGGTTTTTCTGGCCCAGAGGCGCGGCAGCCAACGCGAGGCGCTGTCCCGCAGAAAAAGCGCGCGAGACGTTCTGGAAAGAACTCATGCGGTATCGCCTTGGAATTCATTGCTGATCTCCCGGCTTTGTCTTATTTACAAACGCACATTTTCTTATATTTTGGCTACATCGTTGAAATAACGCACGGATCAACGCCGTTGCGACTTTGGGCAATCGGCGCTTATAACGTTTTGTGCGTCCGCGTTGATTTCTCAAGGTTTCAGCTATGAAGCAGGCCAAGGTTTTGAGCGAGAGCGAGCTGAAGCGCGTGCTGGCCATCATCGCCAGCAGGAAGCACGCGGCCCGCAACCGCGCTGCCCTCATGCTCAGTTTCTATGCCGGGATGCGCGTGGGCGAGATCGCCGCCCTGACCGTCAAGGACGTGCTGACCGGCGACGGCCAGGTCAAGGATCAAATCCTGCTACGTGGAGCCATCACCAAGACCGGCGAGGCACGGGCGGTGTTCGTGGGCGACAAGCTGCGCAAGGAACTGGAACGCTATGTGGTCGCGCTGAAGGTGGCCCAGCGCCCCGGCGACACCCCGTTCCTGCTGACGCAAAAGCAAACGGCATTCTCGCCCAATACCCTGTGCCAGTTGTTCACCAACCTCTATGGAGCGGCGGGCATCGACGGGGCCAGCAGCCACAGCGGGCGACGTTGGTTCATCACCCGGCTCGCCCACAGCGGCGTCTCGGCCAAGGTGATCATGACGCTGGCCGGGCACCGGCACCTCAGCACCACGCAACGCTATATTGAGGTCAACGACGCCATGATGCGGGCGGCGGTGGAAATCCTCTGAATGGGCGCGCCGCTAAATACCGTGGTCATTAACACTGCGGATATTGAGGCACTCCCATGAACACCATCACTGACAACCCCACGGCGGCGGCACGCCGTTTTCTCCACGTCTGGACCACCATGCTGGGCCTCACGGATCGGCCCGACCGTCCCCGCGTCGAGCAACTGGTCAAGGACGCATACCGTGAGGCGGGACTGCCGCATCCCCGGCACATCATCTGGTGCGCTTCGCCCTTGACCATGGCGTGGGCACGGTCGGTCTTCCCGCTGGTGGCCGATGACCCGGTGGGGCCAAACGTGACGGACCAGCTTGTCCATGGGCCAATGCAGCGGGCACGCACTGCCGCCCGCGTGGGAAAGGGCGAATTGGCGATGCTATGCGGAGATTTGGAGCGCGGTGTGTTGGCCGCGACCAAGCCACGGGAACAAGCCCTGTGGGATGCGTTGGCGTGCGACGATCTGCCGTTCCCCGATCAGCCATCCTGGATCAAGGGCAGCGTGGCCGGAACGGTCACACTGCACACGCCCTGCAAGGCTGCCGAGGTTATGGCTGCTTCGCCGCGTTATCAGGGCATCGGTGACGCCGTGCCGGGGGCAGCGACGCCAGGAACCATCGCGCTGTCGTTCTTGCGCCGCCGCATTGGACTGATGGCCGAGACCGAAGGCGTTGCCCCGCTGCTTGATCTGCTGACGGAGACCCACATGCTGATCGCCCACGCGAATGTCTGCTACATCAGCGAACCGCCGGTGCTGATCGACGAGCAGGGCGCATATTACGTCGATGGCTGGGAATTGGCCTGCTGATGGCCGTCCTCTACCTTGATATCGACGGCCCGTTGCTGCGCAGTGCCGTGCCCGGCGCGGTGTGGAACGCGGGATGGGAAATCGCCCCGCACGCGGAGACGTTCCTGCGCTGGGCCATTGACCGCCACACACCGTTCTGGCTGACCACACGTGACCGCTCGGGATCACATGCCGGGATCGTTAGGGCGTTCCGCGAATGCTCCAATTGGGATGACGCGCTGGAGCCGCTATTACTGCGGATAACGCCCTTGCGGTGGGACACGTCCAAGGCTGCCGCCATCAGCATGCAGGCCGATTTCTATTGGATCGACGATGATCCAGGCCCATTCGACCTCATGCTGCTGGAACGGCAAGGGCGGCGTGACCGCTGGATCGAGGCCAACACGGATGTATTTCCCGATGCCCTGCTGGCGGTCATGGCCGTTATCGACGTGCTGACCGAACCTTGTCTCGGTTAAGCCATGCACGAGATGTTTTGTCTACGTGATTTTCCGATGCTTCTGGCGCTCCATAGAGAACCACCTATTACCAGCCTCCTTGAAGGCCACTTCGACCGCAGTAACTTCATACGGCGCGCAGTTGATTGGAGCGGCATCCTCAATGGTAAAAAGAGCGATATTATAGCCCGTTTCACCAAACTGGCTTCGATAGATGATCGCATCATAGCCAGCATTTCTGAATAGCTCTGCCAGGATTTGCGTTGGAGCATACTCCGCCGCATCATCGGAGCGCGTGACGGGGCTGGAAAATGCATTGTCTATATCGATCCAAACGGCTTTTTCCTTGGTGTCGGAATCTACAGCAGCATCGTCAAGAAGCTGGTCGAACGTAAGGTGGCCGATAGACATCTGGCCGTGTCCAAGCGAGAGGTTTACCGCCTTTAGCAGGGTGCGGAAAAAGGCGTGTTCGCGCCCCCTTTCCCCGTCGGTCCGAAGCGTTCAGCGGCGTCGACGAGGGTTAC
>NZ_JAGTUF010000010.1 GCF_018224925.1 Magnetospirillum sulfuroxidans | reverse complement strand
TATAAAAGCCCGTGCCGCTTCGAGGCCGAAGCTGCATAGACAGAGAAACGCTCTCCACTCTTTCCGGGCAAGTCCATTGGGGAGTTATGCCAAATCCTGGTGAGCAAGACTCACGCGGGAGATTCCAAAAACGGCCCAGTGAAGCCGATTGGCGACGATTAAATCGCGCCAAGGAATTCATGCGCGGCCCGATCCGGCCGGGGCACCGAGACGCTGTGACCACAGCGGATGCCCGGCGCCGATGCCGCCAATTATGCGGAAAGGGCCGCGCCGTCGGACCAGCCGCATCCTCGCAAAGCCTGAACCATGTGCGGTGGCGGCGGCGCCGTCACCCGAATCCATTCCTTGTTCACCGATAGCGGCGGAATGCCGATGGCGTGGGATTGCAGGTGCAGCATCTGGCCCGGCGTCGGGTCCGGACCGTAATAGGCGTCGCCCCGCACCGGGCAGCCCAGATGTTTCATATGGACGCGGATTTGATGGGTTCGTCCGGTTTTGGGAATGCACTCGATCCAGGTCAGGCCGTCGCCCCGCCCCAGCACCCGCCACTGGGTCACCGCCTCTTGCCCGGCCCGATCAATGATGATGCGCCAGCCCCCCTTGCCGGTGACTTTCAAGATCGGGGCGGAAATTTCGCCGGCATCCTCGGCCGGGCCGCCGTGCACCACGGTCCAATAGGCTTTTTCCATGCGGCCTTGCATGAACAGCTTGCCCAGCCGCTTGATGGATTTGTCGTGCCGGCCCAGCGCCAGACAGCCGGCGGTATCGCGATCCAGCCGATGGGCCAGGCGCGGCGGCGCGGCCCAGCCAAAGCTCAGCCCGCCCAGATACAATTCCAGGTGATCGGGGGAATTGGGGCCGGCATGCACCGCCAGCCCCGCCGGCTTATCCAAGACAATGACGTCTTGGTCCTTGAACAGGATGCGGGCTTGGATTTGTTCCGGCGTCACTCCACCAGCTCGGGGATTTTCTCGGGCTTGCCGGGGGCGGATTCGATGATGAAGGTCAGCTTGCCCGCATCATCCACGCCAACCTTGACCAGGCCGCCTTTGGCCAGCTTGCCGAACAACAATTCCTCGGCCAGCGGTTTTTTGATGTGCTCTTGGATGATCCGGCCCAGCGGCCGCGCGCCAAAGGCACGATCATAGCCTTTGGTGACCAGCCATTGCCGGGCGCCATCGGTCAGCTCGATGTGGACATCGCGGTCGCCCAATTGGGTTTCCAATTGCATGACGAACTTATCGACCACCTGCGCCACGATTGCCGGCGACAGGCTGGCGAATGCAATGACCGAGTCCAGCCGGTTGCGGAATTCCGGCGTGAACATGCGCTGAATCGCTTCTTGGTCATCGCCTTCGCGCGATTCCCGCTCGAAACCGATGGCCGCCTTGGCCATGTCGGCGGCGCCGGCATTGGTGGTCATGATCAAGATGACGTTGCGGAAATCGACATTCTTGCCGTTATGGTCGGTCAGGCGGCCATGGTCCATCACCTGCAACAAGATGTTGAACAGGTCGGGATGGGCCTTTTCGATTTCGTCGAGCAGCAGCACGCAATGGGGATGCTGGTCGATGGCGTCGGTCAACAGCCCGCCCTGATCAAAGCCGACATAACCGGGCGGCGCCCCGATCAAGCGCGAGATCGAATGCCGCTCCATGTACTCGCTCATGTCGAAGCGGGTCAGCTCGATCCCCATGATGCGGGCCAGCTGACGCGCCACTTCGGTCTTGCCGACGCCGGTGGGACCACTGAACAGATAGCAGCCGATCGGCTTTTCCGGTTCGCGCAGGCCGGCCCGCGCCAGCTTGATGGCGCTCGACAAGGCCTCGATGGCATTGTCTTGGCCATAGACCATGGTTTTCAGATCGCGTTCCAGCGTCCGCAACGCCTCGACGTCATTGCTCGATACCGATTTAGCCGGAATGCGGGCGATCTTGGCGACGATATCTTCCACATCCTTGACCGTCACCGTCTTGCGCCGCTTGGATTCCGGCAGCAGCATGCGGGCGGCGCCGACCTCGTCGATGACGTCGATGGCCTTGTCCGGCAGCTTGCGGTCGGTGATGTACTTGGCCGCCAATTCCACCGCCGCCTTGATGGCGTCGGCGGTGTATTTCACGTGGTGATGATTTTCGTAATAGATCTTGATGCCGTTCAAAATCTTGATCGAATCGGCCACCGACGGCTCGTTGACATCGATCTTCTGGAATCGCCGCACCAGGGCGCGATCCTTTTCGAAATGGCTGCGATATTCCTTGTAGGTGGTCGACCCGATGCAGCGCAGCGCCCCCGAAGCCAGTGCCGGCTTCAGCAGATTGGACGCATCCATCGACCCGCCCGAGGTGGCGCCAGCGCCGATCACCGTATGGATTTCGTCGATGAACATGATGGCGCCGGGAAAATTCTCCAACTCGGTGACCACCGCTTTCAGCCGTTCCTCGAAATCGCCGCGATAGCGGGTTCCGGCCAACAATGTTCCCATATCAAGCGAGAAGATGGTGGCGCCGCGCAGCACGTCGGGCACCTCGCCCTTGACGATGCGCAGGGCCAGACCCTCGGCGATGGCGGTCTTGCCGACGCCAGGATCGCCAACGTAAAGCGGGTTGTTCTTCGACCGCCGACACAGAATTTGGATGGTCCGCTCGATCTCGGCCTCGCGCCCGATCAGCGGATCAATCTTGCCGTTGGCGGCCTTTTTGTTCAGATCGACGCAATAGGCGGTCAACGCCTCTTGGCCTTTTTTCACCACCTTTTCCGGGCTGGCTTCCTCGTCGGCGCCATGGATTGTGCGGCTTTGGCCGCGGCCGGGCGTCTTGGCGACGCCGTGGCTGATGTAATTGACGGCGTCCAGCCGGGTCATGTCCTGAGTTTGCAGGAAATAGACCGCATGGCTTTCGCGTTCCGAGAACAGGGCGACGACGACATTGGCGCCGCTCACTTCTTCGCGTCCCGATGACTGCACATGGATGGCGGCGCGCTGCACCACGCGCTGGAACCCCGCCGTGGGCTTGGGCTCACCCGCCTTATCGCTGGCCAGATCGTTGAGAGAATGATCGACGAAATCGCGCAAATCGCCGGTCAGCCGGCCGATATCCACATTGCAGGCGCGCATGACCGCCAGAGCATCGGCATCCTCGGTCAGCGCCAGCAGCAAATGCTCCAAGGTGGCGTATTCGTGACGGCGCTCCGCCGCCAGGGCCAAGGCGCGGCGCAGGCTTTGTTCCAGATTTTGCGACAGCATGTGGCCCTCTCCTTAGATTGATTAAGCGACTAGTCCTTTTCGATCGTACATTGCAGCGGATGTTGATTTTGCCGGGCCAGATCCATGACCTGGGTAACCTTGGTTTCCGCTACCTCGTATGTGTACACGCCGCAGATTCCGACGCCCCTGGTATGGACGTGCAACATGATGCGCGTGGCGTCCTCGCGGGATTTACTGAAAAAGTGCTCAAGCACATGAATGACGAACTCCATGGGAGTGTAGTCGTCATTGAGCATCAGCACCTTATACATGGACGGCTTCTTCGTCTTCGGACGGGTCTTGATGACCACCCCGGTCTGATTGTCGCCGCCACCTTGCTTGTCGTCGTTATGGTCGCTCATGATCTCGCGGGGGGGAGTTGCTGCCCAGTGGTACACGCCTATCATATTGGTCAAATCGGCCGAACGAAAAGGGGGTCTTTGCCCTGGGGCAAAGAAATACGGCCCGGCGAAGATCGCCGGGCCGTGAAAATTCAGCTGCGCCGCCGGGAAAAATCGGCTGCGCCTTAGGATCAAGAACCGGGCTTGGTGAACTTCTCGACCACCGCCTTGACGCGGGCATTGAGCGGGGCCACCGCATCTTCCACCAGCTTGACCGACAAATCGCCAAGGCGCGGCGCTTCGGTCAGCAGGCGGTCCAACTGGGCCTTGACCTGGGCCGATTGCAGATCGATCAGTTCGCGCAAGGTCTTGGCCGCCATCAATTGCTTGGACAAGGCCACGCCCTCATCGACGCTTTGCTGGGCCAGACCGTAAACGGTATTGCCCAAATTGTGCAGCCCCTGCGACAGCACTTCCGACGAAGCGACGACGGCATCAAGGGCATCCTTGGCGGCGGCCGACAATTCTTCGTAGGATTTCAGCGCCGCGGCCTGAGCCCGGGCGGCGGCATCGCTTTGGGCCGAATCGGCGGCGACCGGAGCCGGAACAACCGGGGCGGCGACGACCGGCGCCTCCACCACCACCGGGGCCGGGACCTCTAGCGGAGCCGGAGCCTCCACCGCAGCGACAACGGCCGCCGGGGCCGGAACCGGAACCTCAACCTCAACCGGAGCGGCGACAACGGCCGGAGCCGGAGCCGGAGCGGCGGCAGGCTTGGCCGCAACCTTGGCGGCGGCGGGCTTGCCGGCGGGCTTGGCGGCGGGTTTCTTGGCGGCGGGCTTGGCGGGGGTTTCGGCGGTGGTCATCGGCGGAGCATCCTTCGGTTGAGGCGGACAGGGGGAGGCGACGGGCGCGCCAAAAAAGCGCATGCTGCGACGCGATAAGCGCAGTTTGCGGGAACACCAAAGCGGGAGTCAAGAGTCTTTTGTGCAGTGCAGCAAAAGCTTAACCCGACCTCACCGAACCATGCCGTCGGCTCCGACCTTCAAGGAGAACGACGTGACTTCGCCGCGACGCAGCTTTTCCTCGTATTGCGGATCGACCGCAATCGGACCGGGGCGGGCGACGGCAACACCGGTCGGATCGACGGCGAACAGCGTGACGGCGAAAGGCAACGCCTCGAAACCGGCATCCGGATAGGTCCACCCGGTGAAACGGAAGCGGCCATCCTTGCACGATGCCGCACTCCAGTGATAGCCCCGCGACGGCAGCTCCCGTCCGATCGCCGGCGGGCCGAACAATCCGGCGGCGGTGAAATCATCCACCAGCTGGGCGTAAGCGGCTGGTTCCAAGGGCACCGATCCTTCGACGGCACGCCACGGCGCCAGCAAATCATCCCCGGAAAGCCGGGACGCATTGCCCGGCGCGGTGACCTTGACCGACAGCAGGCGGCGAACCGAATCGACCTCGTACAACCGTAATTGCTGATCGTAGACGCCATTATAGACCAAGCGGAAGCGATCGGGCGTCCCCGCCTGACAGGTGGCGCGGATGTCATCGCCGGCGACATAGGAAAACCAATGGAACTTGCGGGTCAGCGGATCAGCCATATCGCCGCCGCCATAGGTGCATCCCGCCAGGGTCAGGCCAACCATCACCACACCAGAAATTCGCCGCATGGGTCTTCCTCCTTCCGCTCGCGCCCGGCTTTCATACGATCAAGCCGCGGGCCATCCGACACGCCAAAATGGAAATGATCAAAGGAACATTGTGATTGTAGACATAAAATTGTGATTTCTTTAAGGTCTTCATCGGATTCTTAAAGTGGTTTCTGTTCAAGAAGGGGGGTCGGAGCATTGCCCTTAGCCCGTCACATCGTCGGATTGTTTTGCCGTGCCCTGGTGCTGGTGACCGTCATGGTCTCGCTGTCTCAGGCGGCCGATGCGCGGGAAAGCCGCTATGCATCCATCGTCGTCGATGCCGATAACGGCAATGTCCTTTACGCGGTCAACCCGGATCGCCGGTCCTTTCCCGCCTCGCTGACCAAGGTGATGACGCTTTACCTGCTGTTCGACGCGCTTGAACAGGGCAAGCTGACCATGAATTCGCGCCTGCCGGTCTCCGCCCATGCCAACCGTCAAGCGCCGTCCAAGCTGAATTTGCAGCCCGGCGACCGCATCGACGTCGAAGACGCGGTGCTGGCCTTGGTGACCAAATCGGCCAATGACGTCGCCGTGGTGGTGGCCGAGGCCATTGGCGGCTCCGAAGATGACTTCGCCGAGATGATGACCCGCAAGGCCCGCCAATTGGGCATGAGCGCCACCACCTACCGCAACGCCTCGGGCCTGCCCGATGCCGGGCAGATTTCGACGCCGCGCGACCAGGCCACCTTGGCCCGCGCCCTGGTGCGGCACCACGCCCATTATTACCACTATTTTTCCACCCGCCAATTCAAGTGGAAGGGCCAGCCCATTTCCACCCATAACCGGCTGATGCTGCGCTATCAGGGCGCCGATGGCATCAAGACCGGCTACATCAATGCCTCGGGCTTCAACCTGATCGCCTCGGCCAAGCGTAACGGCAAACGCATCGTCGGCGTCGTCTTTGGCGGCGACACCGCCGGCTGGCGCGATAACAACATGGCGCAAATTCTCGATAAGGGCTTTGCCCGCGTGAACAGCGCGCCGACGCTGCGCTCCGCCGCCGTCGAGGAAGAAGACCGCGCCGATCTCGATAAGCTGATCGCGTCGGCCACCACCGATAAGACCCAGCCGATCAAGGCCTCGTTCAAGGCCCCGCCCGCCACCAGCGATTCGGATATCGGCGACGCCGATCCCGATTCCTGGGGCATCCAGGTCGGCGCTTTCGGTGATTACAAAACCTCGCACAAGGCCGCCAGCGCCGCCGCCAAGAAGCTGGGCGGGCTGATCTCCGCCGCCAGCGTCGAGGTGGCCAAGGCCAAGTCCGGCAAACGGATGGTCTATCGCTCGCGCTTGGTCGGCTTCACCGAAGATCAAGCCCGTGCCGCCTGCAAGCGCCTGTCCAAGGCCAAGCAAGCCTGCCGGGTGGTTCAGCCCAGCGCCTGATCCGCTTTCGCCCGCGCCCATCCTTGCAGCTGGGCGGCAAGGTCCAGCGCCGTCGTTTCATCCAAATCAATGATGGTGAAGCGGGCGCGCCCTTCCTTGATGCGCAACCGCAGCATGCGCAGACCGCTGTCATGGTCGATGGCGCTCAAGCTGATATGGCGGCTCCACGGCGCTTCGATCTCGGCCAATTGAGTGATTGTTTCTTCCGACATGCGGTGTTCTCCCTATCTTGTGCGAATTCTGTCGTGATAGCGGGCGCGATACAACAAGCGTGACCGCGCCGGGTCGTCGACGAAGCGTTCCCGCGTGTGCAGCACATTGTTGCACAAAAGCCCCCAGCCGGATTCAAGGCTGCCGGTAAAGATATCGGGGCTGTCGCCGTCCAAAATCGCACGGATCGCCAGCGCCGCCGCCCGCGCTTCGGGATGCCATTCAATGCTGCGGCTGCGCGCCGTATAGCGCATGGACAATTCCCCCTGATCGACAAAGAATACCGGCCCGGTCATGGCCGGACGCCGCATGCCCTCGTCCTCGTTGCCGGGAATGGTCATGGCGTCGGCGCGCATCAGCGCCGCCAGCACATCCGGATCATGCTCGCGCAGGGCGATGTACAGCAATTCGGGGTCCATCAAACGATTTTCACCGCCGTGGCCGGCCGGCTGGGCGCAGTGCAGGATCAATCCCCGCACCCGCGCCTTCGGCTGATTGTAATAACCGTCGGTGTGCCAGGCGATCGGACGTTCCGTATAGGGGATATAGCGGGACCGCGGCCCATCGGCGGCCACCGCCAGCGGCGTGATGCCGTCATCATCGGCCAGATGGTTGCGATCCAGCGCCGCCAAACCGAAAGCCTGCCCCAAGGCCGCCACCGCCGCCTTGTCATCGCGCCCGGCGGCGGCCTTGGTTTCCACATAGACGGCCATGTTGGCGCGGTCGATGCGCTGATGCAGCGCCGCTTTTTCCGGCGCGGTCAGCGCCTGAATATCGCCGATTTCGACCACCAGCGCCGCCAGTGAATCCGGCCGCGCCGCCAGCTTCCGATCACGCCAACGCCCATAAGCGGAAGCATCGTCGAGGTCGAACGGGCCGCCGCTCATCTTTCTTCTCGCTGGCCGGAATACTTCTCGCATACGCAGCAAATAACGGGATTCCAGCGACTTACCTGTTTATATCCGTTGCGAGTCATCCGCATTACAACCTCCCGCCGACGTTTTTCTATTTTGCTAAAAGAATCCTCTTGGATCGAGCAAGTCCATAATATTATGATCCATTAATGTAACAAGGGCGAATGGTCCGCCGCGCCGATAAAGGCGATGGCGAGAACCGAAAAAAAACGCCCAACAGGGACGGTTCCAAGGCAGGCGAAAAGCTTCCTGGAAAAATTTGAGAGGGAACCATGTCCGCGCCGGCGTGCCGCGTGCGGATGAAGGGGGAACGACTGTGTCCGACGAAGATCGCCGGACGCGCCCCTTAATCATGACGGTCAGGGAGATCAGGACAATGTCGAAGAAGATGCCGGAGACGCCGCTTCTGGACCAGCTGGAAAGCGGTCCGTGGCCGAGCTTCGTGACCGGATTGAAGCGGTTGGCCACGGACGAGGGCAAGCCCTATGCCGATTACATGAAAAGCCTGCTGGGCCAGTTGGAACTGAGCTACGAAACCCGCAAGGGCTATTGGAAAGGCGGCACGGTCGGCGTGTTCGGCTATGGCGCCGGCGTCATCCCGCGCTTTTCCGAAGTCGCCGACAAGCACCCGGAATCGTCGGAATTCCACACGCTGCGCATCATGCCGGCGCCGGGTTTCTTTTACGACACCAAGACCTTGCGCGATCTGTGCGACATCTGGGCCGAACATGGGTCGGGCCTGATCGCCCTGCACGGCCAATCCGGCGACATCATGATGCAGGGCTGCCGCACCGAACAGGTGCAGCAAGCTTGGGACAAGATCAACGCCATGGGCTTTGACATGGGCGGCGCCGGCGCCGGCGTGCGCACCGCCGCCTCGTGCATTGGTCCGGCGCGCTGCGAACAGGCCTGCTTTGATACGCTCAAGGCCCATCGCACGGTGATCAACGACTTCACCGACGATATCCACCGCCCCAGCCTGCCCTATAAGATGAAGTTCAAGTTCTCGGGCTGCGCCAATGACTGCGCCAACGCGACGCAACGCGCCGATGTCGCCGTCATCGGCACCTGGCGCGACGATATGCAGGTCAACCAGGATGAAGTGAAGGCCAAGGTCGCCCAATTGGGCCGCAAGGAATTCATCAATCAGGTTATCCGCATGTGCCCGAGCCAGGCATTGGCGCTGAACGACGATGACAGCTTGGATATCGACAACAAGTCGTGCGTGCGCTGTATGCATTGCATCAACGTCTGCACCAAGGCGCTCAAGCCCGGCAAGGATCGCGGCATCGCCATCCTGGTCGGCGGCAAGCGCACGCTCAAGATCGGCGATCTGATGGGCTCGGTCCTGGTGCCGTTCATGAAGATGGACAGCGACGAGGATTACGAACGCCTGCTGGAACTGGCCCACAACATGCTGGATTTCTTCGCCGAAAACGCGCTCGAACACGAACGCACCGGCGAAATGATCGAACGCATCGGCGTGGTCAATTACCTGGAAGGCATCGGCCTTGAGCTTGATGTCAACATGATCGCGCAACCGCGCACCAATTCCTATGTCCGCACCGACGGCTGGGACGAGGAAGCGCGCAAGTGGAATGACCGCAAAACCAACGCGGCGGAATAATCCAAGCCGCCGGCCCCGGAAATGCGCGCGGCGGATTTCCGGGCCGGCGACCAAACAAGACAGGGAGACGAGGACGATGAGCGAATTGCGCCGTCCCATTGAAAGCGGTGTGCCGGACAGCACCCAGTTCATGCACCCGACACTGGTCAAGAATTACGGCCAGTGGGCGTGGCATGACCGCCCGCGTCCTGGCGTTTTGCGCCATGTGGCCGAATCGGGCGAGACCATGTACACGATCAAGGCCGGCACCCAGCGGCAGATGGATGTCTATACCATCCGCAAGCTGGCCGACATCGCCGACGAATTTTGCGACGGCTATGTCCGCTTCACCATTCGCTCGGCCGTCGAGTTCATGACCCCGGTCGAAGCCAATGTGCAACCCCTGATCGACCGCCTGGAAGCCGAAGGCTTCCCGGTCGGCGGCACCGGCAACTCGGTCGGCTTCATCAGCCACACCCAGGGCTGGCTGCATTGCGACATCCCCGGCACCGATGCCTCGGGCGTGGTCAAGGCGCTGATGGATCAGTTGGTCGACGAATTCAAGCACGAGGAAATGCCCAATCGGGTCAAGATCACCACCTCGTGCTGTCAGATCAATTGCGGCGGCCAGGGCGACATCGCCATCAACGTTCAGCACACCAAGCCGCCGGTCATCAATCATGAGCTGGTGGCCGGCGTCTGCGAACGTCCCGCCGTCATCGCCCGCTGCCCGGTCGCCGCCATCCGCCCGGCCCTGGTCAACGGCAAGCCGTCGCTGGAAGTGGACGAAAAGAAATGCGTGTGCTGCGGCGCCTGCTATCCGCCCTGCCCGCCTATGCAGATCAATGACCCGGTCAATTCCAAGATCGCCATCTGGGTCGGCGGCAAGCATTCCTCCACCCGCTCCAAGCCGATGTTTCACAAGCTGGTCGCCGCCGGCATTCCCAACAACGCGCCGCGTTGGCCGGAAGCGGCCGAGATCGTGCGCAACATCTTGGGCGCCTATAAGGCCGATGCCCGCGCCTGGGAACGCATGGGCGAATGGATCGAACGCATCGGCTGGCCGCGTTTCTTTGAACTGACCGGCCTGCCCTTCACCAAGTACCACGTGGACAATTGGCGCGGCGGCCGCGCCAATCTGAACACGTCGGCCCATCTGCACTTCTAGGGGGAAGCGCATGAAGTTCGGCATTTTGGTCAACGAAGGCCCCTATAACCACCAGGCCTCGGATTCGGCGTATCGCTTCGCCAAGGCCGCCATCGACAAGGGGCACGAGATTTTCCGCGTGTTCTTCTATTACGATGGCGTGCTCAACGCGACCGCTCATTCCGAACCGCCCAGCGACGACCGCAACGTGATCAAGAATTGGCAAAAGCTGGCCGCCGATCACAAGGTCGATCTGGTGGTCTGTGTCGCCGCCGGCCTGCGCCGCGGCATCGTCGAGGCATCGCTGGCTCCCGGTTTCCGGATTTCCGGCCTGGGCCAATTGATCGAGGCCGGCATCCAAGCCGACCGCATGATCACTTTCGGCGATTGAGCAAATCCGGCAAGCCGGATTTGCGTCAAGCCCGCGCGGCGTATGAGCGAGGCCGGCACGGCCCAAGGCATAGCGTTTTCGGCATAGCCGAAAACGCCCGAGAGGTAGAAGAAATGGAAGACGATTTCGAAGCCGGCACCGTCAAGAAGTTCATGTTCGTCAACCGCAAGCCGCCCTATGGCACCGTCTATGCGCTGGAAGTGCTGGAAATGGTGCTGATCTCGGCCGCTTTCGACCAAGACGTCCACATCGCTTTTCTTGATGACGGCATCTATCAGATCAAAAAGGGCCAAGACACCAAGGATCTGGGCATGAAGAACTTTTCGCCCACCTATCGCGCGCTTGAAGGCTACGACATCGAAAAGCTGTTCGTCGAACGCGAATGCCTGGAAGAACGCGGTCTGAGCGAAGACGATCTGCTGGTTCCGGTCGAAGTCATCAGCCGTGCCGAGATGGGCAAGCTGATGGCCGAGATGGATGTGGTTCTGACGGCGTAAGGAAAGACGACATCATGAGCACTTTGCACACCGTCAACAAATCGCCGTTTGAACGGTCCAACCTGCAAGCCTGCCTGGGCCACGCCCAGAACGGCGACAGCGTCTTGCTGATCGAGGACGCGGTGTTCGCCGCCATCGCCGGCAACACCTTCGCCCCCAAGCTGGCCGACGCCGCCCAAGACATCAAGCTGTTCGTCCTCGGCCCCGATCTCAAGGCGCGGGGCATGGACCCGGCCAAGGTGGTCGATGGCGTCAACATCATTGATTACGAAGGCTTCGTCGATCTGGCGGCGGCGAGTTCAACCATCCATTCATGGCTTTGATAACAAAAAAGAGGGAGAGATACCGATGGCTTATGAAGTGAACGGCAAAAGCATCGAGGCCGACGAAGAAGGCTTTCTGGTCAACATCAACGACTGGAACGAAGAACTGGCCGGTCTGGTCGCCAAGGACGAGGGCGTCGATATGACCCCCGAGCATTGGGAAGTCGTCAACTTCCTGCGCGAATACTATGCCGAATACCAGATCGCCCCGGCCGTGCGCGTGCTGACCAAGGCCATCGCCAAAAAGATGGGGCCGGACAAGGGCAACAACAAATATCTGTACGAGTTGTTCCCCTATGGCCCCGGCAAGCAGGCGTGCAAGATCGCCGGTCTGCCCAAGCCGACCGGCTGCGTCTGATCTTTTGACGTTCCGCTATCGCCCCCGCTTCGGCGGGGGCCTTTTTCCCATGCCCCCTTTTGGCGGGCAAAGGGATAAGCATGCCCGCAGGCTGACACGAGGGTGACGTGACGACCTTTTTCGCCATTCTATTCTATACGGCCGTTGCCGTGCTGGTGGCCGGGTTGGGCATGAAGATCGCCCAGTACGCCCGCGTTCCGGCGCCGCTGAAGATTCCCACCACCCCAGCCCCCCTGACCCGTTCGGGCGCGGCCATGCGGGTCGGGCGCGAGGTTGCCTTGTTCGAAAGCCTGTTCAAGGCCAACAAGCCGTTGTGGATCTTCGCCATGGCGTTTCACCTGGGACTGGCCTTGGTCGTGTTGCGCCACCTGCGCTATTTCCAAGACCCGGTATGGTGGCCGGTGACGCTGCTCCAGCCGTTTGGAATTTATGGCGGTCTCGCCATGCTGGCCGGTCTCGCCGCCTTGCTGGTCCGCCGCATCGTCATCGCCCGCATCGCCTATATCAGCGGCCCTTCCGATTACGCCATGTTGGCGCTGCTGCTGGCCATCGGCGCCAGCGGCATGATGATGAAGATGGTCGCCCATACCGACATCATCGCCGTCAAGATGTTCTTCCTTGGCCTGATGGTCTTCGAATTCCGCCCGCTGCCGGCCGATCCGCTGCTGGCACTCCACTTGTTCCTGGTGGCGGCTTTGATGCTGGTGTTCCCCTTCTCCAAACTGCTGCACGCGCCCGGCATTTTCTTCAGCCCCACCCGCAATCAAGCCGACAACCCGCGTGACCGCCGCCATCTGGCGCCGTGGGCCGCCGATCTCGACCGCGAGAGGACCTGAGCCATGGCCGACATCGAAATCCCCACCCTCGGCGACCCCGACGAACGCGCCATTCCGTGTCTCAAGCCCGGCGCCATGGCCGCGTCCAAGCCCTATGTGGCGGCCCCCGCCCATAATCAGGCCCTGGGCTTCCCCGGCGAATTGGTGCCCGACTGGCACGACAAGGCCATCGGCCGCATGGGCGAATTGCTGGGCAAGTACCGTTCGCTTCAGGTGTTCATGGACATCTGCGTCAAATGCGGCGCCTGCACCGACAAATGCCATTACTTCCTGGGCACCGGCGACCCCAAGAACATGCCGGTGGCCCGCCAGGATTTGTTCCGTTCGGTTTATCGCCGCTATTTCACCCCCGCCGGCAAGGCGTTGGGCGCGATTGGATTGGGCAAGCTGGTCGGCGCCCGCGAGTTCACCAAGGACGTGTTGGACGAATGGTTCAATTACTTCCATCAATGTTCGCAATGTCGGCGGTGCTCGGTCTTTTGCCCCTATGGCATCGACACCGCCGAGGTGTCGATGGCGGCGCGCGACATCATGGACACCATCGGTCACGGCCATAAATACGCCAACGAGATCTTGGGCAAGGTGCACAAGATCGGCAACAATCTGGGCCTTCCCGGCCCGGCGCTGATCGATAATCTGGAAGGCCTGGAAGAAGACCTTAAGGACGAAACCGGCCTTGATATCCGCATGCCGGTGGATGACGCCGGCGCCGACATCTTGTTGGTGACGCCATCGGCCGATTTCTTCGCCGAACCGCATGTGCTGGGGCTGATGGGCTATGCCAAGGTGTTCCACGCCGCCGGCACCTCGTGGACGATCTCGACCAAGGCGACCGAAGCCGCCAATTTCGCCTTGTTCATCGGCTCTTACGAGCAGATGCAAAAGGTCGCCATGCGCATCCGCGAAGCGGCCTTGGAGCTGGGGGTCAAGCGCATCGTCTTCGGCGAATGCGGTCATGCCTGGCGCGTCGCCTATTCGTTCTTGAACACCTTGATCGGGCCGATGGATTTCCTTGATCCGCGCTACCCCAAGCCCCAGCACATCTTGGAATTCACCTGGGACCTGATCAAGCGCGGCGGCATCCGCCTCGATAAATCGGGCAATGACGGCATGGTGTTGACCTTCCACGATTCCTGCAACGTCGCCCGCGCCAGCCGCATGGGCGATTTCGCCGGCGGCCAGTTCGTCATCCCGCGTGAGGTCATCAAGGCCTGTGTGCCGAAATTCGTCGACATGAACCCCGATACCACGCACGAGAAAACCTTTTGCTGTGGCGGTGGCGGCGGCCTGCTGACCGATGAATTGATGGATTTGCGCATCAAGGGCGCCGCCCCGCGCATGGAGGCCCTGGCCGACGTGACCAAGCGCGAGGGCGTCACCCACATGGCCAGCATCTGCGCCATTTGCAAGGCGCAATTCACCAAAGTGCTGCCGGTTTACGGCTTTGATCGCGAGACCGTGGTGTCGGTTCACCAATTGGTGAGCAACGCCATCGTACTCGGCAACAACGACTGAAAAATCAGTTTCAGGGAGAGGGTTCCATGGCCAAAACCACCGCCAAGGCGATCACCGAAGGCAAGAACTTCCGCCGCTACCAAGAGGGCGCCACCGAATATCCGCAGTGGACCGACGCCATCTTTCAGGCGAGCTGGTCGCATAAATGCCCGACCTATGTCCTGCGCACGCCGCCGTGCTCGGGGTCGTGTCCATCGGGTCACGACATCCGCGGCTGGCTGGACATCGTCCGCGGCATGGAAAAGCCGGCGGATGGGCTGACCTGGCAGCAATACGCCTTTGCCCGCATGACCGAGGCCAACCCGTTCCCGTCGATCATGGGCCGTGTCTGCCCGGCGCCGTGCGAGCAGGGCTGCAACCGCAACATGGTCGAGGAACATATCGGCATCAATTCGGTCGAACATTATGTCGGCGATTGGGCCATCACCAACGGCGCCGGCTTCACCCCGGCGGCGGAAACCGGCAAGCATGTCGCCGTCATCGGCGGCGGCCCCGCCGGCCTGTCGGCGGCCTATCAACTGCGCAAGCGCGGCATCGCCGTCACCTTGTTCGAAGCCAATGCCGAGTTGGGCGGGTTCATGCGCTATGGCATCCCCGGCTATCGCGTGCCGCGCGACGTGTTGGACAGCGAATGCAAGCGCATCACCGACATGGGCGTCACCGTCAAGACCAATACCCGTATCGGCCGCGATCTCACCATCGCCCAACTGGAAGCCGATTACGACGCCGTCTTCTGGGGCGTCGGCACCCACAAGGGACGCGGCCTGCCGGTTCCCGGCTGGGAAGGCACCCCCAATTGCGTGTCGGGCATCGCCTTCCTGAAAGCCTTCAACGAAGGCCGCTTGCAGGCGGTGACCGGGCGGATCATCGTCGTCGGCGGTGGCGACACCTCCATCGACGTGGCCTCGGTCGCCCGTCGTCTCGGCCATATCAAGGAAGTCTCGGCCCAGGATCGCATTGAACATGTGATCTTCGGCGAAGCCGCCCACGACGTCGCCGCCGCCGCCACGCGCGAAGGCTGCGAAACCACCCTGACCTCGTTGTTCCCGGTGGAAAAGATGATGGCGGCCCAGCGCGAAGTCGACGACGCCAAGCGCGAAGGCATCGACATTAAGGGCGGCGTCATGCCGCTGGAGGTGCTGAAAGACGCCGATGGCCGCGCCATCGGCCTGCGCATGTGCAAATGCACCATGAACGGCATGATCCCCGAAGCAATCGGCGGCACCGAATTCACCTTAGAGGCCGATCTGATCGTCGCCGCCATCGGCCAGAAAGGCGACCTTGAGGGATTGCCGGAACTGGACAACGGCAACGGCTTCATCAATGCCGACAAGACCATGCGCATTCCCGGCCGGCCCAAGCATTTCGTCGGCGGCGATGTGGTGCGTCCGCATCTGCTGACCACCGCCATCGGCCACGGCCGCGTTGCCGCCGCCTCCATCGCCGAATTCCTGCAAACCGGTGAGATCAGCAAGCGGCCCAAGGTTGATGTCCATCACTGGAAGCTGCTGGAAAAGCTGCGTGAAACCAATCTGTCACCGGCGGAATATGACGGCATGCCGACGCGCGGCACCAGCGACGCCAAATTCGCCGTCCATAATTACGAAGATCGCGGCGCCAACGACATCATCACCCACGAAGATTTGTTCTTGGGCCACTTCACCCATAATCCGCGGCACCACCGCAGCGAAATCCATATCGGCGCCGACGAGGTGATCGGCAATTTCACCGAGCGTCTGCTGCCGCTGGACGAAAAACAAGCCATCGACGAGGCCAAGCGCTGCATGTCGTGCGGCCTGTGCTTCGAGTGCGATAATTGCGTCGTGTTCTGCCCGCAAACGGCCGTCAGCCGCACCCCCAAGAGCCAGCGCACCACCGGCCGCTATGTCGAGACCGATTACAACAAATGCATCGGCTGCCATATCTGCGCCGATGTCTGCCCCACCGGCTATATCCAGATGGGCTTGGGGGAATAGGCATGAACATGCTGCGGGCGGTGATGCTGGCGTTGCTGCTGGGGCTGGCCTTTGTCGCCAGCCCGGTGGCGACGGCGCAAGCGGGCGAGGCCGGACCAAGCTTCCCCAAGGCGCAAGGGTCATGCGTCGATGATCCGGCCACCATGCGCCGGCATCATTTCGACTTTTTGACCCACCAGCGCGACGATACGTTGCGCGCCGGAATCCGGGGCGCCAAGTACAGCTTGAAGGAATGCGTCACCTGCCACGCCAGCACCGCCGCCAACGGCAAGCCGGTGCCGGTGAACGCGCCGGGCCAATTCTGCCAGTCCTGTCACGCCTATGCCGCCGTGACCATTGATTGCTTCAGCTGTCACGCCACCACCCCGCAAACGGCGGAGGCAAAACCATGAGCCAGCCAACCAGCCGCCGCGACCTGCTGAAGGCCGCCGCCATCGGCGCGGTGGCCATCGCCCCCGGCCTGACCCTGATCGCCCCCGCCGCCGCCCGCCCCCTGGGCACCGGGGCCAGCGCCGCCAATCGCTGGGGCCTGCTGATCGACACCAGCAAATGCGATGCCGGCTGCACCGCCTGCGTCGATGCCTGCAAGACCGAGATGGGCCTGACCGGCCACGACCGGCCGCTGACCGATTCCCAATATATCCGCAAGGTCGATGTCACCGACCCGGCCAGCGGCCACCGGCATTCGCTGCCGGTGATGTGCCAACATTGCGCCAAGCCGCCTTGCGTCGATGTCTGCCCGACCGGGGCCAGCATGAAGCGCGCCGATGGCATCGTTTTGGTCGACCGTCATATCTGCATCGGCTGCCGCTATTGCATGATGGCCTGTCCTTACAAGGCGCGCTCCTTCATCCACGAGGATCAAAGCGGTCAAAAGCCCGACAACCCGCGCGGCAAGGGCTGCGTCGAGAGCTGCACCTTGTGCGCCCACCGCATCGATGCCGGCGGCCAGCCGGCCTGTGTCGAATCTTGCGCCAAGGACGGCCGGGCGGCCATGCTGTTCGGAGACCTGAACGACCCCAATTCCGAGATTTCGCGCCGCGTGTCCACGGAAGCCACCAGCCGTATCCGCGCCGATCTGGGCGTCGAGCCGGCCATCCGCTATCAGGGGATCTAAGCCATGAAGCGTGTCCAATATCTGGCCATTCCGGCCTGGACCCCCGGCTGGATGATGGTGATGGCGGCATTGGCCGTCATCATCGCCATCGCTGGCGGCGCGGTCTTGTACATGGAACATCAAGGCCATTGGGTCACCGGCATGACCAATCAGGTGGTGTGGGGCATGCCCCACGTCTTCGCCATTTTCCTGATCGTCGCCGCCTCGGGCGCGTTGAATGTCGCCTCCATCGGCTCGGTGTTCGGGCGCGAGCCTTATCAGCCGCTGGGGCGGCTGTCGGCGCTGATGGCCATGGCCTTGCTCGCCGGGGGCTTGGGGGTGCTGGTGCTCGATCTGGGCCGGCCAGACCGTCTGGTCGTCGCCATCACCCATTTCAACGTCAAATCCATCTTCGCCTGGAACGTTATCTTGTATTCCGGCTTTTTCGCCGTCGTCGGCTTTTACCTGTGGGCGATGATCGACTGGCGCATGAAGCGGGCCTATAAGCCGGCGGCCATCACCGCCTTTTTGTGGCGGCTGATCCTGACCACCGGCACCGGCTCGATCTTCGGCTTTTTGCTGGCCCGCGACGCCTATAACGCGGCGGTGATGGCGCCGTTGTTCATCGCCATGTCCTTCGCTTTCGGCCTTGCCCTGTTTATTTTGTTCATCCTGGGCGCCACCACCGCGCTGAACCGGCCGCTGTCGATGGAACTGGTGCGCCGCAAAGGCCGCTTGCTCGGGCTATTCGTCGCCGCCAATCTGTATTTCGTCGCCATCCAGCACGTTACCGCCCTGTACATGGCCGACCGCGTCGCGGTGGAAACTTTCCTGCTGCTCCAAGGCGGTCTTTACACCGCGCTGTTTTGGGGCGGACAAGTGCTGCTGGGGGCCTTGGTCCCGCTGATCTTGGTGTTCCGCCCCAATGCCAGCCGCTGTCGGGTCCGCGCCGCCTCGGTGCTGGTGGTGCTGGGCGGCATCGCCCAAATTTATGTCATCCTGATCGGCGGCCAGGCCTTCCCGCTGACCCTGTTTCCGGGCATGGAGGTATCGTCCTCATTCCAAGACGGCCTCGTCGCCGCCTATGCTCCGACCGCGGCCGAGATCCTGCTTGGCCTCGGCGGCTTCGCCCTGGCCTTGCTGATCGCGGTCATCGGTGCTTCGGCCTTGCGCATCCTGCCGGCCTCGTTGGGGGATGGCGACGAAGCGACCGCCGAAATTATCCTGGCCGAAGGCGACCCCGTCGCCGCCCCATAGCCCCACTGGTCCTGTGCATACCTCTGTGCTAAGCTTCGCACAGAGGTGCCGGGGTAAGGGAAAGGCGTTGGTCTCAGCATGACCACCATTCTTGTCGTCGATGATTCCAAATTCTTTTTGTCGGTTCTGACCTCAAAGCTACGCTCTGCCGGCTTTCAGGTGATTGGCGCCGCCTCGATCGCCGAGGCCCGCACCATGTTGGAGACCCGGCGCGACGAGATTTTCATGGCCTTGCTGGATCTGTTCCTGCCCGACGGCCCCGAAGGCGAAGTGGTCGATCTGGCCATCAGCCATGGTGTGCCCTCGGTGGTGTTCACCGGCAATTATTCCGAAGACACCCGCGACCGCGTCTTGTCCAAGCGGGTTATCGATTACGTGGTCAAGGATGATCCCAGCAGCCTGGATTACCTGACCGCGCTGGTGCATCGGCTGGAATATAACCGCTCGATTCGCGCCCTGATCGTCGACGACGCCACCACGGCCCGCAAATATATGGCCGATCTGCTGTCGCTCTATCAATTCCAAGTCATCGAGGCCAGCAACGGCGAAGAAGCGCTGCAACGTCTGGCCGATACCGACGGCATCCGCCTGGTGATCTCCGATTACCATATGCCGGTGATGGATGGCTTTCAGTTGATCAAGAATATCCGCAAGACCTGGCGGCGCGATCAGGTGGCGGTGATCGGGGTTTCGTCATCGGGATCAAGCACGCTTTCGGCCAAATTCATCAAAAGCGGCGCCAATGATTTCCTCAACAAGCCATTCCTGCGCGAGGAATTCTTTTGCCGCATCGCCATGAACATTGATCTGCTGGAGCAGGTCGATGCGCTGAAAGCGGCCGCCACCACCGATTATCTGACCGGCATCCCCAACCGTCGTTCGTTCTTCGAACGGGCCCAGCCGCTGATGGCCGCCGCCAAGCGCGGCCAGGCTGAAATCGCCGTCGGGCTGATCGACCTGGACCATTTCAAATCCATCAACGACAGCCACGGCCATGAAGCCGGCGACATCGCCCTGGCCGCCGTCGCCCAGCTTTTGCTGGCCGAATGCCGGCAAACCGATCTGGTCGCCCGCTTCGGCGGCGAGGAATTCTGCGTCCTCGCCTTCAATCTGGAGGCCGATAAGCGTGACAGCTATTTCGAACGCCTGCGCAGCCGCATCAGCGACCTGCGCATCGACTTCGCCGGCAATCAACTGACCCTCAGCGCCAGCATCGGTGTTTCCGGCAATGCGGAGCTGGGACTGGACGGCATGCTCGCCGAAGCCGATTTTCAGCTGTATCGCGCCAAGGAAGAAGGACGCAACCGCGTGTGCTGGCTGAGTTGATCCGCGCAATTTTAATAAAATTACCGTTGGTTGCTCGATAAATTTACCGGTAATACCATTTGTTGTATTTCGTTTAATATTCGTTCATCTTGGTCTAGCCCCCATCTTATGGACCAAGACCATGAGCGCTTTCGCCCCCTCCTTGACCGGCTTGCCGCCGCTGGTTCAACCGGCCCAGCCGGTGGACACCATCCGCGCTTTGCTGCGGCGCGAGGTGGCCAGCATTCTCAAGGAAGCCATGCCGGTCTTGGCCCTGGTGCCGCCCGACAAGGTCTATGATCACGTCATGTCCGACCCGATCTTGTTGGAACAAGCCTTTCGCGTGTTGCGCTCCCAGCCGGAATTGTTCAAGGACATCATCACCACGCCACAGCGGAACATGCCGCAAAGCGATGAGGAATCGTTGTGGTGCGGCCGCACCTTGGCTGAAGCCATTGCCCTGGTCGTCCGCGCTTGTGCCCGCCGCTATTTCAAACAGCGCCTGAAAACCCCGAAATTCCGCCCCTTGCGCCAGCCCAGCGTCGGCTTTTGGCGCTCGCTTGGCATCGCCCTTGGTGTCTCTGAACCGGCGCGCCCGCTGCGCCGCAAACCGGCTATCGGCGCTGGCGACAAGCTTTATGCCGCCATGCGCGACCTGCTGCGCTATGAATGGCAAGTCCCGCTGATCCCGGCTTATTCGACGCTGTCGCCGCAATTGGTGACCAGCCTGGGTGAAAAACTGCTGGAATTCCGCGATCCCTTAAAAGTCCAATTGTTGTCGGATTATTCCACCGAAAGCGCCTTGGTTGACGGCAAACTGCCGCTGCTGCTGTCCGATGCCCATCGCTTGATGACCGCCGCCTCCGACAATATCAACGCCGAAGTGCTGTGGAACGTGTGCCAGAAAATGCGCATGGCCGCCTTGTTCCCCGGTCACGACACCGCCGAAATGCGCAAGGCGGTATCCCTGGTCGCCGCCACCAGCCCGGCGGCGCTCAAGATCATGCTGCCGGTCCTGGGCGACGACATCCGCAAGTTCACCTTGTACCTGTTCACCGTTTACGGAAAATTCGGCCCGGCGCGCTATCGCCAGGTGCTGGGGGCGCAATGCCAAAGCTGGGTGGTCGAAGGCATGGCCAAACGAGTGGCAAAAGAACCGCCCTTGACCGGCACCCACGAAGAAATGAAGCGCACCATCGAAAGCTGGCTGGATTCCACCTTGGAAACAGTGGTTACCGATGAAGGCCAGCGCACCGATATGCTGGGGGCGTTGGACGGAGTCGCCGACAAGACGACGAAATAGCCCCGCCACCCTGGCGGACGACTGCCCCCGCGGCGCGGCTTTAGGCCGCCCCGATCCGCAATCGGGTCGCCCCCAATTCCCCCCGATGCTCCAAGATCGGATAGGCGACCGAAGCGATATGGGCGTTGATGCGCTTCAGATCGCGAAGGATATCCAGATGCAAGGCGCTGGTTTCGATACTCTCGCGCCGGCCGCTGCCGATCCGTTGCAAATGCGCTTCGGTGGCGTTGCGCTCCAAGGTGCGGATTTCCGCCTTGTCTTCGACCAATTGCCGGGCCAGACGGGCGTCACCGGACATGAACACCGCCAGCGCCGTTCGCAAATTGTCCTGGGTCAGCGCGAACAAGGCGGTGATGTCGGCCAATCCTTCGGCTGAGAACGACAAGTGCCGTTTGATCTTTCTTTCCGCCAGATCCTTGAGATTCCGGTCAACGATATCGCCGATATGTTCAAGGTTGATGACGAAGGTCATGATGTCGCTGGCCCGGCGGCGGTCGTCATTGTCCAGATCCTCGTTGGACAATTGGGCCAAATACAGTTTGACCGCCTCGTGCAAGGCATCGACCACGTCGTCGGCGCGGCCGATTTCGCCGCCCAATCGCCCATCGTTATCGCGCAGCATTTCCAAGCTGTGCCGCAGCATCGTTTCCACCACGTCGCCGATCCGCAACGCCTCGCGCGCTGCCGCGCCGATGGCGACGGCCGGACTTTCCAACGCCGATGGATCCAGATGACGCGGCTGTCGCGGGTCGGCGTCGCCCGCCACCTCGGGCCGCAGGATGGCCAGCACCCGCGCGATGACCCGGGTCAACGGCAAGACGGCCACCGCCAATCCCAGATTGAAGGCGATATGGAAGCCGACCAATTGCTCGATCGGGGCCATCCCGGTCAGATCCAATCCTCGGGCCAGGGTGTCGAGGAACGGCAACGCCGCCAGGCAGCCGGCGGCACGCACCATCAAATTGCCCAACGGCACCCGGCGAAACATCGGGTTTTCGCGACCGGTTTCCAGCACCGGCGACAAAGCGCTGCCCAGATTGGCTCCCAAGATCAAGGCCAGACCAAAAGCCAGACCGAAATCGCCCTTGGCCGCCAACGGCAAGATCAACAAGATCGACGCGACGCTGGAATGGGCAAGCATGGCCAGCACCGCCGCCAACACCACCGCGATGAGCCAAGCCCCATCAAGATCGTGCAGCATTTGGCGCAACTGCGCCGATTGCCGCAATGGCTCGGAAGCCACATCAAGCAGATGCAAGGACAGCAGCATCAACCCCAGCCCGATCAGAACCCGAGCCCAATGGCGACGATGGCCCGACCCCGAGCGGAACAGCCCGACCCCGGCCAATACCAAAATCGCCGATACCGGGCCGATATCGAAGGTCAGGAACTTGACGACCAGACTGGTGCCCACATTGGCCCCCAGCATCACCGCCTGGGCCATGTCCACGCTCATCAAACCGCGACCGACAAAGGACGCCGCCATCAGGCAGGTGGCGGTGCTGCTTTGCAGAGCGACGGTGACGACACAGCCCATGCCCGCCGTTTTCAACCGGCTGTCGGCGCTTTTATTGATCCATCGGCGCAGGGCGGCGCCAAAAGCGCGCATCACGCCGGCCGACACCATGCGCAATCCCCACAGCAACAAGGCTGCGGCCCCAAGGATATTGATCAGGACGATGGCTTCGTTCACCCACATACCCTCCTTGTCGAAAAGGGGGGACGGTGGCTCGTCGCTGCGCTGCCGAGTCTATGACCACCGTCCAGCGCAATCCGGCACTGGCGTTCATAGGCGCAACCATGGCGCCGCCATGGTTCACATGGCGTCGATGGTCTGTCATAAAAGTGTAACAGTCAACACATCGCCCTTAGGTCTTCCGCATGGGAAAGCCTCCCACCCGGCTCCTGGGCAGGGTTTACACCCCCAACTCCCGCTTGCTCACCCGCATCATCGACGCCAGCAGCGACAAGACGGCCCAGGCCACCACCACCGCCAGCGACAGCAGATAGCCGCGCTGCCCCAGTAACGCCAGACCATCGCCATAGAATGGCGCCCGGATGATTTCCAGGGCATGGAACACCGGATTGATCTGCATGACCACGTTCATCCAGCCCGGCGCACCGGAAATGGGGAACAAAGCGCCCGACAGCATCCACAGCGGCATCAAAAACACCATCATGATGGCGTGAAAACCAGCGGTGGAGCGCATGCCCCAGGCGAGCAAAAAGCCCAAACCGGCGAAGCCGATACTGGTCAGAATAAAGCCGAGCAGCAGCAAGACAGCCCCTGCCCCCCCCAGCGTCAGCCCCAGGAAGGGGGCGGCGACAGTGAACAACAGCACCTGGACCAAGGCAATGGCGGTGGCGCCGAAAACCTTGCCCAACACGATGGCCATGCGGCTGACCGGGGCGACCAGCACCCCTTGCAAGAAACCGGCGTCGCGGTCCTCGATGATGGTGATGCAGGCAAAAATGCTGGCGAACAGCAGCATCATCACCATGACGCCGGGATAGAAATATTCAAAATAGCTGACCTGCGCCAGTCCGGCCGGGCGGAAGCTGGTGCCCATGCCGGCGCCAAGAAACAGCCAGAACATCAGCGGCTGGGCCACCGCGCCGATCACCCGCTGCGGCTGACGGGCAAAACGGGTGAATTCGCGCTTAGCCAGCGCCAGGGCAACGCCCATCATTGGCCCAACTCCTTGTGGCTGGCCCGCTCGGGCTCGGCCCGTCCGGTGACATGGACAAAAACGTCTTCAAGATCGGGCTGCTTGATGGAAATCGAGCGGATCTGGTCGCGCCAGCGTTCCAAGATGCTTTCCAGCATGGGCAGCCCCTCGCCGTTCTCGGTCTCTTCCAGGCGCAGCTCGTCGCCATGCCGGCGCACCGCCAATCCCAGCTCGGCCCGCAGACTGGCCGCCAAAGCCTCGGCGTCGCCTTGCGGCCGCACCACCACCATCTCGGTGCCGATCAGCGCCTTCAGCGCCTGAGGGCTGTCATAGGCCAGCAGATTGCCTTCGCGCAGAATGGCGACGCGGTCGACCTCTTCCGCCTCGGAAAAGACGTGGCTGGTCATCAACACGGTCATGCCGCGCTCTCGTTGCAGTTTTTGCAAGGCGCCGAGAAAATTGCGACGCGATGCCGGATCCAAGCCGGTGGTCGGTTCGTCCAGCAGCAGCACGCGCGGCCGGGTCATCAGCACCTTGGCCAGCTCCACCTGACGGGCCAAGCCGCCGGATAAGGTCTCGACCTTTTGCTCCAACCGATCGGCCAAATCGCTCCACGCCAGGGCGTCGTCGCGCAGACGGGAAAAATCGCCCCGACCGATACCGTACAGATCGGCATGGAGCCGCAAGTTCTCCGCCACCGTCAGGTGCTTGTCCACCGCCGGGCTTTGAAACACCACGCCCAAAATGCGGCGCACGTGTTGCGGCTGGGCGAACAGATCGAAGCCGCCGATGCTGACCTTGCCGGAACTGGGCAAGGCAAGACCGCACAGAATGCGGAACAGCGTCGATTTGCCCGAGCCGTTGGGGCCGGACAGGATGGCGAATTCACCTTCCGCCACCGACAGGGTCAGATCAGCCAACGCGACGCGCGGCGCCTGCTTGCGGCTGGCGGGATAGGTGTGGGTCAGGGACTGAATTTGAATCATGGGTTTTGCTTACCCCAGGCGGAGATCGGGTGCAAGCTAACCCATCACGCCATCGGGTACAGCTTATTATTATTTAATGCGTCGATCTCGCAGCGCCGCCGCCATCCGCAAACGACAACGGCCGCCTTTCTTGCGAAAGGCGGCCGTCTTTACAAAATCCGAAGATTACTTCTTCGCCGCCTTGACGAACACGTCACGCATTTCGTCCAGGTTCTGGGTGAAACGCTTGTTCAGCAATTCGAAGGCTTCGTTGTTGGCCTTGGCGATCATTTCCGCCAGTTCGCGCATGTTGGACAGCGAACGCTCAAAGGCATCCTTGGCCAGTTCGGCCTGCTTGGCGGCCTTGTCCTGGGGATTGCCGGGCTCGGCGATGTCCTTGGAGACGACGGCGACTTCGTCCATGGTCTGGCGCAGAATCTCGACCTGACGCTTGAGGACGGCCTGCAAGCCATCATAGGCCAACTTGTTCGCCTGGGTCAGGGCTTCGATGTTCTTGCGCTGGCTGCCGACCAGGGTTTCCACGTCGACGCCGGGAACCTTGAACTCGCCCATATACTTGCTGATATCGAAATCGAAAAGCTGCTCTGCCTGCTTGCTGGCCATC
This sequence comes from Magnetospirillum sulfuroxidans, assembly GCF_018224925.1. Taxonomy (GTDB): domain Bacteria; phylum Pseudomonadota; class Alphaproteobacteria; order Rhodospirillales; family Magnetospirillaceae; genus Magnetospirillum; species Magnetospirillum sulfuroxidans. Next base: position 110,980 of record NZ_JAGTUF010000010.1, on the reverse strand, counting down.
TTGAATTCCTCCAACCGGGGGTATGTTGCGGCGCAGCGAAGATAACCGCTCGCGCCAATTCGCGTCAATCAATTGAGTCACCGAAACCCTCAATTGATACTTGAGTATACGCACAAGACAGCCAATCCGCCGAACCCCCGAAGGGATTCAATCATTAATTGAAAGTTGATTGCAATTACACACTGATTAAGGGTTGTTTTGCCTTGACTCCGTGCTCGCAACCTTTGTATGCATTGAATGCATGCAATGCGCCGTTTATTGGAGAACACGGGATGTCCTCTGGCACGAATTCCGCCATCGTCAATGCCGCACTCGCAGGAATTGAGGATGCGCGCAATACCCATGCCGCCTGGACCCGCAATGGCGGTTATTTCTCGTGGGCGCCGGAATATCTGATCACCGTTTCCGTGGCGCAATCAATCTGGGAATGGTGCGCCCCCTTGACGGTATGGCCGGAATTCCGCCTTAGCGATGCCCTGCGCGAAGCCAGCCCGAACCACCCCCGCCCGCCCGGCCGCATCGACGCCAGCCGCCGCGCCGACCTGCTGCTTTATCGCGACCCTCAACAGCCGCACGCCATCATCGAGACCAAGCGCAATGTCGATGGCTGGGGCAAGATCGCCGCCGATGTCGAGCGCCTGCGCACCACCTTGGCCGCCCCGTCATCATCCTTTCAACTGGGCATGATCGCCTTTAGCAGCACCGTGATGGGCAACGGCCAGGTCAAGGGCGGGTTCATATTGAAAGACCGGCTGTCGCGCCTGGCCGATTGCACCGACGATATCCGCTTGCCCGGCTGGAAATGCCGACTGACCGCCCGAGACGTCAATTTCGATGGCCACGAACATTGGTCGGCCGCCGCCGTGGTTTTGGAAAAAACCCCCGCGCGCCACCCCCGCCCCCCCCGTGATCCCGCTTGCACAAGATCAGCCGCGCAAGTACTTTCAGCATCTTGATTTCTCTTTAATTCATGGGGAAGACCATGCCGTTCATCGCTGACAGGCTGTCGGCCATCAAGCCGTCTCCGACCATCGCCGTGACGCAAAAGGCCGCCGAGCTCAAAGCCGCCGGCCGCGACGTCATCGGACTGGGCGCGGGCGAGCCCGATTTCGATACGCCCGACAACATTAAGGCCGCCGCCAAGCTGGCCCTCGACAACGGGGCGACCAAGTACGGCCCGCCGGCCGGCACCGTCGAGCTGCGCAAGGCCATCGCCGCCAAGTTCAAGCGCGAGAACAGCCTGGACTACACCGTCGATCAGATCACCGTCGGCGTCGGCGGCAAGGGCGTTATTTTCAACGCCTTCATGGCCACCATCAATCCTGGCGACGAAGTGATCGTGCCGGCGCCCTATTGGGTGTCGTACCCCGACATCGCCCTGATGTTTGGCGGCGTGCCGAAATTCGTCGCTTGCCCGGAAAGCGCCGGCTTCAAGTTGCAGGCCGCCGATCTGGAAGCGGCGATCACGCCGAAGACCAAGTGGCTGGTGCTGAACTCGCCGTCCAACCCCACCGGCGCCGCCTATTCCTGGGACGAGATGAAGGCGTTGACCGACGTGCTGGTCAAGCACCCGCATGTGTGGATCATGTCCGACGACATGTACGAACATCTGGTCTATGACGGCTTCAAGTTCTGCACGCCGGCCCAGGTCGAGCCCAGCTTGTATGAGCGCACGCTGACCATGAACGGTGTGTCGAAGGCCTATGCCATGACCGGTTGGCGCGTCGGCTATGCCGCCGGCCCGTTGCCGTTGATCAAGGCCATCAACATGATCCAGTCGCAATCGGTCACCCACACCGCCACCGTGTCGCAAGCCGCCGCGGTCGAAGCGTTGAACGGCACCCAGGACTTCATTCCGAAGAACCAGGAGGTCTTCAAGGCGCGGCGCGATCTGGTGGTCACGCTGCTGAACCAGTGCAAGGGCCTGACCTGCCGCACCCCCGAAGGCGCCTTCTATGTCTATCCGTCCTGCGCCGGAGTGATCGGCAAGAAGACCGCCGAAGGCAAGGTGATCAACAGCGACAGCGATTTCGCCACCTTTCTGCTGGAATCCGAAGGCGTCGCCGTGGTCCAGGGCGTGGCCTTCGGCCTGTCGCCGTACTTCCGCATCTCCTATGCCACGTCGACCGAAGCACTGCAAAAGGCCTGCGAGCGCATCAAGCGGTTCTGCGACAGCCTGACCTGATCGCCGGCCTCGCCGGACAAAATCTTAAGGGGCGCCCTGGCAACGGGGCGCCCCTTTTGTCTTCACAGGCTTTTGATCATCTCGGCAATGCCGCGCCAGATGATTTCGACGCCGATGCACAACAGCAGCAAAGCGAACAGCCGCATCAAGGCATCGGTCAATGCCCGCCCCAACAACGTCTCGAGCCGGTCGGCGAAGCGAAAACTTAGATATATCAACACACTGATCGACAAGGCGGCACCCAATGCCCCCAATGTGCCCAGGGACAAGGCGCCATGGCCAAAGGGGTGCCCCGTGCCCAGCGCAATGGTCACGGCGATGGTGCCCGGACCCGTGGTCAGCGGCATGGTCAGGGGATAGAAAGCGGCGGTGCGCAAGGTTTCCGGGGTGTTTTCCACCTCGACATCCCCCCCGGTGGCGCCGGGCTTGGCATTCAAAAGCCGCCAGCCGGCCACGGCGATGACCAATCCCCCGCCAACGCGCAAGGCCGGGATGGACACGCCGAACAACCCCAGCACCGCCGCCCCGACGTAAAGCGAACCGATCACGATCAAGAACGCATAAAGCGCCACCCGCAACGCCAGTTCAGCCCGCTGGGCATGACTGACGGTCCGGGTGTGAGCCAGAAACATAAAAGCGCTGCCCGGCGGATTGACGATTGGGAACAACGAGCCGAACACCAGCAGAAAACTGGCCAAAAACGCAGACATCGCCACCCCGGCGCCGACAAAGGGTCTTGACCATAACGCCGCCCCCGACGCCCATCAACCTCGGTCACATCACGGTTTGTATTCGTGCACGCAATGGTGTGACAGGCTGGGGGTGCCGGTATTGACGACAGCGCCGACTGTCGACCCCGTGATGTCCATCAGCGCCCCCACATGGGACGACACGCTGAAAAAGCGCGATCGCCGCACCTTCAAATTGCCCGCCACGGTTTTCTGAGTGGCCAGATAGGTGTTGACCTCGGTTTCCAGGGTCTTGGCCAGGTCGGCCAAGGCGATCTTGCAGCAATTTCCGCAGACGGTGCGGCTGTCGGAAAAACCGACGATGGTCACGGCGGTGACCACCAAAGAGAACATCGCGGTCTTGCTGCCGATGAATTTCTGGGCCTCCGCCACCACTTGATCGACGGCGTCACGCGCCACTTTGCGGGCTCCATTCATATCCGAGGCGGCTTGCACCTCGGAATGAAAATATCTGGTGCCGATTGATTTGGCCTCTGCATTAACAAAATAATTTGGCGGCCGCGCTTGATTAAACATATAAGTTTCAGCAAAAGACCCTGTTCTATAATTATCATACAAATCCTGTATTTTTGTTTTCATATTTGTTCTTACATCTATTTTTCTTCCTTTTTTCGCTTGAGAGGGAATGAACCCCGTGCTCGTGTAAAAAGTACTGCCCGTGCTTTCTTTTTTGTTAGAGGGGGGATTTGTCGAAGATTGCGCGTACGAGATTTCGCCACTCAGATCGGTGAAAGCTTCCAACTCGCTCAGCCGATAATCGATTCTCAGATTATAGGCGTAGTGGTTCAACCCCAGGTGGGATTTGGTGGCGTAATCTTGTTTCCATATATCGATGCCGTACTGAACCTCACTCATCTCCTGCTCCAGGTGAAGCTGCTGGTACTGCCGCACCTGCTGATCATCGAACAGGCTGTAATGCTGCGGAGATTGCGGAATATCGTAACGTGTCGGCACCGTGTCTTGGGTGAAGTAGGTAAAGCCCCAATCCGTCGCATCATCATTGACACGCTCGGGCGTCCGGTCGGGATAGCGGTCATAGGCAATGCTGGGAAACGACGTCGCCGCCTCGATGTATCCCATCGCCTGCTGCAAGCTGGCGATAGGATACACCATGCGCGGGTCCTTGGCGGCGGCCGCCAGAAATTTGATCCGCCCATTCTCGTCGGGGGTTAAGGCCCGCATGCTGCCTTTGCCTTGCAGAATCTGCCGATAGCGCTGGGTCAGATAATCGATTGCCTGAGCTTCGTTGTCGAAGAACTTGCCGGCATCGGTGATTTGCAGCAAAGGCTGCACCACACCGGCCCCTGGCCTCGCGGCGGAAGCGATTGGCGGCGGGACGAATCGTGGCGCAGCCGGGGCGGCAAGCCTTTGCATCGCGGCGGAGGGGGGGCCAAAAGCGGTGGGTGGTGGGGCGAAAGACGATGCCCCCGCCTTCGCCCGCTGCACGCTGGAAGCCGGTTTGGGGCCAAAAGCGGTGGGCGGCGCCGGAATGGCGCCGGGCTTCGTCGGTGCGGCTGTCGCTTTCCGCTGCGCTGTGCCGGTCGCCGGAGCAAAAGCAGTCGGCGGCGGCGCCAAGCCAGGGCGGGACTTGGTCGGATTACGGCTCACCCCATCTCCATTCGCTGGTTTGGCGCAAGCCTAGCAGCAGGCAACCTGGGGCGTCACCCTCCCCCGGCCCCACATCAACGTACGGTCAGGGTTCCAGCTGCTTGCGAATGAAAGCAACCGTGATCGCGGCGGCGCCGTGATCGTAAAGGTCGTTGTGACCGGCGGCGGCGATGAAATGCGCTTCGACGCCCATGCGCGCCCGCTCCTTCAATTCCCGCCCCATGGAAACCGGAACAACGCCGTCTTGCTGGCCGTGCATAATCAGCAGCGGCGCCTTGACCTGACCGACCTTGGCGCGGTTGTCATAGCGATCAAGCATCACCATCTCGGCAAAACCCGGCAGCACATAGGCCGGGGCCAGTTCGGGCAGACGGGTATAGGCCGCTTCCAGCACCACCGCCACCAGATTGGGATGCTCGGTGCCGATCTGTACCGCCACCCCGGTCCCCAAGGATTCGCCATAAACCACGATCTGGCCTTCCGGCACACCGCGACTGATCAGCCAGCCCATCGCGGCACGGGCATCGGCGTACAGCCCTTCTTCCGACGGCGAGCCGGGATTGCCGCCATAGCCGCGATAGCCGGCCAACAGCACGCCGAAGCCGGCATTCATGTAGGCCCGCGCCTTGTGGGCGCGGTTGGCGACAGTGCCGGCATTGCCGTGAAACAACACCAAGGTGGGCTGAAACCGGTCGCGCGGCGGCGCGTACCAGCCGGTGACCATGAAGCCGTCATGGGTGCGAATGGGCACTTGCACCATTTCGGGCACGCCCGCATCGGCGGGGTCGATCCGTTCCGTGCCCGGATGATAGATCATGTCGCGCTGGAAGAATGCCAGCCCTCCCATGGCCAGCGCTAATCCACCCGCGAATACCGCCACGACTTCTCCGATCAAGTGTTCGATCCTTTAATCCTGCCTTCAACATAGGGATGATGGTCCGGCAAAGCTAGGACTCAAAGAAAAAGGCCCGGCGTCGCCGCCGGGCCTTGATCACGTCAACCGGTCCTAACCGCGATTCATGCGGTTTTCGATCAGGTCTTCGACCACGGTCGGATCGGCCAGGGTCGAGGTATCGCCCAGGGCGCCGAACTCATTCTCGGCGATCTTGCGCAAGATGCGGCGCATGATCTTGCCCGAACGGGTCTTGGGCAGGCCCGGCGACCACTGGATCAGATCGGGGCTGGCGATCGGGCCGATTTCCTTGCGGACCCACCCCACCAATTCCTTGCGCAGTTCCTCGGTCGGCTCTTCGCCCTGGATCAGGGTGACATAGGCATAGATGCCCTGGCCCTTGATCTCGTGCGGGTAACCGACCACGGCGGCTTCGGCCACCTTGGGATGGGCGACCAGCGCCGATTCCACTTCCGCCGTCCCCATGCGGTGACCGGACACGTTGATCACGTCATCGACGCGGCCGGTGATCCAGTAATAGCCATCCGTATCGCGACGAGCGCCGTCACCGGTGAAATACAGACCGGGATAGGTGGAGAAATAGGTCTGGCCAAAGCGTTCGTGGTCACCATAGATGGTGCGCATCTGACCGGGCCAACCGGGTTCGGCCAGACACAGATTACCCTCGACGGCGCCTTCCAGCACCTTGCCTTCGGCATCGACCATCAGCGGCTTGACGCCGAAGAACGGACGGGTGGCCGAACCGGGCTTGAGCGCGGTGGCGCCCGGCAAGGGCGTGATCAGGATGCCGCCGGTTTCGGTCTGCCACCAGGTATCGACGATCGGGCAACGGTTGTCGCCGACGACGCGGTGATACCACAGCCACGCTTCCGGGTTGATGGGCTCGCCCACCGAACCGAGCAGACGCAAGCTGGAGCGGCTGGTCTTCTTGACGATTTCCTCGCCCTCGCGCATCAGCGAACGGATGGCGGTCGGCGCGGTGTAGAAAATGTTGACCTTGTGCTTGTCGACCACCTGCCAGAAACGCGAGGCGTCGGGATAGGTCGGGATGCCTTCGAACATCAAGGTGATGGCGCCATTGGCCAGCGGGCCATAGACGATGTAGGAGTGACCGGTCACCCAACCCACATCGGCGGTGCACCAATAGACATCGCCGTCATGATAGTCGAAGACATATTGGTGGGTCATCGCGGCATAGCACAGATAGCCGCCGGTGGTGTGCAGCACGCCCTTGGGCTTACCGGTCGACCCCGAGGTGTAGAGAATGAACAGCGGGTCTTCGGCGTTCATTTCCTCGGCGGTGTGGGTCGGGGCGGCCTTGGCCGACAGATCCTCGTACCAATGATCACGGCCGGTGACCATGTGGATATTGCCGCCGGTGCGCTTGACGACGATGACGTTCTTCACCGACCAGCAGGTTTCCAGCGCCTTGTCGACATTGGCCTTGAGCGGCACCTTGCGGCCGCCGCGCAGACCTTCGTCAGCGGTGATGACCAGGGACGAATCGCAATCTTGGATACGGCCGGCCAAAGCGTCGGGCGAGAAGCCGCCGAAGACGATGGAATGGATGGCGCCGACGCGGGCGCAGGCCAGCATGGCGACGGCCGCTTCGACGATCATCGGCAGATAGATGGTGACGCGGTCACCCTTCTTGATGCCCAGATCGACCATGGCGTTGGACAGGCGGCAAACCTGCTCGTGCAGCTCACGATAGGTGACGTGCTTGGAATCGTTCGGGTCGTCGCCTTCCCAGATGATGGCGGTCTGGTCGCCACGGGTGGCCAGATGGCGATCCAGGCAGTTGGCGGCGACATTCAGGGTTCCGTCGGCGAACCACTTGATGCTGACATCGCCGGAATAGGAGACATCCTTGACCTTGCTGTAGGGCTTGATCCAATCCAGGCGCTTGCCGTGTTCGCCCCAGAAGCCATCCGGATCATTGACCGAGCGGTCATACCATTCCTGGTAGGTCTTCTCGTCGATCAGGGCTTGCTTGGCGAATTCGGTGGGAACGGGAAAAAGTTCGGTCATGTCAGGTTGTCTCCCAAATTTTATATTCGTTTCGTGCACGCCCCTCGTTTTGAGGGTGCGCGGCATTCTATTCCCCGATGCTGGCCGGAATTATGGTCATATTCGCCGCCCGACTCAACCCCCGCCGCGCAACGATTCGATTCTTTTAAGTCGCAATCACGCAACGATGTGACACAACTATGAAAGATTTGGTGGATTATCGGCGACGATCATGCCATCGGCGATGGTGATGGCGACCGGGGTCAGCCGGCGCCCTCGGCACGGTCCCCAGGTGCAATCGCCGGTCAGCAGATCGAAACGGGCGGCGTGAACGGCGCAAATGATTTCCGAACCGGTCAGATCAAGGTAACGATTCTCCTCCATCTCCAGCGGCGCCCCCACATGCGGGCAGGAATTGACATAGGCCCGCACCTGCCCATCGGTCAGCACCACGAACACCTGCTTGCGCTCGCCGGCCAACGTAACGATGAACGGCCCCCTGGCCCCCGGATCGGACAGATCGGCCAGCCGGCACAAGATCACGACGCCACCCCCGCCAACCCGCAGATGATTCCCCAACTGGCGTCATCGACGGGCATCACCGACAGGCGCGATTGGCGGATCAGCGCCATGTCGGCCAGACGCGGATCGGCCTTGATGTCGGCCAGGGCGACCGGATGGGGAACCGGAGCCACCGCCTTCAAATCCGGGCAGACCCAGCGCGGATCGTCGGAAGTGGGGTCGGGATAGGCCTCGCGCACCACCTCGACGATGCCGACGATGCGCTTCTCATTGACCGAATGGTAAAAGAAGCAGCGATCCCCGACTTTCATCGCCTTGAGGAAATTGCTGGCCTGGTAGTTGCGGACCCCGGTCCAGGCGGTGACGCCGTCGCGCACCTGATCGTCCCACGACCACGCGCCCGGTTCGGATTTGACCAGCCAGCGTTTCATTGCCTTCCTCCCGGAATGGAGCCGATCACGGCAGAACCTTCTTGTAGCGACGCACGGTGACGCTTGCGAACAGACCGGCCAGACCATAGGGGTCATTGGCGATGAAATCGTCCACCTGGGCGCGGTCTTCCACGTCCAGCACCAACATCGAACCTTGCATGGATTCGCCGTCATCGGACAACAGCGGCCCGCCCATCAGCATCTTGTCGGTCCAGGCGCGGGCGTAATCCAAATGGGCCTGACGATTGGCCAGACGCAGATCCAACGCATCGGGCTTGTCGATACAGGTGATGATGTAAAGGGTCATGGCGTTTCCTCCGGTTAGCGGCCTTCCAACGTGAACGGCCGCGATAGCAATTGCATGATGGCTTCATCCAACGGACAGGCGCGGTTGAGCACCGCATCGACGCCGGCGCAAATGGGCATTTCAATGCCCAGGCGCTGGGCCATATCGACCACCGCCCCGGCGCTCCACACCCCTTCGGTCACCGCCTTGCGCCCGGCCAGGATATCCGCCAGGCTTTGCCCCTGCCCCAGCAGCAGACCGAGCGAATAATTGCGCGATTGCGCCGATGACGCGGTAAGGATCAGGTCCCCCATCCCCGACAACCCCATCAGGGTTTCCATCCGCCCGCCCTTGGCCATGGCCAAGCGCGACATTTCGGCCAGTCCACGGGTGATCAGGGCGGCGCGGGCATTGTCGCCATAGCCCTTGCCCTCGACGATGCCACAGGCGATGGCCAGCACGTTCTTGACCGCGCCGCCGATTTCCGCCCCGACCAGATCGGCGGCCAGATAGGGGCGGAAGGCCGGGGTGCCCAGGGCGTCGACCAGCTTGGCCCCCAAGGCGGCATCCCCACACGCCAAGGTGATGGCGGTGGGCAGGCCGCGCGCCACCTCGATGGCGAAAGTGGGGCCGGACAGCACCGCCAACGGGATGCCGGGCAATTCCGCCTCGGCCACCTCGGTCATCATGCAATCGCTGCCCTGCTCGATCCCCTTGGCGCAGATCACCGCCGGCACTCCGCGCCGCCAATGGCGGGCGGCCTGCTTCAGACTGGCGCGCAGATGCTGGGCCGGGGTCACCAGCAACACCGCGTCGGCATCCAGCGCATCGGCCAGATCGGTGGTGGCGCGGATGCTGGGATCCAGATGGATGTCGGGCAAATAAACCGTGTTGCGGCCCATGGCGGTGATGGCGGCGGCGACGTCGGGTTCGTGCGCCCACAACACCACATCGCGCCCCGCCCGTCTGGCTGCTACCGCCAACGCCGTTCCCCAAGCGCCCGCGCCGATGATGCCAATCCGCTGCATGCCCATTCTTTCCATCAACCCTGGTCCCAGGGTTATGCCCCGTCGCAAAACACTTGGTCAACGACAACCCGGCGGGTTGGCGCTATGCTCGTTTCAGCTGCACATGCGAAGGGATTACGGATCATGGACGTCGCCGCCTTTGCCCTGGCCCTGGTAGCCCTGGGTCTGGTCCTGGTTTTCATGGGCATCAAGGTGGTGCCCCAAGGGTATGAATTCACCGTCGAACGCTTTGGCCGCTATACCCGCACCCTGTCCCCCGGCCTGCACCTGATCGTGCCGCTGGTCGATCGCGTCGGCCGCAAGCTGAACGTGATGGAGCAGGTGCTCGACGTTCCCAGCCAGGAAATCATCACCCGCGACAACGCCATGGTGACGGTGGACGGGGTGGTGTTCTTCCAAGTGCTCGATACCGCGCGCGCCGCCTATGAAGTGGCGCATCTGCAAATCGCCATCTTGAATTTGATCATGACCAACATCCGCACGGTGATGGGCGGCATGGATTTGGACGAGTTGCTGTCCCTGCGCGACCAGATCAACACCAAGCTGCTGGTCGTCGTCGATGAAGCGACCCAGCCCTGGGGCGTCAAGGTCACCCGCATCGAGATCAAGGACATCGCGCCGCCGCGCGATCTGGTCGATGCCATGGGCCGGCAGATGAAGGCCGAGCGCGACAAACGCGCCGCCATCTTGGAGGCCGAGGGCCTGAAGCAAGCCGAGGTGTTGAAGGCGGAAGGACAAAAACAGGCGCAGATCCTGGCGGCCGAGGGCCGGCGCGAGGCCGCCTTCCGCGACGCCGAAGCACGCGAGCGCGAGGCCGAGGCCGAAGCCAAGGCGGTGTACGTGGTCTCCAAGGCGGTGGCCGGTGGCGAGGCGATGGCGGTCAATTACTTCATCGCTCAGCGCTATGTCGGCGCCCTGGAAAAGGTCGCGTCAGCCCCCAATCAAAAGCTGATCATGATGCCGCTGGAGGCCTCCGGCATCATCGGCGCGGTCGCCGGCATCGCCGAAATCGCCAAGGATGCCCTGAGCGACGGCACCGCCGCCAAGCCGCGCCGCGCCGGCCTTCCCAACGCGGGGGGCTGATCATGCAACCGGTATTCTGGCATTGGCTGATTGCCGGCGTTGTCCTGATCGGAGCCGAGGCCATGGTCCCCGGCACCTATCTGTTATGGCCGGGAATCGCCGCCTTCCTGACCGGCATGGTCGCCTATATGGCCCCCGGCCTGGGGTGGGAAATCCATGCCGTCATCTTCGCCGCCCTGACCGTGGTGGCGGCGGTGGCCGGGCGCAAGCTGTATAGCCGGCTGAAGGAACCGGCGAGTCAGGCCCCCTTGCTCAACAGGCGCGCCGCCCAATTGGTCGGCACCATCCATACCCTGGACACCCCGATTCTGGATGGGTATGGCCGGATGAAGCTGGGCGACACCACCTGGAAGGTTTGCGGCCCCGACCTGCCCACCGGGGCCAGGGTCACGGTCGTCGGCGCCGACGGCATTGTCTTGAAGGTGGAAGCGGCATCGTGATTCGTCTTTACGTCACCAATGACTTGTTCGCCGATACCACCATCGGGCTGGGCAAGGAACAATCGCACTACCTCGCCAACGTCATGCGGGTCAAAGCGGGCGAAGCGATCGCTTTGTTCAACGGCCGCGATGGCCAATGGCGGGGCGATCTGGAAACGGTGGGCAAAAATGGCGTCTCGGTCAGACTGGTCGCCCAGACCCGGCCGCAAATGCCCGAGCCCGATTTGTGGCTGCTGGCGGCGCCGATCAAGAAGGATCGCATCGATCTGGTGGCGGAAAAAGCCAGCGAATTGGGTATCTCGATGCTGTGGCCGGTCTTCACCCGCCGCACGGTGATGAGCCGGGTCAACACCGACCGCTTGGCCGCCAACATGACCGAGGCGGCCGAGCAATGCGAGCGCCTTACCGTCCCGTCCATGCACGAACCGGCGGCGCTGGACAAGGCCCTGGCCGGTTGGGACGCCGCGCGGCCGTTACTGTTTCTCGACGAAAGCGGCGGCGGCGCCCCCATCGCCCAGGCGCTGGCGACGGTGCCGCCGGGCAAGCTGGCCTTGCTGGTCGGCCCCGAAGGCGGATTCGACGAAAACGAGCGGGCCTTGCTGGCCCGGCAACCCTTTACTGTACCGGTTTCGCTGGGACCGCGCATCTTGCGGGCGGAAACCGCAGCCATTGCCGGCTTGGCCATCGTCCAGGCCCTGCTTGGGGATTGGAACCATCGCCCGCGTGCTTCATAATGCCCGGCCCCTTTGTCGGAGAAGATGAATGCCGCCGAAAGCCAACCCGCTCAAGCTGAACCCGTTGCAATGCAAGACCCTGGTGTTGTTCCAGGAATTGGCCCGTCACCCCGAGACCGCCAACACCCACGACAACGGCGACAAGCTGCTGACCACCCTGCCGCGCCCGCACGGCAACCATTTTCACGTCGGCGACAAGGTGGCGATGACCAAGGACGCCTCGGGCCTGAGCAATCCGGCGGTGTGGGCGGCGCTGGAGCGCAAGGGCCTGATCCGCGCCATCTTCCCCCATGCCGTCACCCTGACGGTCGAGGGACAAAATTACGATGTCGGCCCGGACAAGGCCATCTTGCACGGCAGCGATCATTGATTGCCTGATCGTCCTTCGGCCACAAGCCGAGATGACGCAGTGAGCAAAAGGCACCCGACCATGGCCTATACGGTCAAGGAACTGTTTTACACCCTTCAGGGCGAAGGCGGCCAAGCCGGCCGCGCCGCCATCTTCCTGCGCTTTGCCGGCTGCAATCTGTGGAGCGGCCGCGAGGCCGACCGCGCCACCGCCCAATGCCGATTCTGCGACACCGATTTCGTCGGCGGCGATAAATTCGCCGATGCCGACATCTTGGCCGCCGCCGTCGCCGCCCTGTGGCCCAAGGGCGGCGGTGGTCAGCCCTTGGTGGTGGTTACCGGCGGCGAACCCGGTCTGCAACTGGACGAAGCCCTGATCCACGCCCTGCACCGCTGGGGCTTGGAGATCGCGGTGGAAAGCAACGGCACCATCGCCCTGCCCGACGGAATTGATTGGGTCTGCATCAGCCCCAAGGCCGGCACCGATCTGCACATCACCGCCGGCGACGAGATCAAGCTGGTCTGGCCGCAAGCAGGCATCGACCCGACCAGCCTGGAACGATTGCCGTTTCGCCATTATTTCCTCCAGCCCATGGACGGCCCCGACCGCGCCGCCCATATGCAAGCCTGCATATCCTTCTGCTTGACCCATCCGCGCTGGCGGCTCAGTTTGCAGACACACAAGATTCTGGGAATCCCGTAATCACCATGCCCGCCCCTTACCGCATCACGCGGCGCATCGACATCGATGCCGGTCACCGCATCATGACCCATGGCTCGAAATGCCGTCACCTGCACGGCCATCGCTATGGCATCGAAGCGGTGTGCGAGGCCGTCGACCTGCACCACGACGGTGAACAGACCGACATGGTTCTGGATTTCGGCTTCCTTAAGGCCGAAATGGTCAAAGCCATCGACGAGCCGTGCGATCACGGCTTCATCGCCGCCTTGGCCGATGCCGAATTGCTGGAGATGTTCACGCCGCAAGGCCGCGATCCGGCGCACTGGCGCAATGCCCTGGAAGCCGAGGTGCGGGCAAAAGGCGAGGCCACCACCACCGACACCCGCCTGACCACCAAGCTGACCGTGGTGCCGTTTCAGCCCACCGCCGAATGTTTGGCCCGCCACTGGTTCGTCAAGCTGGCCGAACCGGTCCGCCAGCGTTCCGGCGGGGCGGCGCGGCTGGTGATGGTGCGGGTGTTCGAAACCCCCAACTGCGCCGCCGAATACGGGGAATAAGGCGATGGCCGGTCGGATCATGGCCGTTCTCGGCCCGACCAATACCGGCAAGACCCATTTCGCCCTTGACCGCATGCTCGGTCATGCCAGCGGCATGATCGGCTTTCCCCTGCGTTTGCTGGCGCGGGAAAATTATGACCGCATCGTCAAGCTGAAGGGCGCGGCCCAGGTGGCGCTGATCACCGGCGAGGAAAAGATCATCCCCGCCCATCCGCGTTGGTTCGTCTGCACCGTCGAATCCATGCCGCTGGATCGCCGCGTCGCCTTTTTGGCCATCGACGAAATCCAGCTTTGCGCCGATCCCGAACGCGGCCATATCTTCACCGACCGATTGCTGCACGCGCGCGGGCTTGAAGAAACGGTGTTCCTGGGGGCCGAAACCATCAAGCCGCTGCTGCGCCGATTGGTTCCCGACGTTGCCTTTTCCACCCGCCCACGCCTGTCATCCTTGACCTATTCGGGGGCGAAAAAGCTGAACCGGCTGCCGCCGCGTTCCGCCGTGGTCGCCTTTTCCGCCGCCGAAGTCTATGCCATGGCCGAATATGTGCGCCGGCAACGCGGCGGCGCGGCGGTGGTGCTGGGGGCGCTGTCGCCCCGCACCCGCAATGCCCAGGTGGGATTGTATCAAGCCGGCGAGGTCGATTATATCGTCGCCACCGACGCCATCGGCATGGGGCTGAACATGGACGTCGATCATGTCGCCTTTGCCGGTCTGCGCAAATTCGACGGCCGCGCGCCCCGCCGGCTGGATGCCACCGAGATCGCCCAAATCGGCGGCCGCGCCGGCCGCCATATGAATGATGGCACCTTCGGCACCACGGCCGATGTCACCGGGATTGACCCGGATGTGGTCGAAGCGGTGGAAAATCACGTTTTCCAGCCATTGACCGCCTTGTCATGGCGCAATTCCGCTCTGCGCTTCGCCACCACCGCAGCGCTGCTGGCCAGTCTCGAGCGCGCCCCGGAACAACAGGGTCTGATCCGGGCGCGGGAAGCCGACGACCATCTGGCCCTGACCATCCTGGCCGCCGATGACGACATCAAGCGCCTGACCACCCATCCCGAGCGGGTGAAATTGTTGTGGGAAATCTGCCAGATTCCCGATTTCCGCAAGGTCATGGCCGACAACCACACCCGTTTGCTCGGGCAGATTTTCCGTCATCTCTGCGGTCCGGGCCGGCGCCTGCCCACCGATTGGCTGGCCAATCACGTCAATCGCCTGGATCGTGCCGATGGCGAGATGGACACCTTGCTGGCCCGCATCGCCCATGTCCGCACCTGGACCTATGTCTCGCACCGTGGCGATTGGATCGCCGACCCCAGCCACTGGCAGGAGCGCACCCGCGCCATCGAGGACAAGCTCTCCGACGCCTTGCACCACAGTCTGACCCAACGCTTCGTCGATCGCCGCACCTCGGCGCTGGTCCGGGCCATGCGGGACGACAACGGCTTGGTGGGGGCGGTGGCCAAAACCGGCGAGGTGGTGGTCGAAGGGCAATTCGTCGGCCACCTGGACGGCTTCAACTTTGTCGCCGATGCGGCCGAGGGGGCCGCGGCGGCCAAGACCGTGCTGGCGGCGGCGGCGCGTTCATTGAAACCGGAAATCGCCGGACGGGTGGCCCGCTTGATTGCGGCTGACGATACCGCTTTTGCCGTGGACGATCACGGCCGCGTGTTGTGGGAAGGCCAACCCGTGGCCCGGCTAAGCCCCGGCCACACCGCTTTCGCACCGCAGCTCGAGATGCTGCCCTCGGATCTGGTGGAGCCGGGGCAACGCGAACGGCTGCTCAAACGCCTGGGGCTGTTCCTGGCCGGAGCCCTTGCGCCACTGTTTGCCCCCTTGCTGCACCCGCCAGCCGATCTGGGCGGGCCGGGCCGGGGATTGCTGCACCAATTGGCCGAGGGTTTGGGCTCTCTGTCGCGCGCCCAAGCCGAAGGCCAAATCACCGCCTTGTCAGACCAGGACCGCAAAACATTGGCGCGCATGGATATCCGCTTTGGCCTGGAAAGCCTTTATGCCCCGGCCTTGCTGAAACCGGCGGCACAAAGAATGCGGGCCCTGTTATGGTCCGTCCAGAGCGGTCACCCCCTGGCCAGTCTGCCGCGCGGACAAGCCAGCCTGAGTATCGGCGCCCTGTCCCGCCCCTATCTGACCGCCATCGGCTATCGCTGCCTGGGCGAACTGGCGGTGCGGGTCGATATTTTAGAACGGGTGACGGCGCAATTGCGCGGGCTCGCCCGCGCCCATCCCCATGGCTTCATGCTGCCGCCATCGATTTTGTCCACTTTGGCGGCCAAGCCCGCCCATGTCAGCAGCGCCTTGCAAAATCTCGGCTGGCGTCAGGGCGAAACCGGCTGGCTGGCGCCGCGTCGCCAGAAACCACCGGCGCCGCGGCCACCAAAAACCCCGGATTCGTCCCCTTTTGCCGTCCTGCGCCAGCACAGCGCCGCAAAGCATTGAAATCCGCGGATCATTAGGGCTATGCTGGACCCATTCGGGTTGGGACCTGACCGCACCCAAAGGGTGCTTTTTTTGGGGTGTCACTCATGGGAATCGGCAGAATAGCCTCATTCCTGAGTTCTTTGTCTCCTGCGTCGGAATCCGCCTCCGCGGTTGCCGCCTCGGACGAAACTCTGCCCGATTCCGGCCGTCTGACCGAAGGGACCGGCGGCACCCACGAGCGTCGTCAATCCCAAGACAGTAATCAGACCAACGATATCACCCAGCAAATCCAGACCATGATCGCCGCCGTGCGGCAGTTGAACGACAACGCCGTCCAACAGGGGGCGGCGGTGGCTGTCTCCTCGGCCGGGGCGCAACTGAAGAACGCGGTGACCGGACTTGGCCATTTATTGGCCATGGCCGATGCGCAGACACTGGCCAGCGGCGCCGCCTCCCAGATCAAGCAAGCCAACGAAGTCGTCGACGCCGTCGAGGCTGGCATCGTCGGCACCCAGGCGGCGACCGAACAATTGCTGCGCAACATGCCGGCGCAACAAGCGCAATACGCCCAGGAAACCTCGCAGCGCTTCCAAGTGGAAATGCGCAACGCGCTGGATCAGGTGCGCGGCTCCCTCGCCGCCTTCCAGCGCTGAAAAAGGCGGCTTGCGCCGCCTTTTGCTGTCTTATACCAACGGCCTTAACCAATGACCGACGCCCACTGGCGAGAGGCGATTGATTTGATGCGGCTGGGCGTGGCGAGGAAATCATTCCACGCGTCGCAGCAGGCATCGACGACGGCGTCGTAGCTTTCCCAGACGAGGTGGCTGAGGGCGTTCTGGCGAAGGTATTGCCAGACGTTTTCGACCGGATTCAATTCCGGGGCGTAGGGGGGCAACGGCAGCAAGGTGATGTTGTCCGGGACCACCAGCGCGCCACCGGTCTTGTGCCAACCTGCGCCGTCAAGAATGAGGATGGCGTGGGCGCCCGGAGCGACTTGGCGGCTGATTTCGGCCAAGTGCAAGGTCATGGCTTCGATGTTGACCGTCGGCAGGACCAGCGCTGCCGCTGTCTCTCGCGCCGGGCAGACGGCGCCGAAGATGTAGACCCAGGTATAGCGACAGTCTCGCGGTGCGGGAGGGCGTGATCCGCGTTCAGCCCAAGCGTAGCTCAGGGTTCCTTGCTGTCCGACTCTCGCTTCGTCCTGCCACCAGACTTCAAGGGGCTTGCCTTTCGCGGCTTCCGGCAGGGCGGCGGCAACAAGGTCAGGGAAGTTTTTTTAAAAGCCTCCTGGGCCTCTTCATCCTTTTTCGGGTGGAAAGGCCGTGGCGACAGGCGTCGAAAACCGAGTTCATGCAGGATCGTGCCGATCGTGCGCTCGGCCAATTCCACATCGAAGCGCTCCCGGATCGCCGACTGCAAATCGATCCGGCGCCAACGAACAACGCCATCGACCTTCACATCCGGCCCTTTGCGCACGACTTCGGCCAACTCCGCCTTTTGCTCTGGCGTCAGCCGCGCCCGTCGCCCGCCTTTGCTGTTGTCGTTGGACAAACCGGCCAGGCCCTGCCCGTTGAACCGGTGTACCCAATCCCTCAGAGTCTGCCGGTCCATCCCACAGGTGCGGGCCGCATCGTCACGGGAGGCACCTTCGAGAACAAGCGCGATCGCCAGCATCCGCCGGGCCGCGTTGCCATCCCGCGCCCGACCGGCCTCGCGCCGAAGATCGGACGCCGTGTACTCCGTCCGCGTCACCATCACTGCTGGCGGCATGTCCCCTCCGTGAATCGCTACGAGATAAAGCGAATCACGGGACGTCAGCGAGCACAAGCCCCTTTAACGAGAGTCAGCCGTTTCGGCCGCTGGTATTATGCCGCCCGGCCAATGATCTGATCCGTTGGATCAGTTCATGCCGAGACGACCGGCTCAAATGCCGCTCGGGCTTGCCGGCCGCCGGAACGGATCATTTCAAAGGGCGGCCGGTATTATGCCGCCTGCTTCATCGCTTCGGCCCGCGACCGCATTTTTTTCCAGGCAAAGCTTTTGGCGGCGCTGCCCAGCCAGCCTTGCGGATCAAGCCCGACCACCTTCAAGATCATGTTGACCGCCCGCTCGGTGTGCTTGGGCTGATAAAAGCCATAGGCCCGCACCGCATATTCACGGTTGCAGCGCGCGCGATCATAGGCGGTTTCGGCGGCATCATTGGCGGCGTGATAGGCAAAAGCCAATTCGTCGTCGTCGGTTTCCTTGATGCGGCCAATGGCAACCATGGCCCGGCGAAAAACACCGACGCCTTCCATGGCCATGTAGCGCTTCATGTATTCATAGAACCACTTGTAATGGCGGAACTCATCGCCGGCAATCCGATGACAGATCGCCTTGAGCACCGGTTCGTCGCTGGCATCGCGTAAAGCGCTATAGAATGACGAAGTGCCGGTTTCGACGATGCAGCGGGCCAGCAATTCGCCGGTCTGCGATCCACGCACCGAGGTTTCCAGATCGATGGGCACCTTGTAGCCATCGGTGAAACGCTTGAAGCGTTCTTGGAAGTTGAATTCGGGATCGGCCAGTTCGGCATAACGCCCCAGAACGTCGCCGTGTTGAACTTCTTCCTTGCGCCACTGTACCGCCAATTGCTTGAACGCGGGATCACTGGCGAAGACTTTGCCCAGATATTCGGTGTAGTCGCCGGCATTGCGTTCAACCATCGACGCCGCCTTGACCACTTTCAAAATATCAGGGGACAACTTACTGGCGTCAAACTCGGCCCACGGAATGTCCTCTGGGGTCCAGTGCGTCATTTTTGCGATCCACTCTTGCCTGTGCCGCGCTCACTTTGTGTTACAACGGCGTGGCGTTTCAAGGTCTAAAACGAAAAAGGGCCGGCATTCAAGCCGACCCTTTCCGTAATCGTATCCCCCACCCTTAGTGGGTGGCGGCCTCAAGGGCGGTGGCGATCAGCAGACGCTGAGCGGCAACCGCCTTTTCGGCATCGGTCTTGGCGTCGGCGATAGCCTCGCGTGCTTCCTGCAAGCGGGCCGAAGCCATATCGGCGGTGATATCGGCCACCGGAATGGCTTCTTCGGCCAGAACGGTGACGCGCTCTTCGTTCACTTCGGCGAAGCCGCCGGCAACGAAGATACGGTTGCCGATCTTGCCGCCGTCATGGATGTCGATGACGCCAGGACGAACAGTGGTGATCATCGGGGCATGCTGGGCCATGGCGCCAAAGTCACCTTCGGAGCCGGGAACCACCACCATGTCGACAGCGGCGCTCACCAGCAGCTTAGCCGGCGACACCAGTTCAAACTTGATCTTCTCGGCCATGCGCCGTGTTCCTTACGCTTGAACCCGAGGAGCGGGCGGGAGCCCCGGAAAACCGGGGCTCCCAACTCGACTAACTTACGCGGCGTCGGAAGCCAACTTCTTGGCCTTTTCCACCACTTCCTCGATTCCGCCAACCATGTAGAAGGCCGCTTCCGGCAGGTGATCGTACTCACCGGCGCAGATCGCCTTGAACGACTTGACGGTTTCTTCGATGGCCACCAGCTTGCCCGGCGAACCGGTGAAGATTTCGGCCACGTGGAACGGCTGCGACAGGAAGCGCTGGATCTTACGGGCGCGGGTCACAACCAGCTTGTCTTCTTCCGACAGCTCGTCCATGCCCAAGATGGCAATGATGTCTTGCAGCGACTTATAGGTCTGCAAGATACGCTGCACTTCACGGGCGACACCGTAATGCTCTTCACCGACGATGCGGGGATCAAGCGCGCGCGAGGTCGAGTCCAGCGGATCGACGGCCGGGAAAATGGCCTGTTCCGCGATGGAGCGCGACAACACGGTGGTGGCGTCCAAGTGGGCGAACGAGGTGGCCGGAGCCGGATCGGTCAAATCGTCGGCCGGCACGTAAATAGCCTGCACCGAGGTGATCGACCCCTTCTTGGTCGAGGTGATGCGTTCCTGCAAGGCACCCATATCGGTGGCCAGGGTGGGCTGATAGCCCACGGCCGACGGGATGCGGCCCAGCAGAGCGGACACTTCGGAACCGGCCTGGGTGAAGCGGAAGATGTTGTCGACGAAGAACAACACGTCCTGGCCTTCTTCGTCGCGGAAATATTCCGCGACGGTCAGACCGGACAAAGCGACGCGAGCGCGGGCGCCCGGCGGTTCGTTCATCTGACCATAGACCAGGGCCACCTTGGAGCCCGGACCATCGGTCTTGATGACGCCCGATTCCATCATTTCGTGATAGAGATCGTTGCCTTCACGGGTACGCTCGCCGACACCGGCGAACACCGACACACCACCGTGCGCCTTGGCGACGTTGTTGATCAGTTCCATGATGGTCACGGTCTTGCCGACACCGGCGCCGCCGAACAGACCGATCTTGCCACCCTTGAGGTACGGAGCCAGCAGGTCGATGACCTTGATGCCGGTGACCAGAACTTCAGCATCGGTGGATTGTTCGATGAAGGCCGGGGCTTCGGCGTGGATCGGACGGGTCTGGGTGTTGCCAACCGGACCACGTTCGTCGATGGGATCGCCGATGACGTTCAAGATGCGGCCCAGGGTCTCGGGGCCGACGGGCATCTGAATCGACGAACCGGTATCCGACACTTCCTGACCGCGAACCAGACCATCGGTCGAGTCCATGGCGATGGCGCGGACGGTGTTTTCGCCCAGATGCTGAGCAACTTCGAGAACCAGGAGGTTACCCTGGTTGCGGGTGTGAAGCGCGTTCAGGATGGCCGGCAGCTGGCCCTCGAAGCGCACGTCCACGACGGCGCCCAAAACCTGGGTAATCGTGCCGACGGTAGTGTTAGCCATTGTGAGCTCCTACTTTTCCTTACAGCGCTTCGGCGCCGGAGATGATTTCGATCAGTTCCTTGGTGATCTGAGCCTGACGCGACCGGTTGTACTTGATGGTCAGGCCGTTGATCATGTCGCCCGCATTGCGCGTCGCGTTGTCCATGGCGGTCATACGCGCGCCCTGTTCGGACGCCTGGCTTTCCAAGGTGGAGCGGAAAATCTGGATCGCCAGATTGCGCGGCACCAAGGTGGCCAGAATTTCTTCTTCGTTCGGCTCGAACTCGTAAGTGGCCTTGAGCTCGCCAGACTTGTCCTCGCCCGCTGTGACGGCGAACGGGATCAATTGCTGGCGGGTCACCACTTGCGCGATGGCCGATTGGAAGCGGTTGTAGACGACGGTGCAGACGTCGAATTCGCCGTTCTCGAACATGGAGGTGATCTTGGAGGCCACCATGTCGGCTTCGGGGAAGGTGATGCCCTTGCGGCCAAGACCTTCGAAGCCCTCGATCAGGTTCGAACCGAAATCGCGCTTGATCTGCTCGCGGCCCTTGCGGCCCACGGGCATGATCTTCACCGTCTTGCCTTCGCGGATCAATTCGGCGGTAAACCGACGAACATCACGCACGATGGACGAATTGAAACCGCCACACAGACCGCGATCAGCGGTCACCATGACGATCAGGTGCACGTCGGACTTGCCGGTGCCGGCCAGCATGGCGGGAGCGCCCGCCTGACCAGCCAACGAACCCGCCAGGGTCCCCAGCATCCGTTCCATGCGTTCGGCGAAGGGCCGCGCCGCCTCCGCCGCGCTTTGGGCGCGACGGAGTTTCGAGGCTGCGACCATCTTCATGGCTGAGGTGATCTTCCGCGTCGATTTGACGCTGACGATTCTCAGCCGGAGGTCTTTAAGGCTCGGCATCGGGTGTTAAACCCCTTACGCGAAGGTCTTGGCGTAACCGTCGAGGAAAGCCTTCAGCTTGCCATCGGTTTCGCCGCTGATCTGCTTCTCGGTCGCGATGGCGGTCAGGATCTCCGGGGCCTTGGACTTGATCTCGGCCAGCAGACCCTTCTCGAAGCGGCCGACGTCACGAACGTCGAGCTTGTCCAGGTAACCCTTCACGCCGGCGAAGATGGAAACCACTTCCTCTTCGGTCGACATCGGGGCGAACTGGGGCTGCTTCAGCAATTCGGTCAGACGGGCGCCACGGGCCAGAAGCTTCTGGGTCGCGGGGTCGAGGTCCGAGGCGAACTGGGCGAAGGCGGCCATTTCACGATACTGCGCCAGTTCCATCTTGATGGTGCCGGCAACCTGCTTCATCGCCTTGATCTGGGCAGCGGAGCCGACGCGCGACACCGACAGACCGACGTTCACGGCGGGGCGGATGCCCTTATAGAACAGCTCGGTTTCCAGGAAGATCTGACCGTCGGTGATGGAAATCACGTTGGTCGGAATATAGGCGGAAACGTCGTTGGCCTGGGTTTCGATGACCGGCAAAGCGGTCAGCGAGCCGTTTCCGGCGGCGTCGCCCATCTTGGCGGCGCGTTCCAGCAAACGCGAGTGGAGATAGAACACGTCGCCCGGATAGGCTTCGCGGCCCGGCGGACGGCGCAGCAACAGCGACATCTGACGATAAGCGACGGCCTGCTTGGACAGATCATCATAAATGATCAGGGCATGCATGCCGTTGTCGCGGAAATACTCGCCCATGGTGCAACCGGTGTACGGCGCGATGAACTGGAGCGGAGCGGCTTCCGAGGCGGTGGCGGCAACGACGATGGTGTATTCCATCGCGCCGTAATCGGTCAGCGTCTTGACGATCTGAGCGACGGTCGAACGCTTCTGGCCGATGGCGACGTAGATGCAGAACAGCTTGGCCTTTTCGTCGGAGGCGTCGTGCCAGCGCTTCTGGTTGATGATGGTGTCGATCAGCACGGCGGTCTTGCCGGTCTGACGGTCACCAATGACCAATTCGCGCTGACCGCGTCCGATCGGGATCAAGGCGTCAACGGCCTTGATGCCGGTGGACATCGGCTCGTGCACCGACTTACGCGGAATGATGCCCGGAGCCTTGACGTCGACGCGGGACACGCCCGCGGCTTCGATCGGACCCTTGCCGTCGATGGGATTGCCCAGACCGTCGACGACGCGCCCCAGCAGACCCTTACCAACGGGGACTTCCACGATGGCGCCGGTGCGCTTGACGGTGTCGCCTTCCTTGATGGCGCGGTCGTCGCCGAAGATCACGATACCGACATTGTCGGTTTCGAGGTTCAGCGCCATCCCCTTGACGCCACCGGGGAATTCAACCATTTCACCGGCCTGGACCTTGTCCAGACCGTGCACACGGGCGATACCGTCACCAACCGAGAGCACCTGGCCTACCTCGGCGACTTCCGCCTCGGTGCCGAAATTGGCGATCTGTTGCTTGAGGATCGCGGAGATCTCAGCCGCGCGGATTTCCATTATCCAACCCCTTTCATGGCAAGCTTAAGGTGCTGCAGCTTCGTCTTCAACGAGCTGTCAACCATACGGGAACCAACCTTGACGACCATCCCGCCGAGAAGGCTGGGGTCAACGGCGACATCAACGGCCACTTGGCCGCCATAGGTCGCCTTCAAGGCAGAAACCAGAGCATCGAATTGGTCCTGGCTCAAAGCCGCCGCCGAAGTCACCTTGGCGGAAACCTCACCACGCTTTTTGGCGAGAAAGCCGAGGAAAGCCTCGACCATGCCGTAAATCGCATGAAGCCGGCGTTGGCTAGCCACCAACCCGAGAAAATTCTTGGTCAGTCCATGGAACTGGGCGGCGTCGGCCAGGGCGGCCATGGCCTTCCCCTGTTCGGCGCGCTTCAGCGCGGGACTATCGAGAAGGCGTTGCAGATCCGCACTTTCGCGGATCATCACCTTCAGGCTCTTGAGGTCGCCCGCCACCTGGTCGAGAGCGTCCTGGCCTTCGGCCAGTTGGAACAACGCGGTAGCGTAGCGGTCGGCGATCACGCCAGTAGTTTCTGAGGGCACCTGGGCAAGTCCTTCGGGTCAGGTCGAAAACGAATTCGCCGGCAGCCAATAAAGCATTGAATTTCAATATTTTGCGTCGCAGCAGACGTTTCCCCCTCCCACGAGCGCGGAGGTTAACTAACACATTGGGTATTGCGTTGCAAGACGACTCCGCAAGCCTTGGGCTCGACCATGGCGAGAAAGTTGCCCACCCGGTCAGGCGGGGCTCACTCCACCCCACCCCCTACCCCCGCATACCGATCCATTCGGACGGCGCGCTGACCCTCTGAATGGGCCAGTGCGCAATTCGTTGATTTTGTGGGCCGATTCACCAAACAGACCGCTCGTTCCAATGAAATGTCGGCTGGGATCGAACCGCTAAAGGAATCCATAGGGATCAATATCCACCTGAACCCTGATTCCATGGGGGGGCGGCGCACTTTCCAGCCATTTGCGCAGCGGCGCATGCAAGGCGACATCGCGCCGCGCTTTAATCAAGAAGCGGCGGCGATGACGTCCGCGCAACAAAGCCAACGGTGCCGGCGCCGGCCCGATAACCTGGAATCCCTCTAATCTTGGCGCGGCCCGCGCCAGCTTGCGGGTGAAATCGTCCAAGGCGGCCGCTTCGGGACCGGAAACGATCAGCGCCGCCAGCCGGCCGAAGGGGGGCATGCCGGCCGCGCGCCGAGCCTCGGCCTCGGTGGCGACAAAGGCATCGCGGTCGCCTTCGGCCAAAGCCGCCATCACCGGATGGCTGGGCTGAAAGGTCTGCAACAGCACCCGTCCGGGCCGCTCGGCCCGACCGGCGCGGCCGGCAACCTGCGACAGCAATTGGTGGGTCCGCTCGCCCGCCCGCAAATCGCCGCCATCCAGGCCCAGATCGGCATCGACGATCCCGACCAGGGTCAGCATGGGAAAGTGATAGCCCTTGGCGACGATCTGAGTGCCGATCAGCAAATCAATCTGGTGATCGGCGATTTTGCCAATCAAATCGGCCGCCGCCTGCGGCCCCGCCACCGTGTCCGAGGCCATCAGGGCAATACGGGCGGCGGGAAAACGATGGGCGGCTTCCTCGGCGATGCGTTCGACCCCCGGGCCACAGGCGGCGAAGCTGTCTTCGGCCCCGCATTCCGGGCACGCGGTCGGCGGACGAACATGGTGGCCGCAATGATGACAGACCAGACGCCCCGTGCCGCCGGCTTCGCCGCCATGTCCGTAGCGATGCTCGACCAGCCAGGCGGTGCAATGGGGACATTGCAGACGGTGCCCGCATTTGCGACACAAGGTCAGCGGCGCATAGCCCCGCCGGTTCAGGAACAGCATGGCCTGTTCGCCGGCCGCCAGGGTTTCCTCGACCGCCGCCACCAGCAGCGGCGACAGCCAAAAGCCGCGCGGCGGCGGATGGCGGCGCAGATCGATCAGGCCGATCTCGGGCAGCAAGGCCCCGGCATGGCGATCCGGCAGATGCAGACGGGTATAGCGTCCCGCGGCGATGTTGGTCACCGTCTCCATCGACGGCGTCGCCGACGCCAACACCACCGGGCAGCCGCCCAATTGCCCGCGCACCACCGCCATGTCCCGGGCGTGGTAGGCAACCCCTTCTTCCTGCTTGAACCCGGCGTCGTGTTCTTCATCGACGACCACCAGCCCCAACTCCTTATAAGGAAGGAACAGGGCGGAACGGGCGCCGACCACCACCTTCGCCGTCCCCGCCGCCACCGCCCGCCAGGTATCGCGGCGCTTGGCGTCGGACAATTCCGAGTGCCATTGCGCCGGCAACGTGCCGAAGCGACGGCGGAATCGTTCGAGCCATTGCGCCGACAAGGCGATTTCCGGCAACAGGATCAAGGATTGCCGGCCGGCGGCCAGGGCGGCGGCGATGGCTTCGAAATAGACTTCGGTCTTGCCCGAACCGGTGACGCCATCGATCACCGCGACGGAAAACCCGCCCGCGACCGCTTCGCACAGATGGTCGGCCGCCGCCCGCTGGCCCACCGACAGAACCGGGCCGGGATGATCGGGATCGGGATGGGCGAAAGGCGGCGGCGGCGCCTGCGGCACCGGCTCCAACGCCCCGGCCTCGAACAAGCCCTTGATTACCGCCGGCCCCACCCCGGCTTCCCGCGCCAGATCGGCGGCGACCAACGGCGGCAAGGCCGCGGCGACAGCCAACACCCGGCGTCGCGCTTCGGTCAGCTTGAACGCGGGCGGCGTCGCGGCGACCCGACAGGCGACCAGATCGCGCACCGGCTCCAACGCCGCCGGCACGCTCATGCTCATGCGCAACACCGCCCCAGGCGGAGCCAGGGTGTAACCGGCGACCCAATCAACGAATTTCCGGCTGACCTCGGGCAAAGGCGGGCATTCCAGCCGGCGGGTCACCGGGCGCAGCTTGGCGGCGGCGACCGCGTCGGTGCCTTCGCCCCAGACGACGCCAACGACCTCGCGCCGGCCCAGCGGCACGACGACGAAATCGCCCGGATGCAGATGGTGCGCCCCGGCCAGGTAATCGTAAAGCCCGGCCAAGGGCAGCGGCAACAGCACCGCGACACGCGAATGCGGAGAAAATTGACGGGTGGGGTTGGCGGCGACGGAAACCATGGTCTAAACTTAGCCGCCAAGAGCGAAGAAGCAATCACCCAGTTAGGAAACGTGATGGTGCGCAAGCGCGACGATGCCCTATTGAGCGAGCCGGCACTCACCGACAAGCAGGTGGCCGGCTATTTGCGCCTGCACCCTGACTTCCTGCTGCGCCACACTGAATTGGTCACCACCTTGTCGCCGCCGTCCCGCTGGCCCGGCTCGGATGGCATCGTCGATATGCAAGCCTTCATGATCGAACGGCTCAAAGAAGAAATCGACCGCATCAAGGGGGCGGCGGAAACCCTGATCCATACCAGCCGCTCGAACATGAGCACGCAGAACCGCACGCACGAGGCGGTGCTGGCCCTGCTGTCATCCGCCGACATGGCCAGCCTGTCCCAGGTGGTGGCCGACGATCTGGCGGCGATCTTGGATGTGGATGTCGCCGCCCTGGCCTTCGAGGAATGCGAAACCGCCCTGCCGTCGCTGACCGCGCCCGGCATTCTGCGGCTGGCCGCCGGCAGCGTTGACCGCATCATGGGCGGCCCCGATCACGATTGCGCCCTCAATGAACAGATGCCCGGCGACCCGGCGGTGTTCGGCGACGGCGCCGGACTGGTGTCGTCCTCGGCCCTGGTCCGCCTCAGCGCCGGCGGTCAATGCCCGCCCGGTCTGCTGGCGCTGGGATCACGCCATGGTCGCACCTTCCATTCCGGCCAGGGCACCGAACTCATCACCTTCCTCGCCCGTGTCGCCGACACCTGCGTCCATCGTTTCGTCGGCTGAGGTTTACAGCCAACCAAAGAAATGTATGATCCGCGCCAACCAACTAAACCCCAGGTGCAATCATGGATTTTCAAGCTGCGGTTAAAAGCTGCATCCTCACCAATTACGCCACCTTTTCCGGTCGCGCCAGCCGCTCGGAATTCTGGTTCTTCCAGCTTTTCCTGTTGCTGGTGAACCTTGTCGCCATGGTAATCGACGCCGCCATCCTCAAGAGTGACCTGGGGGTGCTGGCAACCATCTTCAGCATCGCCACCCTGGTGCCCAACATTGCCGTCGCCTGCCGCCGCCTGCACGATATCGACAAGTCGGGCTGGTGGCAGTTGCTGTGGCTCATCCCGTTGGTCGGCATGATCGTCTTGCTGATTTGGTACATCACCAAAAGCGACGTTACCGATAATCGCTTCGGCCCCGCCGCCGCCGCCGCGCCGCAGCCGGCCGCCGCTTGAGTTGGCCTTTGTCCGTTGCTATCATTTGTCCGCGTGGATATTCACCAGACAAGCAACTGACAGAGATCACATCATGGGTTCCGTGGTCGTCCGCTATCTGGATGCCGCCAGCATCAGCCAAGTCCACTCCAAGGCCGCCCCGATCCGCGAGGGGCGGCGCTGATGCCCCCCGCCCCCATCTTTTTCGCCGCTCGCCCGGATCTGACCGCAGCCATCGGTCAGTGGCGCGATTGGCTGCGGGGGGAAAAGCGGGCCAGCCCGCATACCCTGGACGGCTATGCCCGTGATTTGTCGGCGTTCACCGCCTTTTTGCGGCTCCACCTCGGGGCCGAGGCCGATCTGTCCGCCCTGGCGGGGCTAAAGCCCACGGATTTCCGCGCTTTCCTTGCCGCCCGCCAGGCCGACGGCCTGGGACGGTCGTCCATGGCCCGGCTGATGAGCACGCTGCGCGGCTTCTTCAAATACCTGGACCGTCACGATCTGCTGCATAACCCGGCGATCCTGGCGGTAAAATCGCCTCGGCCGCCGAAATCGCTGCCCAAGCCGCTGACCGCCGAGGACGCCATCGAGGCGCTGTCCACCGCCGGTGAATTGCACGACGAACCCTGGCTATCCGCCCGCGACATCGCCCTGTTCACCTTGCTTTATGGCTGCGGCCTGCGCCTGGGCGAGGCCTTGTCCATGCAAAAGCGTGACATTCCCGCCCACGACGCCATGACCATCACCGGCAAGGGCCGCAAACAACGGGTGGTGCCGGTGCTGCCCATCGTCCGCCAAGCCATCGGCGAATATGTCAGCTTGTGCCCGCATCCGTTGCCGGCCGACGGGCCGCTGTTCGTCGGCGCCCGCGGCGGTCCGCTCAATCCCGGTGTGGTTCAGCGGCAAATGCGCCGGTTGCGCATGTTGATGGGCCTGCCCGATACCGCCACCCCGCACGCATTGCGCCATTCCTTCGCCACCCACCTGCTGGCCGGCGGCGGCGATCTGCGCACTATTCAGGAATTGCTGGGCCATGCGTCGCTTTCGACCACCCAGCGCTATACCCAGGTGGATGCCGAGCGCCTGAGCCGGGTCTACCGCGATGCCCACCCCCGCGCCAAGGGTTGAACAATGCAAAGCCTGACCCGCGATCTGGCCGACGAGGCCGCCACCGCCCGCTTGGGCGCCGCCCTGGCCGCCCTGGCCCGCCCCGGCGACATCATCGCCCTGCACGGGACTTTGGGCATGGGCAAAAGCACATTGGCGCGGGCCTTCATCCGCGCCCTGACCTCCGCCGCCGAGGAAGTGCCCAGCCCCACCTTCACCCTGGTCCAGATGTACGAAGGCCACAGCGGCGCTCTCTGGCATTTCGACCTTTACCGCCTGAACAAACCGGACGACGCCTTCGAATTGGGCATCGAGGATGCCTTCACCGATGGCATCAGCCTGCTGGAATGGCCGGAACGCCTGGGCCGGCTGATGCCGCGCGACCGTCTGGACATCACCTTGTCGCTGGACGCCGGCGCCACCGGCCGCCGGGCCGAGCTGGTTTCCCACACGCAATGGCACGACCGTCTGAAGGACTTGAAGGCATGAGTCACCGCCTGGATCTGTTGCAGGCTTTCCTCGGCGCCGCCGGCTGGGGCGCCGCCGAACGCGCCACCCTGGCCGGCGACGCCAGCTTCCGTCGCTATGACCGCTTGCGCCGGGGCGAGGAACGCGCCGTGCTGATGGATGCGCCGCCACCGCAAGAAGACGTGCGCCCCTTCATCCGCATCGCCCGCCAGCTTGAACGGCTGAACTATTCCGCCCCCCGCCTGCTGGCCGAGGACGTGGAAAACGGTTTCTTGCTGTTGGAGGATTTGGGCGATTCCACCTATACACGCTGCCTGGCCAATGGCGAGGACGAGGAAAAACTGTACGCCCTGGCCATGGATGTGCTGGCCGATTTGCACCAGCGCCCCCCAGCCGAGACCATCCCGGTCGGTACCCCCGCCTATGATGACGAACGCCTGCTGACCGAAGCCTGCCTGCTGACCGATTGGTACATGCCGGCGGTGCTGGGGGCCGATACCGACCCGGCGGCGCGGGCGGAATATTGCCGTTTGTGGCGCGATCTGTTCCCCATCGCCCGCGCCGTTCCCAACACCTTGGTCTTGCGCGATTTCCACGTCGACAATCTGATGCTGCTGGATCGCCCCGGCCTGGCCGCCTGCGGCCTGCTCGACTTTCAAGACGCGGTGGCCGGCCCGTTGACCTATGATCCCATGAGCCTGCTGGAAGATGCCCGCCGCGACATCGATCCGGCCATGATCGGACGGATGAAGGCGCGTTATCTCGCCCGCCTGCCGCAGGTGGAGGCCGAAGCTTTCGCCGCGTCATGGGCGGTGCTGGCGGCCCAACGCCATGCCAAGGTCATCGGCATCTTCACCCGTTTGTGCGAACGCGACGGCAAATCCGGCTATCTGATCCACATTCCCCGGCTCTGGCGTCTCCTCGAACAATCCCTGGCTCATCCCGCTTTGGCCGGGATCAAGCATTGGCTGGACATTCATATGCCACAGCGCCAGCGCACGGTGCCGACACCATGAGTTGCGCCCCCACCCACGCCATGGTCCTGGCCGCCGGCCTTGGCCTGCGCATGCGCCCGATCACCGCAACCATCCCCAAGCCACTGGTCGCGGTCGCCGGCCGCACCATGCTGGACCGGGCGCTCGATCACCTGGACCGGGCCGCCATCCCCCACAAAGTGGTCAACGCGCACTGGCTGCCGGAAAAAATCGCCGCCCATGTGGCCGGGCGCACCGATATCACCTTGTCGCTGGAAGCGGAATTGCTGGAAACCGGCGGCGGCGTCGCATTGGCTTTGCCGCTTTTGGGGACGGGGCCGTTCTATGTGGTCAATTCCGATATCATCTGGACCGATGGCGGTGGCGAAACGGCGTTGCGCCGGCTGGCGGCGCGGTGGGACGACCAGCGGATGGACGCGTTGCTGCTGATGCAGCGCACCACCACCGCCTTGGGCTATGATGGTCAGGGCGATTTCTTTTTGTCCGCCGACGGCGTCCCCAGCCGACGCGGCGCCCGCCCCGTCGCCCCCCTGCTGTTTTCCGGGGTCCAGATTTTGTCGCCGCGCCTTTTTCGTGACGCCCCGGCGGGAAAATTCTCGCTCAACCGGCTCTATGATCGCGCTTTAGAGGAAAACCGGCTGTTCGGCTTGGTCCATGATGGCCACTGGTATCATGTCGGCACCCCTGAAGCCCTGCCGGAAGTCGAGCAGGCCCTGGCCCAGGAACACCAACAGCCATGACCGGAACGGCCGCCGGTTCGGTTTTCACCATCGCCCCCGGTCAGGCCTTTGTCGACGTCCTGGCCGACCATCTGTTGCGTCAGGCCGACGGCGACCCGTTGCGGCTGGCCGAAGCGGTGGTGCTGCTGCCCAACCGCCGGGCCTGCCGGGCGCTAAAGGAAGCCTTTTTGCGGCTGTCGGGCGGCAAGCCCTTGCTGCTGCCGCGCCTCAAGCCGCTGGAGCCGGATCAAGACGACGTCGCCGACCTTGATCTGCTGTCGCCCGACGGCTTGGACCTGCCGCCGCCCATTCCCCCGATCGAGCGCCACCTGATCCTGACCCGGCTGGTCTTGCAGATGGGGGCTGGACGGGGCGGGCTGCCCCCCAGCCCCGATCAGGCGGCGCGGCTGGCGCGAGAATTGGGCGACCTGCTCGACAGCGTGCAGATCGAAGAAGTGTCGTTCGCCCATCTGGATGCCCTGGCCCCCGACGATTACGCCGCCCATTGGCAGATCACCATCGACTTCCTGAAAATCGTCACCGCCCATTGGCCGGCCCTGCTGGGCGGCCGCATCGACCATCAGGATTGGGTCAACCGGATACTGGATGCCCAGGCCGAACGCTGGCGCGCCCAGCCGCCCGATCATCCGGTGATCGTCGCCGGCTCCACCGGATCGCGTCCGGCCACCGCCCGGCTGATGGCCGCCATCGCCGCCCTGCCGACCGGCATGGTGGTGCTGCCCGGCCTGGACCTGCACATGGACGAGGCCTCGTGGCAATGCCTGGATGACAGCCATCCGCAATACGCCCTCAAGCACCTGCTGGCCCGCTTGGACGCGCCGCGCCGCGCCGTGGCCGAATTGTCGACCAAACCCGACCTGCGCGCCGCCCGTTCGGCCTTGTTGGCCGAGGCGTTGCGTCCGGCCGCCACCTGCGAGGCATGGCGGCATCTGCGCGATTTCCCCCAGGCGCTGACCGATGTCTCGCTGATCGACGCCCCCACCCCGCGCGAAGAAGCCGGGGCCATCGC
This sequence comes from Magnetospirillum sulfuroxidans, assembly GCF_018224925.1. Lineage (GTDB taxonomy): Bacteria > Pseudomonadota > Alphaproteobacteria > Rhodospirillales > Magnetospirillaceae > Magnetospirillum > Magnetospirillum sulfuroxidans. The sequence continues at coordinate 79,045 of NZ_JAGTUF010000010.1, read as the reverse complement.
CCTGGCCCTGCGCCAAGCCTTGGAGGTGGACGAGCAGACCGCCGCCCTGGTCACCCCCGACCGCGACCTCGCCCGTCGCGTCGCCGCCGAGTTGGAACGCTGGGACATCGCCATCGACGATTCCGCCGGCCGGCCGCTGGCGCTGACCGAACCCGGCGCCTTTGTCCGTCTGCTGGCCACGGCGGTGGCCGAGGAATTCACCCCGCACGCCGTTCTCGCCCTGGCCAAGCACCCGCTTGCCGCCGCCGGCCTGGACCCGGCCCGCTTCCGTGCCTTGGCCCGGCGGCTGGAAACGGCGAAGATATTGCGCGGCCCCCGCCCCGCCGCCGGCATCGGCGGCCTGCGCGCCGCCTGCGCCCGCGACCCGGCCCTGATCCAGTGGCTCGACAGCCTGGAAGCCGCCCTGGCCCCGTTCATCAGCCTGATGAAGGCCGAAACCGTGGCCTTGGCCGATCTGCTGCGCGCCCATATGGAAGCGGCCGAGGCCCTGGCCGCCGATCATCTGATCCCCGGCGCCGCCCGGCTGTGGCGGGGCGAAGCGGGGGAGGCGCTGGGCCGTTTCGCCGGCGATCTGGCCGAGGCCCTGGCCGCCATCGGCCCGATGTTCGCGCTGCTGCCGCCGCGTTTTTATCCGGCTTTGTTCGATGAATTGCTGTCGGGCAAGGTGGTTCGCCCCATCTGGGGCCGTCATCCCCGCCTGTTCATCTGGGGGCCGATGGAGGCCCGCCTGCAACATGCCGATCTGATGGTCTTGGCCGGCCTGAACGAAGGCACCTGGCCGGCCAAGGCCGACGCTGACCCGTGGATGAGCCGGCCCATGCGCAAGGCCTTTGGCCTGCCGTCGCCGGAACGGCGCATCGGCCAGATGGCCCACGATTTCGCCCAGGGTTTCGCCGCCCCGCGGGTTTTGCTCAGCCGCGCCGCCCGCGTCGAGGGCACGCCGACAGTGCCGTCACGCTGGCTGATGCGGCTGGATGCGGTGATGACCGCCCGCCATCTGGCCTTTGCCCAAGCGGAATGGGAATGGCTGGCCTGGCATGCCCTGCTGGACCGCCCCGACCAGCGCGCCCGCATTGACCGCCCCGCCCCGCGCCCGCCGGTGGCCGCGCGGCCCCGCCGGCTGTCGGTGACCGAGGTGGAAACCTGGATGCGCGATCCTTACGGCATCTATGCCAAGCACATCTTGGGATTGCGCGCCCTTGACCCCATCGACGCCGATCCCGGCGCCGCCGATTACGGCTCGCTGGTGCACAAGGCGGTCGAGAAATTCCTTGATGCCTATCCGCACCAAAACCTGCCCGACGACGCCGAGGCCAAATTGCTGGCCGTGGGCGAGGACGTGTTCGCCCAGGCGCTGGAACGCCCCGGCGTATGGGCGTTTTGGTGGCCGCGCTTTCGCGCCGTCGCCCGCTGGCTGGCCAGCCACGAACAACAACGCCGCCGCGACATCGCCGCCATCCACACCGAGATCAACGGCGAATTGGAGATGGAAGGGCCGGCCGGATCGTTCCTGCTGCAGGCCCGCGCCGACCGTATCGATGAACTCAAGGACGGCACCTTGGCCTTGATCGATTACAAGACCGGTCAACCGCCCAGCCCGAAAGAAGTCGCCGCCGGCTATGCCCCGCAATTGCCCCTGGAAGCGGCCATCGCCCGCTTTGGCGGCTTCGCCGGCATCGCCCCGGCGGCGGTGTCTCAGATGCTGTACTGGCGGTTGATGGGCGGCGTCCAGGGCGGCGAGGAAAAATCCGCCGGTCCCGATCCCCAGCGCCTGACCGACGAAGCCCTTGACGGCCTGTACGGCCTGATCGCCGCCTTTGATGACCCCAACACGCCCTATGAAGCCCGCCCCCATCCCGACCGGGCGCCGAAATATTCCGACTATCTGCATCTTGCGCGGGTCAAGGAATGGGCCGCCGCCGGGGAAGAGGACGGGGAATGAGCATGACCGCAATCCATGAGCTGATCGCCCATGCCACGCGCAAACAGCATGAAGCCGCCGATCCCGCCGCTTCGGTGTGGGTGGCGGCGTCGGCCGGCACCGGCAAGACCAAGGTGCTGACCGACCGGGTGCTCAACCTGCTGCTGGCCGGCAATGCTCCCCATAAATTGCTGTGCCTGACCTTTACCAAGGCGGCGGCGGCCGAGATGAGCAACCGCATCAACGGCAAACTGGCCGGTTGGGCCATCGCCGACGATGCCCCTCTGGCCAAGGCCCTGGCCGAATTGCTGGGCCGGCCGGCCACCGAGGCGGAAACCACCCGCGCCCGCCGGCTGTTCGCCCTGGTGCTGGACGCTCCCGGCGGCATGCATATCGAAACCATCCATGCCTTTTGCCAGTCGCTGCTGCGCCGCTTTCCGCTGGAAGCCGCCATCGCTCCGCACTTTCAGGTCATGGACGACCGCGATGCCGGCGAATTGCTGGAAGATGCCAAGGAAGAGGTGCTGATCGCCGCCCGCGGCGACACCGACCCGACCTTGGCCGCCGCCCTTGACGACATCACCCGCCACATCCACGAAACCGCCTTTCCAGAATTGCTGGCCGAACTGGCCAGCGATCGCGGCCGCCTGAAACGCCTGCTGGACCGTCACGGCGGGGTCGAGCCGACCATCGCCGACGCCCGCGGCAAATTGGGCCTGGAAGCGGGAGAGACGGCGTCAACAATCTTGGCCGCCGCCTGCGCCGAGGAGGCCTGCGCCGCCGAAACCTTGCGTCAGGCGGTGCCCATCTTGCTGGCCGGGGGCAAAAGCGACCAGGAAAAGGGCAACCGGCTGGCGGCATGGCTGGCCGATCCGGCCCGGCGCCAGGCGGGGTTTTCCGATTATTGCCTCAGCGTGCTGACCGCCAAAGGCGAAACCCGCACCAAGCTGGTCACCAATGCCCTGCGCGACGCCCATCCCTGGCTGGAACCGGCGCTGAACACCGAGGCCGAACGGCTGATCCGGGTCAATGCCCGGCTGAAATCGGCGCAGATCGCCCAATCGACCAGCGCCTTGCTGCGGCTGGGCCACGCCCTGCTGATCGCCTATGAGCGACGCAAACAGGGCCGCGCCCTGATGGATTACGACGATTTGATCCTGGCCGCCCGCGATCTGCTGGGCCGGCCCGGATTCGCCCCTTGGGTGCTGTACAAACTGGATGGCGGCATCGACCATGTGTTGATCGACGAAGCCCAAGACACCAATCCCGACCAATGGGCGGTGGTGGCGGCGCTGACCGAGGAATTCTTTACCGGCCTGGGGGCGCGGGAGCAAATGCGCACGGTGTTTGCCGTCGGCGACATCAAGCAAAGCATCTATTCATTCCAACGCGCCGACCCCAAGGCCTTTGACGACATGCGCCAGCGCTTCGCCGTTCATGTGCCCGCCGCCGACAAGCTCTGGCGGGAAATCCCGCTTAATCTGTCGTTCCGCTCGACCCGCGCCGTGCTGGACGCCGTCGATGCGGTCTTCGCCGGAACCGGACCGGGCCGCGACGGCGTCACCAGCGCCGACCCGCACCCCGAACATCTGGCCTTTCGCCTGGGCCAGGCCGGATTGGTGGAAGTGTGGCCCGCCGTCAAGCCCCGCCCGGCCGATGAAATTGCGGCATGGAAGCCGCCGATCGAGCGGCTGCGCGGCGATTCGCCCCGCACCCGGTTGGCCCGGCTGATCGCCCGGCGCATTGCCGCCATGATCGAAAGCGAAACCCTGGACAGCCAGAACCGCCCGGTGCGGGCCGGCGACGTCCTGGTTCTGGTGCGCCGGCGCGGCGGCTTTGTCGAGGATCTGGTCCGCGCCTTAAAAGAACTGAAAGTCCCGGTGGCCGGCGCCGACCGCATGGTGCTGACCGAGCAGATGGCGGTGATGGATCTGATGGCGTTGGGCAATTTCCTGCTGCTGCCGGAAGATGACTTGACCCTGGCCACCGTGCTCAAAGGTCCGCTGGTCGGCCTCAGCGAAGACGCGTTGTTCCAGCTGGCCTGGAATCGCGGCAAGGCCAATCTGTGGGAAACCCTGAAGGCCAAGGCCGGAACCGATAGCGCTTTCGGCCGGGCCGAGGATTATCTGTCGCGCCTGCTGGCCTTGGCCGATCGCCTGCCGCCCTTCGCCCTTTATGCCCATGTGCTGGGCAAGCTGGGCGGCAAGCGGGCGCTGTTGGCCCGCTTGGGGGCGGAAGCCGAAGACCCGCTGGACGAATTCATCGGCTTGGCCATGGCGTTCGAGCGCGGCCATCCGCCGTCGCTGCAAGGGTTTTTGCGCTGGCTGGAAAGCGGCGGCACCGAGATCAAGCGCGACCTGGAACAAGGTGGTCGCGACGCCGTCCGCATCATGACCGTGCATGGCTCGAAGGGATTGCAGGCCCCCATCGTCTTCCTGCCCGATACCTTGCAAATGCCGACCAAGGGTCCGCGCCTGCTGTGGACGGGAACGCCCGAGGACGAAATCCTGCTGTGGCCGCCCCGGGCCGAACTGGCCGACGAAACCTGCGAAACCGCCCGCGACGCCGCCAAGCTGGCGCGGGAACGCGAATATCGTCGCCTGCTCTATGTCGCCATGACCCGCGCCGAGGACCGCCTGTATGTATGCGGCTGGGAGACCCTGCGGGCAGCGCCGGCCGAATGCTGGTACAATCTGATCCGCAGCGGCCTTGCCCCCCAGGCGGCCGAGGTGGAAGACCCGTTCCTGGCGGCGGCCGGCGAAACCGACGACGCCACCGTGTTGCGGCTCAGCTGCCGGCAAGACCTCGCCGTCGAAGCCGAGACCGTCGCCGAGACACCGCGAATTCTGACCGAATTGCCGCTCTGGGCCGCCAGCGCCGCCCCGCCTGAACCGGCGCCGCCGCGCCCGCTGGCGCCGTCCAAGCCCGAGGGCGAGGAACCGCCGGTGCGGTCGCCATTGGCCGGCAGCGATGGATTGGCCCGTTTCCGCCGGGGCAAGCTGATCCATAAATTGCTGCAAATCCTGCCGGAACTGCCGCGCGACCGCCGAGCCCAAGCGGCCATTCGTTTCCTTAAGGGCAATGGCCAATTGGAAACCGCGACCGCCTTGGCCCTGGCCAACGAAGTCAGCGACATCTTGGATCATCCCAATTTCGCCCCGCTGTTCGCGCCAGGCAGCCGGGCCGAGGTTCCCATCGTCGGCCTGATCGGCGACCGCCGCGCCCTTTCGGGTCAGGTTGACCGGCTGGTGGTCACCGCGACCGAGGTGCTGGTGGTCGATTACAAGACCAACCGCCATCCCCCCGCCGCCGATGATGGTATTCCCGACATCTATGTGCGGCAGATGGCCGCCTATCGGCTGGCCCTGGCCTGTATCTATCCGCACCACCGCATCCGCTGCGCCCTGGTGTGGACCGACGGCCCGTCCTTGCGCGAGATTGATGCCGGTTTGCTCGACGACGCCTTGGCCGCCATGGTGGGCTAAACGCGAACGGCTTCACAAACTGAACCGAGTAGTTTAGTTTGTGGACATGGAAAAGCCCCTCACCCCCCGCTCGGCCGCCAAGCGTGCCGCCATGCTGGACGCCGCCCAGGCCTGTTTTCTGGAAAGCGGCTATACCAGCACCAGTGTCGATGAAGTGGCATCCCGGGCCGGGGTGTCCAAGGCGACCATTTATGCCCATTTCAACAGCAAGGATGACCTGTTCAGCGCCATCATCTGCCGGCGCTGCGATGATCAGGCCGAAGGATTGTCGTCGCTGAGCCTGCCGCCGGGCAACGACGCCCGCACGCTGTTGACCACCATTGCCCAGCGGCTGCTGGCCCTGTTCCTCAGCCCCCAGGTCATGGGCATCTATCGCATGGTCATCGCCGAAGCGCCGCGTCATCCCGAACTGGCCCGCATCTGGTACGAGGCCGGCCCCATGCGCGGCAAGACCCGGCTGGTGGAATTGTTCGAACAGATGAAGGCCCGCGGCTTGCTGACCTATGACGACGCCCCCCGCGTGGTCGACATCTTCGTCGGCACGCTGCGCGGCGAATGCTTTCACCGCGCCCTGATCGATTTGCCGCCCAACCCGATTTTTTCTCCCGATTCCACGGTCGCGGCGGCGGTGGATCTGATGTTGAAGGCCTGCGCCGCCAAAACCTGACCCCCTTTTTGCATCGTCACGTTTGCATCCCTTGACAGATGGCCCGGACCGGCCGACCTTTATGATGCAGTGCAGCATAAGGCCCCGCCATCATGTCGCCGCCCATCTTTACATTTCCGTGGGATGTTCCACCTTCGGTCACCACCTTGGCCCGCCGGCTGGGGCAGTGGATTCGCGGGACCGACGCGCCGCCGCCGCCGCTTTCGCCAATCCCCGTCTTGGCCGCCCCGCCCCCCTTGCCGCTGAGCGAAACCGAGCATGTCGTCGCCATCGCCCTGCAAGGCGGCGGAGCCCACGGCGCCTTTACCTGGGGGGTGCTGGACCGTCTGCTCGACGAACCATCCATCCGCTTCGATGCCGTTTCCGGCACCTCGGCCGGGGCGATGAACGCGGTGCTATTGGCCTCGGGGCTGATCTCCGGCGGCCGTCCCGGCGCTCAGGCGCTGTTGGCCGCTTTCTGGCGGCGCATCGCCGAAGCCGGCCGTCTCAGCCCGTTCCGCCGCACATGGTTCGATCATCTGGACGGCGGCTGGAGCCTGGACCGTTCCCCCTGGCTGGCATTCATGGATATGGCCCGCCAATTCGTTTCACCCTATCAGACCAATCCGCTGGGGCTCAATCCGTTGCAGGAAGTGCTGGATTCGCTGATCGACTTTCAGGCGCTGCGCGACCAGGACCGCATCGCCGTGCACGTGGCGGCCACCAATGTGCAAACCGGCCACCCCACCATCTTCACCACCGCTGAAATCGACGCCCGCCGGGTGATGGCCTCGGCGTGCCTGCCGTTCTTGTTCCAAGCGGTGGAAATCGACGGCATTCCCTATTGGGATGGCGGCTATACCAGCAATCCGCCGCTGCTGCCGCTGCTGAAATGCGGCTCGGCCGGCAATCTGGTGGTGGTGCCGATCAATCCACCGTTCCGCCCCGGCACCCCGCGCTCGGCCCGTGAGATTTTCAGCCGCATCAACGAAATCACCTTCAACGCCAGCCTGAACCACAATCTGGAAAGTCTGGCCCGCATCAACGCGCTGATCGACCAGGGCGAGATCGACCAAGCCACCTATCGCCGATTGAAACTGCATGTGATCGAATCCGACGACGAATTCCATCGTCTGGCCGCGTCGACCAAATTCAACACCGAATGGGATTTCCTGGTCTATCTGCGCGACCTGGGACGCCGCGCCGCCCAATCCTGGCTGGCGCGGCAACCATGGCCGGCTATTCCCCCGCCGCCGTAAAGGTCGCCCGCACCGGATGAGCCGGATAGACGCCCAAGATCCGCACCTCGTGGCTGAAGAATTCCAGTTCCTCCAGGGCGAGGCGCAGGTTGCGCTGGGCCGGATGGCCCTCGACGTCCATGTAGAACTGAGCCGCGACGAAGCCGCCGCCGACCAGATAGCTTTCCAGCTTGGTGATGTTGACGCCATTGGTGGCAAAACCGCCCAGCGCCTTGTACAGGGCGGCAGGCACATTGCGCACGCGAAAGACGAAGGTGGTGACGTTGGTCTGATTCGGATTGGGTTCCACCGCTTCACGCGCCAGCACGACGAAGCGGGTGGTGTTGTGCTCGGCGTCCTCGATATTCGCCTGCAAGGATTGCAGCCCGTAAATCTCGGCGGCCAGTTCCGAGGCGATGGCCGCCTTGGTCAGATCGCCCGACTTGGCCAACTCGGCCGCCGCCCCGGCGGTATCGGCGCCGACGATCACCGTCAACCCAAGCCGCCTAATCAGATTGCGGCACTGGCCCAAGGCATGGACGTGGCTTTCCACCGTCTTGATGGATTCAAGCGTCGCCCCCCTGGGCGCCAGCAGGTGATGGTTGATCCGTTCGAAATGCTCGCCGACGATGTGCAGGCCGGAATAAGGCAACAGGTGGTGCACGTCGGCCACCCGGCCCGCCAGGGTGTTGTCGATGGGGATCATCGCATAGCGGGCGCGGCCTTCGCGCACGGCGGAGAAGGCGTCTTCGAAGGTCGGACAGGCCAACGGGCCCATGGCCGGAAAGGCGGCGACGCAAGCCTTGTGCGAATAGGCCCCCGGCAGACCCTGGAAGGCGATGGAATTGTTGGCTTCGGTGGGCTTGGTCATGAATTCGGCTTCAACAGGGCGCGGGCGCGGTCAAGATCGGCGGGAGTATCGACACCCAGCGGAACAGTGTCAACCAGGGCGGCGTCGATCCGCATGCCGTTTTCCAAGGCGCGCAATTGTTCCAGCTTTTCCCGCTGTTCCAGCACGCCCTGCCGAAGGCCGACGAAGCGGCGCAAGGCATCGCGGCGATAGCCGTACAGACCGATGTGATGGTAATGCGGCCCTTCCCCCCATGGCGCGGTGGCGCGGGTGAAATACAACGCCCGCCCAATGCGGGATTGATCGGCGAACCCGACCACCGCCTTGACCACGTTGGGGTTGGTGCGCTCGTCCTCGACGCTGATTTCGGCCACCAATGTCGAGATATCGACGCCGGGATGAGCCAGCGGCTCGAACACGGCGCGGATAATCGCCGGATCGATGGTCGGCAAATCGCCTTGAACGTTGACCACGGCGCCGAACTGGCGTTCGGGATCGACCTTTTCCAAAGCTTCCCAGACCCGATCCGAGCCGGACGGATGATCCGGGTCGGTCAGCACGGCGGTGCCGCCATGGGCGATCACCGCCTCGGCGATCGCGGCATCGGCGGCAGCGACGACCACCGGCCCAATGCCGGCGGCCACCGCCCGACGCCACACATGCACGATCATCGGCGCGCCGTGAATATCGGCCAGCGGCTTGTTGGGCAGGCGAGAAGCGGGCAAGCGGGCGGGAATGATGACGATGGGGTTCAAGGCGGACATGGGCCGGCTCCGGCGACAAAGATGTGAATCCCACCATATAACGACGGCAACAAGGGTGAAACCGTCTTATCGGCTCTGGCATTGAGTACGGTTTCAAGCCAAACTTCGGCCACAGATCAGACCAGGAAACGCCATGACCGCCTGTCCCGCCGAATTCATCGCCCTGGCCCACCAACTGGCCGATGCCGCCCGTCCGGTCATCCGCCACTATTTCCGCACTCCGGTCGATGTCGACGACAAGGCCGACGCCAGCCCGGTGACTATCGCCGACCGCGAGGCGGAAACCGCCATGCGCCGCCTGATCATGGCCGCCTTTCCCGAACATGGCATCCTGGGCGAGGAACACGGCCGCCACAACACCGACGCCGAATACGTCTGGGTGCTGGACCCCATCGACGGCACCAAGGCCTTCATCACCGGCAAGCCCAGCTTTGGCACCCTGATCGCCCTGTGTCGTAACGGCGTCCCCATCCTGGGGGTTATTGATCAAGCGATCACCAATGAGCGCTGGATCGGCGGATCAGGTCACCCCACCAGCTTGAACGGTCAGCCGGTGCGCACGCGCGGCTGCGATGCGCTGGCCAAGGCTTACGCCTACACCACCGGGCCGGAATATTTCGACGACGCCACCCGGCCGGGCTGGGACCGCATCGCCGCCGCCGTCAAGCTGGCGCGCTATGGCTGTGATTGTTATGCCTATGCCTTGATCGCCACCGGCTTTGTCGATCTGGTCGCCGAGGCCGGTCTGAAACCCTATGATTACTGCGCCCTGGTCCCGGTGATCGAAAATGCCGGCGGCACGGTCAGCGATTGGCGGGGCGAGCCCGTCACCCTGCATTCCCCCGGCACCATCTGCGCCGCCGGCGATGCCCGCTTGCATGCGCAAGCCCTTGCGGTTTTGCGCGGATGAGGCAGGTTTTCGCCGTTTGCCTGCTGCTGCTGGCCGCCCCCTTCAGCGCTGTCCTGGCGGCCCCCCAGCACGGGCTGGCCATGCATGGCGGGCTGAAATATCCCGCCGATTTCACCCATTTCGATTACGTCAATCCTGCCGCCCCCAAGGGCGGCATCCTGCGGCTGGCCGATCAGGGGCCGTTCGATTCGCTCAACCCGTTCATCCCCAAGGGGCAAAGCCCCGATGGCGTTTCCCTGCCATTCGACACCTTGATGGAATCCGCCGCCGACGAACCTTTTTCCGAATACGGATTGATCGCCGAGACGGTGGAAACGCCGCCGGACCGTTCGTGGGTGATCTTTACCGTGCGCCCGCAGGCGCGCTGGCACGACGGCCAGCCGATCACCGCCGACGACGTGATCTTTTCCCTTGATATCTTGCGGACCAAGGGCGCGCCCCATTACCGCTTTTATTACGCCGGGGTGGACCGGGTGGAAAAGCTGGGCGAGCGGCGGGTCAAATTCACCTTCAAGCCCGGCGACAACCGCGAGCTCCCGCTGATCTTGGGGCAATTGCCGGTGCTGCCCAAGCATTACTGGCAAGACAAAGCCTTTGACGAAACCACATTGACGCCGCCCCTGGGCAGCGGCCCCTATCGCATCGCCGCCTTCGAACCCGGTCGCTTCATCACCTATGAACGGGTCAAGGATTACTGGGCCAAGGATCTGCCGACGCAAAAAGGCCGCTATAATTTCGACACCATCCGCTATGACGTCTATCGCGACGGCACCGTCGCGTTGGAAGCGCTGAAAGCCGGCGAATACGATCTGCGGCTGGAAAATGAAGCGAAAAAATGGGCCACCGGTTACGCCAATTGGGACGCGGTGAAAAATGGCGGCGCGGTGCTGCGGGAATTCCGCCACAACCTGCCCTCGGGCATGCAGGGATATGTCTTCAATCTGCGCCGCCCCCTGTTCACCGATATACGGGTGCGCGAAGCGTTGGCCCAGGCCTTTGATTTCGAATGGACCAACCGCAACCTGTTTTATGGCCAGTACACCCGCACCAATTCCTATTTCGACAATTCCGAACTGGCCGGCAAGGGTCTGCCCGACGCCGCGGAACTGAAATTGCTGGAACCTTTGCGGGCGCAAGTGCCGCCGTCTGTGTTCACCCGCGCATACGAAAGCCCGGTCACCGACCCGGATTTGGGCAACCGCCCCAATTTACGCCGGGCCATGGCCTTGTTGGAACAAGCCGGCTGGCAGGTGGTCGATGGCCGGCTGGTCAATGCCGACGGCCAGCAATTCCGCTTTGAAATCCTGCTCAGTTCGCCGGCCTTCGAACGGGTTTCCCTGCCGTTTGCCCACAATCTGAAACGCCTGGGCATCGACGCCACCGTCCGCACCGTCGATCCCACCCAATACGTCAACCGGGTGCGCGCCTTTGACTTCGACATGATCGTCCAGGTCTGGGGCCAGTCGCTGTCGCCGGGCAACGAGCAAAGCATGTACTGGACCAGCGATGCCGCCGACCAGCCGGGCAGCCGCAATATGGGCGGCATCCGCAACCCGGCGGTGGACGCCTTGGTCGACAAGGTCATCGCCGCCCCCGACCGCGTCGCCTTGGTGGCGGCGACCCGCGCCCTGGATCGGGTCTTGCTGTGGAACTGGTATGTCATCCCGCAATGGCATTCGCCGGTGATCCGCGTCGCCCTGTGGGACAAGTTCGGCCAACCCGACACCATCCCCCTGCAAGGCTGGCAAATGTTCGCCCTGTGGGCCAAAAGCGCGGAGGTGAAATAACATGCTGGCTTACGCGCTTCGCCGCCTGCTGCTGATGCCGCTGACCCTGCTGGGGATCATGCTGATCAATTTCGCCATCGCCCAGATGGCCCCCGGCGGCCCGGTCGAACAATTGATCGCCCGGATCGAAGGTCAAGCCGGGTCCACCACCCAACGCATCAGCGGCGCCGGCGGCGGCGAGGTTCAAGCGGTGCGCCAGCAATCGGGGGCCTATCGCGGCGCCCAAGGCCTGGACCCCAAATTCATCGCCGAAATCGAAAAGCAATTCGGCTTCGACAAGCCGGCGCATGAACGCTTTATCACCATGATCGGCAATTACCTGCGCTTTGATTTCGGCAAAAGCTTTTACCGCGATGTTTCGGTCATCGACCTGATCTTGGAAAAGATGCCGGTCTCCATCTCGCTGGGATTGTGGAGCACCTTGATCATCTATCTGGTGTCCATCCCGCTGGGCATCGCCAAGGCCCGCCGCGACGGCTCCGGTTTCGATATCGCCACCTCGTGGGCGGTGATCATCGGCTATGCCGTGCCCGGTTTTTTGTTCGCCATCTTGCTCATCGTCGTCTTTGCCGGCGGTCGGTATCTGGCGTGGTTTCCGCTGCGCGGCCTGACCTCGGTGGATTTCCAATCCCTGTCCTGGGCCGGCAAGGCGATGGATTATCTGTGGCATCTGACCCTGCCGGTCACCGCCTTGGTGATCGGCGGCTTCGCCAGTCTGGTGATGCTGACCAAGAACTCGTTCCTGGAAGAAATCGGCAAGCAATACGTCATCACCGCCCGCGCCAAGGGGCTTAGCGACACTCAGGTGCTGTACCGCCACGTGTTCAGGAACGCCATGCTGCTGGTCATCGCCGGCTTTCCCGCCGCCCTGGTCGGCATCTTGTTCGCCGGCAGCATCCTGGTCGAGATCATCTTTTCCCTGGACGGCATCGGCCTGTTGGGCTTCGAGGCGGTCACCAACCGCGATTACCCGGTGATGTTCGGCACCCTTTACATGTTCAGCCTGCTGGGGCTGGTGCTGAACCTGATCAGCGACCTGACCTATCACTATGTCGATCCGCGCATCGACTTTTCCAGCCGCAAGGTCTGAGCCATGACTCCGCTTGCCCGCCGCCGCCTGGACGCCTTTCGCCGCAATCGCCGCGGCTGGGTTTCGTTGTGGATCTTCCTGGCGCTGTTCGCCATCACCTTGGCGGCCGAGTTGGTCGCCAACGACCGCCCCATCGTCGTCCGCTATGACGACGCATGGTATTTCCCCATCCTCCGCAATTACCCGGAAACCACCTTCGGCGGCGATTTCAAGACCTGGGCCGAATACCGCGACCCCTATGTCGCCGCCAAGATCGCCGAAAAGGGCTGGGCGCTGTGGCCGGTCATCCGCTTCGCCGACGACACCATCAATTACGACCGCATCCGCCCGCACCCGGCGCCGCCCGATGGCGAAAATCTGTTGGGCACCGATGACCAGGGCCGCGACGTTCTCGCCCGGCTGATCTATGGCCTGCGGCTGTCCTTGCTGTTCGGCCTGTCGCTGACCGTGGTCAGCACGGTGATCGGCATCGGCGCCGGCGCCGTGCAGGGCTATTTCGGCGGCAAGATCGACATGGTCGGCCAGCGTTTCTTGGAAATTTGGGGCGGGTTGCCGCAACTCTTGATCCTGATCATCGTCGCCTCGATGATCGCGCCGGGATTTTGGACCTTGCTGGCGGTGCTGGTGCTGTTTTCCTGGACCTCGTTGGTCGGTGTCGTCCGCGCCGAATTCCTGCGCGCCCGCAATTTCGATTATGTCCGCGCCGCCAAGGCGCTGGGCATGGATGACGGCCGCATCATGATCCGTCATGTGCTGCCCAACGCCATGGTCGCGACCTTGACCTTCATGCCATTCATCTTGAACGGCTCCATCGTCTCGCTGACCGCCCTGGATTTCCTTGGCCTTGGCTTGCCGCCCGGCTCGCCGTCCCTGGGGGAGTTGCTGGCCCAGGGCAAGGCCAATCTGCACGCCCCCTGGCTGGGGGTGACCGGTTTCATCGTGGTGGCGGCGTTGCTGTCCTTGCTGATCTTCGTCGGCGAGGCGGTGCGCGATGCCTTTGACCCCAGGAAGAACGCATGACCGATATCTTGCTGTCCGTGGACAATCTTGCCGTCAGCTTCGGGCACGGCCCCGACCGGGTCGATGCGGTCAAGGGCGTCAGCTTTACCCTGGATCGCGGCCACACCCTGGCGCTGGTCGGCGAATCGGGCTCGGGCAAGTCGGTTACCGCCTTGTCCATCTTGCAATTGCTGCCCTATCCCCATGCCCATCACCCTTCGGGCCACATCGTGCTGGACGGCCAGGAATTGCTGGGGGCGCCGGAACCAGCCTTGCGCGCCGTGCGCGGCAACCGCATCGCCATGGTCTTCCAAGAGCCGATGACGTCCTTGAACCCGCTGCATTCCATCGCCACCCAGGTGGGCGAGGTGCTGGAAATCCACAAAGGCTTACGCGGCGCCGCCAAGCGTGACCGCGTGCTGGAACTGCTGAGGCTGGTCGGCATTCCGCAACCGGAAAAGCGCCTGGATGCCTTGCCGCATGAATTGTCGGGCGGCCAGCGTCAGCGGGTGATGATCGCCATGGCCCTGGCCAACGAGCCCGACATTCTGATCGCCGACGAACCGACCACGGCGCTGGATGTGACCATCCAGGCCCAGATCCTGAAATTGCTGAAGGATTTACAACGACGCCTGGGCATGGCCCTGCTGTTCATCACCCATGATCTGGGGATCGTCCGCAAGATGGCCGACCATGTCTGCGTCATGCATCAGGGGCGGGTGGTCGAAGCCGGACTGACCGAAGACATTTTCGTCCGCCCCGCCCATCCCTATACGCAAAAGCTGCTGGCGGCCGAGCCAAAGGGCAAGCCGGTCAATGCCGCCGCCGATGCCCCGATCGTGATGGAATGCACCGATCTCAAGGTTTGGTTCGCCATCAAAAGCGGATTGTGGCGACGCACCAGCGGCCATATCAAGGCCGTCGATGGCATCTCCGCCGCAATTCGGCGCGGCCACACCTTGGGGGTGGTGGGGGAATCGGGATCGGGCAAGACGACGCTGGGGCTGGCGCTGTTGCGGTTGTTGGAATCGCATGGCGAGATCAATTTTGCCGGTCAACCGATCCAAAGCCTAAGCCCGGCGGAATTACGCCCGCACCGCCGTCACATGCAGATGGTGTTTCAGGACCCTTACGGCTCGCTGTCGCCGCGGCTGTCGGTGGGCCAAATCATCGGCGAGGGGCTTGAGGTCCACAAGATCGGCGCCAGCGCCAATGAACGCCGCGCCCTGATCGCCGATTCCCTGCGCGAGGTCGGCCTGGACCCTGACACCCAAGAACGTTATCCGCACGAATTTTCCGGCGGTCAGCGCCAACGCATCGCCATCGCCCGCGCCTTGGTGCTCAAGCCGCAACTGATCGTGCTGGACGAACCGACCAGCGCCCTGGACGTCTCGGTTCAGGCGCAGATCGTCGATTTGCTGCGCGACATCCAAAGCCGCCACCGCATCGCCTATCTGTTCATCAGTCACGATTTGCGCGTGGTTCGTGCCCTGGCCGACGAGGTGATGGTGATGAAAGACGGTCGTGTGGTTGAACACGGCGCCGCCGAAACCATCTTCACCAATCCGCAGCAAAGCTATACCAAGGCGCTGATGGCGGCGGCGTTCCGGATGGAAGCCATCGAAGGCTGAGGGCGGCGGTCGTTTGGCCCCGCCGCCGCCGCATAAGACCGGCTATCCTCAATCACCCTTGATCAGGGTGCCGACGCCATGGGGGGTGAACAATTCCAGCAGCACCGCATGCGGCACCCGGCCATCCAGGATGACCGCCGCCTCGACGCCCTGGTTCACCGCTTCAAGACAGGTTTCCACCTTGGGAATCATGCCCCCCGAGATGGTGCCGTCGGCGATATAGCCCGAGACCTGCGACGCGGTCATTTCCGGGATCAGATTTCCCGATTTATCCAGCACGCCGGCCACATCCGTCAGCATGATCATCCGGCGCGCGCCGGTGGCGGCGGCGATGGCGCCGGCGGCGGTGTCGGCGTTGATGTTGAACGTCTCGCCGGCATTACCCATGCCGACCGGGGCGATCACCGGGATCACGTCGGTCTGCTGGAACACGTCAAGAATATGCGGGGTGATCTCGGTCGGCTCGCCGACGAAGCCCAAATCCAAGATCTTTTCGATATTGGAATCCGGGTCCTTCTTGGTCCGACGCAGCTTGCGGGCGCGGATCAGATGGCCGTCCTTGCCCGACAGGCCGACGGCGAACCCGCCGGCTTCGTTGATGGCGGAAACGATCTGCTTGTTGATCTTGCCCGACAAGATCATTTCCACCACCTCGACGGTGGCTTCGTCGGTGAAGCGCAGGCCATCGACACGCGGGGTCTGGATATCCAGACGCTTGAGCATCTGGTCAATCTGCGGACCGCCGCCATGAACCACCACCGGATTGACGCCGACCTGCTTCAGCAACACGATGTCGCGGGCGAACAGACGGGCCAGATCATTGGATTCCATGGCGTGGCCGCCGAACTTGATGACCACCGTCTCGTCCGAATACTGCCGCATGAACGGCAGCGATTCCGACAAGGTCTTGGCCCGTTCCAGCCAAGCGGCGCGGTCTTGCAGGATATCGGGAGTCTCGGGCGTGGTCATGGTGCCGTCTCCGGGTTGGCCAATTGAAGGATTTCAGCCCGCAGCTCGGGGATGCCGACGCCTTTTTCCGAGCTGGTCAAAATCAGATGGGGATAGGCGGCGACGCGCTTGGAAATCTCGGCCAGGGTGCGTTCGCGCACCGCCTCGATTTCGGCCAGGTTCAACTTATCGATCTTGGTCAGCACCACCTGATAGACCACCGCCGCCTTGTCCAGCATGTCCATCATCTCGCGGTCGTTATCCTTGATCCCGTGGCGCGAATCGACCAGCAAGATACAACGGCGCAAGGTCGGACGGCCGCGCAGGAAACCCTTGATCAATCGGGTCCAGGCATCGACCTTGTCTTTCGGCGCGCTGGCGAAACCGTAACCGGGCATGTCAACCAGGATCAGGCGGCTGTTGACGTCGAAAAAGTTCAACTCCTGGGTCCGGCCCGGCGTGTTCGAGGTCCGCGCCACCGTCGAGCGTCCGCACAACGCGTTGATCAACGAGCTTTTGCCGACATTGGAGCGTCCGGCAAAGGCCAGTTCCGGCAGACCGAAGGGCGGCAGTGTTTCCAGATCGACAGCACCGCGCATGAAGGTGATGTCGCGGGCGAACAGCAGACGGCCGGCCTCAATCAGGCCAGCCGCCGCGTCGGTAACGGCCCCGGCGCTCAGGGCTTGACCCCGTAGCGACGCATGATCACCCATTGTTGGGCGATCGACAGGGTGTTCGACCACGCCCAATAGATCACCAGACCAGCAGCGAACTGACCGAGCATGAAGGTGAAAACGATGGGCAGGAACATCATCATCTTGGCCTGAATGGGGTCGGCCGGCTGCGGATTCAGCTTTTGCTGCAACCACATGGTCACGCCCATCACCAGCGGCCAGACGCCGATATGCAGGAAGGCCGGCAGATACAAGGCCGGGTCCCAGGGGATCAGACCGAACAGGTTGAAGACGGTGGTCGGGTCTTGCGCGGACAGATCGTGAATCCAGCCATAGAACGGCGCATGGCGCATTTCGATGGTGACGAACAACACCTTATAGAGGGCGAAGAACACCGGAATCTGGATCAGGATGGGCAGGCAGCCGGAAACCGGATTGACCTTTTCCTTCTTGTAAAGGGCCATCATCTCCTGTTGCAGGCGCATCTTGTCGTCACCAAAGCGTTCTTGCAGCGCTTTGACCTGCGGCTGCAACAGCTTCATCTTGCTCATGGAGGCATAAGACTTGTTGGCCAGCGGGAACATCACCGCCTTGATCAGCACGGTCAGCGCCAGAATGGCCAGCCCCATATTGCCCAGGGCGGTATGCATCATCTTGAGCAGATAGAAGAACGGCTTGGTCAGGAAATAGAACCAGCCGAAATCAATGGCCAGATCGAAACGCTCGATCCCGAACTTTTCGGCATAGGCATCCAGCAGCGACAATTGCTTGGCGCCCGCGAACAGATGGAAGGTGACCTCGTCCGACGCCCCCGGCTGCACCACCTTGGCGGCGCCGGTGAAATCCACCTGATAGCGGTCGGAATTATCGACCTGCTGATAGACGAAGCGACCGGTCAACTCGGCCTTCTGATCCGGCACCAGCGCGGTCAGCCAATATTTGTCGGTGATGCCGACCCAGCCGCCGACGCTTTTGCTGCGTTCGGTGCCCAGCTTCTTCAGATCGGCGTATTTATGTTCCTTCAAGGTGCCGTCGAACACGCCGATCGGACCTTCGTGCAGGATGTACATGCCCGCCGTATGCGGGGTTCCGGTGCGTGACACCAGGGCATAGGGGTGCAGGGTTACCGG
Source organism: Magnetospirillum sulfuroxidans (assembly GCF_018224925.1). Taxonomy (GTDB): domain Bacteria; phylum Pseudomonadota; class Alphaproteobacteria; order Rhodospirillales; family Magnetospirillaceae; genus Magnetospirillum; species Magnetospirillum sulfuroxidans. Next base: position 60,972 of record NZ_JAGTUF010000010.1, on the reverse strand, counting down.
CTTGGGGCCGTAATTTTCCACCCGCTGCGCCACTTGGAACATATAGTTCTCGTCGACGCTGATGGTGCGGACGAAGCGCAATCCCTCGCCATTATCCCAATTGAGCACCACTTCCGAGCTCGGGCTCAACTCGCCGCCCAAGGTCACGTTCCAGATGGTGTCGGCGCCCGGCGCCTTGACCCCGGCATCGGCGGGAACCCAGCCGAATTCTGCGTGATAGGGATTGGCCGAACCGGCCGGCGACAACAGCTCGATTTCCTTGGAATTGGGATCGGGCGTTTCGCGATAGCCGGCCAGGGTCAGATCGTCCAGCTTGGCCCCGGTCAGCGACAACGACCCATGCAGGGTCGGGGTGTTGATGCGGATCCGTTGCGCCGAGTTCAAGGCGTCGACGCGGCTTTTGGCGGCGATCACCGCCGCGCTTTGCTGCGGCACCGGCACGGCGGCATCGCCGGCCGCGGCGGGCACCGGCGGCGCGCCAGAGGCGACCGTCGGCACGCTTTCCGGCGCCGGCTTCTTCGAGGGGAACAACCACTGGAACCCGAACAGGATCAGGACCGAGAGGGCGATAGCGAGAAACAGGTTGCGCTGTTCGTTCATGACGTCCTATCCGGGGGCTGGGACGGCGGATTGCCGGCACAGGCCTTGCACTTCGGTTCGGGGACTGGATCATAGCCCCCATCGTTCCAGGGATGACACCGAGATACCCGCGTCACCGCCAACCACAAGCCCCTAACCGCCCCGTGCTTCGCCAAGGCCTCGACGGCATAGGCGGAACACGATGGGGTAAAGCGGCAACTCGGCGGCAGAACCGGCGAGATCAGCAGCTGGTAGGCGCGCACCAGTCCGGTCAGCACCCAGGCCAGCGGACTCATGGGCTCGGCCTCTCCCCGTTGATCGGCGCCGCCTGGGACTCTTCCCCACGGGATTCGTCTTTTGGCGGCGACGCACCGACACGTTTTAGCGCGGTTCGCAGATCCTGCAAGAGAAGAGAATAATCTCGGTCGATTGTTTCGCGCCGACCGATGACCACATAGTCCAATCCGGCGCGGGCGTAATCGGGAAAAATCTCGTCCACCGCCGCCTTTAAGCGCCGTCTGGCGCGATTGCGGGCGACGGAATTTCCGACCTTCTTGGAACACGTAAAGCCGATGCGTATCGCATCGGCTTTTGGTGCGGGCGCATCCGGCTGCGAGGCAGGCAGCGGCGCCACTTGCAGAATCAAGCCAGGGGCCGCCCATTTCTTACGCTGGCCAGCAACCCGGAGGAAATCCGGGCGCTTTTTCAAACGAGCCAGTGAAACAGGCATGGCCTTCGGGCTTAAGCCGACAGGCGCTTGCGGCCCTGACGGCGACGGTTGGTGATGACCTTACGGCCGCCAACGGTGGCCATGCGCGCGCGGAAGCCGTGGCGGCGGGCGCGGACGAGCTTGCTCGGCTGATAAGTGCGCTTCACGTCGGTAACTCCAAAACAAACGGTCTACGGAAAATACGAAGCCGCGCTTATAAGCCCAACCATGCCCCAGAGTCAACGGTCACTGCCTGGGAATTACCCGGGATGTTCGTCCCACCGCCCCGGATTATGCTGAAAATCCGCTGACCCGGAGGTTTATCATGGCCTGGGACCCCAAGCTATACGCCGCTTTTGCCGCCCCCCGCCTGCGCCCGGCGCTGGATTTACTGGCCCGAATCGACCGTGAAGCCCCAGCCCATGTGGTCGATTTGGGCTGCGGCACCGGCAACGTCACCCGCTTGTTGGCGGCGCGCTGGCCGCAGGCGCGGATTGAAGGCGTCGATGCTTCGGCCGAAATGCTTGCCGCCGCCACCGAACAGGCCAGCCCGATCACCTGGCGCCAAGCCGACATCGGCGGCTGGGCCCCGGATGATCAGGTCGATGTGCTGTTTTCCAATGCCGCCTTGCACTGGCTGGACGATCACCATCGCTTGCTGCCGCGACTGATCGGCCACATCGCCCCCGGTGGGGTCTTGGCGGTGCAGATGCCCCACAATCATTACGCCGCTTCGCACAGCATCATGGCGCAAGCGGCCGAAGCCGGTCCCTGGGCCGCCCTTTTGCGGCCGCTGGCCCGCCGCTTTCCCGTCGCCGACGCCGCTGTCTATTATGACATCCTCAGTCCCTTGGCCCGCCGCCTCGATATCTGGGAAACCGAGTATCTGCATGTGCTGGAAGGCGACAATCCGGTGGTGCAATGGACCATGGCCACTGCCTTGCGGCCGCTGCTCGACGCCTTGGACGAACCGCAGCGCCGCGCGTTCCTGGCCGAATACAGCCAGCGCATCGCCGCCGCCTATCCGCGCCGCGCCGATGGCAAGACAGTGTTCGCCTTCCGCCGGCTCTTCCTGATCGCCGAGATCTGAGGGTTATTTGCCTCGGCCGAAATTGGCATGGGCAAGACGCACCCCCAAAACCACCCCCGGCCAATAATACATCGTGTCGGACGCCCGTTCGGTTTCCGCGAACATCCGCTTGGAAGACGGAAATGCCCAGGCCCAGGCATGGGCCGCCGCGTTTTCCATGGCCCGCAGCGCCGCGGCCGATGCCGCGTCCACCGCCCGGCCGTCGGCCACCGGATCGATGGTCTTCTTGACCTTGACGGTCAAAAAGACCGCAGCCACCGCCATGTCGCTATCACGGTTGCTGACCGCCTGGGCATTGCCGGCCCTGAAACAGCCATTCACCTGCGCGCTGTCCAGCTTGGCATGTCCCCAAAGCTGCTTGGCCTCAAGGATGGCGCTATTGTTCTGGTCGTATAGATAAAGATCGGCGCGCCCGCTCCTGCCGCTGTCGCCGTCTCCCCCTGTCCGGCGACAGGCATATTCCTGCAACGCCCCGCTCCCCGGTCCCCAAGCCGCACCGGCGAGCATGCCCACATTGGTCCATTCACTGTAAAAATAGGGCGTGTCCCCGCGATGGCTTTCGCAGTAATCGTCGATCAGATGCCCCCACCGCCGCAAGATCGGCGTCAGCCATTCCAGCCGCTCATGCCGACAAACAACACCGAAAGCCGGGATGGCGCCCATCCTCTCCCCCCTCACAATCTTTGAAACCTGCCCACGCGAAATACCCGCATTAGGACACACGGCGGCGCGATTCAGCCAGCCTGAAACACAAGAAAGCGATATTTTAGCAAAACCGCATGCACCCTTGCGATTTCGCAATGCCAGGTCCGTGTCGTTTCCTTAAATATCGCAAATACATGTTTTCCGCTCGGGGGAGCGGTCTGGTGGAGCGCGATCAATGAAACGACCCGGCCTGCGTTTTGGCCGGTGGCTGCGACCCCTGATCCTGGCGGCATTGATGCCGGCGCTGGCTCAGGCGGCATCCACCGCCGATCATTCGAAATTCGAATCACTGAAGGGACCGTTTTCCTCGGCCCCCGAGGTGACCAAGGCCTGCCTGGCCTGCCACACCGAAGCCTCGCATCAGGTGATGAAGTCCATTCACTGGACCTGGGACATCACCAATCCCGCCACGGGGCAGCGCCTGGGCAAGGCGCGGACCATGAACAGCTTTTGCGGATCGCCGGTTTCGAACGAGCCGCGCTGCACCTCGTGCCATGCCGGCTATGGCTGGACCGATACTCGTCAGCCACCGGCTCCGGTGGCGGAAAACGTCGATTGCCTGGTCTGCCACGACCGTTCCGGCGGCTATTCCAAGGTCCCCACCGACGCCGGTCACCCGCTCTACGAACCCCGCATGATGAAGGGCAAGCTGGTCTCGCCCCCCGATCTGGCCAAGGTGGCGCAAAGCGTCGGCGATCCTGGGCGCGACAATTGCGGCGCCTGTCACTTCAATGGCGGCGGCGGCGATGGCGTCAAGCACGGCGACCTGGATTCGTCGCTGTCCAAGCCGGCGAAAAGCCTGGACGTGCATATGGCCGCCGATGGCGCCGACATGACCTGCGCCACCTGCCACACCTTTAACGACCATATCCCATCGGGATCACGCTATGCCCCCACGGCCATGGACAGCCACGGCAAGGATCTGCCCAAGGATGACCACAACCGCGCCACCTGCGAATCCTGTCATGGCGATGTGCCCCACCATCAGGCCAAACTGAACGACCACACCGACCGGGTGGCCTGCCAGACCTGCCATATCCCTGAATTCGCCCGTGGCGGCGTCGCCACCAAGACATGGTGGGACTGGTCCACCGCCGGCCGCAAGGATGAAAACGGCAAGCCGCTCTTCGTCAAAGACGATCACGGCCACCTGAAATACTCGGCGGAAAAGGGCGACTTTGACTACGGCGAGAACGTCCGCCCGACCTATAAATGGTTCAACGGCACCATCGACCAGACCAATTCCGGCGATACATTCGATGATTCGTCGATTTTGGTGCTGAACCGGCTGCACGGCGACGCCGCCGACCCCAAGGCCCGCATCTGGCCGTTCAAGGAAATGAAGGGCAAGCAGCCCTATGACCCCGAGCTGAAGACCTTGTTGGTCAACCACGTCTTCGGCCCGGATGACAGCGCCTTTTGGACCAATTTCGACATCAACAAGTCGATCAAGTTCGGCATGGACTATGCCGGATTGCCATGGAGCGGCAAGATCGACTTTATCGAAACCCGCATGTACTGGCCGATCACCCACATGGTGGCGCCGAAGGAACAGGCGGTCAAATGTGGCGAATGCCACATGAAGGGGGAAGACGGCCGTCTGGCCCAAGTCCCCGGCTTCTATATGCCCGGCCGCGACGCCGTCCGTTGGCTGGATCTGCTGGGCTATCTCGCCCTGGGCGGCGCCTTGGCCGGCGTCATGCTGCACGGCCTGTTGCGCTTCGTGTTGAGAGGGAAGACCCGCCATGACTAAACGCGACGTCATGATCTACGGCCGCTATGAACGTTTCTGGCACTGGTCGCAGGCACTGCTGATCTTCGCCCTGTTCTTCACCGGCCTGCGTATTCACGGCACCCATTCCATCTTGAAATTCGGTCAGGCGGTGACCATCCATACCTATGCCGCCTATGCCCTGATGGCGCTGTGGGTCTTCACCACGTTCTGGAACTTCACCACCGGACAATGGCGGCAATACCTGTTCCAAAAGGGCATCCTCAAGGTCATCCGCTTTTATGCCTACGGCATTTTGGTGGGTGAGCCGCACCCCTATAAGAAATCGTTGCAGCGCAAGCAAAATGCCCTGCAAGCCCTGGCCTACATGACCTTCATGGTCATCATCGGCCCGGCCCTGTGGCTGACCGGGATCATCTATCTGTTCTATAACGAGTGGAGCGGTTTCGCTTGGTCGGGCGATGCCCTGTGGATGGTCGCCGTGCTGCATACCGTGGCCGCCTTCGCCATGGGGACCTTCGTCATCATCCACATCTACATGACCACCACCGGCAAAACGCCGCTGCATTACGTCAAGACCATGATCACCGGATATGACAAGGTGGAGCTGTCCGAGGTCGAGGAAGCCTATCTGGCCGAAACCAAAACGGTGGACATGCGTTGAAGGAGAAAACCCGCGGACGCGCCCAGATGATTGGCTTGATCGGTTTGATTGGCTTGATCGGTTTGTCGGGTTTTGCCGCGCCGACCTGGGCCGGCGACCTGACCGTCACCTTGACCGGCATCGCCCACGATAAGGGCGGCATCCGTGTCGGCCTGTATGACCGCAGGGAAACCTTCCGCCAGGAAGATCGCGCCTTCGCCCGCCAGGACGGCCCGGCCCTTCCTGGCCAAATCAGCGTCACCTTCGCCGACATCCCCGCCGGCCGCTACGCCGTCATGGCCTATCACGACGAGGACGGCAACGGCCGCTTGGACCGGTTTTTGGGGATGATCCCGACCGAGGGCTATGCCCTCTCCAACAATCCCGAAATTTCGGGACCGCCGGCCTTCGACGAATGCGCGTTCGACATTCCCGCCGAAGGCCGGACCATTGTGGTGAAGGTGAAATATTGATTACTGGATCAGGGCTTCCTTGGCGGCAGTGACGGCACGGCGAGCTTCATCCAGCAGGCCGCGCTTGCTGATCAGCGCCGCTTCGATCGGCAAGATGTGATCGTTGGCTCGCTCCAACAAAGCAAAGGCGCGGCTCAATTGTCGTCCGGCTTCCATCAATTGTTCGGTCGTCATTGCTTTTCCCTCCCGGTCAATCGTCCCGCTTTTCCTTGCGGAATCCGCCCTTGTGCAGGGCTTTTTTCAGATCATCCCAGGCGGCGAAGATTTCCGCCGCCGCTGATCCGGCGACGGCATCGCCGCCCATCCGGAAATAGCGTTCGGCCATGCGCATCTGCGCCGGCAAATCCTGGGCCGCCTGGCGCACCGCCCCGTGCGAAAGCGCCTGTGCCCGTTGGGCTAAATAGTCCTCGACTTCGGCTAATTCCGCCGGCGAGCAGGCTTGCCGCAATTGACCGTCGATGCGCGGATCGTCCTTGTCCATCTTGCCGACCACTTCCGCCCGGCCACGCTTGATGGCGGGGTCATAGATGGTCCGGATCAACTGGATGACCTTGCTGCGCTCACGGAACTGCATGACGCCCTCTCTGGCTCACGGCCCCTGTATGCGGCCTATTTACGGGCATTATAGTGCGCCTATTCAGTCCGCATATCAAGCCCAATATCCGTCCGCATGCTGTGCGCATCCATACCTAGGCCATAAGGATTCCCACCCTTCGAATGTGCGAAGCTGAGGCTGTCGAAACATTCGACGCAATGGGGTGCGGGCTGATGCACAAGACATCGCCGAATAAGGTTCCAGCCGAGGCCGCGGTTGCGGTTGCCGCCTCTCCGGGCCGAACCAAGACCGGGGACCGCTGCCGCGCCAATTGGGAGCCGGCTTTGCGCAGTTTCCTCACCGTGCTGGAACGGGCGTCGAGCAACGGCAGCATCAGCATGGACCAGGTTCAACGGCTGGCCGCGGCTTTTCTCAAGGCCGAAGGCCCGATGGCCGAGCTTTTCGCCCGCTCGGAAAATTCCTGCCGGGACGGCTTCGCCGAGGCCGATTTGGAACGCAAGCGTCAGGACCATTTCGGCCGCCTGATCGCCCGTCCCTTCGCCCCCATGTTCCTGCAAGGCAATCATGGGCTTGAGCGGCGTCACCTGCCGCAATTCTTTATCGCCGTGAAGATGATCCTGGGAGACGAGGCTTACGCCGATATGCGCAGCCGGGCCAAGCTGATCGCTGAAACCCATCGCGGTGAGGGCGGCGCCATCACCTGGGAATCCTTTCACGCCGACCGCCGGGCAATCCTTATTCTGGACCGGGTCCGACTTTATGTCGCCAAAAGCTTCAGCCGCTTCGAAGCGCGCAAGGACTGGTTCTTACTGGTGATGAATCAGGCTCATAACAGCGTATCGCTGGCCTCGAACGCCTTTGTCGCCAAAGCGCCCGAAGACCGCAGCCTGCCGCAATTCACCGAACTGCACATGCTGCGCCTATTCGAAGCCTTGTTCGAGGATTGCGACCCCAAGACCCTTAATGCCGAACGCAAGGCCGGACTGGCCCAGGCCGGCGGCAATGACGCCGAAGAACGTATCCGCCAATTCCGCCATAACGTGCGCATGTCGATGTTACGGCTTGGCGGCCCCGCCAATTCATGACGCACGCCTGGACCGTGACGCCCTAAACGTGCATCACGGTCTGGCCTGCATCATTTTCCCGCGCCGGCTCGGCGTCAGTCGTTCAACGCCCCCACGGCGGATTGCAGATAATTCTGCTCACCCATCTTCTTGATCAGCTCAAGCTGGGTCTCATAGAAATCAACCCGCTCCTCACATTCCTCCAAGAACGCGGACAACAGGTCGCGGCTGACGTAATCCGCCTGCTTTTCGCAAAGAGCAATGGTCTTGACCAGGCAGGAATGCGCGTCCTTTTCCATGGCGAAATCGTTTTTCACGATTTCGGGAACAGTCTCGCCAATCAGCAATTTCCCCAGGTCTTGCAGGTTCGGCAGCCCTTCCAGCAGCAAGATACGCTCGATCAGCGCGTCAGCTTCCTTCATCTGCTCGATGGATTCCTTGTATTCGTGCTTGCCCAGGGCGTTGAAGCCCCAGTTCTTCATCATGCGGGCATGCAGGAAATACTGATTAATGGCGGTCAACTGATTGCGCAGAACATCATTGAGGCCGGCCAGGACGGTGCGGTTGGCTTTCATGGTCGCGTTCCCTTACGAAGCGGAGGAGGCAAGTTCGCCGGCGGCGCTTTGCAGGTAGTTCTTCAGGCCCAGCTTTTCGATCAGGCCGACCTGAACTTCGAGCCAGCGCACGTGATCCTGCTCGGTCTCTTCCAGCAGGTGCACCAGGATGCGGCGGGTATCGTAATCCCGCTCGGACTCGCACACGGCGATGGCTGATTTCAGTTCTTCGACCACTTCCAGTTCATAGGCCAAATCATTGGCCAACATCTTCGGCACATCGGCGCCAATGCGCAAAGCGCTTCGGCTGGCCACATCGGGCGTACCTTCCAGGAATAAGATGCGGTTGATCAAAAGACCAGCATGTTCAAGCTCGTCATGGCGTTCGTGCTCGATGCGGGCATGAAGGACTTTGAAGCCCCAATTCTCCAGCATCCGGGCGTGCACGAAATATTGATCGGCGGCAGTCAACTCGCCAGTCAATAGCTTGTTGAGAATGCTTATCACTTTCTGGCTGCCCTGCATGGTAGGCTCCTTTGTTGCTGGCTAGTTTTTTGTAGTTTGAACTAAGTGGTTACTTGCAACAACGTCTTCCAGACCTGAACGCCAATGAAATGCAAATTTTTTCTAAACTACTAAACAATGCTTTACTGATATTGAAACTATGGGTTATCCTCTTTTTTGCGATTGCTTCGCAATTGCGGAGCGGTTAAAGTGGCGCCGTCGAAGCATGAGGTCAGCCCATGTATGTGTGTGTCTGCAATGCCATCACCGACCGCGAAGTCCACGCCGCCATGGCTGGCGGCGCCATTGTCGCCGACGAGGTGTTCCGCCATTTCGGCACCCAAATGCGTTGCGGCCGCTGCGTCGCCACCATGCGGTCGCTGATGGGGGACAATGCGATGAGCGGCGAACGCCGTCATGTCAGCGACACCGAACCGGCAAGCACACACAAACGCTGCCGTGGCTGCACCCGTTAGCGCAACGCCGCCCCCAGACACCCTTAATGATGTGGCTTGATCATGATGCTATGGCGCAACCTGGATTTTTCGAGCTTGGTCCGCATGCTGCAATCAGCCAGCCCGCGCCCATCCGCCACCGCGACAAATCCCTCGACGCCGGCTGCTGCCGGCATCGGGATCAAGACGCCCAAGCCCCCGGCTGAATAAGTTCGGCCTGGCGGCGAAAGCTGACGATATCGGGAAAGACGGCGCAATCGCCCTCGAGGCGGACCAGACCTTCCTCTTCCAGCGCATGCATGGCCCGGGAAAAGGTTTCCCGCGCGATTCCGGCCAAGCCGGCGATATCGGAGCGCAGCAGCGGCAAAGGCAACCGACACACGCCGTTTTCGCCATGACAGCCGAATTGCCGATACAGCCGGGCGAACACCAAGAGCAAGCGATCCCGCACCGGCCGTGACGTCATCGCCAGGACAAAATCCTCGGTCTCCGACAATTCCGCCGCCACATGACGCGCAAAAGCCCGCTCCAACGGGTGCGAGCCGGAAAAGGCCTGTGCCGCAACATCAGCCGGAATACGGCACAGCACCACATCGGTGGCGCAAACGGCGGAAACCCCATGCACGCCGCCATCGACGAACGCCCGAAACCCGATGGTCGCGCCAGCGCAGGCCATGTGCGGCGTCACCACCGTTCCACCACTATCGACCTGGCGCATCAGCACGATGCCGTCCAATAACCGATACAACGAGCTGACCACATCGCCTTGGTGGAACAACACTTCCCCGCGCGCCAGTTGGCGAATGCACTTGCGGCGATTGAGCACAGCAACGGTCTCGGCCGAAGCCCCGCACCAATCATCGGGATGAATAATCCCACATGACCCGCACGTTAATGACAGCAGATCCTCACGGGAAAGAACACCATGGTCAAATGATGCACTGACAATTTTAGCATTATTTGATGCTTTCATCAGACAGTTCCGCACTCGCAATCACTAATTACCCACCCATGTTTACTGCTCTAATCTCTCTATTTCCACAGACATTCTTTGGCGCGACGGAATAAGTATGCTGCGGCGACTGAAATGCGCCATATTTTCTTGTTCTAGTTGCTTGATGCACCGCGATATCGTCTCTGGGGTCATCCCCGCCAGCGCCGCCATATCGGTACGCGCAAGCGGGTTGGCGATCAGCCAGCCTTCCCCCACCTCGGTCGCATAGGGGCGGATCAACCGCCCCAGCATCAGCACCAAGCGGTCCCGCACCCCCAGGCAGCTGATTTGCAGCAACCTTTCGCGCATCCCCCGCAATTCCAAGGTCAGGTCCCGCAAGAAAACCCGCTCCAACGGCCGGTGAGCGGCAAAGGCGATTTCCGCCGCATGAACCGGGATAGAGCACAGGACCGAATCCTGTGGGCAGCGGGCCGTCGCCCGGTGCCCCCCACCCTCGGCCAAGGCGCGAAACCCGACCGTATGGCCGGGTGCGACCAGATGGATGGCGATGGGCCGCCCACGCGATCCGGGCCGGTACAGCACCACCGCGCCCGAAATCACCACATAGAGGGCGTCAACCGCATCGCCTTCGCGAAACAGCGTCTTGCCGCGACCGATCTTGAGCGGGACCCGCGCCTGGATGAAGGCATCGCTGTCGGCGCTGGCGGCTCCGGCCCAAACCGATTCCCCCACCACCGGACACGCACGGCAGTTAACCGAGACAGCACAAACCCGTGCGACGGACGGCAATGTGGGCGAGGGCGGATTGCTGATCATCAGGCCAATCTACACCCACGCACAGGGGCGGAACTTGACCAGGATCAAGAAATGACCGCTTGCCCGTCAATAACCGCAGAGGGTGTAGGGGCCGATATCCAGGTGCAGATGATCGCTGTGCAAACGGTCGTGATTAGGGGTCAGCGCGACGTTAAAGACCGAGCATGAGGCCCGCGCCACCTCTTGCAGAAAGGCCGATTTCGCCCCCTGGCCGCGCCAATCCTTTTTCACCGAAACCATCGTGCCGTCATCCAGCTCGAACGCCATGATATCGATGGCGCGGCCCTTGGAATGTTCGGACAGGCGTCCGCCCCGACTGCCGCCCAGGGATGCCGCCACCTTGGTCGAGGTCCGCCGCACGCGGCAATCATAGGTGCCGGCATGATGAATGCGCTTGATGCCCTGGCCGAACCGCGCCCGCGCCGCCGGCTGCAACACATCCGACTCGTAACGGCTGATGGTTTGCGCCATCGGGCACGAAACCACCCCCGGACGGCTCCAGGCGCCGCCGGTTGCACTGACCTTGACCGGATTATCGATGCCGCAGCCTTGCTCCGTGTCGCCGAATTCGGCCACCGGCTGGAATTGCACCCGCATGGCCTGCAAGGACGCCAAACAAACGCTATCCGGATCAAGCAAAGGCGGCGGGGCTTGGGCCACGATCCGGGCCGGCGGCTGGGCGCAGGCGGCCAAGCCCGCCACCACGACCAACAAGGCAAGACGACGCAGCATGACAACACCCCCGGCGCAGGAAAACACCGGATTTTAGCCAATACCGCCCCATCAAGTCACGAAAAAACCAACCAGATCATGAGGCTGCACGGCATTCTTCATGCAGAAAGGAAATACAAGGCGATAACCCCAACGCCCAACATGATCCGCCACAGACAAAACGGCAGGAAGGTATGGCGCCCCAGCCATGTCAGCATGCCGCCGGCGGCGATCCAGGCCGCCACCGCCGCCACCGCCGCCGTCAACACCAGATCCGCCGACAGCAAAAGCGGTGTCGAATGGGCCATCTGCCACAATCGAAACAGGCCAAAGCCCAGCAAGGCCGGAATGCCCAGCAACAGCGACAATCGCGCCGCCTCGCGCCGCTCGAACCCCATCAGCCGCGCCGCCGTCACCGCGATGCCGGTCCGCGACGCCCCGGGCAGCATGGCCAGAATCTGCAATAGGCCGATGATGGCGACCGAACCATAGCCCTGATGCTCGATCCGACTGACCGTCACCCCCCAGCGATCGGCCAAGGCCAGCAAAATCCCGAAGACCAGCAAACAAACCGCCGCCAATACTTGCCCGTGCGGCGGAACGACCTCACTCAGCAACCACGCGGCGATCCCCCCGACCGGCAGCGATCCGGCCAACAGCAACAGCAACAGGCGGCCACCGGGGTCGGACTTGCCCTTGACCAGCTTGGCGACGCCCAACAGCATGGACAGACAGTCGCGCCACAGCCACAGCGCCACCCCCGCCGCCGCCCCCAGATGGGCAGCGACCGAGACGGCGGCAAACCCTTGCGGGTTGGCGGCCAAGCCGGAAAACAAGGCAAAATGCCCCGTCGCCGACAGGGGTAAAACGCCGGCCAATCCTTGGATCACCGCAATCAGCACAATATCCAGATAGGTCATCGCCACTTATTCCCGCCTGAGGCCGTCTATATAGCATTGGCGGTCGTTCTCAGGAATATCCTGATTAGTCTCAAATCGGTACTATTTTTCATGGGACACGCTGTTCGCCCCATGATGCACATCCCACGGTGCGCGTGATTTTTTAAATAACGTCAGTGACACTGACCTTGTGGTTCGAATTTAGTGGAATCGAGAATTCTTCCGCCGTATATTTTGCCGTCTAATTAGGCAGCCCGTCCCATGCCCGAAAAAAAGGCCCGGCCATGACCCGCAAAATGCTTCAGTTCACCCGGCTTGATCAAAAGCAGCCCGACAAGCGCCCCGCCCCCGCGCGCAAGGCCGATTTCGCCGAGATCAGCCTGCCTCTTGATCTGGACCGCGCCGGCGATCAATCGTCGCGCTGCGAACAATGCGGCATTCCGTTTTGTCAGATCGGCTGCCCGCTGGGAAACAACATCCCCGACTGGCTGATGCTGAACGCGCAAGGGCGAATGGAAGAAGCCTATGCCATGGCCGCGGCCACCAATACCTTCCCGGAAATCTGCGGCCGCATCTGCCCGCAAGATCGCCTGTGCGAAGGCAAATGCGTGCTTGAGCAATCCACCCACGAGGCGGTGACCATCGGCGCCATCGAAAAGCATGTCACCGAATTCGCCTTTACCCAGGGCTGGGTCACGCCGCCGCGCCCACACAAGGAACTGGCCCAATCGGTCGGCATCATCGGCGGCGGCCCCGGCGGCCTGGCGGCGGCGGAAGCCTTGCGCAAGAAGGGCTATCAGGTCACCGTTTACGATCGCCACGACCGCATGGGCGGCTTGTTGATCTATGGCATTCCCGGCTTCAAGCTGGAAAAGTCGGTGGTCGAGCGCCGCACTCAATTGCTGGCCCAAGCCGGAATCAAGCTGGAAACCGGCATTCATGTCGGCGTCAACCTCCCCTTTCAGGACCTGCGCGACCGCCATGACGCCCTGTTGATCGCCACCGGCGTCTATAAGGGGCGCGAATTGGCGATCAAGGGCGATAAACTGGCCGGCATCCATGCGGCGCTGGATTACCTGATCACCCAGAACAAGACTGGCTTGGGCGATGCCGTGCCGGCTTATGCCGACGGCACGCTTAACGCCAAGGGCAAGAACGTGGTGGTCATCGGTGGCGGCGACACCGCCATGGATTGCGTCCGCACCGCCATCCGCCAGGGCGCCAAATCGGTGAAATGCCTGTATCGCCGCGACCGCGCCAACATGCCCGGCTCCCAGCGCGAAGTCGCCCATGCCGAGGAAGAAGGTGTCGATTTCGTCTGGATGGCCGCCCCCACCGAGATCACCGGCAAGGACAAGGTCACCGGGGTCAAGGCCATGCGCATGCATATGGGCATCGCCGACGCCTCGGGCAGGCAAACCCCCATGCCCATCGACGGCTCGGATTTCACCATCGCCGCCGACATGGTGATCAAGGCCTTGGGCTTCGATCCCGAGGACATGCCCGCTTTGTTCGGGGAAAAGCGCCTTGACGTCACCCGCTGGGGCACCTTGGTGCTGGACGAGCGCACCCACATGACCACGCTGGACGGTGTTTTCGCCGCCGGCGACATCGTGCGCGGGGCCAGTCTGGTGGTGTGGGCGATCAAGGACGGCCGCGACGCGGCTGAATCCATGGATCGCTACATCAAGGCCAAAAGCCGCGTCGCGGCGGAGTAATCATCATGCCGACACTCTATGACAACCCCCGGTCGCGCAATGGCTACAAGGTCCGGCTGCTGGCCAGTCATCTTGGCCTGCCCCTGAATGTGGTGACCAAGGATCTGAAGGCGGGCGCATCCCGTCAGCCGGATTTCCTGGCCAAGAACGCCGCCGGCAAGGTGCCGGTGCTCGAACTGGAGGACGGCACCTGCCTGCCGGAATCCAACGCCATCGTGCTGTACATGGCCGAAGGCAGCCCCCTGTTGCCGACCGCGCCGCTGGACCGCACCCAGGTCCTGCGCTGGATGTTCTTCGAGCAAAGCCAGATTTTGCCCAATATCGGGCTGGCCCGCATGCTGAAGATCACCGGCAGCGACGCCCAGCGTCCCGACGTCTATGCCCAGCGCATCGAGGCGGCCCAGGACGCCCTGGCGGCGTTGGAACGCCATTTCGGCATCCATGCCTGGGCCGCGCTCGACCGCTTCACCGTCGCCGACATCGTCGTTTACGCCTATGCCAGCGTGGCCGAGGAGGCAGGGATCGACACCGCCGCCTATCCGTCGGTGGTCGCTTGGAGAAAGCGGGTCGAGGCCCTGCCGGCGCATGTGACGCCCGATTGGGGTTTCGACGCCTGACCCCTTCGCCACACGATTTGAACTTTATCGGGCCGCTGGCCCGCATCTGATGGAGAGCACCATGATCCGGAACAACGGCGAAACCTTCGTTGCCGAGTATCTGGAAAACGCGGCCAAGCTGGAAGAAGCCGGCATCGACACAAAGCCCCACGACGCCTGCGGCGTCGGTCTGGTGGCCAGTCTCGATGGCCGTCCGCGCCGCGACGTCGTCGTCGCCGGCATCGAGGCGCTGCGGGTGCTGTTCCATCGCGGCGCCGTCGATGCCGACGGCAAGACCGGCGACGGCGCCGGCATTCATGTGGAATTGCCGCAGGATTTCTTCAAGGAACACATCCGCCATTCCGGCCACGAGCCGGTGCCCGGCCGGCTGGCCGTCGGCATGATCTTCCTGCCCAAGACCGATCTGGGGGCGCAGGAACGCTGCCGCTCGATCGTCGAGACCGCCATCTTGAACATGGGCTATGCCATCTATGGCTGGCGGCAGGTGCCGGTGGACGTTTCGATCATCGGCGAAAAGGCCAATGCCACCCGGCCCGAAATCGAACAGATCATGGTCGCCAATACCCAAGGCACGCCGGAAGATCGCTTCGAGACCGACCTGTACATCCTGCGCCGCCGCATTGAAAAGCAGGTTCTGGCCGAACACATCACCGATTTCTACATCTGCTCGTTGTCGTGCCGCTCGATCATCTACAAGGGGATGTTCCTGGCCGAACAATTGACCAGCTTTTATCCCGATCTGCTGGACGAGCGCTTTATCTCGCGCTTCGCCATCTATCACCAGCGCTATTCCACCAACACCTTCCCCACTTGGCGTCTGGCCCAGCCGTTCCGCATGCTCGCCCATAACGGCGAGATCAACACCCTGGCCGGCAACGTCAACTGGATGAAGGCGCACGAACCGCGCATGGCCCATGCCGCCTTTGGCACCGCCATCGAGGACATCAAGCCGATCATCCAGGCCGGCGGCTCGGATTCGGCCGCGCTTGACAACGTCTTCGAGGTCATGGTCCGCGCCGGCCGCCCCGCCCCCATGGTCAAGCAGATGCTGGTGCCCGAATCCATCGGCTCCAACAGCCTGATGCCGGAAGCACACCGCGCTTTCTTTAGCTATTGCAACGCGGTGATGGAGGCCTGGGACGGCCCGGCGGCTATTTGCGCCACCGATGGCCGCTGGGTTATCGCCGGCATGGACCGCAACGGTCTGCGCCCCATGCGGGTTTCCATCACCAAGGATGGCCTGCTGATCGTCGGTTCTGAAACCGGCATGGTCAAAGTCGCCGATACCGACGTGATCGAAAAAAGCCGGGTCGGACCGGGGCAGACCATCGCCGTCGATCTGGAAGCGGGCAAGCTTTATCGCGACCGCGAATTGAAGGACATGCTGTCGGGCCGCGCCCCCTATGACAAGTGGACCGGCCGCATCACCGAACTGGATTCCCTGGTCAAGACCGGGGCGCCGGAACCGGCCGAACTGTCCGCCGACGAATTGAAGCGCCGGCAAGTCGCCTGCGGCATCACCATGGAAGACATGGAGCTGATCTTGCAGCCCATGGTCGAGGATGCCAAGGAAGCCATCGGCTCCATGGGCGATGACGCGCCGCTGGCGGTGCTGTCCGACCATTATCGCGGCCTGCACCACTTCTTTAAGCAGGATTTCAGCCAAGTCACCAACCCGCCCATCGACAGCTTGCGCGAATCACGGGTGATGAGCTTGCGCACCCGCCTGGGCAATCTCGGCAACATTTTGGACGAACACGAAAGCCAGTGCGATGTGCTGGCCCTGAACAGCCCGGTGCTGTCCACCGCCGAGTTCGAGGCCATGCGCCGCTATATGGGCATCGCCGCCGCCGAGGTTGATTGCACCTTTGACCCGTCGGCGGGGGAAAACGCCCTGCGCGACGCCTTGGCCCGCATCCGCCGCGAAGCGGAAGAAGCGGTCCGCGCCGGCTGCACCCATCTGATCTTGTCCGACAAATCCATGGATGCGTGCCGCGCCTCGGTGCCGATGATCCTGGCCGCCGCCGGCGTGCATTCCCATCTGGTGCGGGAAAAGCTGCGCACCTGGACCAGCCTCAACATCCGCTCGGCCGAGGCCTTGGACGTCCATTACTTCGCCGTCCTGGTCGGCGTCGGCGCCACCACCGTCAATGCCTATCTGGCCCAGGAAGCCATCGCCGATCGCTGGCGGCGCGGCCTGTTCCCCGGCCAGACGCTGGAAGAATGCGTGCGCAATTACAAGAAAGCCATCGACCAGGGTCTGTTGAAGATCATGTCGAAGATGGGCATTTCGGTGATTTCCAGCTATCGCGGCGGCTGCAACTTCGAAGCCGTCGGCCTGTCGCGCGCCATGGTCGCCGAGTTCTTCCCCGGCATGACCAGCCGTATTTCCGGCCTGGGCCTGACCGGCGTCGCCAAGAAAACCATCGAACAGCACGCCGCCGGCTTCACCGCCGCCACCGCCGTGCTGCCGGTGGGCGGCTTTTACCGCGTCCGCCGTGGGCAAGAAGCCCATTCCTTCGACGGCAGCTTGATTCACCTGCTGCAAAGCGCGGTGGCCACCGATTCCTATGCCACCTACAAGAAATATTCCGACGGCCTGCGCAAGCTGGCCCCCATCTCCATCCGCGACCTGCTGGATTTCCGCCCATCGGCGGCGGCGGTCAATGTGGACGAGGTGGAAAGCATCACCGAAATCCGCAAGCGTTTTCTCACCCCCGGCATGAGCCTGGGGGCGCTGTCGGCGGAAGCGCACGGCACCTTGAACATCGCCATGAACCGCATCGGCGCCAAATCAGTGTCGGGCGAGGGCGGCGAGGACCCGGAACGCTATCGCCCGCGTCCCAACGGCGACAACGCCAATTCCGCCATCAAGCAAATCGCCAGCGGCCGTTTCGGCGTCACCGCCGAATACCTGAACAATTGCCGCGAGATCGAGATCAAGGTCGCCCAGGGCGCCAAGCCCGGTGAGGGCGGCCAGTTGCCCGGCTTCAAGGTGACGGTGGAAATCGCCAAATTGCGCCATTCCACCCCCGGCGTCATGCTGATCAGCCCGCCGCCGCACCACGATATCTATTCCATCGAGGATCTGGCCCAGCTGATCTATGACCTCAAGCAGATCAACCCCATCGCCAAGGTGACGGTCAAGCTGGTGTCGCGCTCCGGCATCGGCACCATCGCCGCCGGCGTCGCCAAGGCCAAGGCCGACATCATCTTGATTTCCGGCAATGTCGGCGGCACCGGCGCCTCGCCCCAGACCAGCATCAAATTCGCCGGCCTGCCGTGGGAATTGGGCCTGTCCGAAGCCCATCAGGTGCTGACGTTGAACCGCCTGCGCCACCGGGTGAAGCTGCGGACCGATGGCGGCCTGAAGACCGGCCGCGACATCGTCATCGCCGCCATGCTCGGCGCCGAGGAATTCGGCATCGGCACCACGTCCTTGATCGCCCTGGGCTGCATCATGGTGCGGCAGTGCCATTCCAACACCTGTCCGGTCGGCGTCTGCACCCAAGACCCGGCGCTGCGCGCCAAGTTCACCGGTTCCCCGGAAAAGGTGGTCAACCTGTTCAGCTTCATCGCCGAAGAGGTGCGCGAGATCCTGGCATCCTTGGGGGTGCGTTCGCTCAACGAAATCATCGGCCGCACCGATCTTTTGTCCCAGGTCAGCCGCGGCGCCGCCCATCTGGACGATCTGGACTTGAACCCGTTGCTGGCCCAGGCCGATGCCGGCGGTCACGCCCGCTATTGCACCCAGACCGAACGCAACGAAGTGCCCGAGACGCTCGACGCCCAGATCATCGAGGACGCCAAGCCGCTGTTGGAGGAAGGCGAGAAGATGCAGCTCGCCTATAACGTCCGCAACGTCCAGCGCGCCATCGGCACCAAGCTTAGCCACAAGATCGTCAAGAAATACGGCATGACCGGCTTGCAACCCGGCCATATCACCGTGCGTCTGCGCGGCTCGTGCGGGCAATCCTTGGGCGCTTTCGCCGTCCAGGGGCTCAAGCTGGAAGTGTTCGGCGATTCCAACGATTACGTCGGCAAAGGCCTGTCGGGCGGCACCATCGTGGTGCGTCCGCCGGTGTCCAGCCCGTTGAAGTCGAACGAAAACACCATCATCGGCAACACCGTGCTGTACGGCGCCACCGCCGGCAAATTATTCGCCGCCGGCCAAGCCGGCGAACGCTTCGCCGTGCGCAATTCCGGCGCCAGCGCGGTCATCGAAGGCTGCGGCTCCAACGGCTGCGAATACATGACCGGCGGCACCGTCATCATCCTTGGCCCGGTCGGCGCCAATTTCGGTGCCGGCATGACCGGCGGCATGGCCTTCATCTACGATTCCGACGGCGGCTTCGCCCACAGCATCAACCCGGAAAGCATCATCGCCCAAAGCGTCCAGACCGCGTATTGGCAGGGCGTGCTGAAGGGGCTGATCAAGGAACACGTGGCTGAAACCCAATCGGCCTGGGCCGAAAGCATCCTGGCCGACTGGGATCGCCAATTGCCCAAGTTCAAGCAGATCGTGCCCAAGGAAATGATCAACCGCCTTGAACACCCCACCACCAAACCGGTGGAAGTGGCGGCCGAATAAAGGAAAAGGGCGGGATGCCAATGCATCCCGCCCCTATTGGTTCGGCACAACTTTCCACACACTTTCCGTCATGGTCGGGCCGGATCACGTCCGGCCCTGACGGCCCCATGTGGCTTTTGCTTACTTGCCGCCGTCTTCCACCGGATCGACGAACAAGACGTTGACTTCCACCGCGTTCGGATCGGGACGTTCCAAGATGATGCGAAAGCTCGAGGTGCCGCCGGGGTCCAATTGGGTCACCGGCGGCTGCGCCAGCTTTTCCTGCACCTGGGCCTTGCCCTTGTCCAGCAGCACCAGCTTCATGGTCGGCACCGGCCGCGACCGATCCGAGATATTGGCGATGATGCCGCGCACGATCAGCACTTCGGTGTCGTTATGAACAAAGCGTTCCGGCGTTCCGGCATTGCGCAATTCCAGCCCGGCGCCGGGCTTTTCCCGCCGCAGGCCGATTTGGCTGAGAAGTTCGTGGGCCATGGGCACATAGCCGACCAAGCGGTCCTGGAACACGTAAGCGGCGCCGCCCAAACCGCCCAGCAACAGCACGATCAGCAGCAGCCAAAGGCCGCCGGTTCCTTTTTTCTTGCCGTCCTTGGTGGCGAACATCTCGGGGATCGGCTGCGGCTCGAGCCCATCCAAGTCCAAATCCATCGGCCGCCCTTCACCGTCGGAACGCACGCGAATGGTGGGAACGTCAGGCGCATCGCCCAGATCGAAATCAAGATCGGCGTTGGCGCGGGCCGAGGCCATGGATGATTCCATCGGCCGGGGCGGCGCTTCGAATTCCAGAGCGGGATCGGGGTTGCGGACCGGGTTAAAGCCGAAATTGGCCCGAGGCGCGGGCTCAGGCTCGGGTTCATAGGAGAAGCTGGGGCTCGGCGGAGCGTAATCGTCTTCCGGCAGCGCCTGAAACCATTTATGGCCGCATTTGGCGCACTTCAGCATCCGGCCCTTGGGCTGCAAAGCCTTATCAGGGACCGAAAAGTTCGTTGAACAAGCAGGACAGCCGATGAGCATGGAATGTGCAAGCCTTCGGAAGCGTTTCTCGGTTATAGGCATAAGACAGCGGCAACACAAGCGCGCTGGACGAACAAGGACGGGCCGTGTCATCCTTCGGCGCGTCTGGAGAAGGCAAAAGTGCGAAACAATCGCCGTGGTGAACACATTATCCGCTTTGACAGCGTCGGGCTGCGCTATGGCCTGGGGCCTGAGGTCTTGCGGGATATCAGCTTCGCCTTGCCGTCGGGGTCTTTTCATTTTCTCACCGGATCGTCGGGCGCCGGCAAGTCATCGCTGATGCGACTGATGTATCTGGGGCTGCGCCCCACGCGCGGCCGGGTGGTGCTGTTCGACAAGGACATCGCCATGACCCGGCGCTATGAATTGCCGGCGCTGCGCCGCCGCATCGGCGTCGTCTTTCAAGATTTCCGCCTGCTCGACCACCTGTCGGCCATGGACAACGTCGCCTTGCCGCTGCGCGTGCGGGGCGTCAAGGAATCGGAAGTGCGCAAGCACGTGCCTGAATTGCTGAACTGGGTCGGCCTGTCGGAACAGATCAACGCCAAGCCGCCGACCCTGTCGGGGGGACAAAAGCAACGCGTCGCCATTGCCCGCGCCGTCATCGGCCGCCCGGACCTGTTGCTGGCCGACGAACCGACCGGCAATGTCGATGATCACATCGCCATGCGTCTGCTGCATCTGTTCGAGGAACTGAACCGCCTGGGCACCACGGTGGTGATCGCCACTCATAATCAATTCCTGGTCGACCGCTTCACCCAATACCCGCGTCTGCATATCGACCGCGGCACGGTGGTGGAGGGGGAATAGATGTTTGGCCGTCACTCCGACCTGCCGCTCAAGGGTGACGCCACCAGCCGCTTCCTGCCTTGGCTGGTGGCGCTGATGGTCTATCTGTCGGCGGTTTCCCTGGCCGGCGTCTTTGTCTTGAATGGGCTGGTGCGGTCGTGGGATCACGATGTCAGCGGCACCCTGACGGTACAGGTGCAGCCGGTGCCGGGCGAAGCCGGCGAGGCTTTGACCGACGAACGGGTGCGTCAGGCGGTGGAACTGATGCGGCGCACGCCCGGCGTGCTGGCGGCGCGCCCGCTGGACAAGAAACAGATCCTCGCCCTGCTGGAGCCCTGGCTGGGCAACACCGACGTGGTCAAGGATCTGCCGCTGCCGCGCCTGATCGACGTCACCGTCGATCCCGATATCTCCATGGAATTGCTGGAACTGGCCGACCGGTTGGCCCGCTCCGTCCCCGGAGCAACGCTGGACGACCACCGCATCTGGCTGTCGCGGCTGATCAACTTGTCGCGCACCACCGAATGGGTGGCCATCGCCATTTTGGTGCTGATCGGCTGCGTCACCTCGGCCACTGTCATCTATGCCACCCGCACCTCCATGGCGGTTAATCGCAGCGTCATCGAAGTGCTGCACCTGATCGGCGCCCATGACGATTACATCGCCCGCCAATTCGCCGACCGCTCGTTCGCGCTGGGCTTTTCCGGCGGGCTGATCGGGCTGGCCCTGGCGGTGCCGTCGCTGACCGCCATCGGCTGGGCCGCCCGCCGTATCGAGGGCGGCTTCCTGCCCTCGCTCAGTTTGCCGGTCACCGGCTGGGTGATGATCGCCATGCTGCCGGTGATCGCCGCCGCCCTGGCCATGCTGACGGCCCGACTGGCCGTCCATGCCACCTTGGCCCGCATGCCATGAGGTCGCGTCATGTTCGCAGCCGGCGCGTGGACCGGCTGGGCGCGGCCGTGGTGGCGATGGCGGCGCTGTGGTGCGGTGGCTTTTTGTGGTTCGTCGACGAAGTGCCGCAACGGGTCGAAGACGACAGCACCCATACCGACGCCATCGTCGTCTTGACGGGGGGGCGCGACCGCCTGACCACCGGCCTGGATCTGCTGGAAGCGGGATTATCACAGCGCCTGTTTATTTCCGGCGTCTATAAGGGCGTCGACCTGGCCGAGATCATCCAGTTGGGGCGCGGCCATGACAGCCTGAAACAGGCCGTGGTGCTGGGCTATGCCGCCGACGACACGGTCGGCAACGCCATCGAAACCGCCGATTGGGCGAAAGAGCAAAATTTACGCTCTCTGCGTCTGGTCACCGGGGCCTATCACATGCCGCGCTCGCTGCTGGAATTCCGCCACGCCTTGCCCGGCATCACCCTGATTGCCCACCCGGTGTTTCCCGATGCGGTGAAAAGCCGCGAATGGTGGCGCTGGCCCGGAACTGCGGCCTTGCTTGCCACCGAGTATTCGAAGTATTTGGCTGCCATCATCCGCCATTGGTTCCTGCCGAGAAAGGCTCAGCCGTGACCCCTTTTCGCTCCGTCTTGTTCTTCGCTCTCCTCCAGGTCTGGACGCTGGTTCTGGGCACGCTGTATCTGCCGCTGTTGGGCGCATCGCCGACGCTGGTCGCCGCTGCCGCCCGCTTTTGGGTCAGGGGAACCTTCGTCTTGCTGCGTCTGACCTGCGGCTTGTCTTGGGAAGTGCGCGGCACGGTGCCCCAAGGGGCCGCCCTGGTCGCCGCCAAGCACCAATCGACACTGGAAACCTTCGCCTTCTTTCTGATCCTGGCGGAGCCGGCGGTGATCTTGAAACAGGAATTGCTGAAGATCCCGTTCTTCGGCTGGTACCTGGCCAAGACCGGGGTCATCGCCATCGACCGCGCCGCCGGCACCAAGGCGTTGAAGGAAATGGTCAAGGGCTCGCAAGCGGCCATCGCCGAAAACCGCCCGGTGCTGATCTTCCCCGAAGGCCACCGCGTGGAAGTCGGCGCCGCCCCTGATTATCATACCGGCGTCGCCATGCTGTATTCCGGCCTGGGCCTGGACTGCGTCCCGGTTGCCGTCAATACCGGCCTGTTCTGGGGACGGGGACGCTTTAACAAGCAAGCGGGAACCGCAATTATCCAATTCCTTGACCCCATCCCCGCCGGCATGGAGCGCAAGGCCTTCATGGTCGAATTGCAAACCCGCATCGAAACCGCCAGCGCCGCGCTGGCGGCGGAAGCGCGGCAGCACTGGCCCCATCTGGGGCACTGATCCCGGCCAGCGGATCGGATCAAGACTTGGCCGCAAGCATTGCCGCCGCGTCACGAAAAAGCCGTCCGGCGTTGCCGCCGGACGGCTTTGTTTTTCTTGGACGGCCCTGAACTTTAGGTATGGATGGCGCGCTTATTGGCGGCCAGACAGGCTTCCTTGACCGCTTCGGCCAAGCCGGGATGCGAATGGCAGGTCCGCGCCACATCTTCGGACGAAGCGCCGAATTCCATGGCCATGACCATTTCCGCCAACAGATCGCCGGCATTGGGGCCGACGATGTGGGCACCGAGCACGCGGTCGGTGGCGGCATCGGCTAGCACCTTGACGAAGCCTTCGGTCTCGTTCATCGACCGCGCCCGGCCATTGGCCGAGAACGGGAACTTGCCGACATTGTAGGCGATGCCTTCGGCCTTCAACTGCTCTTCGGTCTTACCGACAGCGGCGACTTCCGGCCAGGTGTAGACGACGCCGGGGATGGCGTCGTAATTGACGTGACCATGTTCACCGGCCAGCAATTCGGCCAAGGCGACGCCTTCTTCTTCCGCCTTGTGGGCCAGCATGGCGCCGCCGATGACGTCACCAATGGCGAAAACGCCAGCGACGTTGGTGCGGAAGTAATGATCGACCTTGATGAAGCCGCGCACATCCTTTTCGATGCCGACATTTTCCAGACCCAGGCCGTCGGTGTAGGGCTTGCGGCCGATGGCCACCAACACCACGTCGGCCTTGATCTCTTCGGAGGCGCCGCCGGCAGCGGGCTCGACCGTCAAGGTGGCGTGGCCGCCCTTCTTCACCGCCTTGGTCACCTTGGTGCCAAGCTTGAACTCCATCCCTTGCTTGGCCAGCAGCTTTTGCATGGTCTTGGACACTTCGCCGTCATTGGTCGGCAAGATCTTGTCGAGGAATTCCACCACCGTGACCTTGGTGCCCAAGCGGCGCCACACGGTGCCCAGTTCCAGACCGATGACGCCGCCACCGATCACCACCATGGTCTTCGGAATCTTGTTCAGCTTAAGCGCGCCGGTCGAGGAAACGATCACCTCTTCGTCGATCTCCACACCCGGCAAGGGCGTGACGTCGGAACCGGTGGCGATGATGATGGCCTTGGCCGTCACCACCTGCTCGCCGTCCTTGCCGGTGACCTTGACAGTCCCGGCCCCGGTGATTTCGCCGGCGCCGATCAGATAGGTCACCTTGTTTTTCTTGAACAGGAATTCGATGCCCTTGGTGTTGTCGGCAACCACCTTGTCCTTGTGGGACTGCATGCCGGCCACGTCCATTTCCACCTTGCCGATCTTCACGCCAAAGGCGGCGTAATCGTGGCTGGCGGCTTCATAGGCGTGCGATGCCGCCAACAATGCCTTGGACGGAATGCAGCCGACGTTCAGGCAGGTGCCGCCCAGCGCGCCGCGCTTTTCGATGCAGGCGGTCTTCAAGCCCAGTTGGGCGGCACGAATGGCGGCGACATAACCGCCGGGTCCGCCACCGATGATGACGACGTCGAAGCTGTTTTCGCTCATGGATCAGTTTCCCCGAAAGCTATTCAGAACAAAGAGGCCCCGCTTGCGCGAGGCCCCCTGCTATTACATGTCCAGCAGGATACGCTGCGGGTCTTCGATGCATTCCTTGACCCGGACCAGGAACGACACCGCCTCGCGGCCGTCGATGATGCGGTGATCATAGGACAGGGCCAGATACATCATCGGCCGCGCCTGGATCGAACCGTCAGGCATGACCATCGGACGCTGCTGCACCTTGTGCATGCCCAAGATACCCGATTGCGGGGTATTGAGGATCGGCGTGCTCATCAGCGAGCCATAGACGCCGCCGTTGGAGATGGTGAAGGTGCCGCCGGTCAGGTCTTCCATGGACAGCTTGCCGTCACGGGCCTTCTTGCCCAGGCCGGCGATGGTCTGCTCGACCCCGGCGAAGGACAATTGGTCGGCATTGCGAACCACCGGAACCACCAGACCCTGGGGGGTGCCGACGGCGACGCCGATATCGTAATACTTCTTGTAGACCAGATCGGTACCGTCGATCTCGGCGTTGACCGCCGGCCAATCCTTCAGCCCCGAGATACACGCCTTCACGAAGAAGGACATGAAGCCCAGCTTGGTGCCGTGACGCTTTTCGAACTGGTCCTTGTACTGGTTGCGCACGGCAAACAGCGCGGTCATGTCCACTTCGTTGAAGGTGGTCAGCATGGCCGCCGTGTTCTGCGCTTCCTTCAAGCGGCCGGCGATGGTCCGCCGCAAGCGGGTCATGGCGACGCGGTCTTCCAGATCGGCCTTGGCGCGCGGGCCCGACGGCGCGGCCGCCTTGGGGGCGGCAGCCGGAGCGGCGGCGGCGGCGAGGACGTCGCCCTTGGTCACCCGACCGCCCTTGCCGGAACCGGCGATGGCGATGGAATTGACGCCCATATCGGCGGCCAGTTTAGCGGCGGCCGGGAAGGTGGCGGCGGCCGGAGCGGCGGCGGCCGGAGCCGGAGCGGCAACCGGAGCCGCGGCCGGGGCGGCAGCGGCCGGCTTGGCCGCCGGGGCGGCGACGACGCCGGAACCGGCGCCGATGGACCCCAGCACCGCGCCGACTTCGACGGTGGAACCGGCGGCGGCCATGATTTCGGTCAGCACACCGGCGGCAGGAGCCGGCACTTCAACCGTCACCTTGTCGGTTTCCAATTCGACGATCGGTTCGTCGGCCTTAACCGCATCGCCAACATTCTTGAACCACTTGGCAATGGTGGCTTCGGTAACGGATTCGCCCAGGGTGGGCACCGTGATCTGAGTGGTCATCTTCTGGTTTCCCTATTCGAACCTAGGCGTTGAGACGCGAAAGAGCCGTGGCGCGGCGGAACGGCACCGGCATATCGGCAGGCTTGCCGGTCAGCGCGGTCTCGCAGATCCACGCCTGTTCGGCGTTATGGGTCTTGTAAAGGCCGGTCGCCGGCGAAGCGGCGGCCTTGCGGCCGACGTAATGCGCCTGCTTGGCGACATTGTCGGGCAATTCCTCGCAGATGAATTCGAGGCGGCGATCGACAAAGGTCCACGGCCCCATATTGGCCGGCTCTTCCTGCGCCCACACCAGATCGGCGTTGGGATAGCGGGCGAGCTGGGCCTTCAAGGTGTCCTTGGGCCACGGATACAATTGCTCGATGCGGATGATGGCGACGTCCTTGATGTCGCGCTTGGTCCGCTCGTCCAGCAGGTCGTAATAAACCTTGCCCGAGCAGACGACGACGCGGCGGATCTTGGCATCGGCCACCAGGTTCTCGCTTTCCGGCAACACGCGGCGGAAGCGCGACCCCAGCGCCATGTCTTCCAGGCTGCTGACGCATCCCTTGTGACGCAACAGGCTTTTCGGCGTCATGATGATCAGCGGCTTGCGGAAATTGCGCTGCAACTGGCGACGCAGGGCATGGAAATAATTGCCCGGCGTGGTCAGGTTGCACACCTGCCAATTATCTTCGGCCGACAGTTGGAGATACCGTTCCCAGCGCGCCGACGAATGTTCCGGCCCCTGGCCTTCATAACCATGCGGCAGCAGCATCACCAGACCGGACATGCGCAGCCACTTGGACTCGCCCGAATTGATGAACTGGTCGATGATCACCTGGGCGCCGTTGGCGAAATCGCCGAACTGGCCTTCCCACAGGGTCAGGGTCTTGGGTTCGGCCAGCGAATAGCCGTATTCAAAGCCCAGCACCGCTTCTTCCGACAGCGGGCTGTCAATGACTTCGAAATGAGCCTGATTGCCCTGGCGGATATGGTTCAGGGGCTCGTAGCGCGATTCGTTTTCCTGATCGGTCAGACGGCAGTGACGCTGCGAGAAGGTGCCGCGACCGCAATCTTGGCCCGACAGCCGCACCCCTTGACCTTCGACCAGCAAGGTGCCGAACGCCAAGGCTTCGCCGGTGGCCCAGTCGATGCCCTGGCCCGTCTGCATCATTTCCGCCTTGGCCTGCATCTGACGCAAGATCTTGCGGTTGACGTTGAAATCAGCCGGCACCTGGGCCAGCTTCATCCCCACTTCCTTCAGCAACTCGATATCGCAGCCGGTCTTTTCCTCACGGAATTCTTCTTCGTCGGCCAGTTGCACCAAGCCCTGCCACTTGCCTTCCAGCCAATCGGCCTTGTTGGGCCTAAAGCTCTTGGCGGCGTCGAATTCACGTTCCAGCATTTCCTGGAACGAGGTGACCACGCCGTCGGCTTCTTCCTGGCTCATCGAGCCCTCGGCCACCAGCTGCTGGGCATAGACGGCCCGGGTGGTCGGATGGCTGGCGATCTTGCGGTACATCAGCGGCTGGGTGAAGGCCGGCTCGTCCGATTCGTTATGGCCGTGACGGCGATAGCAGATCATGTCGATAACCACGTCGGCGCCGAATTCCTGACGGTATTCGGTGGCGATGCGGGCCACATGCACCACCGCTTCCGGGTCGTCGCCATTGACGTGCAGCACCGGGCATTGGAAGCCCTTGGCGACGTCGGACGAATACGGACCCGAGCGCGAATATTCCGGCGCGGTGGTGAAGCCGATCTGGTTGTTGATGATGATGTGGATGGTGCCGCCGGTGCGGTAGCCTTCAAGCTGCGACAGCAACATGGTTTCCGGCACCACGCCTTGGCCGGCGAAAGCGGCGTCGCCGTGCAGCAGGATGCCGACCACCTTCTTGCGGTCGTCGTCGTTCTTTTGCTGCTGCTTGGCGCGGACGCGGCCGATGACCACCGGGTTGGCCACTTCCAGATGCGACGGGTTGGGCTGCAAGCTCAGATGGACGACATTGCCGTCGAAATCACGGTCGCTTGAGGTGCCCAGGTGATACTTGACGTCGCCCGAGCCCTGCACGTCCGACGGGTTGGCGGTGCCGCCCTGGAATTCCGAGAAGATGACCTGATAGGGCTTCTTCATGAAATTGGCCAAGACGTTCAGACGGCCACGGTGGGCCATGCCGATGACCACTTCCTCGACGCCCAACTGGCCGCCGCGCTTGACGATCTGTTCCAAGGCCGGAATCACCGATTCGCCGCCTTCCAGACCAAAGCGCTTGGTGCCGGTGTATTTCAGCTGCAAGAAGCGCTCGAAGCCTTCGGCCTCGACCAGACGCTCCAAGATGGCGCGCTTGCCGCGCGGGGTGAAATCGGTGTGGTTGCGCACGCTTTCGATGCGCTTTTGGATCCAGGCCTTTTGGTCCGGGTCCTGAATGTGCATGAACTCGACGCCGATCTTGCCGCAATAGGTGGCGCGGACAACATTGATGATCTGGCGCAGGGTGGCGCTTTCCAGCCCCAGCACGTTGTCGATGAAAATTTCGCGGTCCAGATCGGCTTCGACGAAGCCATAGGTGCGGTAATCCAGTTCGGGATGGGGCACGCGCTTGGACAGGTGCAGCGGATCGAGATCGGCCTCCAAGTGACCGCGCACCCGGTAGGTGCGGATCATCATCAGGGCACGGATCGAATCGAGCACCGCTTGGCGTTGGATTGCCGGATCAGCGGCCGGAGCGGGCTTGGCGTCCTTACCGCCCTTTTTGGCGGCAGCGGCGGCGGCAGCGGCGGCGGCTTCCGGGTCGATCGCTCCAATGATCTTAAGGTCACGCTTGGCGCCCGCGGTGCCCTTGAAGTCTTGCGCGATCGCCGCGCCCTCGTCCCGCAATTCGGTGAAGAACTGCACCCACGAGGCGTCCACCGAGGACGGATCCTCGACATAGCGGGCGTAAAGCTCGGCAATGAACACGGCGTTGCCGCCGGTCAGGAAGGACGTTTCGTCGAACTGGTTCGTCATATTGGGCTGACGCGGGGGATACCGCATCCCTTTCTGCCAAGTCGGGACGGTGCGGCGCCGCCGGGCGCCGATCCGTCACGGCGCTAAAACCAAGACAAGGATACGGCCCGATGCTCCGGCGGGTGCATCGGGCCGCTTAACCTCTTAGCCCTTGAGGACCTTGAGCATGGTCGAACCGAGCGAGGCCGGGCTGTCAGCGACAGCGATTCCGGCGGAACGCATGGCGTCGATCTTGAAGTCGGCGGTGTCGTTGCCGCCCGAGATCACCGCGCCGGCATGGCCCATGCGGCGGCCCGGAGGAGCGGTACGACCGGCGATGAAGCCAACGGTCGGCTTCTTGATCTTGGACGCACGCAACAGCTCGGCGCCCTGAACTTCGGCGTCGCCGCCGATTTCACCGATCATGATGATCGCTTCGGTTTCCGGATCGTCCAGGAACATTTCCAGGCTATCGATGAAGTTGGTGCCGTTGATCGGATCACCGCCAATACCGATACAGGTGGTCTGGCCCAGACCGGCGGCGGTGGTCTGCGCCACCGCTTCATAGGTCAAGGTGCCGGAACGCGAGACGATGCCGATCTTGCCGCGCTGGTGAATGTGACCGGGCATGATGCCGATCTTGCATTCGCCGGGGGTGATGACACCCGGGCAGTTCGGGCCGATCAGACGGGTCTTGGAGCCGCGAAGGGCGCGCTTGACCACCAGCATGTCAGCCACCGGAATACCTTCGGTGATGCAGACGGCCAGTTCGATTTCGGCGTCGATGGCTTCCAAGATGGCATCGGCGGCGAAGGGCGGCGGCACATAGATGACGCTGGCGTTGCAGCCGGTGCGGGCCTTGGCTTCGGCGACGGTGTCGAACACCGGCAGGTCCAGGTGCTTGGTGCCGCCCTTACCGGGGGTCACGCCGCCAACCATCTTGGTGCCGTAAGCGATGGCCTGTTCGGAGTGGAAGGTGCCCTGAGCGCCGGTGAAGCCCTGGCAGATCACCTTGGTGTTGGCATTAACGAGAACGGCCATGTTATGCGGCCTCCTTGACGGCCTTGACCACCTTTTCGGCGGCATCGGCGAGGTTGTCGGCGGCGATGATCGGCAGGCCGCTCTGCGCCATGATCTTCTTGCCCAGATCGACGTTGGTGCCTTCGAGACGGACGACCAGCGGAACGTTCAGGCTGACTTCGCGGGCAGCGGCGACAACGCCTTCGGCGATGACGTCGCAACGCATGATGCCGCCGAAGATGTTGACCAGAATGCCTTCGACGTTCGGGTCCGACAAGATCAGCTTGAACGCGGTGGTGACGCGTTCCTTGGTGGCGCCGCCGCCGACATCAAGGAAGTTGGCCGGCTCGGCGCCGTACAGCTTGATGATGTCCATGGTGGCCATGGCCAGACCGGCACCGTTGACCATGCAGCCGATGGAGCCGTCGAGCTTGATGTAGTTCAGGCTGTGACGGGCCGCTTCCAGTTCCGCCGGATCTTCTTCCGATTCGTCACGCATCTCTTCGATGTCCTTGTGACGGAACAGGGCGTTGTCGTCGAAGTTCACCTTGGCGTCGAGCGCGATCAGCTGATCGTCACCGGTGACCACCAGCGGGTTGATTTCGACAATCGAACAATCCAGATCCATGAACGCCTTGTACATGGCGGCCATGAACTTGACGGCGGCGCCGACCTGCTTGCCGGTCAGACCCAAGCCGAAAGCCAACTGGCGGCCGTGATACTGCTGGAAGCCCTGCACCGGATCGATGGCGGCCTTCAAGATCTTTTCCGGCGACTTGTGGGCGACTTCTTCGATCTCCATGCCGCCCTCGGTGGACGCCATGATGGTGACGCACGACGTGGCGCGGTCGATCAGCATGCCCAGATACAGTTCGCGACGGATATCGCAGCCCTGTTCCACATAGACGCGCTTGACTTCCTTGCCCTGCTCGCCGGTCTGGGCGGTGACCAGCACCTTGCCCAACATGGCGTCGGCGGCGGCGGCGACATCTTCGACCGACTTGACGACGCGAACGCCGCCCTTGCCGGAAGCGTCACCCTTGAAGGTGCCCTTGCCGCGGCCACCGGCATGGATCTGCGACTTGACGACCCACACCGGGCCGCCCAATTCCTTGGCCACCTGAATGGCTTCGTCGGGGGTATAAGCGACACCGCCCTTGAGCACGGCGACGCCGTACTTGGACAGCACCTGCTTGCCCTGATACTCATGAATATTCATGGATTTACGCTCCCCTAGCGTGACGTTTTGAGATTTCGCCGCATGGACGAGATTTCAGTTCACCGCGCAATTCGATCAATCGGCACCCCTGCCCGTGAAACCCAGGGACTGGATTTCACGGGCAGGCACCAGACTTACAGCAGACCCTTGGCCACAGCCACCAGGCTGCGGACGGCGTCGGCCGACTTGTCGAAAGCGACTTGTTCTTCGGCGCTCAGCTCGATTTCGACCAGACGCTCTACGCCGCCTTCGCCGATCACCACCGGGACGCCGACATAGATGTCGTCTTTCTGGCCGAACTGGCCGGCCTTGACCAAGGCGGCAACCGGCATGACGCGCTTCTTGTCCTTCAGATAGGCTTCGGCCATGGCGACGCCCGAGGCGGCCGGGGCATAGAAAGCCGAACCGGTCTTGAGCAAGCCAACGATCTCGGCGCCGCCGTCACGGGTGCGCTGCACGATCTGGTCGAGCTTTTCCTGGGTGGTCCAGCCCATCTTCACCAGATCCGGCAGCGGAATGCCGGCAACGGTGGAGTAACGGGTCAGCGGCACCATGGTGTCGCCGTGGCCGCCCAGCACGAAGGCGGTGACGTCTTCGGGAGAAACGTTGAATTCTTCGGCCAGGAAGTGGCGGAAGCGGGCCGAGTCGAGCACGCCGGCCATGCCGACGACCTTTTCCGCCGGCAGACCCGAGGCCTGCTGCAACACCCACACCATCACATCCAACGGGTTGGTGATGACGATGACAAAGGCGTTGGGGGCATTTTCCTTGATGCCCAGACCGACGGATTGCATGACCTTGGTGTTGATACCGATCAGGTCATCGCGGCTCATGCCGGGCTTGCGCGGAACGCCGGCGGTGACGATGACCACGTCGGCGTCCTTGATGGCGGAATAGTCATTGGCGCCGGAATAGCGGGCATTCACACCCTCGACCGGAGTCGATTCGGCGATGTCCAGACCCTTGCCCTGGGGGATGCCCTCGGCAATGTCGAACATCACCACATCGCCCAGCTCCTTCAGGCCAATGAGGTGGGCGAGCGTGCCGCCAATGTTACCGGAGCCAACGAGAGCAATCTTCTTGCGTGCCATGGATAAAGTTCCCTCGAACGTGATCGATGTTCTGGACGAACGGGTGGGCCGCGACGCATCGCAGCATGCGCCATGGGGGGCTTAGGTAACCCGATTCCACGCCAAGAGCAAGCCAATTGCCGCACCCATCCGGTATATTAGATTTTTTTAATATTGCCGATTTTCTCGCGGGTTGCAGT
Organism: Magnetospirillum sulfuroxidans; assembly: GCF_018224925.1. Classification (GTDB taxonomy): domain Bacteria; phylum Pseudomonadota; class Alphaproteobacteria; order Rhodospirillales; family Magnetospirillaceae; genus Magnetospirillum; species Magnetospirillum sulfuroxidans. The sequence goes on along the minus strand of NZ_JAGTUF010000010.1, from coordinate 28,281 downwards.
GCAGCAAGTGACCATTCTCAGCTAAACCCTTGGACTCATTCGAGATTAACCTACCCGGGACAGGTTTTACCCCACCCATAGGGGTGGATCGGCTCGGGTGGGGTGTTGATCGCCGGACCATTTCACCCCCCTCTTTTACCCGGTAAAACCCTTAATCCAACCCAACCAGGGAGCGGGCGAAGGCGGTGGCGTCGAAGGGACGCAAATCCTCGACCTTTTCGCCGATTCCGATGGCATGAACCGGCAGGGCGAATTTTTCCGCCAAGGCGACCAGCACGCCGCCCCGCGCCGTGCCATCCAATTTGGTCAAGATCAAGCCGGTGACGTCGACCATGTCCTTGAACACCTCGACCTGGGAATGGGCGTTCTGGCCCACCGTCGCGTCCAGGACCAGCAGCACGTCATGGGGGGCGGTCTCGTCTTGCTTTTTGATCACCCGCACCACCTTGCGCAGCTCTTCCATCAGATCGGCCTTGTTCTGCAGGCGGCCGGCGGTGTCGATGAACAAAAGATCGTCGCCGCGCCCCGCCGATTCGGCCATGGCGTCAAACACCAGGCCGGCGGCGTCGGCGCCGGTGTCGCGGGCGAAAACCGGACAATTGGTCCGTTCGCCCCACACCTTCAATTGCTCGACGGCGGCGGCGCGGAAGGTATCGCCGGCGGCCAAGGCCACCTGCTTGCCCTGATCCTTGAAATGCTTGGCCATCTTGCCGATGGTGGTGGTCTTGCCCGAACCATTGACGCCGACCACCAGCACCACATGCGGGCGGGCGACACAGGCCGGTTCCAGCGGCTTGGCGACCGGGGCCAGGATCTGCGCCACTTCCTCGGCCAGCACCTGTTTGATCTCCTCGGCGCCGACGTCTTGACCAAACCGGCTTTTGGCCAGACGCTTGGTGACGCGCGATGCCGCCCCGACCCCCAGATCGGTGGTGATCAGCAAATCCTCCAGATCCTCCAAGGCCGCGTCGTCAAGCTTGCGCTTGGTGAACAGGTCGCCCAGCCCGGTGGTCAGCTTGGAGGAGGATTTGCTGAGACCGCCCTTGAGGCGGCTCAACCAGGATTGCGGCGCCTCGGCGACGATTTCAGCCGGACGGGGATCGTCGGCGATGACCACGTCTTCCGGGGCATCGACAGGCGGCACCGCCACGGCATCGGCTTCATTCGCCACCGGGTCCGATTTGCCGCCGAACAATCTGCCGAACAATCCCTTGCCGCTCATGCCCTGGTCCTTTTTGCAAATCTTATGTGAACGCCGTCCCTTGTGGCACCGCGAAGAGCATCGGGTCAAGCCCGGCAGCGGCGCACGACAGCGGCACGGTTCCGCCGATTAAATCGGCGACCCCACCAGCACGGCGCCATCGCGGCCGCTGATCCGCACCGGCATGACGGCGCCTTCGGCGGCGGCGGCGGTGAGACGGACCGGCAGATAATGCTGGCAAAAGCCCTGGCCGTCCTTTTCCACCAGCACGCTGGCGGTCTTGCCCAGACGCGAATCGACGAAAGCGTCCATGGCCGCCTGCCCCTTGGTCCGCAAGCGGGCGGCGCGTTCCTTGACCACGTCGCCGGGAACTTTCGGCATCCGCGCCGCCGGGGTGCCGGGACGCGAACTATAGGGGAAGACGTGCAGATGGGTCAGCCCCGCCTCGTCGACCAGATCGAGCGAGCGCTGGAACATCGCTTCATCCTCGGTGGGAAAGCCGGTGATGATGTCGGCCCCCAAGGCGATGTCCGGGCGCAGATCGCGCAGACGGGCGGCCAAGGCAATGACGTCGGCGCGCCCATGGCGGCGCTTCATGCGTTTCAACACCATGTCGTCGCCGGCCTGGGCCGACAGATGAAAATGCGGCATCAGCCGGGGTTCTTCCGCCACCAGCCGCAACAGATCGTCATCCACTTCCACCGGGTCCAGCGACGACAGCCGCAGGCGCGGCAAATCGGGCACTTGCGCCAGCAATCGCCGGGCCATCTGCCCCAGGCTGGGCGTACCGGGCAGATCGCCGCCATAGGCGGTGATGTCGACGCCGGTGAACACCACTTCGGCGAAGCCTTGGCCGACCAGCGCCCGCACCTGATCGACGATGCGGCCCATGGGGACCGAGCGGTTGTTGCCGCGCCCGAACGGGATGATGCAGAAGGTGCAGCGATGATCGCAGCCGGTCTGCACCTCGACAAACGCCCGTGCCCGGCCATCAAAGCCAGAGACCAGATGCGCGGCGGTTTCGCGCACCGTCATGATGTCGGCGACGACGATGCGATCTTCAGGCGGGGCGGTGAAGATGGTCGGCCGCATCTTCTCGGCATTGCCCAGCACCTGATCGACCTCGGCCATGGCGGCGAACTTGTCGGGGGCGACCTGGGCGGCACAGCCGGTGACGACGATGCGGGCGTTAGGGTGGTCGCGGCGCAGTTTGCGGATGGTCTGCCGGGCCTGACGCTCGGCCTCGGCGGTGACGGCGCAGGTGTTGACGATCACCGTCTCGACGCCGCCTTCGATGGCCTTGGCGTGTTCGCGCATGACCTCGGATTCATAGGCGTTGAGGCGACAGCCGAAGGTGACGATCTTGGGCGGCGCGGTCATGACAGCAAACTGGAATCCAGCCGTCCCTCGGCCACCAGCGCCACCGGGCCGGTCATCAACACATGATCGTCGGGCAGCCATTCGATGGTCAGCGCCCCGCCATCCAGCACCACATCGGCCTTGCGCCCGGTCAGTCCGCGCCGCGCCGCCGCCACCAGGGTGGCGCACGCGCCGGTGCCACAGGCGCTGGTGATGCCGGTGCCGCGTTCCCACACCCGCATGCGGATGCGATCAGGGCCAAGCACTTGCGCCGCTTCGATGTTGGCGCGTTCGGGGAAGATGTCGTGATGTTCCAGCACCGGCCCCAGCACCGCCAGGTCGATGGCGGCGACGTCATCGACGAAGAACACCGCATGAGGGTTGCCCATGCTGACCCCCACCGGATTTTGCAGCGCCCCCAGGCCAATGCCCAGATTCAGCGTATCCACCGCCTTGGCCAGCGGCAATTCGCGCCAATCCAGCCGCGCCGGCCCCATGTCGACGGCGACCATGCGCCCGCCCCGGCTTTCGGCATCCAGCAATCCCGCCTTGGTTTCGATGACCACCCGGTCGATGCCGGCCGCCTGCATCAGCAACCAGGCGACGCAGCGTGTGGCGTTGCCGCAGGCCGCGGTTTCCGAGCCGTCGGCGTTCCACAAACTCATCCAGGCGTCGGACAGATTGGAGCGCGCCGGCTCAATCACCACCACCTGATCGCAGCCGATGCCGGTGCGGCGGTCGGCGATGGCCCGCGCCCTGTCCGAGGTCAGGGCAAAGCCCGAATCGCGCACGTCCAGAACAACGAAATCGTTGCCCAAGCCATGCATCTTCAAAAAGGGGAGGCCGTTGATGTCAGTCATGATCCGGTTATATGGGGGCGGAGCGGGACGAGTCCAGCCCCGCCCGTCTTCAAGAGCGGACCTCGGCCAGGAACTTGCGCACTTCGCCGCGCAACATCTCGGTGTGCCCCCCAAGCGTTTCGGCCGCCGCCGACACCTCTTTCGCCGCCGCTTCCGCCCGTTGCGTGGCGTGCAGAACCTCGCCGATATTGGCGCTGACCTGATCGGTGGACAGCGAGGTCTCCTGCACATTGCGGCTGATCTCGGCCGTGGCGGCTTCTTGTTCCTCGACAGCGGCGGCGACGGCGGCGGAAATTTCGTCGATTCCGGTGATGCGCTCGGTGATGGCGCGAATGGCCTCGACCGAAGTGCGGGTCGCCGCTTGGATGGCGCCTACTTGGTCGATGATTTCGTCGGTGGCCTTGGCGGTCTGGTTGGCCAGGGATTTCACCTCATTGGCGACCACGGCGAAGCCTTTGCCGGCATCTCCGGCCCGTGCCGCCTCGATCGTCGCGTTCAGCGCCAGCAGATTGGTCTGGCTGGCGATGGTCTGGATCAACTGCACCACTTCGCCGATGCGTTCGGCCGAATGGCGCAAACCATCCACCTGGGCATTGCTGGCCTTGGCCTGGTCCACCGCTTCCCGCGTGGCATTGGCCTGGGTCTGGACCTGACGGGCGATCTCGCGGATGGAGGCGGCCAGTTCCTCGGTGGCGGCGGCGGTGGATTGCACCCGCTGCGAGGTGTCCGTGGCGGCATGGGCCACATCGTCGCTGCGCGCCGCGGTTTCCGACGCCACTTCCGTCATGGTGCCGGCGGAAACCATCAGGGATTGAGCGCTTTCCCCCACCTCTTCCACGAATTTGGCCATGCGCTCGTCAAATTGAGACACCGCCTGCTCTTTGCGCAGCATGGCCTCGATGCGGGTTTGACTGTCGACATTGCTGCTGGCGCTCATCAATTCGGCACTGATCAGGCGTTCCTTGAAGAATTGGATGGCGCGGGCCAATTCGCCCAATTCGTCCCGCAAGTGCTGACCGGGAATCTCGACCGTGCGGTCGCCTTCGGCCAGGCGGGCGGTGGCTTGACGCGCCGCCAGCAGCGGCGGCACCAGACCGGCGACGATCAGCGTGCTCATCAGCGCCGACAGACCGACCAAGGCCACCAGCACCCCCGCCTGCCACCACGCCGACGACACCAGCCGCCCCAAGGTAAGACGGGCATGATCCATCAATTCACCGGCGACGGCGTCTTCGACCAATTTCATCTGGTCGATGCGCCGGGTGGTCAGCTTGAACCAATCCGGGGCCTTGATGTCATTCAGCGTGCCGGTGAACGGGCTGTCACTGGCGACACGGCGCCATTCGCCCACCTTTTTTTCCGATTCGTCGGCCTGGGCGCGGTCCAAGGCGGCGAGGGCGGCGGCCCCGGCTGTCGTGCGAAACACATGCAAGAAGGCCGTTTGCTCGGCTCCCAATTCATTCAGCCGCCGATGCAAGGGCGGCGAGAACGTGCCGGCGGCGAAACCGGCGGAACCGGTGGCCCGCTCCTGCCCGGCGCGTTCCTTGGCGTTCAAGATCGCCGTATAGGCGTTCAGGGTCATGGCCATTTCGGCGTCATTGGCCAGATGGCTCATGGCTTCAACCACCCCAAGCTGATTGCCGATGGCCCCGGTGTAATAGCCCAACACCTGCGGCACCGGCAGGGTTTGACCATCGGTGCCCTTGCGCATGTCGGCCAATTTATCGAGATCGGCGACCGCGCGCGCCAAGCGTTCGGCCTCGACGCCCGACAGCATCGTCACCATGGTGCGGGCAGCATCGCGGAATACCGCCAAACGGCCATCGGTGGTTTGCCGCTGCGCCGCCAGTTCGGTCCCGAACTGCGTTCCCTTGCTGCCCAAAAATAAGGCCGAGGCGCCGCGTTCCTTTTGCATTTCGTGGATCAGCGCCGAACTGACGGTGCTGAACTGGGCGAGGTTGATGATGTTTTTCTGCCGCCCGACCTTGTCCAGCGCCCCGACCAGATTGATCAGCACCAAGATGGCGATAACCACCAGCGGCGCCCCGGCCACGATCATGATACGCGTCTTGAGCGACAGAAAATCGGTGCGGGCCGCCAACCGCGCCAGCACCCCCGGCCGCGCGCCGCCACCGATGTCGGCAACCCCCTTTTCGCGGAAAAAATCGCGCAATTTCAGGTCATTGCCGACCACGTGATTGATGAACCAAGCCTTCAGGAAGTCCAACACCGCATGGGCGGCCTTGGTGTCATCCTCGGCGGCCAGCGCTTGTAATTCACGCAGGCGGGTGATGGTCGCGGCATGTTGCTGGGCATGATCATCGGCTTCGGGATAGTGGCTGGCGTGCAGCAGGCTTTCCTCGCGGGCGAAATGATCCGCCACATGCTGGCCGAGCCGCCCGAGCACCGAGCCGACCACTTGGGCCCCACGCCGGTTGTCGATGGCCGCGCTCATCTCGTTGATCAGATCGACCAGATGACGATGGTCGTCATCCAAAGCGGAAACGCCGACACTGAGCTCGCCGCTCCAGGTCAACAAAGCCATCCTATCCTCCACATGCATCCTGCGGCCAAAGCCGAAACCCATTCGGCTCAATGACGCTTCATAACGCGGTGAAATTAGCAGAAATAAACCGGCATGTAGGATGCACTTTGGGATTAATACGGCTTAAAAAAGAGCGTATTGCCCTCGCCCTTTGGCGGATATACCCGCCTTTTTCCCCGGATTATGCGCCGGCTTTACGCCTTGGGCAGCCAAGGGAACCGGCATTGACCGCAGGGCCTGGGCTTCCGCCAGTTCCACCTTCAAGCCATGATTGGCATGGCTGAGACGGCGGTTCTCCGCTTCCAGACGCATGCGCCGGCTGTCCGCCTCGGACAGGCGCAGGCCCAAATCCCCCGCCGCGGCCAAGGCTTGGCGGAATTGTTCCTGCACTGTCGCTTCATGCGCCTGAACCCGCAGCATTTCAGCGCGGACGCCATCCAGTTCCGCTTGCAAGCGAATCATCTCGGCGGCGGTGCGGGCGGCATCGGGCAAACGGGGCGGTTCCGCCGTCGGGCTGACCGCCGGACGGCCTTGGCGCAGCCGCTCGTTCTCGGCCCGCAGCTGACGGATTTCGTTGCGCAGATCGAAAACCGCGTCTTCCAGCGCCTCGGCCTTGCCGTCCCGACTGGCCAGACGCTCGGCCAGTTCGACGAAATCGCTGCCCTGGCCCTCCAGCAGCCGCCGGGCGGTGCGCAAAGCGTGCAGAGCCTCGGTTTCATTGTCCGAGGCGGCCATGGCCAAGACCTTGGCAAGCTTTTGCGCGTCCATGGGCGATATCTCGTGGTCAGGGGAAGCCTTAACCGCGAAATACTGATTCGCCCGAGTCGTGAAATCAATCGCTTTCTAATGCATAGGAGGAAATCTCGATCAAATTATCATCGGGATCGCGCACATAGACCGACATGATCGGCCCCACCGCCCCGGTACGAGCCACCGGCCCTGCTTCGATGGCAATGGCATGGGCGGCCAAGCGCGCCTGGACCGCCGTCAATGGCACCGCGGCGACAAAGCACAGATCGGCGGAACCGGGTTGCGGCACTTTGGCCTTGGGCTCGAATTCATGCCCCTTGAGATGCAGATTGATTTTTTGCTGGCCAAAGGCCAAGGCGGTACGGCCACCGGCGAAACTGACCCGTTCCATGCCCAGAACGGTGCTGTAAAAACCGATGCTGGCCTCGATATCGGCCACTGTCAGCACCAGATGATCCAAGGAAGCGATCATTGATCATGTCCTTTCCGCTCAAGAATTCATTGCCATAGCTGGTATTTCTAGTCTATGTCCCGCGAACGTTCCGCCCCAACCTCCGGTGCCCCCATGATGAAGGTCATCCGCGCAAAGTTTCACGGCATCCGCGTCACCAGCGCCGATTTGAACTATCACGGCTCGATCACCCTTGATCCCGAGCAATGCGCCCTGGCCGGCATTTATCCCATGGAATTCGTGGAAATCTGGAACAAGAATTCCGGGGCCCGCATCTCGACCTATGTCATCTTCGGCCAGCCCGGCTCGCGCTGCTGCATCCTCAACGGCGCCGCCGCCCGCACCTGCCAGCTTGGCGACGAAGTGATCATCGCCTCGGCCGATTACATCAAGGGCCCCGAGGAGCTTTATACGCTCAAGCCGCGCATCCTGACCTTCCTGCCCGACAATCAGATCGATCAGGTGCTTTATTACGACGTCTTCCAAAGCGAACAGCGGCCCTATGATTTCCGCATCATGGACGCTGACAAGCACACGGTGGAGAGTTGCCACACTTGGCCCAACGTCAATGTCGCCGCCATTCGGGCCGAATTGTCGGCCAAGGGCTGGTCGGAAACCGATATCGACACCTTCGTCGCCTCCCATTTTTCGTTGTAGGACCATGCGCTCCAAAGCCGTCATCTTGCTGTCCGGCGGACTGGATTCCGCCACCGTCCTCGCCCTTGCCGCCGAGCAGGGCTTTGACTGCGCCGCCTTGTCGTTCCGCTATGGCCAGCGCCATCAGGTCGAGCTGGAATGCGCCGCCAAGGTGGCCGTGGCGGCCGGCGTCACCGATCATCGCATCGTCGATATCGACCTGCGCACCTTTGGCGGCTCGGCCCTGACCGCCGACATCGACGTGCCCAAGGACCGCAACGAAGCGCAGATGGACGCGGAAATCCCCATCACCTATGTGCCGGCGCGCAACACCATCATGCTGGCCTTCGCCCTGGCCTTCGCCGAGGTGCTGGGCTCCGCCGATATCTTTGTCGGCGTCAACGCGGTGGATTATTCCGGCTATCCCGATTGCCGGCCGGAATATATCAAGGCCTTTGAAACCATGGCCAATCTGGCGACCAAAGCCGGGATCGAAGGTCACCGCCTGACCATCCACGCCCCGCTGATCAATCTGAGCAAGGCGCAAATCATCGCCCAGGGCCGCCGCCTGGGGGTCGATTACGGGCTGACCTCAAGCTGTTACGATCCCGATCCCCACGGCCATGCTTGCGGCCGTTGCGATGCCTGCCAGCTGCGGCTGAAGGGCTTCGCCGAGGCCGGATTACACGATCCGGCCCCTTATGCCCGTGATATTTGACTTGATCTGATCACACCGCCATCATGCCCGCCTGACGTTTTGGGGAGATGTCATGCTGCGCTTGGTGATTTTTCTATTCGCTTTCTTGGTGACCGCTCCGGCTTGGGCGCAAAAGGTGCTGCCGCCCTCGGCCATTGTCACCGAGAATTTGGAATTCGACGCCCGCGACGACGGCATCCGTCTGCACCTGCGCAACAAGCATCCTGACGAATATTACGGCGCCAAGGCCGAAACCACCGTGCTGTTCCTGCACGGCGCCACTTTTCCCGGCATCTCGACCTTCGACCTGCCCATCAACGGCGTCAGCTGGATGGATTATTTGGCTCGCCGTGGCTATGACGTCTATGCCCTGGACATCCGCGGCTATGGCGCTTCGGGCAAGCCGGCGGAAATGAACCAGCCCGCCGAAGGCAAACCGCCCCTGGTCGATTCCGAGGCCGCCTTGCGCGATGTCTCCAAGACGGTGGAATACATTTTGTCGCGGCGCGGCCTGGATAAGCTGACCATTGTCGGTTGGTCCTGGGGCGCCACCTTGGCCGGGACTTATGCCACCAACGCCTCGAACAAGATCAACAAGCTGGTCTTGTATGCGCCGCCATGGCTGTCCGACGAGCCCGCCCCGCCCGAGGCCATCAAGGAATTGGGGGCGTGGCGAGCGGTGCCCTTGTTCCAGATTTCGCGGCGTTGGGGCCAAAATCTGCCGGACAAGGAACGCAAGGAACTGATCGCCGATGACGCGAAGAAGGCTTGGCTGGCCGCCCTGTCCGGCGGCGTCGAGGGCGAGCAGAGCTTGAAGGTTCCCAATGGCGCCGTCGCCGATGCGCTCAGGACCTGGGGCGCCGGCACACCGGCATGGAAGCCGGAACGCATTTCCGCCCCGACCCTGGTTATTCAAGGCGAATGGGATGTCGATACGCCGCCGGCCATGGGCCTGTCGCTGTTCGCGCATCTTACCGGCACCTCGGCCCGACGCTATGTCTTGATCGGCGAAGGCACCCATCTGCTGTTGCTGGAAAAGAACCGTCACCAATTGTTCCAAGCCGTCCACGGATTTTTGGAAGAACATCGGTGAGACAGGCGCAAGCCGTCCTGAATGTGGCGACACCGGGACGCGGCTTGGTCGAATTCACCGACCAAGCCGCTAACTTTGTCGCCCGCTCCGGCATGACCCAGGGAGTGTTGAACGTCTTCATCCAGCACACCTCCGCCAGCCTGCTTATTCAGGAAAATGCCGATCCCGACGTCTGCGCCGATCTTGATCGCTTTTTTTCCCGGCTGGTCCCCGATGATCCGCGCCTATACCGCCATACCCTGGAAGGGGCCGACGACATGCCCGCCCATATCCGCGCCGCCCTTACCGCCAGCCAACTGGCGGTGCCGGTAATGAATGGAGGCCTGGGCCTGGGCAGGTGGCAGGGCCTTTACGTCTTCGAACATCGGACCTCGGCCCAGCGCCGCCGTGTCGTCCTGCACTTGTCGGGCTGCTAAGCCGCCGCTACAGTGGCGCCGGGACAGGTGAAAGGGACATAAATGTCGCGTTTCGTGCATGCGGCAGCCCTGGCGGCTGCTCTATTTCTGACTTTCCCCACCCAGGCCGCCGACCTGCCCAATCCGCCACCGGCTGATTGGATGGCCCAAGCCGACCTCTTCGGCCGGGTCGTCACCTTGGCGTCGTCCGACGATGCCCAGGTGATCGCCTGGATCCAAACCCACCAATTGGCGCTGTCATCGGGCTATTTGTTTGATCTGTCGCGCCGCCTGCTGGCGACGGAAAAGACCAGCGATTCCTTGGAATGGTACGCCATCGCCTTGATCCGCGGCCAATACGATTCCGGGCGCTGTCGCGATTCATCCGCCCGCCGCGCCGTCTCGGGCCTGGCCCGACAAGCGGCAATGGTCGCCCGTTACGGTCATCAGCATGCGCATGAATTCGGCCAGGCCGGCTTGCGCGCCCTGGCCCGTCCCGATCTGTTCGCCCACACCATCAGTCCCGACTGGGTCTGCGCCCAAGGCCTGTCCGGTATGGGCGGACAAAGCGCCGGCACCATTGCCCCGACGCTATGGGCCGAGATCGAGGCTTCGCTCCGGGCTGAATTCACCCAGCAATTCACCGCCATGACCACACGCTGAATTCCTTTCAATTTTACGCGTTTGCCCATGAGTTCCAAGCATGGCAAGGACGCCGTGATTCGCATGCCCTTTGTGCGTCCGATGCGCCTATGATCGTGTCAACGCACAGGAGGCTGTTATGTTCATGGTCAGGGTGGAAGCCAACCGCGATAGCCGGTATCAGCCGCTGACGGTGGACACGTCGCAGTATCTGTACGAATTCGCCTCATTCATTGCCCGCACCATCCCCGATGCCGAAGTCCATGCCCATTTGGGCTCGCAACTCGGCGACGAAGTGGTGTTCAGGGGCGAGGATTTGGTCGATGACGGCATTGATCTGTTTTAAATGACGATGGTGGCGGGAATCATGGGAACAATTCAACTCAACACCGGCAACATCTATCCTCCGCTGGAAAGCTTATCCATGCAGGAACGTTTTGACTTCGCCTGCCGCATGGCCCAGGCGCTGCCCGACGTCAAGATCTGCACCGTGGTCGGCGACACACCGGAGGAAACCGTGACCTTGGACGGCCGCGTTCTCCGCCGCAAGGGCGCCCAGGTGTTCTAGGCTGCGGAATGGGTCGCCGGTTGATGGCTCAAGACGTTCTGGGTGAGCGCGGATTTGTTCGCGCGGCTTGGGGGGTGTTGGTCAATCGCGGGGCAGGGGCTGCGCCCAATTACAGTCGCGAGGACGTTTCCTCCTTGAGCGGTGGAGAAACCGGGACGCAATAAAGCTGCGCCTCGGCAAGGCTGCTTGCGGCAAATGTTCTTGCAATGTTTCCTTTGTTTTCGTAAAGATTGCATATCCGTCCCAAAGCCAGGGACAGGATTTCGCAAAATGCAACTTTATGAAGATTTAATGTGAACATAAGCCGCCTTTTCCTCGCATTCGCCCTGGGTCTGCTTTCTCTTCCTTCCGTTCCGACCGCGGCAGAAGAAGAGCGCCTCCCCGGCCCTATTCCCGCTCGGGTCATGCGGGTCATTGACGGCGACACCGTCTTGGTCCGCGCCCGCATCTGGTTGGGCCAGGAGGTGGAGACCCGTGTCCGCCTGCTGGGTATCGATACGCCGGAAAAACGAGGAAAATGTGACAGCGAACGCCAAGCGGCGGAAAAGGCCGAAAGCTTTACCGTCGCGAAACTGACCGATGACGCCATCACCTTGCACGACGTCATCGCCGATAAATTTGGCAAGCGGGTCGTCGCCCGCATCGTTACCGCCCACGGCGAAGACCTGGGGGATTTGCTGCTGAGCAATGGCCTGGCCCGCGCATATGGCGGCCGCACCAAACAGCCCTGGTGCACCGAGACCGCGACGCCTTGAATGTGCCTCATGGCCCCATGCCATATCCCGCGGATCAGAACCGATCATCAGGTCCATTCCGCCGCTTGTTACAGCGCCACACCCTCGGAATGTTCGCTGCCGCTGCGATAACGAAAGGTGCCTTCACCGCTGGCAACCAATTTGCCGCCCTCATCCAGCACATCGGCATGGCAAAAGACGATCCGTGAGCCGCCGGCGGTCTTGCGCGCCACTGCCCGCAAGCGGCCATGCCGGACTTGACCGGTGAAATTGGTGGTCAGCGACAGCGTCACCACCCGGCGAACCCGACCGGGAAACGGGCAATAGGTGGCGGAAAAGCCGCAGGCCGTATCGATCAAGGTGGCGAGAACGCCGCCGTGCAGCACCCCGGCGCGGTTGGTGTGCTTATGCTCGACCATCAGTTCCAACACCGCTTGGCCCTCGGCCCATTCGCTGAGTTCGTAGCCGAGCAATTGCTGGAACCCGGATGGTCCTTCTTCCTTGAGCGTCATTGCTATCCCTTTAGAATTGGCGCAGCAGGCGCTGCAAATAGTCGCGTTCGGCCTGAGGCCGGGTGAGTTCCCCCGCCCTGCGCCGCAATTCGTCAAGAATGGCCCGGGCCTTGCGCATTTCCGTCTGATCCGGCACCCGCGTGGCGCCATCATCGCCGCCGCCCGAACCATTGCCGGCGGGACGGCCCAAGGGGTCACGCGGCAGACCGCCGGGCGTGGTCATGCTGCCGGCGGCCATGGTCTCAAGCGCTTGGCGGATCGCCTGGGACAGATTGTCCAGCGCCTGGGTCTGCGCCGGGACCGCGCCATTCCAATCCCCATGCTGCAAAGCCGTCATCGCCTCGGCCATGGCCTGTTCGGCATCTTCCAGGGTGACCGGCTCCTGGCCTAATCCTTCCCGCAGCTTTTGCCGGAGACTTCCCAGGGATTGCCGGATTTCATCTTGCTGGCGCTGGGCATTGTGGGCCGAGGACGCGCTTTCTTGCGCATTGCGGTGACTTTGTTCGAGCAGGCGCTGCTGGCGCTGGGCCAAATCGCGCAAGCCGCGAATCGCTTGGCTGGCCGCGCTTGACGGCGCTTGCGGTGTCCGAGTTTGCAAGGCGTCGAGGATGCCCGACATCTCGCGCAGCATCTTCTTCAATCCGTCGCGGGCACCGATGGCGGCCATGTCCCGCATGGATTGCAGCATGTCTTGCAATTCCTGCTCGCTGATCGTGGCGCCGCCTTCTGTCGCCTCAGCAGACAGGTCATCGGCAGGTTGCCCCATGCGCTCATCCAAGGCAGCCAGATAACGGTGCAGCGCCGCTTGGAATTGGTCGAGCAAGCGGTTCAGCCCCTCGCCGCTCAGATCATCCTCGATCGCCTGTTCCAGGGCGCGGCGGGCATCTTCCAATCGCTGCTCGGCTGCCGCCAGATCGCCGTCTTCGATGCGCAAGGCCGCATTCCACAACAGGTCTTGCACCTCGGGCAGGGAAAATTCCGCTGACGCCAGGGCGTGACGGGCGGTGCGGAGCGCCAGAAAGGTGAGCGAATCGTCGTTGAACCGCGCCGGCTCCACCGCCAGACGATCCAAAACCCCCATGGCGCCGGGGGCGTTGCGGCGATCTTGGGTAATCTGGCGACGCTGTTCGATCACCGCCTGGGCATTGGGGTTAAGGAAGCTGCGTTCCGGCAGGCTTAGGCTGACCACTTCGCCGGCACCGCGCTGTCCCAGCGCATCCTCGGCCATGGGCTGCATCACCACCGGCAAGCCGGCCCACGGATGCGCGGTCAAATCATGCCAACTGGACGATCCCGCCTGTTTGGGCCGTCCCGCCGGCAAAGGCAGTTCCACCCGCACCGGCGGATCTTGGAACGGCGCGCCGAGACGGCGGATTTCCACCCACAGCCGGCTCAGGCCATGATCATCGGACGCGGCCACGGCCATGTGCAAACGCCCACGTTCCGCCGGTTCGGGGGCCGACGTGAAATCAATGGCCGGGGAGAGATCGGCAACCACCCGCAACGGCCAGGACGCGACATCGCGCCCCAATTGCCGGATAGCCAAGGTTTTGCCGCCCTGGATCTGGCTTTCCACCCGCTGACCGCCGTCATCCGCCACGGTAAAGCCGGTTTTGTGGCCATCCACAACCAGCGACGCCCGGCCCCATCCCCCCGATAGCACCGCCAAGACCGTGCTGCCGCTGGGCACCACCACGTCGTCCGCCGGTTCGTGCTGGCGCAGCAGAAGGGGGGGCAAGCCGGTATAAGCCGGCGGCGTGACCCACACTTCCAGCGTATCCGGCCCCAATCCCGGCAGAATGAGCGCCGGAACCAGCGCCCGCGCCATCCGCCCCGTCCAATCATGGCCTCCCCCGGCCAAAGCCACCGCCAACAGCAGCAACGCCCCGGCCCGCAGACCCAAGGGGTCTTGCGCCGCCATGTTGGAACGCGGCCATGACAGCCGCGCCCTGGCGATTTCCGCCACGGCGCGACGGCGATGGCCTTCCCACAGGCTCTGATCACCGCCCACCGGTTGGTCCAGCAGCACTTGAAACGGACGATGGGTCAAGCCGCCATCGGCTTCCAGCCGCCGCGCCGCACTCAGCCAATCCCCGCCTTTGCTGCGCAGCATAAGCCGCAGCAAAAAAACCAACGCGCCGGCAAAACCCAGCAAGACCAAGCCATGCAGCCAGCCTGGCAGCCGCGGCAACAGATCGAACAAGGCAAGGGCGACGAACAGCGCCGCCATGCTGGCCAGACCGACCACGGCCGGCCACAGGGCTTCCAGGCGCAGCACCAGATAAGCCAACCGCAATCGCCGCCGTGCCCGGTCATCAGGCAAGGCGGCGACAAGAGAGGTTGGCCCGGTCATTATTCCAGCCAGTCGGGAACCGATTCCAGCGCCAACATTTCGTCGAAGCTGGGTCGTGCCCGCACCACTGCGAACGTATCCCCCTTGACCAACACTTCCGGCACCAGCGGCCGCGTGTTGTAGGTTGACGCCATGGCGGCGCCATAGGCGCCGGCGGTGCGAAAGACGATCAGATCATCGGCCCGAAGCGGCGGCAGCGACCGTTGCTTGGCGAAGGTGTCACCGGTTTCGCACACCGGACCGACCACATCGACCAGATGGCGCGGCGCGTCGGCGGCCGGCGCGATTACCGGCTCGATGGTATGATAGGCGTCGTACAAAGCCGGGCGCATCAGATCGTTCATCGCGGCATCGGCAATAATGAAGGTGCGTGTCGCCCCTTCCTTCACATAGACCACCCGCGACACCAAAATGCCGGCATTGCCGACCAGCAGACGGCCGGGTTCCAGCACGATTTTGCAGCCGAGATCGCCCAAATTCTCCTTGATCGCCCGGGCATAGGTTTCGGGGTGCGGCGGCTCTTCGCTTTCGTAAGGGATGCCCAAACCGCCGCCCAAATCCAGACGGCGAATCGTGAAGCCATCGGCGCGCAACAGGGCCACCAGATCGCGCACCCGCAAAAAGGCTTGGCGGAACGGCTCGACCTCGGTCAATTGCGAGCCGATGTGACAGGCGATCCCCACCACCTCGACGCCGGGCAGTGCGCGGGCCTTGGTATAGACCTCGTGCGCGCGGGTCCATTCGATGCCGAACTTGTTTTCCTTTTTGCCGGTGGTGATCTTGGCATGGGTGCCGGCGTCAACGTCCGGATTGACGCGCAAGGCGATCGGCATGCGCACCCCCCGAGCCGAGGCGATCCGCGACAACGCCTCCAATTCCGGCTCGGATTCCACGTTGATCTGCATGATGCCCTTGGCCACCGCCAATTCCAACTCGGCCGTGGTCTTGCCGACACCGGAAAAGACGATGCGGTCGGCCGGCACGCCGGCGGCCAAGGCCCGGCGCAATTCGCCTTCCGACACCACGTCGGCGCCGGCGCCCAAACGGGCGAAGGTGCGGATCACCGCGATGTTGGAATTGGCCTTCAGGGCAAAGCACACCTGGGCATCCAGACCGGCATCGGCCAACGCCTGGGTGAACACGGTATAATGGCGTTCCAAGGTCGCGGTGGAATAGCAATAGAACGGCGTGCCGACGCGGGCGGCGATCTCGGCCACCGGCACTTGCTCGGCCCGCAACTGACCGTCCACGTAATCGAAATGGTTCATGGGTTCTCCGTCTCCGACTTGGGCTTGCCGGCGTTCTTGTCCTCGGGGAAATCGACATTGGGATACTGGCGCGGATAGGTCGCCCCCTCTGGCGGAAGCGGCCGGCTTTTGCGCCCGCACGCGGCCAGCGGCGCCGTCATCATGGCCAGCAACAACATCCTGCGCTTCATCTGATCCCCCTTTGTCACAGCCACCGGCTCCGCGCCGCCGCCACCTGCTGGCGCACGTTGTCCGGCGCGGTGCCGCCAAAGCTGACCCGGCTGGCCACCGACGAATCCACCGCCAGCACCGCCTGGGCCTGTTCGGTGATGCCGGGCTCGATGGCCTGCATTTCCGCCAGCGACAGATCTTGCAGGTCACAGCCCTTGTCCTCGGCCAGTTTGACCAGCGAACCGGCCACATGGTGGGCGCGGCGGAACGGCATCTTCAAGGCGCGCACGCACCAATCGGCAATATCGGTGGCGGTGGTGAAGCCAGCCCCGGCGGCATTGGCCAGCACCTCGGTATTGACGCTCATGTCGGCGATCATGCCGGTCATGGCGGCAATGGCCAGCTCCATGGTGTCGGCCACTTCGAACACCGGTTCCTTGTCGTCCTGCATGTCCTTGGAATAGGCCAGCGGCAACCCCTTCATGACGATCAGCAAGGCGTTCAAATCGCCGATGACCCGGCCGGTCTTGGCCCGGATCAACTCGGCGGCGTCGGGGTTGCGCTTTTGCGGCATGATCGACGAACCGGTGGTGAATGCGTCGGAAAGACGGACAAAGCGGAACTGAGCGCTGGTCCAAATCACCAATTCTTCCGCCAGACGCGACAGATGCACGGCGCAAATGGCGGCGGCGGCCATGAATTCCAGGGCGAAATCGCGATCGGAAACGCCATCGAGGGAATTGTTCATCGGCCGGTCGAAACCCAATTGGGCGGCAGTGTAATGACGGTCAATGGGAAACGAGGTGCCGGCCAAGGCCGCCGAGCCCAACGGGCTTTCGTTCAGCCGGGCCCGCGCATCGGTCAACCGGCCACGGTCGCGGCCGATCATTTCCACATAGGCCATCAAGTGATGGCCCATGGTCACCGGCTGCGCCGCCTGCAAATGGGTGAAGCCGGGCATGACGGTACCGGCATGTTCATCAGCGCGGTCGATCAGCGCCTGTTGCAGGCCCTTTAGGGCGCTTTCCATGCCATCAACGGCATCGCGCACCCACAGACGAAAATCGGTGGCCACCTGATCGTTGCGCGATCGCGCCGTGTGCAGACGGCCGGCGGCCTCGCCGATCAATTCGGCCAGCCGCGATTCCACATTCATGTGGATATCTTCCAGCGCCATGCTAAAGGGGAAGGACCCGGCCTCGATCTCGGCCAGAACCTTATCCAGACCGGTCAAAATGGCGTCGCCATCCGCGGCGGTTAGAATGCCTTGTTTGACCAGCATGCGGCAATGGGCCTTGCTGCCCCGGATGTCTTGGGCGTAAAGACGCTTATCAAAGTCGATGGACGCATTGATCCGCTGCATGATGGCGGCAGGCCCACCGGCGAAACGCCCCCCCCACATGGAAGAGGCCGGGGCGGAAGCGGATTTGGATTGATCGGTCATGGACGTCCTGGAGCGGCAAGAATGAAACAGACGACCCGCACCCGCCGCATGATCCTGGTGGCCGCCTTGCTGATCCTGGCGGCGGCAGCCGGGGTTATCACCGCCATGCTGGGGTCCGGTGGGCGCCTAAGCTACACCGAACCGTTCCCTAACCCAAGCGTCTCGGGCCGGGCTTTGGCGGCGACGTCGCCCGAACACCGTCGCCTTCCCCAGGACTTCGCCTTTACCGACGCCGACGGCGCCGGCCAAAGTCTGAGCGGGCTCAAAGGCCGGGTGGTGCTGGTCAATCTGTGGGCGACCTGGTGCCCGCCCTGCGTCGCCGAAATGCCCGATCTCGACGCCCTGCAGGCGCGCTTGGGCGGCCCCGCTTTTCAGGTGGTGGCGGTCTCGTTGGATCGTGGCGGCAAGGCCATCGTCGAGCGCTGGTTCGACCGGGCCGGTATTCGCAATCTGGCCGTCCACACCGCCAACCCGGCTGACTTCCCCAATGCCTTGCTCCCCACCTCGATCTTGTTGGACAAACAAGGCCGCGTCGCCTGGACCGGATCGGGCATCTATGGCTGGACCGGGGATGAAGCCCTGGCCACCATCACCGCCGTGATGGCGGAATAACCCAGGGCACGGCGTCAGCCCTTGGCCCGATTGGGCGCCCGTGGGGCAATGTCGGCCGGCTTGGCGCGGGTCGGCCCCTTGTGCTGGACGCCGCCGGTCATCATGACATTATCGATCAAGCGCTGGACCGCTTTTCGGAAGTCTTCATCCGCCCCCAAGGCACAGGCCTTGGCGAAATAGCGCCGGCCTTCGCTGAGCTTTCGCCCTCGCTCGACCATATGTTCCTCGGCGGCAAGACGCAGCGCGGCATGCAGCATTTGATTGGTCGCCCGCATGTTGGCGTTGCATTCATGAAAACGGGCGCGTTCCAGCACTCTGCGCTTGAAATCAAACGGCAGGGTTTTGTCCTGACCGCAGCGTTCCTTGAGCCATTTGCCCAATCTCTCGGCCTCGTCCGGCGAGGCTTCGTGCATTTTCGCCAGCTCAAGCTTGCACGTCGTCTTGGCTTGCTCGATCGCCTGAAGCTCGGCTTCACGCCGGCTATCCGACGCCTGATGACAAAATCCGAACATGGGAGCCTCCCCCGAGGATAGTCATTAGCGTCACTATAGCACAATTTCTGTGCGTAATGCAGTATTGGCTGAATCAATATTTATTGCGCTGCAGTATAAAGCAAGAAGCCTTAGGCCGTACACCGATATATCAACGCGCGCACACGTGCATCAGCCATTATTTCCAGCGTATTGATTTAAAATTTTAGGGATCGGCCGTCTTAGCGTCGGCATGCCGACCCTGAAAAGGAGAAGGGCGCCCCAAGGGGCGCCCTGTCCTGTTCGTTCGGAAGAGGAGTCACTCTCAACCATCGACCCTGACTATAACTTCAACCCGGGTGATGTGAAAGCCCTCAGGGGCGTCAGGAACGCGGGTCAGCCCTACCATTTCCGCAGGGATGTCGCACAGCTTGCCCGACTTCTCGTAGAAGAAATGGTGGTGATCCGAGGTGTTGGTGTCGAAATAGGATCGCCCGGCATCGACAACGATTTCCCGCAACAGCCCCACATCGGTGAACTGGTGCAGCGTGTTGTAAACGGTGGCCAGGGAAACCCGGATGTTGCTGCCCAGCGCCTCGGAATGCAATTGCTCGGCCGAGATATGGCGGTCTTCGCCGTCGAACAACAGGCGGGCCAGCGCCAAGCGTTGGCGGGTGGGACGCAGACCAGCCGCACGCAACCGGTCCAGGGCTTGGCTATAAGGGCGAACGGTTACCATGCTCATGTCGCGCGTCGTCCCATTCCCGGGCTTGGGCAACCCCTCCACCTTGGAAGAGTTCTCTGTCGAAGGTATCACAGAGACAATTGAAAAATAAAGGGGATGTCCCCATCCCCCCTTAACCTCGGTCAAATGGGCGACGAAATCGTCGCCCATTTGAAAAAATTATTCGCCGATCGCCATGCGTTCGACCAATTGCCGCACGGTGGGAATGAAACCGTTGGCGTAGAACGGATCGGAAGCGAAGCGATAGGCATTGTGTCCGGCGAACATCAATTCATTTTCCACATCGCCGCCATGACCGATATTTTGCAGCGTCTTCTGAATACAGAAGCTGCGCGGATCGGCCTTTTTGCCAGTGGTGCCGGCTTCGTTCTGCGCCCAGTTGGAAAAGGCGCATTGCGACAGACAGCCCATGCAATCGACCTGATCCTTGCGGATTTCCTCGGCCTTTTCCGCGTCGACGAACACCAGGGTGTTTTCGGGGGTGCGCAAGGCCTCGGTGAAACCGGCGGCGACCCAGGCCAACGCCTGTTCCTTGTCATGCGGCGTCACCCAAACGATGCGCTTGCGGGCACCGATGGGCAGCTCGGCCACATGGTCACCCATGGCTTCCGAGGAAAAAGCGATCTGGCGGTGCGAACGGTCGACCAGCTCAATGATGAAATCGTTTTTCACCGCCGACGAATAAAAACCGGTGGGGCTGAAGCGATGTAACAGCACGTCACCGGGCTCAAGCGTCAGCAAGCGATGCTTCCAGGCGGCGGAAATCGGGCTTTCCTGAGTCAGCAGCGGCCGGGTGCCGAACTGAAAGGCGATGGCCCCCAATTCCGGGTTGCCGATCCAATCCGACCATTCCTTCAGCGCCCAAACGCCGCCGGCCATGAAAATCGGCACCGCATCGGCAACGCCGCATTCGCGCATGGTGGCGCGCAGATCGCGCACACGGGCATAGGGCGGTTCCGGCTTTTCCGGGTTTTCCGAATTGGACAAGCCGTTATGGCCACCGGCCAGCCAGGGATCTTCATAGACGACGCCGCCCAGCAGCTGGCCGTATTTGTTATAGGCGCGCTTCCACAGGGCGCGGAAAGCACGGGCCGAGGAAACGATGGGATAGTAATAGACGCCATACTTGGCGGCGATCTCGGCGACGCGATAGGGCATGCCGGCACCGCAGGTGACGCCGTGAATCAACCCCTTGGCCCCTTGCAGCGCCCCTTCCAAAATTTCCTCGGCGCCGCCCATCTCCCACAGCACATTCATGTGCAGACGGCCATTGCCGCCAGAGATGTCGTGGGCAATGCGGGCCTGGGCGATGGCGCCCTTGATGCCAAAGGCGATCAACTCGCCATGGCGTTCGCTGCGGGTCTTGGTGTGATAGATCATGGGGATGAGATCGCCATTCTCATCGTAATTGTCGGCATTGACGCCGGAGAAGGTGGCAACGCCCCCCGCCGCCGCCCACGCGCCCGAGCTTTCGCCGTTGGAAACATTGATCCCCTTGCCGCCTTCGACCAGCGGCAGGACTTCACGACCGGAAATGACGATGGGGTCTAGCTTGAACAAGGTGACGAAAACTCCCTGGCGAATGACGGTCCCGATTCAGCGGGATCGCGGCGGCCCCTATTTCTAGCCAGCCTTTCCACGTATTTCTACCTTAGACGTGAAAAATTCATGACATCCGAATGTTTGCCCCTAGCAAAAAATCGGGGCGGTCGGAAAATACCGCTGAAACCCCGCGAAACCAAAGCTTTTCCGCCCGCCCCTTGCGATTGACCGTATAGGCTAGAACTTCAAGCCCACTGGCCTTGATTTCCGCCACTCGCGCGGCTGTCAACCATGAGTGGCGGAGGTTGATTGTCGCGCAGCCATAAACATCCGCAAGCCGCCGCCACGCCGGGGGAAGACGTTCCGCCAACAGGCCGCGCGGCCAATGCGGCGCCACCTGCCGCGCCCATTCCAGGGCCTTGCCGGAAAAGCTGGAAACCAAGGGCAGCGGCCGATCCGACGGCCACAGCGCCCCGGCGGCGCTGAGAGCGATGTCGGTCGTTTCCCGTTCCCGCCCGCCATCCGGCTTGATCTCGATGTTCACGGCGAGGTGGCGCTCCAAACACAGCGTCAACACCTCGGCCAGGGTGGGGATGGACTGGCCGCCGCCGGCATCCAATCGCTTTAACTGCGCCAAAGTCAGCGCCGCCACCGGGCCGAAGCCGTCGGTGCAGCGGTCAAGAATGTCGTCATGAAACACCACCGGCACCCGATCGGCCGACAAGCGGACGTCGAATTCGACCATGGCACAGCCCAAATCGGCAGCCAGAGCAAACGACGCCAAGGTGTTCTCGGGCGCCAGACCGGCGGCGCCGCGATGGCCGATGACGGGGGGAAGGGGCGACATCATCTAATACGGCCGAGCAGCATGGACTTTATAGAAATCACCGGCTTGCAGCTTGATGTAGTCATGGGCCTCGGGGCTCATCCAAGCGATGGCCTGAATCATCATGCCGAAGTGCCTCTGCGGCCCTTTGCTGAAGACCGGTTCGTGATGGGCGACGCGATTGCGAAAATCACGAATGGCCATCATGTGCTTACGCAAACCCGCCCGATCCATGTCTGGCGGCAACAAGGGGAAGCTGTGGTGGATACCCTGCCGCCACAACACGCTGTCGTAATCATCGTCCAACATTCGGCACCAAAAGCCGAAAGTGAGATTGGCGACGATTCCATCTATCGTATGCGGTTTGCCGTTGATCTTCTGCGCCGCTTTTCTGACTTGATCGCGCGCACCGACCGGCAACGCCCGCAAAGCCGACGAATTAAACAATAACGGCCAGCAGACTGAAAATCGATTGGACATCACCCTATGCAGGTGATTACGAAAGCCGATTTCGACCATTTGCGATGGCACATACAATGTTTCGCAAAGCTGAGCATTCCAACGATGCAGTCGCAATGCCAAGTTCGCATCCTGCTTCGCTTCGTTCATGTATGATCCGAGCCGCGCCGGCGAGAGATATGCTTTCAACGCCTCTAATGTCGATGGCAACGGCGAGAATGGCAGTGACTCTCTTTGATGGTACACTTTGACAAAACCTACGTTAAATGATACGTTGTGTATCGTGAGCTAGGGAATTGCCCGCCTAATGTGCGGTCCTCCCTAGTCAGTGATGAGAGGCCGGGTCCGCAAGGGCGCCGGCCTCGAATCTTTTATACCTCCACACGACAAAACAAACAACGCACGCACCTTTTTGATGACGGCAGCGCCACCGGCTGACCATCTGCGCGATCAAACAACAGCATTTCGGCCAAACAAAAACGCGGGCCGCTTGCGCGACCCGCGTTTCGTCATTTCAACGCGATGCGAAGACTCAGTCTTCGGAATCGTGCTTCTTGCGATCCTTCGCGCGATCAGCCCGTTCGGCTTCGATCTGGGCGGTGATGTCTTCACCGGTTTCCTGATCGACGCACTTCATCGACAGCTTGACCTTGCCGCGATCATCGAAGCCCAGGACCTTGACCTTGACCGAATCGCCCTGCTTAAGGACATCGGCGGTCTTGGCGACGCGGTCGCGGCTGATTTCCGAGATGTGGACCAGACCGTCACGCGAGCCCAGGAAGTTCACGAAGGCGCCGAAATCGACGACCTTGACCACCTTGCCGGTGTAAACCACGCCCAGTTCCGGTTCGGCGACGATGCCGCGGATCCAGTCGATAGCGCGCTGGCCAGCCTCGGAATCGACCGAAGCCACCTTGATGGTGCCGTCGTCGTCGATGTCGATCTTGGCGCCGGTGTTTTCGCAGATTTCGCGAATGACCTTACCGCCGGTGCCGATGACTTCGCGGATCTTTTCCTTGGGGATATTGAAGGTGACAATGCGCGGGGCATTGCCCGAGACTTCCGAACGAGCGCCTTCCAGACCCTTGGACATTTCGCCCAGGATGTGGATACGACCGTCCTTGGCCTGCCCCAGGGCAATCTTCATGATCTCTTCGGTGATCGAGGTGATCTTGATGTCCATTTGCAGGGCGGTGACGCCATCGGCGGTGCCGGCCACCTTGAAGTCCATGTCGCCCAGGTGATCTTCGTCACCCAGGATATCGGACAGCACGGCAAAGCCGGTATCTTCCTTGATCAGGCCCATGGCGATGCCGGCGACGGGGCGCGGCAACGGCACACCGGCGTCCATCATGGCGAGCGACGAGCCGCAAACGGTGGCCATGGAGGACGAACCGTTGGATTCGGTGATCTCCGACACCACGCGAATGGTGTAGGGGAAAGCTTCCTTGGTCGGCAGGCACGGACGAATGGCGCGCCAGGCCAGCTTGCCATGACCGATTTCGCGACGGCCGGGCGAGCCCATGCGCCCCGCTTCACCCACCGAATAGGGGGGGAAGTTGTAGTGCAGCATGAAGTTTTCGCGGTATTCGCCATCCAGCGCGTCGATGATCTGCTCATCTTGGCCGGTGCCCAGGGTGGCGACCACCAGGGCCTGGGTTTCACCACGGGTGAACACCGCCGAACCATGGGCGCGCGGCAGCACGCCGACCTGGCTTTCGATGGCGCGCACGGTCTTGGTGTCGCGGCCGTCGATGCGGATGCCGGTCTTCAAGATGTTGCCGCGCACGACGTCGGCTTCCATGTGCTTGAAGATCGGGCCGGCGACGGCGATTTCGGCCGCTTCGCTCAGCAAGGCCAAAGCCTTGACCTTGACGGCGGCAACGGCGGCGTAGCGGTCCTGCTTCTTGACGATCTTATAGGCTTCGCCCAGTTCGGCCGGAATGCCGGCTTCGGCGAACTTGCCCTCGACCAATGCGACCTCGGCCGGCGGGGCCGGCACGTCCCAGGGGTCCTTGGCGCAGGATTCGGCCATTTCGATAATGGCGTTGATGACCGCCTGGAACTCGCGATGGCCGTACATGACGGCGCCCAGCATGACGTCCTCGGACAGTTCCTTGGCTTCCGATTCCACCATCAGCACGCCTTCGACGGTGCCGGCGACAACCAGATCGAGCGCCGATTCCTTGACCTGGGCGGTGGTCGGGTTCAGCACGTATTCGCCATTGATGAAGGCGACGCGGGCGGCGGCGATCGGCCCCATGAACGGCAGACCGGAAATGGTCAAAGCGGCCGAGGCGCCAACCATGGCGACGATATCGGGATCATTTTCCAGATCGTGCGACAACACGGTGCAGACCACCTGGGTCTCGTTGCGATAGCCGCCGACGAACAGCGGGCGGATCGGGCGGTCGATCAGGCGGGAAACCAGGGTTTCCTTTTCCGACGGACGGCCTTCGCGCTTGAAGAAACCACCCGGAATCTTACCGGCGGCGAACGCCTTTTCCTGATAGTTCACGGTCAGCGGGAAAAAATCGATGCCGGGCTTGGGGGCCTTGGCGCCGACCACGGTGCACAGCACGGTGGTGTCGCCATAAGTGGCCATGACGGCGCCGTCAGCCTGACGGGCAACCTTGCCGGTTTCCAAAACCAGCTTGCGTCCACCCCACATGATTTCCTTGCGGGTGACTTTGAACATGCTCATACGGTCATTCCTTATTCCATGCGCATCGGGCCGGATTGCCCTGGATGCGGCGTCCGTATCGACCCCCTTGGCCGACGTGACACCCTCGCGTGGTGAGACCGAAGGGCACCGTTAAGTGCCCCCAATGCCCTTTGGCATCACCACGCAAATTTATGTCGGATCAAAGGACACTGAAGCCTCAGTGAAGAACTTTGACCCAAATATAAAAAAATCGACGGGAACCCTGGCCGTCAACAGCGACTGACCAGGGCTCCGGCGCCGATCGAAACAGACCAGATTACTTGCGCAGGCCCAGACGGGCGATCAGCTGCTCGTAACGGCCGACATTCACGCTCTTGACATAGTCGAGCATGCGACGGCGCTGGCCGACCATGATCAACAAACCACGACGCGAGTGGAAGTCCTTCTTATGGGCCTTCATGTGCTCGGTCAGATTGCGAATGCGCTCGGACAGAATGGCAACCTGGACTTCCGGCGAGCCGGAATCGCCCGGCTTGGTGCCGAATTCCTTGATCAGTTCCTGGGTACGCTCAGGCGTAATCGACATCGTCTTCTCCTAATGATGATGGGTGGAGATTGATAACGCGCAACGACCGCACTTCATCGCCGTCACAGCGCGCCAACGCCACCAGCCTGTTTCCGTCCATGGCCCGGACCGTAAGGTCACTGACACTGGCGGGCAGCGCGTCGCGGTCAGCCAATCGACTTATCGACAGGATTTGACCACTGTGGAGGCGCCGAGCCTCCGCCGTCGTCAGGGCCAGCGCCGGGATGTCGTCCAGCGCGGTCTCGATCGGCAGCAGATGAGCCCGAAGGGCGGAAAGGTGCCCGAGCTCGAGAAATTTGTCCAGGGGAATCGCGTTTTCCTGGTTGAACGGCCCACAGGCGGTGCGCCGCAATTGAGCGATATGGCCCACCGTGCCCAAAGCCGCCGACAGGTCGCGGGCGAGGGAGCGGATATAGGTTCCCTTGCCGCAACGAACCTCTAATTCGGCATGATCGGCATCGGCCATCCCCAGCAAGGTCAGGCGGTCGATGCGAACGATGCGGGATTTCAATTCCACCTGTTCGCCGGCACGGGCCAGATCATAGGCGCGCTCTCCCGCCACCTTGATGGCGGAAAAAATCGGCGGAACCTGTTCGATTTCGCCGGTAAAGCGCGGCAGCATGGCAATGATCTGCGCGGCGCTGGGCCGCACATCCGAGGTGGCGATCACCGCGCCTTCGCGGTCATCGGTGGAGCGAGCCTCGCCGAAACAGATGATGCAGCGATAGGTCTTGGCCCCATCCATCACCCATTGCACGGTCTTGGTCGCTTCACCCAGGGCGATGGGTAAAATGCCGCTGGCCAAGGGATCAAGGGTGCCGCCATGACCGACCTTCGCCGCATTCAAGGTGCGGCGCACCGTCGCCACCACCTGGGTCGACCCCATGGCCAATGGCTTGTCGATGGCCAGCCACCCATTGATGGCGATGCCTTTGCGTTTACGGGCCATGGCTGCCTTCTGTGGGATACGGAACCCGGTCTGTAGCGCGGGCGCCGCCGCCGTGCAAGGGAAATGGCCGATTCTTAGGTTGGTCACGCTTTCCCATTGGACTTCACCGCGCTACCATGGCGGGAGTATTTCCCCGAAAGCACCCGTCCGCATGACCGAAATCGCCGCCTCGCCGATCCAACATGCTCCCCGCCGCAAATGGGTATGGTGGAGCCGTTCGGAAAATGCCGAGGGGTGCATTTCACTGTTCGCCTTGGCCGAAATTCCCTTCGCCACTCTGCTCTTCGGCTGGTTGGCGCAGCACAACCCCTGGCCCTGGACCAGTTTGATCGGCCTGATGGCCGCTCCAATCCTGCTGTTGCGCTCGGAGACTTCGGTGGAGATGGGGGTGGAGATGCTGTGGGATTATTGGGAGCGGTTTGAGCAAGAGAAGAGCGTTCTTTCTCTCGGCAAACGTGGTCCCTTGCTGGGGGGCGCCTTGGCTGCTGCTTTGCTCGGCGCGGCAATCGTCCTGGGGTTTGATGCAATCCTTCCCTATCAAACCGCTTGGGAATTCGGATCGGCCTATATCGCGGTGCTAGGCTGGACTGTGCTGATTATAGGAATCTCGATAAGCTTCGCAATTTCTCCTAATTTCGAGACCGTGCTTTTGGGCGGGGTTGCAGCCCTCAGCGTTGGATCTGTTGTCTTCGGCGGACTGACCGGCTCTGTTCTGATGAGTCTCGGATTGATAGTGGCTGTACCGTTGCTGATACTAATGGCTTTCTTGCTGAACGCAAAAAAGAATTTTTCAACGCTATTGCTTCTCGCGCCCAGCATTATTCTGGGGGTCTTTGGGCGTGCTGTCGTCATTCGCCTGCGCTCTAGCTTGACCCATCTGCACGCTGGCCTTGCGGCTCTTCCCGACAATTGGCGGACGACCGTCGTGGTCATGGACCCTATCCATTTACCGGAATTGCTGCCCCGCGCCGGCGATGTCTTAATGACTTTTTCGTTGGTTCATTTCCGGGATTGGCCATGCAAGGGCGAGTGGTCCTTTAAATTCCTCCTTGCCGCAATCATCTACTTATCCGCTTTGGTCTATCGCTGGAACATTAAGGCGAGTTGGTGGTTGTGGGGGCCGGTTGCGCTGATGTTACGGCCGGCAATTTGGGAACGAGACGAGGATATGCGGGTCGAGACGGCCGAATGGGCGCATGCCCCGTCTTGGTATGGATTTGGATTTTTTCTTCTGATTGTCTTGGCCGGATTGGGCTTTCTGAATCTGCCGGAAGCCATTTTCGGTGCGCATAAGGATTTGATTCTCTTGCTGAAAAGCTTGGCGCCGCCGGCTGTCAGTGTGCGCAGCGGGTTGATCGTCGCCTGTATGGCGACGACAATTGCGTTTTTCATGGCTGCGCGCCGTCTTCGCGAACCATATGATTCCGTATTGAAAGAAATCGACGGGCTGAACAAGGCGTCGGCCGGGTCGCTAGTTCAGTTCCGCTCGCGGGCGCGCACGCTCCGCCATTGCCGGCAGATGCTGACGGCGCTGATGATTTTCACCATCTGGAGCTTTGCGCTGAAATTCGCCTTGGAACGCTGGCCCGAGCAAACCGGTCAAGCGGTTTGGGAATGGATTCGGCCTTGGTTATAGCCGGGGGGCTGCCGCCGGGCGGCAGGGGACGAAAAAGATCAACCGTAAAGGCGCTTTAACAGGGTGCGGAAAAAGGCGTGTTCGCGCCCCCTTTCCCCGTCGGTCCGAAGCGTTCAGCGGCGTCGACGAGGGT